>NZ_JBVUAC010000010.1:0-116334 GCF_055791005.1 Leucobacter holotrichiae
GTCCCAGGCACACAACGAAAGAACCTTGCCCCGCGATCATGTGGGGCAAGGCTCGAACGTTCAACTTTACGTGGATCCTGGGAGAATCGAACTCCCGACATCCTGCTTGCAAAGCAGGCGCTCTACCAACTGAGCTAAGGACCCGCAGAACAACTCCCGAGGAAGTCATTCGGTGGGGCTACCAGGACTTGAACCTGGGACCTCTTCATTATCAGTGAAGCGCTCTAACCGCCTGAGCTATAGCCCCTTGACCAAGAAACAACATTATCCGATACCGGCCGAAATCAAAAATCGAGTTCGGATACCGGGCGAGTTGCCCTGGTCGCGCTGGGAAAGCGCCGCTCAGTTACTGGTGAAGCCCAGCTGGAACCCGCCCAGCACACGCACCAGCAGGTTGTAGATGAGCGAGCCGATAGCGCCGAGGGCCGTGCCCACGATCGTGTTGAGAATACCCACCACGACCGAGAAACCGAGCACCTGCGGGAAGCCGATGAACTTCATCAGGCTGTTGTCCTCGCCGACGATGTCCATGAAGAGGGCGTCGACCTCGGAGAACACTCCGGTCTGAATGAGCACGGTGTAGATGAGGATCGCAGAGATCACGCTCACGATCCCCACGCAGAGCGAGATGAGGAACGAGAACTTCACCGCCGACCAGAAGTCGATGTAGACCAGCTTCAGGCGAACCTGCTTCGCCGGGGCCTTCTTGCGGGTCTTCTTTGCCAGCTTGTCGGCGACAGTGTTACTCATTCACGTCTTCCTTGTTCTCAGCGTTCTCGGTGCCCAGGGACTCGGACTCTTCGTCGTCGAGCCCGCGCTCCGTGTTTCGCGCGATGCCAATGATACGGTCCTGCTCTGGGAATCGCGCAAACACGACCCCCATGGTGTTGCGGCCCTTCGCGGGAACCTCGGCGACCGCCGACCTCACGACCTTGCCGCTCGCGAGCACCGCGAGCACCTCGTCAGCCTCGTCCACGATGAGCGCGCCGACCAGATCACCGCGGTTCTCGTCGAGCTTCGCCACCTTGATGCCGTAGCCCCCGCGATTCTGCACCCGGTACTCACCGGAGGCGGTGCGTTTCGCGTACCCGCCCTCCGTGACCACGAACACGTACCCCTCGGTGCCGTCGAGCCGAGACGCGGACAGCAGCGAGTCGCCCTCGCGGAAGTTCATGCCGCGCACACCGCTCGTCGAGCGCCCCATCGGCCGGAGTGCCTGATCAGAGGCGGTGAATCGAACCGACATGCCCTGCTTCGATACGAGCAGCACGTCGTCGCTCGACTCAGCGATCAGCGCCGATACGAGTTCGTCGCCCTCGCGCAGCTTGATGGCGATGATGCCGCCCGTGCGGTTGGTGTCGTACTCGCCCAACGCCGTCTTCTTGACGAGCCCGTCGCGGGTGGCGAGCACCAGGAACCAGCCCTCGGTGAAATCGCGGACATCGAGGATCTGCGTGACCGTCTCATCGGGGGCCAGCGCCAGCAGGTTCGCGAGGTGCTGACCCTTGGAGTCGCGACCGCCCTCGGGCACTTCGTAGGTCTTCGCGCGGTACACGCGGCCGGTGTTCGTGAAGAACAGCAGCCAATGGTGCGTGGTGGTCACGAAGAAGTGCTCGATGATGTCGTCGGCGCGCAGCTGAGCGCCCCGCACGCCCTTACCGCCGCGGTGCTGCGAACGGTAGTTGTCGATGCGGGTGCGCTTGACGTATCCCCCGCGCGTCACGGTGACCACCATCTCCTCCTCGGGGATGAGGTCTTCCATCGACATGTCGCCGTCGAAGCCGTGCAGGATCGTCGTGCGCCGTTCGTCGCCGTACTTGTTCACGAGCTCGGTGAGTTCGGACACGACGATGCCGCGCTGCTCGGATGGCGAGGCCAGAATGCCCTGGTATTCCGCGATCTGCTGTTCGAGCTTGGCCGCGAGATCGAGGATCTTCTGACGCTCAAGGGCCGCGAGGCGGCGCAGCTGCAGGCCGAGGATCGCGTCCGCCTGGATCTGATCCACCGACAGCAGATCCATCAGGCCCTCGCGAGCCTCCTCCACGGTCGGCGAACGACGGATCAGAGCAATGACCTCGTCGAGGGCGTCCAGTGCCTTGAGGTAACCGCGCTGGATGTGGGCCTCGGCCTCCGCCTTCTTCAGGCGGAACTCGGTGCGGCGAACGATCACCTCGACCTGGTGCTTGGCCCAGGCGGTGATGAAGCCGTCGAGCGAGAGCGTGCGAGGCACCCCGTCGACGATCGCGAGCATGTTCGCGCCGAAATTCTCCTGCAACTGGGTGTGCTTGTACAGGTTGTTCAGCACGACCTTCGCGATGGCATCGCGCTTGAGCACGACAACCAGACGCTGACCGGTGCGGCCACTGGTCTCATCACGGATATCCGCGATGCCCTGGACCTTGTTCTCCTTGACCAGGTCTGCGATCTTCACCGCGAGATTGTCGGGGTTGACCTGATACGGCAGCTCGGTGACGACGAGGCAGGTGCGCCCCTGGATCTCCTCGATGTTGACCACGGCTCGCATGGTGATCGATCCGCGGCCGGTGCGGTAGGCCTCGCGGATCCCCTTGGATCCGAGGATCTGCGCCCCGGTCGGGAAATCCGGGCCGTGCACGCGCTCCATGAGCGCCTCGAGCAGCTCGTCGCGGCTGGCCTCGGGGTTCTCCAGATGCCAGATGGCCGCCTCGGCCACCTCCCGCAGGTTGTGCGGGGGGATGTTCGTCGCCATACCCACGGCGATGCCGACGGAGCCGTTGACGAGCAGGTTCGGGAACCGGCTGGTGAGCACGGTCGGTTCCTGGGTGCGGCCGTCGTAGTTGTCCTGGAAGTCGACGGTGTCTTCATCGATGTCGCGCACCATCTCCATGGCGAGCGGCGACATCTTCGTCTCGGTGTAACGGTGAGCGGCGGCACCGTCGTTGCCCGGCGATCCGAAGTTTCCCTGACCGAGTGCGAGCGGGTAGCGCATCGCCCAGGGCTGCACGAGGCGCACGAGCGAGTCGTAGACCGCGCCATCGCCGTGCGGGTGGAACTGACCCATCACGTCGCCGATGACTCGAGTGCACTTCGAGAACGACTTGTCAGGACGGTAGCCGCCGTCGTACATCGTGTAGATGACGCGGCGATGCACCGGCTTCAGGCCGTCGCGCACGTCGGGAAGGGCGCGGCCGACGATCACGCTCATCGCGTAGTCGAGGTACGACCGCTGCATCTCGAGCTGCAGGTCGACCTGGTCGATCCGACCGTGCACGGCCTGCTCCTGAGTCTGCTCCTCGGCCGTCTCGTCGGCCTCGGTCTCCGGGGTGTTGTTCTCAGATGTCAAGGAAACGCACGTCCTTCGCGTTCTGCTGGATGAAACTGCGGCGAGCATCGACGTCCTCGCCCATCAGGGTGGCGAAGATCTCGTCGGCGGCCGCGGCGTCCTCCATGGTGACCTGCAGGAGGGTGCGGGACTCCGGGTTCATCGTCGTCTCCCACAGCTCTTCGTGATTCATCTCGCCGAGGCCCTTGTACCGCTGCACACCGCTCTCCTTCACCAGGCGGCGGCCGTTCTCGGCCCCCGCCTTGAGGCGCTGGTCGCGCTCGGCATCGCTGTACACGTACTCGTGATCGGCATTCGCCCACTTGATGCGGTACAGCGGCGGCTGTGCGAGGTACACGTAGCCGAGATCGATCAGCGGTCGCATGTAGCGGAAGAGCAGGGTGAGCAGCAGCGTGGTGATGTGCTGCCCGTCGACGTCGGCGTCGGCCATGAGCACGATCTTGTGATATCGCGCTTTCTCGGGATCGAACTCCTCACCGATACCGGCACCGAACGCGGTGATCATGGCCTGCACCTCGGCATTGCCGAGCGCACGATCCAGACGGGCCTTTTCGACGTTGAGGATCTTGCCGCGGAGGGGCAGGATCGCCTGAGTGTGCGGATTGCGGCCGGTCTTGGCTGATCCGCCCGCGGAATCGCCCTCCACGATGAAGATCTCCGAGACGCTCGGGTCCTTGCTCGTGCAGTCGGAGAGCTTGCCCGGCATGCCGCCCGACTCGAGCAGGCCCTTACGACGCGCGGTCTCCCGGGCCTTTCGAGCCGCGAGGCGCGCGGTCGCGGCCTGGATCGCCTTGCGAATGATGTCCTTCGCGCTTCCGGGGTTGCGCTCGAACCAGTCGCCGAGCTGGTCCCCCACGACCTTCTGCACGAACGCCTTCGCCTCCGTGTTGCCCAGCTTGGTCTTCGTCTGCCCCTCGAACTGCGGCTCGCCGAGCTTCACCGAGACGACGGCGGTGAGGCCCTCGCGCACGTCATCTCCGGAGAGATTGTCGTCCTTCTCGCGAAGAATGTTCTTCTCCCGGGCGTAGCGGTTCACGAGCGTGGTGAGCGCAGCGCGGAAACCCTCCTCGTGGGTACCGCCCTCGTGAGTATTGATCGTGTTCGCGTAGGTGTGAACGCTCTCCGTGTAGGCGGTGGTCCACTGCATCGCGACCTCTACCGCGATCTTGCGTTCCGTGTCCTCGGACTCGAACGAGATGATCTGCTCGTTCACCACCTCGGCGCGCTTGGTCGAGTTCAGGTGCTGAACGTAATCCTCGATCCCTTTTTCATAGAGGAACTCGTCGTGCTGCGGAGCGGGGACGACCAACTCGCCCTCCGCGTTCTCGACCGGCTCCTGAGGACGAAGATCGGTGAGAGTGATCTTCAGACCCTTGTTCAGGAAGGCCATCTGCTGAAAACGGGTGCGCAGGGTCTGGTAGTCGAACTCGACGGTCTCGAAGATCTCCGCACTGGGCCAGAAGGTGATCGTCGTCCCGGTAGCCTCGCTCGGCTCCCCCTGTGTGAGCGGAGCGTCGGGGACGCTGCCGGTGAACGACATGTTCCACGTGAAACCTTGGCGCTTGACCTCGACCTCGAAGCGACGTGAAAGCGCGTTGACGACCGAGGACCCCACACCGTGCAGACCACCGGACACGGCGTATCCTCCGCCGCCGAACTTGCCGCCGGCGTGCAGCACGGTCAGCACCACCTCGACCGTCGACTTCGACGGGTCTGAGGAGTGAGGATCGACCGGGATCCCGCGCCCATTGTCGACGACACGAACCCCTCCGTCTTCGAGGATCGTCACCTCGATGGTGTCGCAGTAGCCGGCGAGCGCCTCGTCGACCGAGTTATCGACGATCTCATAGACGAGGTGGTGCAGACCACGAGGGCCAGTGGAACCGATGTACATACCAGGACGCTTGCGTACCGCCTCGAGGCCCTCGAGCACCTGGATTGCTCCGGCGCCGTAGTCTTCCTCGGACGCAGCCTGTTCTGAACTCATACCTTGAATGATCCTTTTCCGGCCCTCTCGGCGCGTTTTTGCGCCCGGGACACTTCCGCGCACCAGCCTATCAAGCGCAGGCCGAGAAAAGCCCCACGACGGGCCGGAGCGAGGTATTTCCGGAGGAGGATCGACCCCGCCTGAAATTGTGCCGGTGAAGAACCTGTCCGCATCGCTTCCGCAACCCCGCGATTCTACTCGTTCTCTGGCCTTGAGGTACTGGCTTCCCCAGGCTGTCCACGGCCGGGTTCTCATCATCCTGCGCGATGAAATCAGTACCGGGATTCGCAGCGACGCAGTGGCGTCGCCGAGGAATACCCGTGCGCGCTTCACGTCCGCTTCAAAGCATGCCGCGTGCAGAATGAGGATGATGTGGAACGCGCGGCTCGCCCTCGCTCATGCAGGCTGTGGAATGCTCGCACTGCCGGAATTCCAGACGGCTCGGACCCGATCCAGCTCGCGATGCCCCCAGAGAACCCCAGTTCAGAACACGAATCAGAACGATCAGGCTATCCGTAGGTATCGCGTGGACCACGTCCCTTGACGGTGCGAGGACCGTGTCGCCAGCTCGGTGCCCCAGGAGCGAGAAAGCGAAGATCCCGCACCTCAGCGTCCGGGTAATCCTTCAACAACCGCGTGAGCATTTCCGCACGCAGTCGCCGCAGTTCGGTGGCCCAGGTGGTCGAGTCGCACTGCACCTGCAGCACACCGTTACTGATTCCGACGACGGTCGTGTGCTCTGCTGTCGCCTCCCCGGCGAACTCCGGCCACTCTTCGAGTAAACGCGCTTGCTCCAGCTCGACGCTCCACCCCATATCGTTCGCCATGACGGTGAGCACCTCGCCAAGTGCACGGGGATCTCGGCCATAACCGAAGGGTCTGCCGCCGGGGGCGTCGCTCTCCTGATTCCTCCGACCGCGTCGGCGTACCGGCGCTCCCCGCCACACCGACTTTGCTCGAAGATACATCTCGGTGGCGAAGCTGGTGTCGGAAGAAGTCATCACGAGCCGTCCTCCTCCAAGATCCTGCCCGCCTCGATACGAACACGATGCCAGGGTACGCCGTTCGGTACGTCCTCCTCAACGGCGGCCGTGACAATCACCTGCTCGAAGTCGCTCACAGCCGTCATGAGTCGCTCCCTCCGGCGCGCATCGAGTTCAGCGAAGACATCATCGAGGATGATGACAGGATCGCCGGCCGGTGATTCAGCCCGAAGGACGGAGGCGAGCGCCATCTTCAGCGAGAGCGCGAACGACCATGACTCACCGTGGCTCGCATACCCCTTCACCGGAAGCCCGTTCAGAGTGAGCACGAGATCGTCGCGATGCGGACCGACGAGCGTCACACCTCGCTCGAGCTCCCGCGATCGCACCGACCTCAGTGCCGCTCGAAACTCCTCTGTTAGCGTTTCACGTGAAACGTCGGCCAAGTCGGCAACAGACTGGGTTTCACGTGAAACGTCAGAGAGCGCAGCGTTCACAGACTCGCTGAGAGCCAGCTCCGGTCCGTGATCCTGATCCACCAGAACTCGATACCCGTCACGTAGCGGCACCCTCAGGTCCCGAACAAGCTCACGCCTCGCAAGAATGATCTGTGTTCCGTACTCGACCAGCTGCTCATCCCAAATGCCGAGCGTGGCCTCGATTGCAGATCCACTCCCCCGTCGAGCCGACTTGAGGAGCGACGTACGCTGGCGCACCACCCGTTCGTAGTCGCTGAGGGCTCCTGCCGCGACGGGATGTCGTGAAACGAGAGCATCATCGAGAAACCGGCGCCGTCCTGATGGCTCTCCACGAACGATTCCAAGGTCCTCCGGCATAAAAGACACCGCCGCGAACCATCTCGTCACCTCGCGTGGACGAACCGAGTTGCGATTCACCTGCGCTCGGTTCGGCCGATCCCGATTCAATTGCAGCTCGAGCAGCACGTCTCGCTCAGCTGCTTCGACACGCAGCCTGGCGATGGCGGAATCAGCGCCCGATCTGATCAGCGGAGCATCACCCGACGCTCGATGCGATCTCAGGATCGCGAAGTACGCGATCGCCTCGACCAGATTCGTCTTCCCTTGACCGTTGCGCCCGACGAGAAGATTCGGTCCGGCAGCCAGTTCGAGTTCGGCCGTGACATAGTTGCGGAAGTCCCCGAGTGAGAGATGCGCGACCCGCATCGCTCTCCTCCCCTACCGAAGCAGCAGGTTCGGCTGGAGCAGGTAGCGGAAGCTCTCCTCGTCGGCGTCGTCCTTGCTCCGCTGGCTCGTGATGAGCACCGGACCCGGCTTACCCGGGTTATCCGTGCGCGTGAACGCGATGCGCGCGAACTCCGAGTGGGTGGAGCGCAGTCCGTCGAGCAGGAACTGCGGCTTCAGCGAGACCACCATCTCGTCACCGACGAGGTGCGCGTCGACCGTCTCGACGGCCTGGGCCGACTCGGTGCCCGCGGCCTCGAGCGTCACCGTTCCCTCGGCGAACGAGAAGCGCAGCGCAGCTTCGCGCTCGAGCACGAGGCCGACACGGCCGACTGCCTCGACCAGCTCGGCGGTGTTGATCACCGAGTAGTTATCGACCGAGGTCGGGAAAAGCCGGCCTACCGGAGGATAGTTTCCCTTGATCAGCAGCGAGGTGACGGTCTTCGAGCCGCCGGTGAAGGCGATCAGCTCGCGCTCATCGTCCTTGATGATCGAGACCTGCACCTGACCGTCGCCGGAAAAGGTCTTGCCGACCTCGGTCACGATCTTGGACGGCACCAGCGCGCTGAGATCGCTCTGGCCGCTCTGGTTCTCCCAGTCGATGCTGCGAGTTGCGACACGATAACGGTCGGTCGCCGTGAGCGTGAGGGAGTTCTCACTGACCTCGAACTGCACACCCGTGATGACCGGGGTGACATCGTCCTTCGAAGCGGCGAGCGAAACCTGGGCGATTGCGTCCGAGAAGAGATCCGCCGGAACCGACCCTGAGACCGAATCGATCTGGGGCACCTGCGGGTACTCTTCCACGGGCATCGCCGGCAGGCGGAACGAGGCCGAACCGCAGCGAACCTCGACACGACTCTCGACCAGGGAGAGCTCCACGTCGGCGTGGGGAAGCCGCTGTGCGATCTCGCTGAGCAGCTTGCCGGAGACGAGCGCGCGTCCGGGCTCGGAGATGTCGGCGGTGACGCTCGTGCGAGCTGACACCTCGTAGTCGAATGAGGAAACCGTCAGGCTGTCGCCCTCGGCCTCGATGAGAGCACCGCTCAGCAGAGGCTGCGTGGGACGCTGCGGAAGCAGCTTCACTGCGAACGACACGGCGTCGCTGAAAACGTCGCGGTTGACGGTGAATCGCATCTGGTTTCCCTCCCACGCGCACGAGTGTGCGTGAATCTCATCGGTTCACAATCTTTGCACACTCGGAGGGCACTGGCATCCGAACGTGTCGTTCGGTCTGCTCGAAGACAGACTCGAGAGGAGCGGTCGGCGTGATCGAGTGCCCGTTAACAAGAATTGAGGTGTTAACAGTGTTAACGGCTGTGGATAATGTGGATAACTCGCGACATCCCAATACTCCGTAGCGAACTACAACTCTGTGAGTTGTTGGCGAATGTGGAATGAGTGGGGATCCGCAGAATGATGCGGATTTCTTGTGATCCTCCTGTTTCCACAGGCGATCCGTTCTCCTCCACAGATTTAGGCGACTTCTCCCCATCTATTCACAGGGCGGTGGATAACTGTGGATAAATCCGCTCGCCTCGACGGCGGGCGAAGGCTCCGGAAACGTCAGCGCGATCCCTGCTTGATGCGGGTCGTGAGTTCCGTCACCTGGTTGTAGATCGAACGTCGCTCGGCGATGAGCTGCGAGATCTTCTTGTGGGCGTACATGACGGTCGTGTGATCCCGTCCCCCGAACAGCTGACCGATCTTCGGGAGCGAGAGCGGGGTCAGCTCGCGGCAGAGGTACATGGCGATCTGACGCGCCGTGGCGATCTGCTGCGCGCGAGTCGGACCGTAAAGGTCGTCGACCGACAGGTCGAAGTACTCCGCGGTGCGACTGATGATGTCCGACGGCTGCACCTCGTTGTCGGCGTCGAGAGTGATCAGATCCTTCAGCACCGTGTGCACCAACTGCATGTCGATCGGCTGCTGGTTGAGGCTCGCGTAGGCGGTGACCCGGATCAGGGTGCCCTCGAGCTCGCGGATATTCGAGGAGAACTTGCTCGCGATGAACTCGAGGATGCTGTGGTCGATCTCGAGGCCCTCGCGCTGCGCCTTCTTCCGAAGAATGGCGATGCGGGTCTCGAGATCCGGAGCCTGGATGTCGGTGAGCAGCCCCCACTCGAAACGGGAGAGCATTCGCTCCTCGAACCCGCGCAACTGCTTCGGCTGCACGTCGCTCGTGATGACAACCTGCTTGTTGTGGTCGTGCAGTGTGTTGAAGGTGTGGAAGAACGCCTCCTGCGTCTCGACCTTGTCCTCGAGGAACTGGATGTCGTCCACCAGCAGGATGTCGACACTGCGGTACCGGGCGTGGAACGCGGCTCCCTGGTTGTTAGCGATCGAGTTGATGAAGTCGTTGGTGAAGTCTTCCGAACTGACGTAGCGCACGCGCACGTCGGGGAAGAGCTCGCGCGCGTAGTGCCCGATGGCGTGCAGGAGGTGGGTTTTGCCGAGACCCGAGTCCCCGTAGATGAACAGCGGGTTGTAGGCGCGGGCCGGCGCTTCGGCTACGGCGACGGCCGCGGCGTGCGCGAAGCGATTCGACTGTCCAATCACGAAGCTGTCGAAGCCGTACTTCTCATTCAGACGGCTGTCGACCTGTTCCTCGATGCCGTGCCGCCGACGGGGCTCGGCTACCGGGCGCGTGCTGTCGTGGCGAGTGGGCGCGGTCGACTGCAGCGCCGGATCCGTGTCGCCGACGTGGAAGGAGGATTGGGCGGGGGCACCCTGTGCATGTGACGGCTCGGGTTCGGGATCGAGCGAGGGGTGGGCGTCCTCATCGACGATCACGACGAAGTTCTCGATCTCACGGGCTTCGGGGATGCCCGCGATCGCGTTCATGATGGCCGGTCGGAGACGGTTCTCGAGTAGCTTCAGCGTGAACTCGAGCTGGACGGCCAGGTAGAGCGTTCCCGCCGCAATGCCGCGCGGAACGGCGAGTGCGAGCTGGGCCCCCACGGCCGGGCCGACCGAGGGATCGCTCATGACGGCCTGGGTGACTCTGCCCCAGGCCTCTTGCAGTTCGTCGTCTGTCACGCGGATACTCGGTTCGGTCTCGTAGCTGAAATCTGAGAGATGTTATGCCCAGCTTTATCCACAGCTTGCACGGCGTGGAAGCCCGAGAATACTGGAGAGTTCGAGACCGGACGAACACCTGCGCCCACGTTAGTCACAGTTTTGTCCACAGGCAAGTCTGAAACTCCGAGCGGCACGACCGGGAGCACGACAAGAATCCGCTTTGACTGCACGGGAAATTCGGCGTAAAGTTACTACCTTGTATGGGCGGCAGCCGACTGCAACCCTGCCCAATTCCGACTTCCTCGTCGCCCAAGAGCTTCGGGGATCTGTTCCATAAGTCACGGAGTCTTTCATGAGCAAGCGTACGTTCCAGCCCAATAACCGCCGCCGCGCCAAGGTGCACGGCTTCCGCGCTCGCATGCGCACGCGTGCCGGTCGCGCCATCGTCGCGGCTCGTCGCGGCAAGGGCCGCGCGAAGCTCACCGCGTAGTCGTCCCTGTTCCCTGGCCGATCGTGCCTGCCAAACGGCATCGCGTCACCCGGGGTGAGGATTACCGGTTCGCCGTACGAACCGGCCGCCGCGTGGGTGGTGCGTATTGCATCACCCACGCGGTTTTGCGTTCACCCGGAGAACCCGCGCGGTTCGGCTTCATCATCTCGAAGGCCGTGGGCAATGCGGTGACGCGCAACCTCGTGCGTCGCCGTATGAAGACGGTGGTCGAGCGCAGGCTCAGGAGCGGCATCGTCGGCGTGGACGTCGTGTTCCGAGCGCTGCCCGCATCGGCCTCCGCACCCTTCGGCGAGCTGGAGCGGGAGATGAATCGGGCGCTGGATCGCGTCGAACGCGAGGTGCTCGACGGGAGGGATCCGTGAGGCACGCGGCGTACGAGATCTGGTTCCTGCCGAGGAACCTGATGATCGCGTTCATGCTCGCCTACCGCCGGATCATCTCTCCGCTGTACGGCCAGGTGTGCAGGTATTACCCATCGTGTTCCAGGTACGCTGTGGATGCGTATCAACTGCGCGGATTCCTCGCCGGGTCGTTTCTGACGATCTGGCGTTTGCTGCGCTGCAATCCGTTCAGCCCCGGCGGTGTCGATGATGTTGCACCAGGGCGGCGCCAGAACTTCCTGATCAATCATCGCGGCTTCGTCCGCCCCATCGAGCGAAAGGCCTGATCCCGGTGGACTTCTTCGAAACGATACTCTGGCCGCTGCGCTGGCTCGTCGAGCTCGTGCTGTGGGCCTGGCACTGGCTCTTCACCGCGCTCGGCATGGATCCGGCCTCGGGTGTCACCTGGGTGCTGTCGATCATCGGCCTCGTGGTGGTGGTGCGTTCCGCGCTAATCCCGGTGATGGTGCGTCAGATCAAGTCGCAGCGCCGCATGATGGAGATCGCGCCGCAGCTGAAGAAGGTCCAGGACAAGTACCGAGGCAAGAAGGATCAGTTCTCGCGCGAGGCGATGAGCCGCGAGACGATGGCGCTGTACAAGCAGCACGGCACGAACCCGTTCGCGTCGTGCCTGCCGATCCTCATCCAGATGCCGATCTTCTTCTCGCTCTTCTACGTGCTCCGTCACGCTGCCGAGAACAAGACCGGTATCGGGTTCATGACCCGCGAGCTGACCGAGAGCTTCAATGCCGCCTCCATCTTCGGGGCGCCGCTCAAGATGACCTTCACGCAGGGCTGGGAGAGCGGCAACTGGATGGTCGTGGTGCTGCTCGGCAGCATCATGGTGCTGATGATCGCGTCGCAGTTCTTCACGCAGCTGCAGATCATGTCGAAGAACGTCTCCGACGAGACGAAGAACTCTCCGATGTACCGGCAGCAGAAGATCCTGCTCTACATCATCCCCTTCGCCTTCCTCTTCTCGGGTGTGGCGTTCCCGCTCGCACTGAACATCTACTGGTTCTCGTCGAACCTGTGGACGATGGGGCAGCAGTTCATCGTCATCCGCAACATGCCGACGCCCGGCAGCGACGCCTGGCGCGCGCGCCAGGCCCGACTCAAGGCCAAGGGTAAGCTGACCGACGAGGAATCGAGGGCGCTCGAGGTCGCAGAGCAGCCGAAGCCGCGCGGCCAGCGTCAGCAGCCCGTCAGCGCGAAGCGCGCCAAGAAGAAGAACAAGTGAGGTCACGGTGAGCACAGACGAGGCGGCAGTGGAGCGCACGCGCGAGGATCCCACTCTCGAGGAGCTGGAGGAGGATGGTGATCTCGCGGCCGACTACCTCGAGGGCCTGCTTGACATCGCTGATCTCGATGGTGACATCGATATCGACGTGGCGAACGGGCGTGCGTATGTCTCCGTGAACGGAGGCGGCACGGATCTCGACCGGCTGGCCACCGCGGACGCCGTGCAGGCGCTGCAGGACCTCACCCGGCTCGCAGTCCAGGCGAAGACCGGCCGCTTCTCGCGTCTGATCATCGATGTCGGCGGATCGCGTGACGCGCGGGCAACCGAACTCAAGAGGATGGTCGATGCCGCGGTCGCCCAGATCACGGCCGGTCGCGAGCAGGTCGAACTCGAGCCGATGTCTTCGTACGAGCGCAAGTTGGTGCATGACGATGTCGCCGAGCGAGGCTACTTCTCGGAGTCGCGAGGCGAAGGCCGGGATCGCCGACTCGTCATCAGCAAGCGCTGACCGCCAGCAGCGCGTTTCACGTGAAACGCGCTGCGTCGGCACTTCCGATTCGGGCTTGCACCCGTCATTTTCACGCGAACGAGAGGGAGGACGCGGTGAGCGAAATCCAGATCGAGACCGAACCGGCCTCCGCCGCTGATATCGCCGGTGATCGCATCGATGTGCTGCGAGAGTTCGCTGAGGATCTGGGTCGACGGGGCGAGGAGCTCGGCCTCATCGGTCCGCTCGAGCCTCCCCGGCTCTGGACCAGGCACCTGCTCAACAGTGCGATCCTCGCCCCTCTTGTGAACAGGGATGCCCGCGTCGCCGACATCGGCACCGGCGGCGGGATGCCCGGCCTCGTGCTGGCGATCGTGCGCCCGGACGTCTCGTTCAAGCTCATCGAGCCGATGGAGCGCCGGTGCAACTGGCTGAACGATCAGGTCGACCGTCTCGCGCTCGACAACGTCGAGGTGCTGAGGGGGCGCGCCGAGGAATATCACGGCGCATTCGAGGTCGACCAGGTCACGGCTCGGGCTGTGACCGCGCTGCGCAAGCTCGTGCCGCTCACCGCTCCCCTGCTCCGCGACGGCGGCGAGATGCTCTTCCTCAAGGGCTCGTCCGTGCAGGAGGAGATCGACGCTGCCGAGAAGGTGCTGCGCAAGCACCGGGTGCGTGAAATCGCCGTCGAGGAGCTCGGTTCGGGGCAGCTGACGGAGACCACTCGCGTATTTCGAGCTAAAATCGGTACTCATGGCTGAAGCGGAGAAGACGCTCGTCGGCGACCACCTCGTCGACAAGATCCGCCGACGCCGCAAGCTGGCCGAGACGGTCTCGCCGCTCCCCGAGGAGACGCGGGTGATCACGGTGTCGAACCAGAAGGGCGGCGTCGGCAAGACCACGACCACGGTGAACCTCGCCTCCGCGCTCGCTCGTCGCGGAGCGCGTGTGCTGGTCATCGACCTCGACCCGCAGGGCAACGCCTCCACCGCGCTCGGTGTGCCCCACCGGCCTGAAGTGACGAGCGTGTACGACGTGCTGCTCGGCGACAGCAGCATCGAGGACGCGCTGCAGCCGACCACCGACCACGAGAACCTCTTCTGCGTGCCGTCGACCATCAACCTCGCCGGCGCAGAGATCGAGCTGGTCTCACTGGTCGCCCGTGAGCAGCGCCTGCGCACGGCCCTGCAGACCTTCCTCGCTCAGCCCGAGCACACGTTCCACTACGTCTTCATCGACTGCCCGCCGTCGCTCGGGCTGCTCACCGTCAACGCCTTCGTCGCCGCCGACGAGGTGCTGATCCCGATCCAGTGCGAGTACTACGCCCTCGAGGGTCTGAGCCAGCTGCTCGGCAATATCCAGCTGATCCAGAAGCACCTCAACCCGGAGCTCGCGATCTCGACGATCCTGCTCACCATGTACGACGCGCGCACCAATCTCGCTCAGGAGGTCGCCGGCGAAGTGCGAGCGCACTTCCCCGAGCAGGTGCTCACTGCGGTGATCCCCCGCTCGGTGCGGATCTCCGAGGCCCCGAGCTACGGGCAGACGGTGCACGCGTACGACGGCGGCTCGATCGGTGCGCTCGCGTACCTGGAGGCGGCCGCCGAGATGGCGGAGCGCGGCGCGAAGCCGCACGAGGCAGACACACACGAAGACGGAGAGGCATAACGCATGGCGACGAAGAAGCGAGGCGGGCTCGGCCGCGGGATCGGTGCACTCATCCCGCAGGCGCCCTCGGCGGGTGAGCGCCCCGTCGACGTGTTCTTTCCCGCCAACAACGGGGCGGCCGCGGTGGCGGCTGCCGAGAGCGAGAGCGCCGCGGCGGCCGGCGCCGAGCAGACCGAGCAGAATGAGTCTCCCGAGCTGCAGGAGGTGCCTGGAGCGCAGCTGACGCGTCTGCCGGTCGCCGACATCGTTCCGAATCGTCTGCAGCCCAGAACGGAGTTCGATGAGGAGGCGCTCGAGGAGCTCACGCACAGCGTGCGCGAGTTCGGCGTCTTCCAGCCGGTCGTGGTGCGCGCCATCGAGCCGCAGCCGGCCGAGGGCGAGCCCCGGTACGAGCTCATCATGGGCGAGCGCCGCCTGCGCGCGTCGAAGCGCGCCGGCCTCGACACCATTCCCGCGATCATCCGCAGCACCGCCGACGAGCACATGCTGCGCGACGCGCTGCTCGAGAACCTGCACCGTGCGCAGCTGAACCCGCTCGAAGAGGCCTCGGCCTACCAGCAGCTGCTCTCCGACTTCGGCATCACCCAGGAGCAGCTGGCCGAGCGGATCGGTCGGTCGCGCCCCCAGATCTCGAACACGATCCGACTGCTGCGCCTGCCGGAGCAGGTGCAGACCCGTGTCGCGGCCGGCGTGCTGTCGGCCGGGCACGCGCGGGCGATCCTCTCGCTCGACGGTGACGGTGAGGCGATGCAGCGGCTCGCCGACAAGATCGTCAACGAGGGCATGTCGGTGCGCGCGGCCGAGGCGGCGGCCTCCGAGGAGCCGAAGCGCAAGACCCCCCGGCCCCGCGCGGGCGGCGTGCAGGCGCAGCTGGGAGAGATCGCGGATCGGCTGGGCGATCGCTTCGATACTCGCGTGGCCGTGAAGCTCGGCGCGAAGAAGGGCCAGATCATCATCGACTTCGCGACGATCGCCGACCTCAAGCGCATCCTCTCGGAGCTCGGCGACCCCGGCTTCAGCTGATCGCTCGTTTCGACCGAAGCAGAGGGACCGGTGCGCCAGTGCGGACCTGCGGTGCCGTTGTAGATCTCTCGTACCGTACGAGAGATCTACAACGGTACGAAAGATCTACAACGGCGGGGCGTACGAGCGGTCACGTGAAAGCACCCCTGCGGGCCTGGGCCTCGCGGGCCGTTGTGATTGACTGGCACCATGACTGATGAGAACCGAGTCGTGCACGCCGAGCGCATCATCGACGCCGATGCCGCCGAGCTCTTCGAGCTGATCGCCGATCCCGTGCAGCAGCCGCGCTGGGACGGCAACGAGAATCTGGTCGAGGCGGCCCCGGACCAACGGGTGCGGGCAGTGGGCGATGTCTTCGTGATGCGGATCCACAACGGCCAGGACCGGGAGAACCACGTGGTGGAGTTCGAGGAGGGGCGGCGGATCGCGTGGAAGCCGTCACCGGTCGGCGAGCCCCAGCCCGGTCACCTGTGGCGCTGGGAACTCGAGCCGCGGCGCGAGGGCGGCACCCTCGTGCGCCACAGCTACGACTGGACGGGACTGTCGGATCCGGGGCGCTTCGACCGCGCGCGGCAGAACACCCCGGAGACGCTCAGCGCTTCGATCGACCGTCTCGCGGCTATCGTCGAGCGGTAGCGGCCCGCGCGGGGATGCGCGGCGCTCTCCCCCGGAACCGAACGGGATCGGGGTAAAACGAGAGCGGCGGTGCGATCATCGGGGAAGCGTGCGCATCAGGGTTGGCGCGGCGCGACGAAGGAGCGACGCGCCGGAGTTCCCTGCCTAGCACGCGGCCGATGATCGCACCGCCGCGAGGGGAAAACGGACTAGATGATCCCGTTCAGGTGCTCCTCGATCATGGGCTTCGGCATCGCCCCGATGATCTCGCGCACCTCTTCACCGCCCTTGAACACCTTCATCGCGGGGATGGAGGTGATGCGGTACTGGGCTGCGAGGTTCGGGTTCTCGTCGACGTTCAGCTTCACGATGCGGAGCTTGCCATCCTGCTCGGCGGCGATCTGATCGAGCACCGGCGCGACGGCGCGGCACGGACCGCACCAGGCGGCCCAGAAGTCCACGAGTACGGGAATGTCGCTCTGCAGCACGACCTTGTCGAAGGTCTGCTCGTCTACGTTGATCGTTTCTGACATGGTGTCTCTCCTTTGAATCCGTGTGATGGTCAGCCGTCGAGTGCGGCCAGGTGGTGTTCGGCGTCGAGTGCGGCGATGGTGCCCGAGGCGGCTGCGGTGATGGCCTGGCGGTAGGTGGGGTCCACGACATCGCCCGCCGCGAAGACGCCCGAGGCCGAGGTGCGCGAGCTGCGACCCTCGACGGCGATGGTGCCCTCGGGGGTGAGGTCGAGCTTGCCGTGCACGAGGTGGGTGCGCGGATCGTTGCCGATCGCGATGAAGAGGCCCTGGAGCGGGAGTTCGCGCTCGGAGCCGTCGACGGTGCTGCGCAGCGACACCCCGGTCACCTCGCTCTCGCCGTGGATCGCGGTGACCTCCGAGTTCCAGATGAACTCGATCTTCTCGTTGTCGAATGCGCGCTGCTGCATGATCTTCGAGGCCTTCAGCTCTTCGCGGCGGTGGATCACGTAGACCTTCTCGGCGAAGCGGGTGAGGAAGGTCGCCTCCTCCATCGCGGAGTCGCCGCCGCCGACGACGGCGATCGTCTTCTCGCGGAAGAAGAAGCCGTCGCAGGTGGCGCACCACGAGACGCCGTGGCCGGAAAGCCGATCCTCATCGGCGATGCCGAGCTTGCGGTAGGCGGATCCGGTCGCGTAGATCACGGTGCGCGCCTCGTGCATGCTACCGTCGCCGGCGGTGACGCGCTTGATGTCGCTCGAGAAATCGACCTCGACGATGTCGTCGTAGACGACCTCGGTGCCGAAGCGCTCCGCCTGCTCCTGCATCTTCTGCATGAGGTCGGGGCCCTGGATGCCCTCGGGGAAGCCGGGGAAGTTCTCGACATCGGTGGTGTTCATCAGTTCGCCGCCGATGGCCACGGAGCTCGCGAAGAGCACCGGCTTCAGGCCCGCGCGAGCGGCGTAGATGGCCGCGGTGAACCCGGCGGGGCCGGAACCGATGATGATGATCTGGTGCATGAAGCTCCTCGCGCACGATGCTGGTCAGAGGGGCGGCCTGCGGCCGCTGCGGACAGTACAACCAATCCTAGGCGCGGCCTATTCCGAGAGGCTGGTGACGCGCGCTGCGGAGGCGGCGCGGCGACGGCGCACGCTGCGCCAGATCCCGAACCCGAGCAGCAGCGCGGCGAGTACGCCGAGCGTCGTGAGCGCGATGGTCTCGACGCCGCTGCGGACGGAGATGGCCAGGGTGCCGGTGAAGACGGTCAGGTCGCCCGAGGCCGCGCCGACCGTGACGACGAGGCCGGACTCCCCGGAGGAGACGCGGCTGTTCACCGGTACGAGCACGCGCTCGTTGCCCTCCGGGGGAACCAGTACGCCCGAGAAGTGCGGCTCGGCGACGGAGAGAACGGCCGAAGCCGGAACCACCTGAACGTCGACCGACGCCTCGAACGGAAGCGAGTTGTGCAGCTGCACGGGCACGCGCGTCGACGCCCCGACGAGTTGCATGCGCTCGGTGGTGATGCCCTGCACCCCCTGAAGCAGTTCCGCGTCGCGTTCCTGGTACCGTGCCGCCACCTCCTCGAAGGCGGCACCGGGCGCCGCATGCCGGGTGGCGAACAGCTCGAGCAGGCGGGCGCGCTGGTAGCCGCTGAGGTACTCGGGGTGCACGAGCACCGCTCCGAGTTCGCTCACCGAGGATTCGCGGCCGACAGCGGCGCGGAGCAGCTCCCGGCGCTCCTCGAGCGTGTCCGAGCCGCGGAGCAGCGCCTCTCCCTCGTCGAGGGCGCCGATGGCGGTCGGCTCCACCCAGCCGAGTTCGCGCAGTTGGGAGATGAGAAGCGCGGGATCCTGAGCATCGGCTGTCGCCCCGCGGTCGAGCCCGAGCACGAGATCCTCTGATCCGCCCTGCGCTGCGAGCAGCAGGTGGGCGGAGAGTCGCGAGAGGCCGGCGGCGCGTTCGACCTCCCCGGAGGCCGAGAGCGCGGTGCGCGCGGCGTCTGCCAGCGCGGCATCGGTGACGATCGCGGATCCCTGCTCGAGAGAGACCCTGGGGCCGCCGCTCGCCCGGTCGACGTTCTCGGAATCGAGCACCACGGAGTCGATCTTCGAGAGCCGCAGCAGCTCGAACGTGCCCTGATCCACCGACCCCTCGGCGGGCCAGGCCATGGGCTCCGCCTCGTTCCAGCTCAGCAGCTCGTCGAGGGTCGGCAGTGGAGGGTCGGCATCGGTGCCGGTGGTATCGTCGGAGCCCTGGTCGGCCTCCCCGTCGGCTCCGTCGGCGCCAGATTCGGAGGACGATTCGGATCCCGTTGTCTCGTCGGGCGCGGGCGTCCCGGAAGCGGCGCTGCCGAACCGTGACACGAAATCGAGGCTCGTGGGCTGCAGAAGAGAGGTGAGGCCCAGGTCGGCCTGGGCCGAGGGATCCGCATCGGCGAACTGCAACAGGAAGTTCGGCGGCGGGGTCGCCTCGAGCCTGGCGAGGAACTGCCGAGCGGGCGCGGGGGCCTCGTCGCCGTAGGCACGGATCCCGGCGATGACCCGCGGATCGATGGCGAGCGTCGCCTGCGCGGCGCGGGCCTGATCGAGCAGATCCGACCACCCCGGCGCGAGCTCTCCGAGCTGCGGCCGCGTGGGCAGTGTGCGGATGTCGTCGGGGAGCACGATCGGCACGATGAGCCCGAGGCGCACGGAGGCCGCGGTCGCCGGATCCGATCTGGTCCCGCCGGAGCTCTCCCACGCGAGTGGCACGGTGACCTCGAGATCCGGCGCGATCGAGGCGCGCAGCAGGTAGACGCCCGACGGGGTGGTGGAGGTGAAGGGAAGCCGATCCCGTGACACCGTGATGGTGAGCGACTGCTCGGAATCCGGGGCCGTGGGGCCGATCTCGGCCTCCCCGAGCTCGACCGGGCGCTCGGGGAAGACCCCGTCGAGATCCTCGATGGATTCGAGCGGGCGGGGGTCGACCTCGAGCCGGACCGTCCCCTCCGGGAGCTGCTGCTCCCCCGGGTTGCCGATCTGCACATCGATCTGCAGCTCGGAACCGGGGCTCCGCATCACGGGTTCGCGAGGCGCCGCGACGAGCGTCGCCGCTGTCTCGATCGGTGGTTCGTCTACGGTCTGCGCCGCCGCTCCTGCGGTGCCGAGCACGCTGACCGCACCCAGCGCGAGCGCCGCCGCGAGGAAGAGGTCGCGGAACCGGGGTAGCGAGAGCATGGGCAACAGTTTAGGGCGCGCCCTCTTGAGGCGGCCCGGCGCTCCCGCGTGCCATGCGGATGCCCGGGTACCCTTGAGGGATGCCAACCCTTGCCGAATCCATGGAGGCGCTGCGCACGATCGCGGCCTCCGCCCCCGTCGCGACGCTCGCGAGAGCCTTTGCCGATCAGGGGCATGAGTTCGCACTCGTCGGCGGCCCGGTGCGCGACGCGCTGCTCGGCAGGTCGGTCACCGACCTCGACTTCACCACGTCCGCGCGGCCCGAGGAGACGCGCGCGATCCTCGACTCCCTCACCAAGAACGTCTGGGACGTCGGCCGCGACTTCGGCACCATCGCGGCCAGAGTGCACGGCGAGACCGCGGAGATCACCACCTACCGCGCCGACACGTACCGCGATGATTCCCGCAAGCCGGAGGTGAGCTTCGGCGACACCATCGAGGGCGACCTCGTGCGTCGGGATTTCACGATCAACGCTCTCGCCCTCATGCTTCCCGAGATGCGCCTCGTCGACGTCTCGAACGGCGTCGAGGATCTCCTGGCCGGGCGGATCCGCACCCCCGGCTCTCCCGAGTCGTCATTCACCGATGATCCGCTCCGCATGCTGCGCGCGGCTCGATTCGCCTCTCAGCTCGGCTTCGAGGTGGAGCCGGAGACGCAGGCGGCGATGTGGGAGTTCTCCGAGCGCCTCGACATCATCTCGGCTGAGCGGGTGCGCGACGAGTTCGTCAAGCTGCTCGCGACCGCCGATCCGGTGCCCGGCATCCGACTGCTGGTCGACACCGGACTCGCCGAGCGCTTCCTGCCCGAGCTGACGGCGCTCATCGCCACGCAGGACGACCACGGCCGCCACAAGGACGTCTACGAGCACAGCCTCACGGTGCTGCGCCAGGCGATCGACCTGGAAGGCGACCGGGACCACGAGCCCTCCCCCGATGTCGTGCTGCGGATCGCGGCACTGCTGCACGACATCGGCAAGCCCGCCACGCGGCGTTTCGAGCGCGGTGGCGTCACCTTCCACCATCACGACATCGTGGGCGCGAAGCTCGTGAAGAAGCGACTGCGGGAGCTGCGCTTCGATAACGACACGATCAAGCGGGTCGCGCGCCTCGTCGAACTGCACCTGCGCTTCTTCGGCTACAGCGATCAGCAGTGGACGGACTCCGCGGTGCGCCGTTACGTGCGCGACGCGGGCGAAGAGCTCGAGCGCCTGCACATCCTCACGCGCGCCGACGTCACGACCCGCAACCGGCGCAAGGCCGAGCGGCTCGCGCACGCCTACGACGACATCGAGCGCCGCATCGACGAGCTCGCCGAGGCCGAGGAGCTCGCGGCGGTGCGTCCCGAACTGGACGGCGAGCGGATCATGGCGCTGCTCGGCATCCCGCCGGGGCCTCTCGTGGGGCGCGCCTACAAGTACCTGCTCGAGGTGCGCCTCGACGAGGGGCCCATCGGCGAGGCCGCGGCCGAGGAGCGGCTGCGCGCGTGGTACGAGCAGAACGGAGCTGAGTGATGCAGGATCCGAAGGCGTGGTTCGACGGCCGTGCACGGGTGATGTTCGTGCACGCGCACCCCGACGATGAGACCATATGCACCGGAGGCACGCTCGCCGCGCTCTCCGAAGCGGGGATGGAGCCGCTGCTGGTCACACTGACGCGGGGCGAGCAGGGCGAGGTCGTCGCCGGGCCGCTCGAGGCGCTCGCCGCGACGCACGGCCTGGCGGTCGTCAGGCAGAACGAGCTGCGTACGGCTCTCGGCATGCTGGAGGTCGAGCGGCACTCCTTCCTCGGAGCCGAACCCGCTCGAGCGGAGGGGCTTCCCCCCTATATCTACGAGGACTCGGGCATGGCGTGGGGATCCGACGGTCGCGCGACCGCAGCGCCCGATGCGAGCCCCGACGCCCTCACGAGCGCCCCCGCCGTCGAGGCGCTGAACGATCTGCTCGCCGCCGCCTATCAGGCCGGTGCCCAGGGCATCGTGAGCTACGACGACGGGGGCGGATACGGGCATCCGGATCACCGCCTCGCCCACAGGCTCTCGCGTGCGGTAGCGCACGCGCTGGGTCTCCCCTTCTGGGAGATCGTCGCGGATCCCGATTCCTCGGCTTCCGCGACGGATCCTGGGGCCGAGGGATCCGATCCCCACTCTCCTAACGATCCCGACTCCCCCGCCGAGGCCGTCGAGCACCACGACGTCTCCGCCTGGCTGGATCGCAAGGTCGCCGCACTGCGCGCGCACGGCACCCAGCTCACGGTCGACGGCGACGACATCGTGCACGTGGGCGGTCAGCGCGAGCCGATCGGCCGGATCGAGAGCTTCCGCCGGCTCTAGGAGGCGCGCGGGATGACGAACAACGCCTGCGAGTGCTAAGCTGTTCTAGTTGTCTGCGCGCGAGCGATCCGCTGAGTGCGCGGGCACGAAGCATAAACACCCTCCTGCCACAGAAATCCTGTGGCCGTGAAGTCCGAAGGAGGTGGGTCAGTAATGCATCCGTACGAACTCATGGTGATCCTCGATCCGGGTATCGACGAGCGCACCGTGGCCCCCAGCATGGAGAAGTTCCTCGGCGTCATCCGCAACGCGGGCGGCGAGATCGAGAACGTCGACATCTGGGGCAAGCGCCGTCTCGCATACGAGATCAAGAAGCAGTCCGAGGGCATCTACGTCGTGGTGAACTTCTCTGCGACCCCCGAGGCGACCGCAGAGCTCGACCGTCAGCTGGGTCTCTCCGAGGCCGTGCTGCGCACCAAGGTGCTGCGTGCCGACGAGCTCATCGCCCAGCGTGCCGCTCAGGCCAAGCGCGATCAGGCCAAGGCCGCTCGCGCCGCCGCGAAGGTGGGCGTGTAGCTCATGGCCGGCGAGCCGCTGATCACTGTCGTCGGCAACCTCGTTGCCGACCCCGAGCCGCGTGTCAGTCAGGCGGGCAATTCGTGGGTGACCTTCCGGATCGCCTCGACGCCGCGCGTGCGCGACCGTCAGTCGGGCGAATGGTCTGACGGCGAACCGCTGTGGCTCGGATGCCGCGCGTACGGCGAGTACGCCGATAACATCGCGGCATCGCTCACGAAGGGCATGCGCGTCATCGTGCAGGGCCGTCTCACTCAGCGCAGCTACACCGATAACCAGGGACAGCAGCGCACCTCCCTCGACCTCGAGGTCGAGGAGGTCGGTCCGTCGCTCCGCTTCGCCACCGCCCAGGTGAGCCGCGGTCAGTCGCGCGGGCAGGTCGGCGGTTTCGGCGGCGGCAACGCCAACCAGCCGCAGGGCCAGAGCAGCTGGGGTCGTCCCGCGGCGCAGCAGCAGGAGAGCAACCCGTGGACCAACCCCGGTCAGGGCGGCAACTCCAGCGGAGGCGATTTCGGCGGCGGCTTCGACGACGAACAGCCCTTCTAAGGCAGAAAACTTCTTGATCCGGGCAACCGGATCGCATCACGAAAAGAGACCAATATGGCAGGCAAGTCCAGCGGCGCAGGCCGCAAGCCGGGTCGGGGTAAGAACGCCAAGACCCTCGCACCCGCGAAGAAGCAGACCGTCGGCGTCATCGACTACAAGGATGTCGCGACGCTGCGCAAGTTCATCTCTGAGCGCGGCAAGATCCGCGCCCGCCGCATCACCGGCGTGTCCGTGCAGGAGCAGCGACTGATCGCGAAGGCCGTGAAGAACGCCCGCGAGATGGCGCTCCTCCCCTACGCCGGCTCCGGCCGCTGAGCCGCAAGGAGTACACATCATGGCGAAGGTAATTCTCACGAACGAGGTCCAGGGCCTCGGTTCCGCCGGTGACGTCGTTGACGTCAAGAACGGCTACGCACGCAACTTCCTCGTGCCGCAGGGATACGCGGTGCACTGGACTCGCGGTGGCGAGGCTCAGGTCGCACAGCTCCGCGCCGCCCGCGAGGCGCGCGCGCTTGCTTCGGTCGAGGACGCGCAGGCGCTCAAGGCCAAGCTGCAGGAGGGCAAGATCCGCCTGTTCGCGAAGACCGGTGCCGAGGGCCGTCTGTTCGGCTCGGTGAAGCCCGCTGCGGTCGCCGCCGCGGTCTCCGAGGCCGGCATCGGCGAGGTCGACAAGCGCAAGATCACGGTGCCGACGATCAAGTCCACCGGCGAGTACGAGGCCGTCGTGCACCTGCACGAGGGCGTCGATGCCAAGGTGACGCTGCAGGTCATCGCGCAGCGCTGATCCCCGACGCTCGAACGGGGCGGCGATCCTTCGGGATCCCGCCCCGTTTTTGCATCTCACGGCCTGAATCGTCCGCTATCCGGGCGATGAACAGGGTGTGAATAACGCAGCGCGCGCGGGCGCCCTCGGCGCTTTGACAGGAGCGGATCTTGCCGCTAGTTGTCCACATCTGGAGGGCGCCCACAAGCCTCAATCTTTACCTGAAACTTGAATAACTTTTTGCCTGTGGAAAGTTAAAATACCTGATCAAAGGCATTATGGTGGGATTCATGCACAAGTCATCCACACCTTGTCCCCAAGCATGTGGAAAAGATGTGGCTCAAACCGGCAAGTTATGCACCGAGTTATCCACAGGGCGGATCTGCGTTCATTTGAGCAGTCATCGAGGTGCTCGTACCGTGAATGTCTGGGGTCTCGTGTCTCATCAGTGGGTAACAGACCCGGACAACGAATAAGGAGCCGTCGAGTGTCGATCGCACACCTGGGAATATCGGATCCGTTCAGCGAAGAAGAGGCCCGTGGGCAGGAGCGCACCCCGCCTTACGACCTGCTCGCCGAGCAGAGCGCGTTGGGCGGCATGCTGCTGTCGAAGGACGCGGTCGCCGACGTGACGGGGCTGCTCAAGGGTGCGGATTTCTATGTGCCGAAGCACGAGGTCATCTACGAGGCCGTGCTCTCGCTGTACTCGAGGGGCGAGCCGACCGATGTGATCACGGTCACCGATGAGCTCACCAAGGCGGGCGAACTGCAGCGCGCGGGCGGCGCGGAGTACCTGCACACGCTGACGAGCATCGTGCCCACCGCGGCCAACGCGGGCTTCTACGCCGAGATCGTCGCCGAGAAAGCGCTGCTGCGCCGCCTCGTCGAGGCGGGCACCCGCATCGTGCAGATGGGCTATGCGGGCGAGGGCGAAGCAATCGACCTCGTCAATGTCGCCCAGTCCGAGATCTACGGCGTGACCGGCGAGAGCCAGGGCGAGGACTACGTGCCGCTCTCGCTCGCAGTCGACGCCGCGCTCGACGAGATCAACAAGGCCAACGGCGCGGCTGACGGCATGCTCGGCGTGCCGACCGGCTTCAGCGAGCTCGACGCGATGACCAACGGCTTCGCCGGCGGTCAGATGATCATCATCGCGGCGCGTCCCGCCATGGGTAAGTCGACGCTCGCGCTAGACGTCGCCCGCAATGCCTCTGTGCACGCCGATGCCCCCACGGTCTTCTTCTCGTTGGAGATGGGCCGCGCCGAGATCGCGATGCGTCTGCTGGCGGCCGAGGCGACCATCCCGATGCAGACGCTTCGCAAGGGTGCGCTCGACAACCGCGACTTCCAGAAGCTCGCTGCCACGCAGGCGCGCATCGCCGAGAAGCCGCTCTACATCGACGACAGCCCCAACCTGACGCTCGTGGAGATCCGCGCCAAGTGCCGCCGCCTCAAGCAGCAGCACGGCCTCAGGATGGTGGTCATCGACTACCTGCAGCTGCTGTCGAGCGGCAAGAAGGCCGAGAGCCGTCAGCAGGAGGTCAGCGAGTTCTCGCGCGCGCTCAAGCTGCTCTCGAAGGAGCTCGACGTGCCCGTGATCGCGCTGTCACAGCTCAACCGTGCCTCCGAGCAGCGCGCCGATAAGATGCCGGCGATCAGCGACCTCCGCGAGTCGGGCTCGCTCGAGCAGGACGCCGACATGGTGATCCTGCTCCATCGGGAGGCGGTGGGTGATCGCGACAGCCCTCGCGCCGGCGAGGCCGACTTCATTCTCGCCAAGCAGCGCAACGGCCCCACGGGCACGGTCACGGTCGCGTTCCAAGGTCACTACTCCCGCTTCCAGGACATGCCGCAGGGGGTGTGAGAGCCGATCGCGCGATCAGCGAGTTCGCGGAGGAAGGCGATAGACTTGAGCACGAAGAAAAGGGGTGTCATGTCCGCTGCTGTATCGAGCGCTGCGGAGTCGACGACCCCGCAGGTCGCCTCCCGCTCCGTGAGACTGCTCCGTGTCGGCGTGCTCCTGCTCGCGGGCATGACGATCGCGTTCAGCGCGACAATGCACGAGCAGCTCGGCTTCGATCTGGGCGTCTCAGCGGCGGCACTCGGGGCGATCGGCATCGCGCACCTGGTCGAGTGGAATGCGCGCCGCTCATCCGCGCCGAGCATGCTGCCGCTGCTGCTCGGCATCGTCGCGGTGGCATCGGCCGTCGCGCTGTCGCTGAGCGGCTCCGTGATCGGATTCTCCGTGACCATCGCGGTCTGGTCGCTCGTCAGCGGGTTGCTCGAGTTCATCGGCGCCGCGGTGCAGCCCGGCAGCCGGCAGGATTCGACACTGCTGGGAGCGGCGGGTGTGCTGCTCGCACTGCTCGCACTGCTCGCGCGTGAAGACCAGGTCGCGGTGCTCGGTTTCTTCGGCGCCTACGCGGTGATCGCGGGTGTCTTCCTCGGCATCTCCGCTTTCGACAGCCGCTCTTCCGATGCGCGCCGCTCCGCGACCGATGCGAGCCCGGCGGCGTCCGCCGAGCAGCCCTCGGCCGACGCCGACTGAATCTCCCCCTCACCGACCCGAAAGCAGACGATGACTGAGCCCACCGAGCCCGCGCCGCACGATCCCGTGACCCCGTCGCGCCGTGACCGCCTGCGACCGCTCGAGCTCCTCGGGTTCTCCGCGGTGCTCGGCGTCTTCGCAGGGGGCATCGTGTTCTTCGCCACGCGCGACTGGGTGCTCGCCCTCGTCTTCCTCGGCGTCGCATTCATCGTCTCGGTGATGATGGTCGCACTGGTCGGGCTCGGCGGCAAGCCGAGCCAGGAGGATCTCGAGGCGCGCAAGGATCTGCAGCGCCCCGACAGCGACAAGTGGCATTGAGCTGGCGAGCGCGCGCCCCGGACGATGGAACCGTCGAGGGCGCGCGCCGGGCGTCTCAGTCCTCGGGATCCTCGGGGTCGATGGGCGCATGGTGGTCGAAGTTCGCTATGCCGCGCTTCCAGTAGCCGCTGAGCGCGTACTGGGCCCGCGGGATCCCGTATTCGTACTTCACCAGTCGGCGCAGGGGAATGAGGCGGCTCGCCTCGCCGGCGGCGAACAGGTAGGTGCCCTCGTCGATGCCCGCATCGGCTGCGGCATCGGCGAGGGTGCCGAAGGCTTCGCTGACCGTCACCTCGCGTCCGCTCTGCTCGCGCAGGTAGGCCTCGATCCACTCGAGGTCGGCGGGGGAGGCGTCGGCGATGACCTCGACCTCGGTGCGCTCGGGAACCTCGGCGATCCAGCGGGTCGCGGAGGGCAGAGCCGAGGGATCCACGATCAGCAGCAGGCGGTCCGCGCCCTGCGGCGCGCGCACCGAGCCGCGCGGGCCCACCACGACGAGACGGTCGCCCGGCTTCGCGCTCGCGGCCCAGGCGGAGGCCGGCCCCGGGTCCGGGTGCTGCAGGAAATCGACGTCGAAAGCGCGCAGGCCCGTCTCGGGATCGGTGCGAAGGTTCAGCGGGGTGAAGTCGCGGGGGAACATCGGAGCTTCGGGGCGCACGATCCCGTCCTCGCCGGGGCCGACCGGGGTGGGAGCGACGAGTTCGCCCGTGATCGGGTGGGGGAAGAAGAGCCTGGCGTGATCCGCAGGCCCGTCTGACACGAAGTCGTGCAGGTCGGGGCCCGAAAGCGTGATGCGGATGAAGGGCTCGGCCGGGGAGCTCACCGCGGTAACAGCGACCTCTCGGGCGGTGAAGCGGTGGCGCATCCGCTCGCGGGCGAATCGATCGGCGGCCGGGATCTGCTGCTCGGGCACAGGCGTCCTTTCATCGGATGTTTCCTCCGGCCACTCTGGCACATATCGCTCCGAAGCGCCAAGGGCGGGGTCTCGGGTGCGGGCGGCGCGAACTCGGCACCGACTGCGCCGAGAGGCGGATTTTGCACGCCGGATCGCGGTCTGACGTGCAAAATCCGCCGCTCGAAGCGATAACGGTAGGGATCCGACCCATGCCGGGAACTGGTCGGGGATCAGCCCATCGCGGCTGCGTCGAGGTGGACGGCCTCGAAGTGGTGGCCGTCCGGATCGACGAACGCGCGGTTGTAGAGCCAGCCGAGGTCGATCGTGTCCGTAGCCGAGTTCGTGGACCACCGCGGTGATCGACGTGCCGGTCTGCAGCAGTATCGCCGCCTCCCGCGCGCGTTCGATCTGATGGATCGCGGTCTGCAGTGCAGTGCCGTGCGCGAACACGATCCCGAGCGCCGATCCCTGTCCCGGTAGATCCACTAGTGAGGGGTCGTCTCCGGCCTGCGCACCGAATCGGATCCGCGATGCTCGGTGTTCAAACCGCTCACCCGAACAGTGTCGCACCGTGAGCGCGCCACCGGCTACGCCGAGATACGAATCTTGCACGCCGGATCGCGGTACGGCGTGCGAAATCCTTATCTCAAGGGGGCGGTCGTGGGCTCAGGAAGCAAAAACCGCCCGCACCCCAGGGGCACGGGCGGTTTCACGTGGAACCGGCGGGCAGCGCCGCCCGTGCCTACCGTTGCAGGAAGTCCACGAGGCGCCCCGCATCGCCCACGTAAGTCGCGGGCGTCAGGGCGAGCAGCCGCTGCTTCGCCTCGTCGCCGATCTCGAGCCCCTGCACGAACTCGATGAGTTCGGCCTGGCCGATCCGGCGCCCGCGGGTGAGTTCCTTGAGGGCGGCGTAGGGATCCTTAATGGTCGAGCGCCCGGCGGTCACCTCGGCGCGGATCACGGTCTGGATCGCCTCGCCGAGCACCTCCCAGTTGGCGTCGAGATCCGCCGCGAGCACCTCGGGAGCGGCGTCGATCTGACCGAGGCCCTTGAGGATGTTGTCGAGCGCGAGCACCGAGTGACCGAGTGCGACGCCGATGTTGCGCTGCGCCGAGGAGTCGGTGAGGTCGCGCTGCCAGCGGCTCGTGACAAGCGTGGCGGCCAGCGAATCCAGCAGAGCGTTCGACAGCTCGAGGTTGGCCTCGGCGTTCTCGAAGCGGATCGGGTTCACCTTGTGCGGCATCGTCGAGGAGCCCGTGGCGCCGGCGACGGGGATCTGGCGGAAGTAGCCGATGGAGATGTAGCTCCAGATGTCGGTCGCGAGGTTGTGCAGGATGCGGTTCGCGTGGGCGATCCGCGTGTAGAGCTCGGCTTGCCAGTCGTGCGACTCGATCTGCGTGGTGAGCGGGTTCCAATCGAGACCGAGGCCCTCGACGAACTCCTGCGACACCGCTGCCCAGTCGACCGAGGGATCGGCGGCGAGGTGCGCGGCGAAGGTGCCGGTGGCGCCCGAGAACTTGCCGAGGTACTCGACGTCGTCGATCTGGTTGAGCTGCCGCTCAAGGCGGTGCACGAACACGGCGAGCTCCTTGCCGAGTGTGGTCGGCGTGGCAGGCTGGCCGTGCGTACGGCTCATCATGGGCAGCTCGCGGTATTGCTCGGCCTGGCGGGCGAGCTCGGCGATCACCTTCTCGAAGCGAGGACGCCACACGTCGGCGATCGCCTGCTTGACGGTGAGCGCGTACGAGAGGTTGTTGATGTCCTCGCTCGTGCAGCACACATGGGTGAGCTCGGCGAGGCGGCCGAGATCCATCTCGTCGAGTTTGCCGCGCACGAGGTACTCCACGGCCTTGACGTCGTGCTGCGTGGTCTTCTCGGTCTCGGCGAGCTGGTCGATCTCGGCCTGTCCGAAGTTCGCGGCCCAGGCGCGCAGCGTCGCGAGCTGCGATGGATCGAGCGGGGTGCCGCCCAACAGCGAGTGCTCGGTGAGGTACGCGATCCACTCGACCTCGACGTGCACCCGCGCCTTGTTGAGCCCGGCCTCGGAGAGCGTATCGCCGAGATCGGCGACGGCCGCGCGGTAGCGGCCGTCGAGGGGGCTGATGGGCTGCGGGGGGAGCGGGGTCATGGGTGCCTCTCGGTGGTTCGGATCGCGGGCCGCCTCCCATTCTTCCACGTGGGGCGCGGGCCGCCCATCCTTCGGAGCAGGCCGCTCTTTCGCATCCGATCCCCGGCTCCGATCCGAAAGAGCGGCCTGCTCCGAAGAACGGGACGCGCCTCGCCTCCCGAACTCGCCGAAGGGACGAGGACCGGAGTCACACTGCGGCGGCTACGGAGCGCAGCAGCGGCCGCGTCGCCGTGAGACCCGCCTTCACGAGCAGGATGCCCGCAGCGATCGACGCGAAGACGATCCCGACCGAGAGCGGGGCGAAGATGATCGCGATGCCGAGGATCGGCAGTGTGACGACCGCGGCCACGCCGGCGGAGCCGAGCGCCGCGAGCAGCAGCGGCAGCATCACCGAGCCGTGCCTGGCCGAGTCCTGGGTCTCGAGGGGCGTGCCGAGCATGTCGAGGGATCGGATCACGTCTCGCCGGTCGAGGATGTGCGCGGCCTGTCCGACGCCGACCGAGCAGGCGACGGTGAGGAACGCGCCGATGACGGTGATGAGGATGCCGGTGCGGATATCGGCGGGGAGGAAGACGGCCGAGGGATCCATGCTCGGCTGGGCCAGGTCGGCCTCGTCTACGGAGCCCATCATCGCCATTCCCGATCCGGCGAACACCGCCATGAAGCTCGCCATCGCGACACCCGAGACCTGACGCCAGGCGGCCTTGGGGGAGTCGAGGATCAGCCGGGCCGCGAGCAGCCCCTGCGGATCCTGCGCGCGTCTGGCCTTGCCGCGACCCAGCACGCCGATCAGCCAGGGGCCCACGACGCCGAGCACCGCCAGGGTGCCGCCGAAGATGATCCCGATCACCAGCACCGGCGAGACGAACGCGGGGTCGAAGACGCCGAGATTTCCGATCATCAGGGCGCCGCCGCCGATGACCACGACCGCGATGAGCAGGCGCAACCACGACAGCTTCGGCGCTCCCTGCTTGAGGGCGACGCCGAGCGGCGAGATCGCCACGCGGCGCAGGCTGATCACCGAGCTCGCGATCGCGATGAGGGTGACGCCGAGTACGACGCACAGGGCAGCGACGGGGTGGAGCGCCGCGCCGGCGCCCAGGGGCTCGCCGCGGAAGTGGATGAGGCCGATGAGCGGTGAGGCGGCGTAGGAGAGCAGGATCCCGGCGAACGCGCCGACGAGGGCGACGGCTGCGGCCTCGAGCACGGCGATGACCGCGACCTGAGATCCCGTCGCGCCGAGCAGCCGCAGCACCGCCAGGCGATCGTCGCGTCGCCGCACCGACAGCCTCGCCGCAGCGCCGCCGAGCGAGGCGAGCGGCACGAGCAGCAGCACGAGTGCGATGACCGCGAGCGCCTGGTAGAGGAAGCCGAACTCGTCGGTGTAGGTCCAGAAGGTCTGGGCGCCGCCGAGCACGATGCCGAGCAGCGCGGTCACGCACGCGAAGGCGATCGCCGGTAGCAGCAGTGTGATCCCGCCCTGCGCCGAGGGCCGGGAGAGCAACCAGAAGACGCGCCCGATCATCGCTGCACCGCCCCGGACTGGGATCCCGCCCACTCGTCGCGCACGATCCGCCCGTCGCGCATCTCGACGACTCGCTGGCACTGCGCTGCGACGTTCGGGTCGTGGGTGACGAGCACCAGGGTGCGCCCCTGCCCCACGGTCGTGGAGGTGAGCTCGTGCATGACCTCCGCCGAGGTCGCGGAGTCGAGGGCGCCCGTCGGCTCGTCGGCGAAGACGATGCGCGCCCCGGTGACCTGTGCGCGGGCGATCGCGACGCGCTGCGCCTGGCCGCCCGAGAGCTCGCCGATCCTGCGCTCCTCGAGTCCCTGCAGACCGAGCGCCGCGAGCCAGGAGGCGGCGTAGGGCAGCGACTCCCGCTTGCTCCTGCCGGTCAGCATGAGCGCGAGGGCCACATTCTCGATCGCGGTGAGCTCGGGCACGAGCAGGCCCTGCTGGAACACGAAGCCGAAGTGCTCGCGGCGCAGCTTGCTGCGGTCGGCGTCGCCGAGCGCGGTGATCCGGGAGCCGGCGTAGTCGACGGCGCCCGCGTCGGGCGCGATGATGCCCGCGAGCGTGTGCAGCAGGGTCGTCTTGCCCGACCCCGAGGCGCCCATGATCGCGGTCGAGGTGCCCTCGACGAAACCGAGCGAGACGCCCGCGAGCGCTCGTGTCGCCCCGTAGTCCTTGGTGAGTCCCTGCGCGTGGAGGATAAAATCGTTCATGTCCTCCAGCCTCGCCGCCGGCGGGCCGGTCGGCATCGTGCTGCGGTGCCGAGGTGTGGCACCGCAGCACGATCCTCGAGTGCCGATCGGTGCTCGGCCGGGCGCCTCAGGCCGGGCGCCTCAGGCCCGGCGGGTGAGGTGCTCGAGCAGCGCGGTGCAGCTGCGCTCGATCTGCTCGAGCACCTGATGGAAGGCGTGCTGATCGGAGTAGTACGGGTCGAAGACGTCGGGGTCGCCGGGGCGAGCGGGATCGTGGACCGTGAGCAGGGAGAGGCGTTCGGGATCGGCACCGAGTTCGCGCAGGCGGCGCTCGTGGCCGCGATCGAGTGCGATCAGCAGGTCGTGATCCGCGATGTCGGCGGGGGAGACCTGCGCTGCGCGGTGCGCGCTGCCGTCGTAGCCGGCCGCGGCGAGGGCGGTGAGGGTGCGCGGATCGGCGGGCTCGCCGACGTGGTAGCCGTGCGTGCCGCGAGACGTGACGACGAAGCGCTCGGCGACGCCGGCCTGCTCGGCCATCGCACGGAAGATCACCTCGCCCATGGGGGAGCGGCAGATGTTGCCGGAGCAGACGAAGCTGACATGGAAGGGGCGGATCGGATCGGCGGTGTTCATGCGCCCAGTCTGCCCGAGACCACTGACATCCATCGCCCGAGTGCTTCTGCCCTGCTCGTGCCCGAGCACACGCTGCTCGAGACCTGCCCCGTGCTGACATGCAGGATCTCAGACTGGATTCTGCGACTGCACGCAGAATGACGAGATCATCTCCCTGCACGACCTCTTTTCACGGGGTTCAACGGTCGAAGCGGCCCGACTCGATGACCCGGATCGCCTCTGTCGGGGTAAGGGAGTCCTGCGGGACCTGATCAGTGCGTGGGATGGTGAAGCCGGTGATCCCGTAGAACAGCGAGAAGATCGGGCAGAGGAAGCAGAAGAACGCGAAGGGGAGGTAGTCGATATATGCGACCCCCAGGGCGCCGGCCGTGAAGACCGCGGTCGCGTTCCAGGGGATGAGGGGGCCGGTCATCGTGCCGCTGTCCTCGATAGCGCGGGAGAGGTTCTTCGGCGCGAGCTCCAGCCGCTCGTACAGCGGGCGCATGAACGTCGCGCCCATGGAGACCGCGAAGTTGACGGCGCCGCCGAGCATGTTGAGCAGGAAGGTGATGATGATGGTCGCCGGAACAAGTTTCCGCGGAGTGTCCAGTTTCGGCGCGATCGAGTCGAGCAGCGCCTGCATGATGCCGGCCGACGTGAACGCCCCTGCGATTCCCAGCGCGAACACGACGATCGATGCGAGACCGAGCATTTTGAGGGCACCGCCCGTTTCGCCGCCGGAGAGTAGCTGCCCGAGCGCGCCGATGTCCTCGGGCGGGGTGAAGCCGTTCCACATCGCGGCGGCGACGTCGGCAGCGGGGTAGCCCTGGACCGCCACCGCGACCACTGCGCCGAGAATGGCGCCGATGGCGATCGCGGGAAAGGCGGGCATCCTGAGGACGAGCAGGACGAGCACCACTGTCGGCGGGAGGAGTGGGATCCAGCCGATGTGGAAGAGATCCTGCAGGCCCGCGCTGACCTCGGCGACCTGTTCCGTCCCGGCGGAGCTCTGCCCGTACTGGAACCCGATCACCGTGAAGATCGCGAGGCTGATCACGATCGCGGGCACGGTGGTCCAGAACATGTGCTTGATGTGCGGGATCAGCTTCGAGCCGGCGAGGGCCGGGGCCATGACGGTCGTGTCCGACAGCGGCGACATCTTGTCGCCGAATACCGCTCCGCAGAGGATCGCGCCCGCTGCGATGCCCGGCGGAATGCCCATGGGGATCGCAACACCCATCAACGCGACGCCGACTGTCGCCACGGTGCCGAAGTTGGTGCCGTTGACGAGGCTCGCGATGGCGCTCAGAATCAGGGCGGCCGGCAGGAACCAGGTGGGGTGGATCAGCTGGAGACCGTAGTAGATCATCGAGGGGACTGTTCCCGACATGATCCACGCCGAGATCAGCGCTCCCACCGCGACGAAGATGAGCAGCGGCTGCAGGCCGCGTTTGATCATCTCGAAGCTGGCCTCCTCGGCGGTGTCGTAGGTGACGCGGTGCAGGCGTGCGAGCCCGAGAGCCAGCAGGAAGGCGGCCGCCATCATGAGCGGTAGCGGGGCCTTCAGGACGACGAGTCCGATGACGAGTACGGCGGTGACCGCGGCCAGAGACAGCACCGCCGATATCAGCCGCGCGCGACCCGCTTTCGAATGGGATTGCTCTGCGTGGGTGTGGTTCGCTGTCATGGTTTCCTCACCTTTGAGGGTCTTCGGGGGATGGGTCAGGCGCTGTGCCTGCGCGAAGATACGTCGGCCTTGACATGGGCACGGTACGCGTCGAGCAGACGGCGCCAAACCGGACCGGGCTCACCGGTACCGATCGTGCGCCCGTCGATCTCCACCACCGGGACGAGCTCGCAGACGGTCCCGGTGACGAAAACCTCGTCGGCGCGGTAGAACTCGAAGAGCGAGAGGCGCTCCTCGGCGACTTCGAGGCCGAGCCGGCGCGCCTCCTCCAGCACCGTGCCGCGGGTGATGCCGTGGAGACAAGCGTTGGCGAAAGGCGTGCGCAGCTTCCCGTCGACGACGCAGAAGATGTTGGCGGTGTCCGCCTCTGCGACGAAGCCGTCCGCATCGAGCATGAGGGCGGCGTCGACGTTCGGATCGTTCCAGACTTCGAGACGCGCGAGAATCGAGTTCAGCTGGTTGGAGTGGTGGATGCCGGGGTCGACGACGTGCGGGTAGGGGCGTCGGATGCTCGCGGTGCGCAGGCGCTGGGGCGTCGGGTTCTCGGGGACCGGCTTCTGCTCTGCGATGATGACCAGCGTTCCGGCTGCCGGAGCGTTGCGGGGATCCATGCCCGACGTGCTGCGCGCGCCGCGGGTGCACATCAGGCGGATGTGGGTGTCGTGCGTGAAGTCGTTAGCCTCGAGCGTCGCAGAGATGGCGTTCGCGATCTCTGCGCGCGTGTTCGGGAGGGTGATCCTCAGCGCCTTGGCGGAATCCTCGAGCCGGGTGAGGTGGTCATCGAGGCGCAGCACGACGCCATCGTAGACGCGTAGACCTTCCCAGACTGCATCGCCAGATTGAAAACCTGCGTCGAAGACCGAGACCTTCGCTTCGGAGGCGGCCACGATCTCGCCGGCGACGTAGATCTGCAGTTCGGACATGAGGACTCGCTTTCGAAGGAGGAAATAGATATCGGATACGATATTCCAGCATTGATGCAGTGTCAAGGAAATCGGATACGATATTCGCTGAACAGTCGGGTTCAAGTGAGCGGAGCACGAAGATGGACGGGTTGGTCGGGTACCGGACCAAGGGCCAGCTCGCCTACGAGGAGTTGCGAGCACGAATCCTCGACGGCTCTCTCCGTCCGGGCGAGCGACTGGTCATCGACCAGCTCGCCGCGGCCTTCGGAGTGAGCAAGGTTCCCATCCGGGAGGCGGTGGACCGCCTCATCGGCGAGGGGTGGCTCGAACGGAGCCCGCACATCGGCCCGTTCGTGCCTCTGCTGACCTCAGGAGAGGTGCGTGAGACCGCTGCGCTGCGCGCCGCGCTCGAAGGCGACGCCATCCGCCATGCGACCGTGCATCACGATGAGCGATCCTTGCGAGAAGCGGGTCAGTGCATGGAATCGATGGGCGCCGGAGAGGAAGATTTCGCCGCGCTGAACGTCCGCTTCCATTCTGCGCTGATCGCACCGTGCCCGTACGACCAGCTCCGCAACGCCGCCGTGGAGCAGATGCGCCGCGCTGCGCGTTTTCACACCGTGCTGCGTCTGGGCGACTACGCTAACCCGACCCGGGAAGAGCATGAGGAACTCCTCGAGGCGGTGCGGGAGGGGGACGGGGAACTCGCGTCCCGCCTCACCCGCGAGCACATCCTGGGGGCCGCGCAGAAGCTGGAAGAGCATCTGCGCGACCGCGCGCCCGCGGAAGAGGAGTAGGGCTCAGCGGTCCTTCTTCTTGCCGGTGCCGAGCAACGCGTTCATCAGTCCCGACAGGATCGACATGACCAGGGCCGCGAGCACGCCCCACCAGAAGGTCTCGATACGAAGCCCGAAGCCCGCGAGATCGGAGAGCCAGGCCACGACGGCGAACAGGAATCCGTTCACGATCAAGCCGAATAGGCCGAGCGTGATGATGTAGAGCGGGATCGATACGAAGCGCACTACCTTGCCGAGCGTGCCGTTCACGAGCCCGAACACGAGCGCGACCAGCAGCAGGGTGATGATGTAGCCGATGCGGTAATCGGCTGCAGGCTCGGCCGGAACGTCGCTGATGGGCTCGATCCACACGCCGTGGGCGCCGCTGCCGCCGACGATGAGCGTGGTGAGCCACAGGGCGAAGGCGCTGACGAGAACGCGGACGATGGTGCGCATGGATCCAGTCTGCCACTCGGAGCATCGGATCAGCCGAGCGTTTTCGCCGCACTCACTAGAATGGCGCTTCATGAGCGAAAACGCCGCGCCTCCCGTTCGCATCCGTGCAGACGTGCTCGCCACGCCCGCGTATCGGCAGGGGGCGACGCCCACGAAACCGGGGTTCAAGCTGTCGAGCAACGAGAACCCGTTCTCGCCCCTGCCCGGCGTGCTCGAGGCGATCGCCCGGCGCTCGGAGGAGTCGAACCGGTACGCGGCGGCGGCCATGCCCGAGCTGCGGGCCGGCCTCGCGGGCGAGTTCGGGGTGAGCCTCGACCACGTGCACCTCGCAGCGGGGTCCGTGGCGATCCTCTACCAGCTGGTGCACGCCGCAGCCGGCAGCGGAGACGAGTACCTCTACGCGTGGCCGAGTTTCGAGGCGTATCCCGCGCTCGGTCTCGCCTCCGGCGCCTCCGGCGTGGCGGTGCCGCTGACCGCGGGCGCCGAGCACGACCTCGACGCCATGGCGGCGGCGATCACCGATCGCACGCGCGTGATCCTGCTCTGCACGCCCAACAACCCGACGGGCCCCGCGATCCGCCGCGCCGAGTTCGAGCGCTTCATGGCGCGCGTGCCCTCCGACACCCTCGTGGTGCTCGACGAGGCCTACCGCGAGTTCGTCACCGACCCCGAGGCGGTGCGCGGCGAGGACGTGCTGCGGGATCATCCGAACGTCGTCGTGCTGCGCACCTTCTCGAAGGCGTACGGCCTCGCCGCGCTGCGCATCGGCTACGGCGTCGGGCACCCCGCGATCCTCTCGGCCGCGGCGAGTGTGGGGATCCCGCTCTCGGTCACCGGCATCGCCGAGAGCGCGGCCCTTGCCTCGCTGACGTCCGAGGCCCGCACGGTGCACGCGGAGCGGATCGCGGAGATCGTGCGGCGCCGAGACGCGCTCGCCGCGGGCCTGCGCGAGCTGGGGCTTGCCGTGCCGGAGGCCCAGGGCAACTTCGTGTGGATCCCAGAGGGGGGCGAGCGCGGCGGGATCGCCGACTCGCAGGCGCTCGCCGCCGCCTTCGCCGAGGCCGGCACCCTGGTGCGCCCGTTCGCGGGCCACGGCGTCCGCATCTCGGCCGGCGAGGCGGAGAGCCTCGACGAGGTGCTGCGCGTGGTGCGCGGGTTCCTGGCCGGCTGAGGCGACTGAGCGGCAGACCGGCCTCGATCGAGATGACGCGTCTTGCCCTTGGCCGGCGCGAGCAGGGGCTGTAAGCGTCACCTCGACCACAGGAAGGGAGAGGGCGGGCGCGCCTCGGGGATCGCGAACCGCCCCATGCCGCGATATATCCGCGCAGTGTCGGGGGCGCTCATTACACTGGGTCGGGATGAGCGAACACACGACCTACGGCCCGCTGCACGGTGGGGCGGATCCCGAGCCGATCCGCTTCCTCGACGAGGCGGGCGATTACGCGCCCTCGGCCTCCGCGGCCGAATTCGCCGACGAGCTCGCGTCCGTGGGGCTCGACGACTTCAAGCAGTGGTACCGCGACATGGTCTCGACCCGTGCCTTCGACACCGAGTGCACGCACCTGCAGCGGCAGGGGCAGCTCGCACTGTGGGTGCCCAGTGTGGGGCAGGAGGGCTGCCAGGTCGGTCTCGGTCGCGCGGCCGAGCCGCAGGACACCATCTTCCCGGCATACCGCGAGCACGCGATCGCGCAGATCAGAGGCGTGCCGCTGGTGAAGGTCGCCGCGCTGTTCCGCGGTCTCACCCACGGCGGCTGGGACGTGACCGACCCCGCGAACGGCAACTTCCACCTCTACACGCTCGTGCTCGGCGCGCAGACCCAGCACGCCACCGGCTACGCGCTCGGCCAGGTGCTCGACGCCAAGATGCGCAGCGCCGACACGTCGCTCGACGCGGGCGAACCCGGCACCGCTACCGGTGAGGCCACCATGGTCTTCTACGGCGACGGTACCTCCAGTCAGGGCGACGCCAACGAGTCGATGATCTTCGCCGCCAGCTACCAGACCCCCGAGGTCTTCGTCGTGCAGAACAACCGGTGGGCGATCTCGGTGCCCGTCACCCGGCAGTCGCGCACCCCGCTCTACCGGCGTGCGCTCGGCTTCGGCCTGCGTGCCGTGCAGATCGACGGCAACGACCCCCTGGCCGCGTACGCCGTGGGCCGCCGCTTCCTGCGCCTCGCGCGCGAGGGCCAGGGACCCGGCTACATCGAGGCCCTCACGTACCGCATCGGCGCGCACACCACGAGCGACGATCCCACCCGCTACCGTGAGGCCGGCGAGCTCGAGCAGTGGCAGCAGCGTGACCCCATCGCGCGCCTGGAGCAGTACCTGCGAGCCCAGGGGGTCGCAGACGACTTCTTCGAGGAGGTGCGCGGGGAGGCGGATCGCGAGGCGAAGCGGATCCGCGACGAAATCCTGCGCCTGCCGATTCCCGAGGCCGACTCGATGTTCGCCCACGTCTACTCCGAACCCCACCCGCGCATCGAAGAGCAGCGGCAGTGGCTCGAACGCTACGAGTCCTCGTTCTCGGAAGGAGCAGCAGAATGAGCGGCGTCCCCACGCTCACCGAGCGCACCACACTGCCGTTCGCCCGCGCCATCAACGAGGGCCTGCGTGCGGCGATGGCGGCCGATGACCGCGTGCTGCTGATGGGCGAGGACATCGGCCCGCTCGGCGGTGTGTTCCGCGTCACCGACAGGCTGCAGGCCGAGTTCGGGTCGGCGCGCGTGCTCGACACCCCGCTCGCCGAGGCCGGCATCGTGGGCAGCGCGATCGGTCTCGCCATGCGCGGGTACCGCCCCGTCATCGAGATCCAGTTCGACGGCTTCATCTTCCCGGCCTTCAACCAGATCGTCACCCAGCTCGCGAAGTTCACCAATCGGCACGACGGCACCGTCTCGATGCCGGTCGTGATCCGCGTACCCTACGGCGGGCATATCGGCGCAGTCGAGCACCACCAGGAGAGCCCCGAGGCCTACTTCGCTCACACGCCGGGCCTGCGCGTCGTCGCGCCCTCCACTCCCAACGACGCGTACTGGATGATCCAGCAGGCGATCCAATCGTCCGATCCGGTGCTCTTCTTCGAACCCAAGGCGAAGTACTGGCAGAAGGGCGAGGTCGATCCGGCAGCCCCCTCCGCCGAGCTGCACCGCACCCGCGTGGCCCGCTCGGGCACCGACTGCACCGTCGTCGGCCACGGCGCGATGGTCACGACCCTGCTGCAGGCGGCCGAGGTCGCGCAGGCCGAGGGCACCAGCCTCGAGGTGGTCGACCTGCGCAGCCTCTCTCCCATCGACTACGAGCCGCTGCTCGAGTCGGTGCGCAAGACCGGCCGACTGGTCGTCGCGCAGGAGGCCCAGGGCGGGGCGAGCGTGGGCAGCGAGATCGCGGCGCACGTCGCCGAGCACGCCTTCTACTCGCTGCAGGCGCCGGTGCTGCGGGTCTCGGGCTACGACGTGCCCTTCCCGCCCGCGCGACTCGAGGGCCTCTACCTCCCCGACGCCGATCGAGTGCTCGAGGCCGTCGACCGCACGATGCACTACTAGACCTCACTTCGAATCCCAGGAGCAACCATGAGCGAGATGACGTTCCCCCTTCCCGACGTGGGCGAGGGTCTGACCGAGGCCGAGATCGTCACCTGGCACGTCGCGCCCGGCGACACCGTCGAGCTCAACCAGGTCATCTGCGAGATCGAGACCGCGAAGTCGCTCGTCGAACTGCCCTCGCCGTTCACGGGAACGGTCACCGAGCTGCTCGCCGAGGTCGGGCAGACGGTGCCCGTGGGCGATCCGATCCTGCGCGTCACCACCGACGCAGCCGGGGGCGACGCGGCAGCACCCGCGTCACCGGTCGCCGAGCCGCAGCGCGAAGACGATGAGACCCGTGAGGCGGTCGCCGACGCGGCGGGCAGCGTGGAGCGGGAGGACGAGGGCGGTGCCGTGCTCGTCGGCTACGGTACCGGCGGTTCGGTGAAGTCGCGTCGCCGCCGAGGCGGCGAACCGCTGCTGGACGGGTCGCCCAGGGCGCAGGCGTCTATCCCGGTCGCCGACGCGTCCCCGATCCTCGCGAAGCCTCCGATCCGCAAGCTCGCGAAGGACCTCGGCGTGGATCTCGCCCAGGTCACGGGCACGGGGATCGCGGGGGAGATCCTTCGCGACGACGTGGTGCGGCAGGCGACGCAGGCCAGCCTCTTCCGCAACATCTCCACCCCGGTGCCGGAGGCGACGGCGGCGCGCGAGGAGCGGATCCCGCTGAAGGGCGTGCGCAAGATGACCGCACAGGCGATGGTCGCGAGCTCCAACGATGCGCCCCACGTGAGCGTCTTCACCGACGTCGACGCCACACGCACCATGGAGTTCGTGAAGCGCCTGAAGAGCTCCACCGACTTCGCCGGCGTCAAGGTCTCGCCCCTGCTCATCTTCGCGAAGGCGATGCTGTGGGCGGTGCGACGCAACCCCGAGGTCAACTCGACGTTCACCGAGACCGAGATCATCCGTCACAACTTCGTCAATCTCGGCATCGCGGCGGCGACGCCGCGCGGCCTCATCGTGCCCAACGTCAAGGACGCGCAGGATCTCAGCCTGCTCGACCTCGCGAAGGCGATCGAGCAGCTCACCATCACCGCCCGCGATGGACGCACGCAACCGGCTCAGATGCAGAACGGCACGATCACGATCACCAACATCGGCGTCTTCGGCATGGACTTCGGCACCCCCATCCTCAACCCGGGCGAGTGCGCCATCATGGCGATGGGCACCATCCGGGAGAAGCCGTGGGTGGTCGACGGCGAGGTGCGGCCGCGGATGGTGACGACGGTCGGCGGCTCGTTCGATCACCGCATCGTCGACGGCGACGTGATCTCCCGCTTCGTGGCCGACGTGGCCTCGGTGCTCGAGGAGCCGGCGCTGCTGCTCGACTGAGGTCAGGCGGAGGCGGCTCGCTGGCTGAGCGCCCCACCCGCGGACGGCGAAGGGCGCCCCGGTCATGCGACCGGGGCGCCCTTCTGCGTTGCGTTGCGTGGCGGTGCGACGCAGTGCGGTGCTGGGTCGCGGGTTCGGGATCCGCCGATGCCGAACCCGCGACCGCCAGCAGGCGACTACCGCGCGTCGAAGCGGTCGAGGTTCGCGACCTTGACCCACGCCTTCACGAAGTCGTCGACGAACTGCTCGGCGGCGTCATCGCTGGCGTACACCTCGGCCACGGCGCGCAGTTCGCTGTTCGAGCCGAACACGAGGTCGGCGCGGGTGCCGGTCCAGGTCTCCTCGCCGGTGGTCTCATCGGTGGCCTGGAAGGTGCGCGACTCGGGGTCGACCGCACGCCAGTTCGTGTTCAGGTCGAGCAGGTTCACGAAGAAGTCGTTCGTGAGCACCCCGGGGCGATCGGTGAGCACGCCGTGCTGGGAGCCGTCCCAGTTGGTGTCGAGCACGCGCATGCCGCCGATCAGCACCGTCATCTCGGGGGCCGACAGGGTGAGCAGGTTGGCGCGGTCGATGAGCAGCTGCTCCGCGGGGCGGCCGAGGGCGCGGGCGCTCTCGTAGTTGCGGAAGCCGTCTGCGGCCGGGTTGAGGTACTCGAACTGCTCGACGTCGGTCTGCTCCTGCGTCGCGTCGGTGCGGCCCGGGGTGAACGGGATCGACACCGCGTGGCCCGCGGCCGCGGCCGCCTGCTGCACGCCCACGTTACCGGCGAGCACCGTGAGGTCGGCGATCGAGACCTTCTTGCCCGCCGCGACGGCGGACTCGGAGGCGTCGAACTGCTCCTTGATGCTCTCCAGCACCTGCAGCACGCGGGCGAGCTGCTCGGGCTTGTTGACCTCCCAGTTGCGCTGCGGCTCGAGGCGGATGCGCCCGCCGTTCGCGCCGCCGCGCTTGTCGCTGCCGCGGAAGGTCGACGCCGCGGCCCAGCCGGTCGAGACGAGCTCGCTCACGGTGAGGCCGCTGTCGGCGATCTTCTGCTCGAGCGCTGCGATGTCGGCGGCGTCGATCAGCTCGTAGTCGCGGGCCGGCACGGGATCCTGCCAGATGAGGTCCTCAGCGGGCACCTCGGGGCCGAGGTAGCGCGCCTTCGGGCCGAGATCGCGGTGCGTGAGCTTGAACCACGCGCGGCGGTAGGCCTCGGTGAAGGCCTGCTGGTCGTCGCGGTAGCGCAGCGAGATCTCGCGGTAGATCGGATCCTCGCGCAGCGAGATGTCGGTGGTGAGCATGCGGGGCTCGCGGCGTCCGCTGAAGTCGGCTTCGGGCACCATGTCGGATCCGCCGCCGTCCTTCGGGCGCCAGTGGTGGTGCCCGCCGGGGCCCTCGACCCGCTCCCACTCGTAGGCGAAGAGGATGTGGAAGAACTCGTTGTCCCAGCGCGTCGGGTGGTAGGTCCAGGTGACCTCGAGGCCCGATCCGATCGCGTCCTTGCCGTGGCCCGCGCCGAAGCTGCTCTTCCAGCCGAGGCCCATCTGCTCCATGGGAGCGCCCTCGGGCTCAGCGGCGACGTGGTCACCCTCGGGGGCGGCGCCGTGGGTCTTGCCGAAGGTGTGGCCGCCGGCGATCAGTGCGACGGTCTCTTCGTCGTTCATCGCCATGCGGGCGAAGGTCTCGCGGATCTGCAGCGCCGCGGCCAGCGGGTCGCCGCTCGCGCGCGGGCCCTCCGGGTTGACGTAGATGAGGCCCATCATGGTCGCCCCGAGGGGCTCGGCGAGCTTCGCCTTGCCGTCCTCGCCGAGGCGCGCCTCGTCGCCCAGCCAGCCGGTCTCGGAGCCCCAGTACACGTCGTCGTCCGGCTCCCACACGTCGGGGCGGCCGCCGCCGAAGCCGAAGGTGGGCATGCCCATCTGCTCGTGAGCGACGTTGCCGGCGAGGATCATGAGGTCCCCCCACGACAGCGACTTGCCGTACTTCTTCTTGACGGGCCACAGCAGGCGGCGCGCCTTGTCGAGGCCGACGTTGTCGGGCCAGCTGTTGAGGGGCGCGAAGCGCTGCTGGCCGGTACCGCCGCCGCCGCGGCCGTCGAAGACGCGGTAGGTGCCGGCCGAGTGCCAGGCCATGCGGATGAAGAGGGGGCCGTAGTTGCCGAAGTCGGCGGGCCACCACGGCTGCGAGTCGGTGAGCACGTGGGCGATGTCGCTCTTCACGGCGGCCAGGTCGAGCTTCTCGAAGGCGGCGCGGTAGTCGAAGTCGGCGCCCTGCGGATTCGCGACATCGGGGTTCTTCGCGAGGATCTTCAGGTTGAGACGATCGGGCCACCAGTCGCTGTTCGTGGTCGCGCCCGCGGCGGGCTTCGCCGATCCCGAGGTGGGAGCGGGGCCCATTCCACTGTGGTCGACGGGGCACTTGAGCTCGTCAGTCAATGCCGGTTCCTTTCTTCGGAGTGATTCGGTTCGTGTGTTCGGGCAGGCTGAGTTCTTCGCAGGCGGCGCAGATGCCCCTGAAGGTCACGGTCGCCTCGATGATGCGCATTCCGTGGGTCTGCGGCGGCACCATGCACGGCGCGGCACCGAGGGAGCAGTCGACATCTTCGATGCGGTGGCAGACGATGCACTGCACGTGGTGGTGATTGTCGTGCAGGCGCGTCTCGTAGAGTGCGCTGCCCGAATCGGGAGGATCGATCCGCCGCAGCAGACCGCTCTCGGTGAGGTCGTTGACGATGTTGTGCACCGACTGCGGCGACAGCGAGGGGTGCTCGGCGGCGAGGGCCGCGTGGATGGCGGAGGCAGAGCTGTGGGGATGGGCCGCGATGTGCGCGAGCGCGGCGATGCGTCCCTCCGTCGCCCGGAGACCGTGCGTGCGGAGCAGCTCGCTCAGCTGCTCGGGCGCGGTGGTGGGAGCGGTGCGGATCATGCCTCGAGTCTAGTTCTTTTGAATTATTCAAAATAGGGATCCGCGCGGTTCCGCGGCTGTCGGGGCCGTGGCCGGGCGTGTCGGAGGATGCTGCGAGCGGCGGCGCGATAGTGAGGCCGATGACATTTGTCAGGCTATACCCCGCGGGGGTATTGATTCAAGGGGTGATGCCGCCCGCAGCCGCTCAGCGGTTCTCGCTCTGAGCCCCGAGCCCGAGCGTCGAGCCGGTACGCTCGAGGCATGTCCTCGAGCTCATCCCCGCTGCGCATCGGCTTCGTCATGCTGCACACGTCGCCGCTCGATGTTCCGGGCACCAAAGACGCCGGGGGTATGAACGTCGTGGTGCGGGCGCAGGCCGAGGCGCTCGCGCGAGCCGGCCACGAGGTGCGCATCTTCACGCGGCGCAGCGACCCCGCACCGCCGGATCAGGTCGAGCTGCGCCCCGGGCTCACGGTCGTGCATCTCGCAGCCGGCCCGGCTCGGCTGCTCGCGAAGGGCGAGCACGAGAGCGTGATGGAGCGGTTCGGCGAGCTGCTCGAGGCCGAGCTGCAGCGCGAGCCGGTCGACCTGCTGCACGCCGAGCACTGGTTCTCGGGCATCGCGGCGCTTCCGGCCGCGCGCCGCGCCGGGGTTCCGCTCGTGCAGAGCTACCACTCGATCGCCGCTCCCGTCGATTCGCCGCTCACCGACGGGGAACGGCCGGAGTCGCCGGGGCGGCTCGCGGGCGAGCGCCGGCTCGCTCACGAGGCGGATCTGGTGATCGCGGTGAGCGAGGCCGAGAGGCGCACGGTGCTCGAGCGGCTTGGGGGAGACGAGGATCGCGTGCGCGTGGTGCCGCTCGGCGTCGACACCGAGCTGTTCCATCCGTGTGCCACGCGTGATTGCATGGAGGATCGCGACTGGTTGTCGAGCGGCGGGCGGCCCGAGGCGATCGTCGTGGGCAGGCTGCACCCGCTGAAGGGCTTCGACCTGGCGATCGACGCCGTGGCCGCGATCGACGCGGAGCGCCGGCCGACACTGCGCATCGTGGGGGCTCCGCCGCCCGACGGCGACGACTATGTGCGGGCGCTGCACGATGCGGTCGCCCGTCACGGGATGCTCCGCACGACGGCGTTCGATGGGGCTCTGCGCCGCAGCGATCTGGCGGAGCGCATCCGCCGCGCCGCCGTCATGCTCGTGCCCTCGCACTCCGAGACCTTCGGTCTCGTCGCCCTCGAGGCGGCCGCCTCGGGCGTCCCGGTGATCGCGCGCGCCGCCGGCGGGCTGCGGGAGGCCGTGGTCGACGGCGAGACCGGCATGCTGATCGGTCCGGGGTCGGGCGCCGGTGCGGAGGACGCCGACGACCCGACGGTCTGGGCCGCCGCGATCGATCGGCTGCTCGGTGACGCGGAGCTGCGCGAGCGCATGGGGGCGGCTGCGCGGGATCACGCGCTCGCGCGCAGCTGGGACGCGTCGGCGGCGTGCCTGGCCGGGGTCTACCGCGAGGCGCTCGGGCGGTAGGCTGCGGGCATGAGGCTCACGGTCATCGGCGGAGGCGGATTCCGCATCCCGCAGCTGTTCAGCGCGCTCGGTCGTGAGGACGCGCCGCTCGACGTCGACGAGCTGCACCTGTACGACGTCCAGCCCGCGCGCCTCGACATCATGCGACGCATCACGGCCCATCTGGCGCCGGGACTGCCGCGGGCGCCCCGGGTCACGGCGGGCACCGATCTCGACGAGGCGATCCGCGGTTCCGATTTCATCTTCTCGGCGATGCGGATCGGCGGCATCGACGGGCGCATCGCCGACGAGCGCACGGCGCTCGACCTCGGGGTGCTGGGTCAGGAGACGGTGGGCCCGGGCGGTCTGGCGTACGCGCTGCGCACGCTGCCGGTGGCCGTCAGCCTCGCGGAGCGGGTGCGCGACCTCGCCCCCGAGGCCTGGCTGATCAACTTCACGAACCCCGCGGGGCTCGTCACCGAGGCCATGCGGCGCGTGCTGGGTCACCGGGTCGTCGGCATCTGCGATACGCCGATCGGCCTCATGCGGCGTGCGATCCGCGTGGCCGGGGAGATCGGGTGCTCGGAGGCGGCGGGATCGGGGGTCGCGGCGGGCGGCATCGCTGGGAGCTGGCCGGCGGATTCGGGATCGGGGCTCGACCGCGTCGATTTCGATTACGTGGGCCTCAATCACCTCGGCTGGCTGCGCCGCCTCAGCGTGGACGGTATCGACGTGCTGCCGGAGGTGCTGCGCTCCGACGAGGCGCTCGAGGGCATCGAGGAGGCCCGGCTGATGGGCTTCGAATGGATCCGTGCGCTCGGAGCGCTGCCCAACGAGTACCTCTACTACTACTATTTCACCCGCGAGGCGGTCGAGCGCATCAGCACGGGGTCTGAGACCCGGGGCGAGTACCTGAAGCAGCAGCAGGATCGCTTCTACGCCGACGCCCTGACCGCCGACCCCGCCGAGACGCACCGGCTCTGGGAGGCGACGCTGCGCGACCGGGAGTTCAGCTACATGGCCGAGAGCCGCAGCGAGGAGGATCGAGACGGCCGTCTCGCCGAGGACGTCGAGGACGGCGGATACCAGCGCGTCGCCATCGAGCTGATGACCGCGCTCTCCGGGAGCGCGCCGGCGACCATGATCCTCAACGTCGGCAACACGGCCGCCGCCGGCGCCGGGCCCATCGTCGCCGGACTGCCCGAGAACGCGGTGATCGAGGTGCCCTGCCTGGTCGACTCGGCGGGCGTGCATCCGCAGCGGGTGGCGCCGGTGTCGGGCGACATGCTCGGCCTCATGCAGCAGGTGAAGGCGGCGGAGCAGCTGATCATCGAGGCCTCGCGCCTGCGGGATCCGCGGCTCGCGTGGCGCGCCTTCGCGATCCACCCGCTCGTCGACTCCGTGTCGGTCGGCAGGCGACTGCTCGACGACTACCGGGCGCGAATCCCGGGTGTCGCCGCGGCGCTCGACGACGGTCCGGCGCGCGGCTGATCCCCCTCCCGCCCCTCCGCGCCCGTGCTACTGTCGGGCTGTGCACCCCTTCGATCCGATCCCGCGCACCGAACCCCAGCAGCTCGATCTCTTCCTCGCGGGTCCGCTCTTCTTCGACCTCGTCTTCACCGACCTGCCTGAGGATCCGCGGCCCGGCACCGAGGTGCGCGCCGGCGGCATGGGGTCCCTGCCCGGCGGGGTCGCGAACATGGCGGTGGCAGCTGCTCGGCTCGGGCTGCGGACGGGCCTCGCGGCGGGCTTCGGCGACGACGCGTACGGCTCCTGGAACTGGTCGGTGCTCGGCGAGCACGAGGGGATCGACCTCAGCCGCTCGCGCGTGATCGACGGCTGGCACTCCTCGGTCACCGTCTCGGTGAACCGGCACGGCGACCGCAGCATGATCACCCACGCCGACGAATCGCCCGTCTCCATCGAGGAGCTGGTCGGTGAGACGCCCCAGGCCCGCGCCTACTTCGTCGACCTGGGGGAGGAGCGCGTCGTCGACGCGGGCGGCGCTGCGACGGCTCCCTGGTGGGCGGGTGCGCTGGGGACCGACGCGCTGATCTTCGCCGACGTCGGCTGGGACGACTCGGGGTCGTGGGATCCGCGGGTACTCGACGCCCTCGACGGCTGCCACGCCTTCCTGCCCAACCGGATCGAGGCCATGGCCTACACCCGCACCGACACCCCGGAGGCGGCGGCGCGAGCGCTCGCGGAGCGGGTGCCGCTCGCTGTCGTGACGCTCGGGGCGGAGGGCGCGCTGGCGATCGATGCCTCGACCGGTGAGGAGGCGCGTGTCGCCGGCGTGCCGGTCACGGCATTCGACGCGACCGGGGCGGGCGATGTCTTCACCGCGGCCATGATCACCGGCACGCTGCAGGGCTGGCCCCTCGTGGACCGCCTCAACTTCGCCACGCTGTGCGCGGGTCTCGCGGTGCAGAACTTCGGGGGATCGCTGGGATCCCCCAGCTGGAACGACCTCGCGACCTGGCGCATCGGCGTGCTCTCGCGCACCGAGCACGACGAGGCGGCGAGAGAGCTCGCGCAGCGCTTCGGATTCATCGACCGCGCGCTCCAGCAGGGGGCGCCCCAGACGCTGCGGGCGTGCGCCACCATCGGCTTCGAACCGCGACGCTGATCGTGCGGAGGGCCGCGGCGCGGGATCGGCCTCGAGCGTGTCGAGAAGGCCGACCCCGCGCCGCCCGGGCAGTCGGCTAACCGATCGCGGCGTTGGCCACCTCGTCGGCCTGCTTCAGGCCCTCCTCGACTGGCAGCTGGCCCAGGAAGATCTCGCTCAGGATCGGACCGAAGCCCTCGGAGGCGGCCCCGAAGTTCTCACCGACGGGGGCGGGGATCGTGACGCCGCTCTCGAGCACATCGAAGAAGGGATCGAGGTTCACGTCCTTGTCGGCCCAGTACTGCCGGTAGACGTCCTGCGCACCCCCGACCGCGGGCAGATTCGCTCCGGTCGCGCCGATAGCGCTGTTGCCGTCGGCGGTGCCGAGCCACTGCAGCACCTTGTTCACCGCCTCCTGGTGGTCGCTCTTCGCGTTGCCGACGACCGCGACGCCGTTGGTGACGCTGACCGCGCCCTCGGGGCCGGCGGGCAGCATCGCGACGCCCCAGTCGAAGTCGGCGTTGTCGGCGACGTTCGCCAGGTTGTACAGACCCGACTGGAACAGCGCCATCTTGCCCTGCAGGAACTGATCGCGGCTGAAGTCGCCATTGGTGTTCGTGTCCGCGGCGTCGGGCGCGACGTGGTACTCGTTGATGAGATCCACGATGTACTGGAACGCCTCGACGGTCTTCGGGTTCGAGAAGGTGAACTTCTCGCCGTCCTGGAAGGTGCCGCCGTTCGAGCCGATGTAGGGCAGGTAGATGGCCTGCAGATCCTGCGCCGCGTTGTAGCCGTACTGGGCGATGCTGTTCGCGTCGAAATCGGCGTCCGCGGCGGTCTTGCCGGCCTGGTCGACGGTCAGCTTCTGCAGGGTCGGGATCAGGGTGTCGTCGGATCCGCCGCCGGGCGCCCACTGCAGCTCCGAGAGCTCTTCGGGTGCGACGCCCGCCGCCTCGAGGAGATCCGCGTTGTAGTACACCGCGATCCCGCCGTCGGATGTCTGGGGCACGCCGTAGAGCTTGCCGTCATCGGTGAACTGCTCGACGACGCTGGGCGCCCACTCCGCCTTCGCCGCATCGAAATCGTCGCCGTAGACGTCGGCGATGTCGAGCAGCGCGCCCGACTGCGCGTAGGGGAGGTAGGAGGAGGAGTTGATCCAGAAGAGGTCGGCGGCGCTGTCGCCGGCGATGTCGGTGCGCAGCTTGGTGAAGTAATCGGCCCACGGCACGACCTCGACGTCGACCGTGATGTCGGGGTTCTGCTCGGTGAACGCCGCGAAGGACTCCTCGTAGGCTGCCTGCGCGTTGGTGTCCCACGTGCGGAAGGTGAGGGTGACGTCGCCGTCGCCTCCGCCGTTCCCGCCGCTCTCCGAAGCGCATGAGGTGAGCGCGAGGCCCGCGATCGCGACCCCGGCCAGCGCCGCGAGAATTCGCCTCTGTTTCATGTGGATCCCTTTCTGCAGTCGATCACCGGAAGCTGGTGATCGCGATCGATGAGACGATCTGCTTGTTGAAGATGGTGAAGAGCACGATCAGGGGGAGCAGCGCGATGGTCGTCGCGGCCATCACGATCGTCCAGTTGCCGTTGAACTGCGTCTGCACGCTCGCGGTGGTCGTCGTGATGACGCTCCACTCGGGCCCACTACTGATAATCAAGGGCCACATGAAGTTATTCCAGTGCGTCACCACCGTGATGATGCCGAGGGTGACGATGATGGGGCGCGACAGCGGCACGATGATGCGGGTCAGGATGCGCCAGTGGCCCGCGCCGTCGATGCGGGCGGCGTCGACGAGATCCTGCGGGATCCCGCGGAAGTACTCCCTCAGCAGGAAGATCGCGTACGGTGAACCGAACAGGTAGGGCAGCACGAGCCCCCAGAACGTGTTGCGCAGGCCCATCTCCGAGATCATCAGGTAGAGGGGCACCATCGTGACGACCGCGGGCACCATCAGGGTCGCGAGGTAGACCCAGAACAGGGCGTCGCGCCCGGGGAAGCGCAGGCGGGCGAAGGCGTAGGCCGCGAGGATCGAGAAGATGAGCTGCCCGACGAGCACGATCGCGACATAGCCGGTCGTCACGCCGATCGCGCGCGAGAAGTCGACGAGGTCGCCCTCGAAGAGGCGCTGGAAGTTCTCGAGGGTGAGCGGCCACGGCGGTGCCAGCTTCGACTGGGTCGCGAGCTGCTGCGGTGTCTTGAACGCGGTCATCAGGCTCAGCACGAACGGGCCGAGCACGAGCAGTGCGCCCGCGATCAGCACGACGTACACGCCCAGCGTGCCGAGCAGCCCGGGTCGCGGCTCGCCGCCCGCGCCGAGTCTGCGATCGCGAGCAGTACCGCTTGCGCTAGCTGAGGTCATAGGTCATTCGCTTCCGGAAGTACGCCTGCTGCACGATGGTGATGAGCACGAGGACGACGAAGAGGATGACCGCGATGACGGATGCGGATCCCACATCGAAGCGCTTGAATGCGGTCTGATAGAGCGTGAAGGCGGCCACCGAGGTACTGCCGTTCGGCCCACCCTGCGGCGTGAGCCCGTACACCGTGTCGAAGATCTGGAAGGTGCTGATCACCGAGGTGACCAGCACGAAGAACATCGTCGGGCGCAGCAGCGGAACCTTGATGCTCCAGAAGATCCGGGTGGCGCTCGCGCCGTCGATCCTCGCGGCCTCGATCACCTGGCTCGGGATCACCGCGAGCCCGGCCATGAAGAAGAGGGCGACGTAGCCCACCTGCGACCAGACGGTCACCGCCGCGACCGAGGGCAGCGCGAACGCGGGATCGGCGAGCCATCTCACGTGCGTGCCGAGCAGTTCGTTGAGGGCGCCGCCGGTCGGCTGGAAGATCCAGTTCCACACGATTCCGAGCGCGAGCGGCGCGCACACCCACGGGATGACGTAGATGACGCGCAGCAGGCCCGAACCCGGCAGGCCCTTGGTGAGCAGGTTGGCGATCCAGAGGCCCAACAGGGTCTGCAGCGGGATCACGAACACGACGAACAGCAGCGTGACCAGCATCGAATTCCAGAAGCCGCCGTCGTGCAGCACGGCCTGCCACTTCGAGAGCCCGGCCCAGCTCGGATCCGAGATGAGATCCCACTGGTGCAGGCTCAGCCAGAACACGACCACGATCGGGGCGAGCAGGAAGGCCAGGATGCCGAGCAGGCTCGGGGCGATCAGGCCCCAGCCGAGGGCCGTGGATCGCGTGCGCGCGCGGCGACGCGTCCGCGGAGGCGGTGCTGCTGCGGCAGGGGGCATACGTACAGCATGCCAGGTGAGCGGCGCATCGCAATTCGCAGCGATATCGGGCGCAACAGGGAACGCGGGTCGAGTCGCGGTAGACCGCGTCAGCGGGAGACGAGCGTCGTCTCGAAAGAGTAGAGATCGGGTCGGTAGCAGTGGTGCCCCGCTTCGATGGCCCGCCCGCCGTGGTCGAAGGCCACGCGGTCCATGGTGAGCAGCGGACTGCCCTTCGCGAGGTCGAGCAGTTCGTGCTCGTCGCCGTGGGTGCGGCGGGCGCCGATGGTCTGGTTCGCGATCTTGATCGTGATGCCTCGTGCTCGGAGGATCTCGTAGAGTCCCTGGCGCTCGAGATCTGCGACGGTGATGTCGGAGAACTCGGGAGGGAGCAGGTTCTCGAGGATCGCCATGGGCGTGCCGTCGGCGTAGCGGAGCCTGCGGATGCGGGTGATCTCGGTGCCGGGCGCGATGCGCAACTGGCTCGCCACCTGCTCGTCGGCCTTCACACGTTCGACGGAGAGCACACGAGTGGACGGTGTGTGCCCCACCCGCGTGAGATCCTCATGCAGGCTCGTCAGCTCGACGGGGCGGCTCACCCGCGCCTGCACGACCTGGGTGCCGATGCCGCGGCGGCGCACGAGCAGCCCCTTGTCGACGAGCTCCTGGATGGCGCGGCGCACGGTCGGGCGCGAGAGCCCGAGACGCTCTCCGATCGAGATCTCGTTCTCGAGGCGCGCGCCGGCCGGGATGATGCCGTCGCGGATCGCCCGTTCGAGGCGGCTCGAGATCTGGAAGTAGAGGGGCACCGGGCCGGTGCGGTCGAGGTCGGTGAACAGCTCTTCCGGCCAGACGGGTTCGGTGCTCATGTGACCCTCGCTTCGCTCGGCGGCCCGCCGGGCGAAGCGCCGTCGCAGTGCGTGCTGAGGGGAAGCCGCTGATCCGCGCCCGCTCTCGCGCACTGAGCGGCGACACCTGACGAGCCGCACTACTCCTATGTGATGACAACATTACCTCTAATGAGAAGACGTCGCGCCCGTCGACGACACATCGTGATATTGTTAGGACAAATGCAGCGGCGCACGGCGCCGCGTGTGTCATGAACCGGAAGGCGGGTAGCGAATGTCGGAACAGCGGCGTCCTGATGACGTGTTGGTGATGGGGCGCCTCGGCGTCGACGTCTACCCGTTACAGAAGGGTCCGCTCGAGGACGTCGAGAGCTTCGGCAAGTACCTCGGCGGCAGTGCGGCCAACGTCTCGGTCGCGGCGGCCAGATACGGTGACGCGAGCGCCCTCATCTCCCGCGTGGGCGACGACCCCTTCGGCCGCTATCTGCTGCGCGAGCTCGACCGCCTCGGCGTCGACCCCCGCGAGGTGAGGGTCGATCCCGAGTTCCCCACCCCGGTCACCTTCTGCGAGATCTTCCCGCCCGACGACTTCCCGCTCTACTTCTACCGCAAACCCAAGGCGCCCGACATGCAGATCGAGAGCTCCGACCTCGACCTCGACGCCGTGCGGGCCGCCCGCATCTTCTGGTTCACGCTCACCGGGCTCAGCGAGGAGCCCAGCCGCAGCGCCCACCGCACCGCCCTCGAGGCGCGTGCCGGCGCGCGGCACACCGTCTTCGATCTCGACTACCGCCCCATGTTCTGGGCAGATGCCGCTGAGGCCACCGCCGAGGTCGATCGTGTCATCGGCAACGCGACCGTCGCCGTGGGCAACCGGGAGGAGTGCGAGGTGGCGGTCGGCGAGACCGAGCCCGATCGCGCCGCCGATGCGCTGCTCGAGCGCGGCATCGAGCTCGCCATCGTGAAGCAGGGGCCGAAGGGCGTGCTCGCCAAGACCCGTGACGAGCGCGTCGAGGTGCTGCCGCACTTCGTCGACGTGGTCAACGGCCTGGGATCGGGCGACGCCTTCGGCGGCGCACTCTGCCACGGCCTGCTGCAGGGCTGGGATCTCGAGCGCGTCCTTCGCTTCGCGAACGTCGCCGGCGCCATCGTCGCGACCCGACTGGAGTGCTCGACCGCCATGCCCGACGCCGCAGAGGTCGAGGCGATTCTTGCGAAGGGGGCCTGATATGGCACTGGACTTCGAGCGTCTGCGCGAACTGCGCGCCGCCGACCCGGCGGGCATCGGCCGCGCCCTCGCCGAGCGCCGCCGGCGCGACGTGATCCGCGGCGACGGGCGGCTGTTCATCGTCGCCGCGGATCACCCCGCCCGCGGCGCGATCGCCGTCGGCTCCAACAAGACCGCGATGGCCAACCGCTACGACCTGCTCGAGCGCATGGCGCTCGCCGTGTCGCGACCCGGCGTCGACGGTGTGCTGGGGACCCCCGACATCATCGACGACCTCGCCGCGCTCGGCCTGCTCGACGACAAGATCGTCGTGGGCTCGATGAACCGCGGCGGCCTGCGCGGCGCCTCGTTCGAGATGGACGACCGCTACACCGCGTACGACGTGCCCGCCATGAAGCGGCAGGGCATCGACTTCGCCAAGACCCTCATCCGCGTCGACCTGGACGACCCCGGCACCGCGCCCACGCTCGAGGCGACGGCCCGTGCAGTCGACGCGGCAGCTGCGTCGGAACTGCCCATCATGCTCGAGCCGTTCATGAGCGGCCGCGTCGAAGGCAGGGTCGTCAACGATCTCTCGGCCGACGCCGTGATCCTTTCGACCGCGATCGCCTCCGGCCTCGGCAACTCGAGCGCGTACACGTGGATGAAGCTGCCGGTCGTGCCCGAGATGGAGCGCGTCATGGAGGCCACGACGATGCCCACGCTGCTGCTCGGCGGCGACAACGGCGGCGATCCCGACGAGACCTTCGCCTCCTGGGAGAGCGCGCTCGCGCTCCCCGGCGTGCGCGGCCTCACCGTGGGCCGCACGCTGCTCTACCCCCACGACGACGACGTGGCGACGGCGGTCGACACCGCCGCACGCCTCGTGCACCGCGACCTGGGCTGATCCCGAACGAACCCGAAGGAGTAATTCATGTCCGACCTCCCCACCATCCCGCACTGGATCGACGGCGCCCGTCGCGAGTCGGCGAGCGGCCGCACGGCGCCCGTCTACAACCCCGCCACCGGCGAGGTGCAGGCCCACGTCGCGCTCGCCGACGAGGCAGAGATCGCCGAGGCCATCGCCTCGGCCCAGCGCGGCTTCGAGCTGTGGAGCGAGTTCTCCATGGCGAAGCGGCAGGCTGTCATCTTCAAGTTCCGCGAGCTGCTCAACGAGCGCAAGCCGCAGCTCGCCGCGATCATCACCGCCGAGCACGGCAAGGTGCTCTCCGACGCGATGGGCGAGATCCTCCGCGGGCAGGAGGTCGTGGAGCTCGCCACGGGCTTCCCGCACCTCATCAAGGGCGCGTTCTCGGAGAACGCCTCGACGGGCATCGATGTCTACTCGGTCAAGCAGCCCATCGGCGTCGCGGGCATCATCTCCCCCTTCAACTTCCCCGCGATGGTGCCGATGTGGTTCTTCCCCATCGCCATCGCCGCGGGCAACGCGGTCATTGTGAAGCCGAGCGAGAAGGACCCCTCAGCATCGCTGTGGCTCGCCGAGCTCTGGAAGGAAGCGGGGCTGCCCGACGGTGTGTTCACCGTGCTCAACGGCGACAAGCTCGCCGTCGACGGCCTGCTCACCTCGCCCGACGTGGCGTCGATCTCCTTCGTGGGCTCGACGCCGATCGCGCAGTACATCTACGAGACCGCGTCGAAGCACGGCAAGCGCGTGCAGGCGCTCGGCGGCGCGAAGAACCACATGCTGGTGCTGCCCGACGCCGACCTCGACCTCGTCGCCGACCAGGCCATCAACGCGGGCTACGGCGCCGCGGGCGAGCGCTGCATGGCGATCTCCGTGGTGCTGGCCGTCGAGCCGGTGGCTGACGAGCTGATCGAGAAGATCAAGGATCGCATCGCGAAGCTCAACATCGGCAACGGCGCGTCGAGCCCCGAGCCCGACATGGGACCGCTCATCACCGACGTGCACCGCGACAAGGTGACCGGCTACATCGACATCGCCGAGCAGGACGGCGCCACGATCGTGGTCGACGGCCGCGGCATCGCGGTCGACGGTCACGAGAACGGCTTCTTCGTCGGCCCGACGCTCATCGACAACGTGCCCACTACCTCGCGCGCCTACACCGAGGAGATCTTCGGCCCGGTGCTCGAGGTCGTGCGCGTGCAGACCTTCGAGGAGGGCGTGAACCTGATCAACTCGGGCGCCTTCGGCAACGGCACCGCGATCTTCACCAACGACGGCGGGGCGGCCCGCCGCTTCCAGCACGAGATCCAGGTCGGCATGATCGGCATCAACGTGCCGATCCCCGTGCCCGTCGCCTACCACTCCTTCGGCGGATGGAAGGCCTCGCTGTTCGGCGACGCGAAGGCCTACGGCGTGCACGGCTTCGACTTCTTCACCCGCGAGAAGGCGATTACCAGCCGCTGGCTCGATCCCGCCAAGCACGGCGGCATCAATCTCGGCTTCCCGCAGAACGACTGAGAGAAGCGGAGAGGGGCACGAACATGACTCAGCAGGCAGCGCGCTGGTTCCACCGCCGCGGTGAACTCGCCGAGGGCGGTTGGGAGACCGTGGTCGACGAGCGCACGCCCGGATGGGAGCACACCGGCATTCGAGTGGGCAGGCTCGAGCAGGGAGCGTCGCTCGACCTCGACGGTACGGGCGTCGAGCGCCTGATCGTCCCCCTCTCCGGCTCGTTCCGGGTGGCGCACACGGAGGGCGGTGAGCAGGCGGTCACCGAGCTCGCCGGCCGGTCCTCCGTCTTCGACGGCCGCACCGACATGCTCTACCTCTCGGCGGCGGCGACCGGTAGGGTCACCGCCCGCTCCGAGGGCGAGAGCCGTTTCCTCGTCGCCACCTCGCCGACCGGTATCGTGCGGCCCACCCGATACCTGTCGGTCGACGAGATCCCCGTCGAGCTGCGCGGCGCCGGGGCCTCGAGCCGCCAGGTGCACAACTTCGGCCGCAAGGAGGTGCTCGACGCCGCCCGGTTCATCGTGGTCGAGGTGATCACCCCCGCCGAGAACTGGTCGTCGTACCCGCCCCACAAGCACGACGAGCACATCCCCGGCCACGAGTCGCAGCTCGAGGAGATCTACTACTTCGAGGTGGCGCCCGTGAAGGACGCCCCCGAGGGCGTCGATCCGGATCGCGCCTTCGGCATGTTCAGCTCGTACTCGTCTCCGGCGGGGCACCTCGAGATCGATTCGCAGGTGAAGACCGGCGACGTGGCGCTCGTGCCCCACGGCTACCACGGCCCGGCGGTCGCGGCCCCCGGCTACGACATGTACTACCTCAACGTGATGGCCGGGCCCGATCCCGATCGCAGCTGGCTCATCAGCGACGACCCGGCCCACGGCTGGGTGCGCGACACCTGGGAGGGGCAGGAGCTGGATCCCCGCCTTCCCTTCGAACCCGGTCGCTGAGCCCCGCAACCCCTCCCGTTCGCTGAGCCTGTCGAAGCGATCGGGATCCACCCCTTCGACAGGCTCAGGGATCGATCCCGAACGAAACGGAGAACGCACGATGACCACCCGCCGCATGACCGTCAGCCAGGCGCTCGTCGAGTTCCTGGCGAACCAGTGGACGGTCGACCGCGCCGCAGACGGCACCGAGATCCGCGAGCGCACCATCCCCGGCATGTTCGGCATCTTCGGCCACGGCAACGTCGCGGGCGTGGGCCAGGCGCTCAAGCAGTGCAACGCCCTGAACCCCGACCTCATGCCCTACTATCAAGCGCGCAACGAGCAGGCCATGGTGCACCAGGCCGTGGGGTACGCCCGCATGCACCGGCGCCGCGGCACCTACGCCGCAGCCGCCTCGGTCGGGCCGGGCGCGAGCAACATGCTCACCGGCGCGGCGCTCGCCACCACCAACCGTCTGCCGGCGCTCCTGCTGCCGAGCGACACCTTCGCCACGCGCGTGGCGGATCCGGTGCTGCAGCAGCTCGAACAGCCCCACGACATCGGGCTCACCGTCAACGACGCGTTCCGCCCCGTCTCGAAGTTCTTCGACCGCGTGCAGCGCCCCGAGCAGCTGTTCTCGATCGCGCTCGCCGCGATGCGCGTGCTCACCGACCCGGCCGAGACGGGGGCCGTGACGATCGCGCTGCCCGAGGACGTGCAGGCCGAGGCGATGGATGTGCCCGTCGAGTTCCTGCAGCCTCGCGAGTGGCGCATCCGCCGTCCGCGCCCGGAGCGCGACGCGCTCGCCCTCGCACTCGAGGCGATCCGCGCGGCCGAGCGCCCCTTCATCGTGGCAGGTGGCGGCGTGCTCTACTCGGACGCGGAGCAGCAGCTGCGGGAGTTCGTCGAGGCGACCGGCATCCCCGTCGGCTCCTCGCAGGCCGGTGGCGGCGTGCTCGACTGGGATCATCCGCAGTACCTGGGCGGCGTCGGCGCGACCGGCACGCTCGCGGCCAACCGGCTTGCGGCCGAGGCCGATGTGATCATCGGCATCGGCACCCGCTACAGCGACTTCACCACGGCCTCGCGCACGGCGTTCCAGAACCCCGACGTGCGATTCGTGAACATCAACGTGGCGTCGTTCGACGCCTACAAGCACGGCACGCAGATCCCCGTCATCGCCGACGCCCGCGAGACGCTCCTCGAGCTGATCGACGCCCACGGCGCGTCGGGGAGCGGGGATCTGCGTGTCGATCCCTCCTACGCCGAGCGCATCGCGCACGAGAAGGCGGAGTGGGACGCGATGGTCGACGAGGCGTTCGCGCCCTCCGGTCTCGAGCTGCCGGGCCAGCCCGAGATCATCGGTGCCGTGCAGCGGGCTTCTGCGCCCCAGGACGTCATCGTGCAGGCCGCGGGGTCTCTGCCCGGCGACCTGCACAAGCTGTGGCGCGTGCGCGACCCGCTCGGCTATCACGTCGAGTACGCGTACTCGTGCATGGGCTACGAGATCGCGGGCGGGCTGGGCGCCAAGCGCGGCCTCGTCGCGGCGGGCGATGACCGCGACGTGATCGTCATGGTGGGCGACGGCTCCTACCTCATGCTCAACACCGAGCTCGTCACGGCCGTGGCCGAGGGCATCAAGATCATCGTGATCCTCATCCAGAATCACGGCTACGCCTCGATCGGTCACCTCTCGGAGACCGTGGGGTCGGAGCGCTTCGGCACCTGGTATCGCGAGTACGATGCCGAGGCGAAGAACTTCCAGGGCGATCGGGTGCTGCCGGTCGACCTGGCGATGAACGCCCGCAGCTACGGCATGGACGTCATCGAGGTCGAACCGGGCGCCGGCGCCATCGACGAGCTGCAGGCCGCGATCGCCGCGGCGAAGGCGTCGGATCGAGCCACCTTCATCCACGTCAACAGCGACCCGCTCATCTACGCGCCCGACGGCGAGGGCTGGTGGGACGTGCCGGTGCCGCAGGTGTCGACGCTCGAGACGACCCAGCGCGCCCGCGCCGAGTACGAGCAGCAGGTCGCGGCGCAGAAGCCCCTGCTGGGCTAGGTGCGTCGTTCCCGCAATGTGTGAATTGGCATATTGTCCTGTCAAATAGTGGAATCGGCGCTAGGATGTTTCGGGAACGAGTCATCGCGAGAAAGTGCGTGAGCGAATGAGCAACGAAGCAAACGGCAACCCCGGCCTGCGCATCGGCACGGCCCCCGATTCCTGGGGTGTCTGGCACGCCGACGACCCCGGGCAGGTGCCCTGGGAGCGGTTCCTCGACGAGGTGGTGCAGGCGGGCTATCAGTGGATCGAGCTGGGACCGTACGGGTACCTGCCCACCGACCCGAACCGGCTCGAGGACGAACTCGGCGAGCGCGGCCTCAAGCTCTCGGCCGGCACCGTCTTCACGGGCTTCCACAAGGGCGACGAGCAGTGGCAGCGGGCCTGGGATCAGGCCCTCGCGGTGGCGGGGCTCGCCTCGAAGCTCGGCGCCGAGCACCTCGTCGTCATCCCCGATCTGTGGCGCAGCGACGTGACGGGCGAGAACCTCGAACCGCGCACCCTCACCGACGAGCAGTGGGCGAAGCTCGCCGCCGGCCACGACCGCCTCGGCAAGGCGCTGCTCGAGGAGTTCGGCATGAAGCAGCAGTTCCACTCGCACGCCGACAGCCACGTCGGCACCACCCGCGAGGTGCTGCGCTTCCTCGACGAGACCGACCCGCGCTACACCAACCTCTGCCTCGACACCGGCCACTTCGCCTACTACGGCGGCGACAACGTGAAGCTCATCGAGGATCGCCCCGAGCGCATCGGCTACCTGCACCTCAAGCAGGTCGATCCCACGCTCCTCTTCGACGTGCTGAAGAACGACACGTCGTTCGTCGACGCGGTCGCCGACGGCATCATGATCGAGCCGCCGCACGGGGTGCCCGACCTCGCCCCCGTCATCGAGGCCGTCGCGAAGATCGACCCCGACATCTTCGCGATCGTCGAGCAGGACATGTACGGCTGCGACGTCGACCGGCCCTTCCCGATCGCCAAGCGCACCCGCGAGCACATCTTCGGCTGCACGCACCTGGCGCGTATCAGCTGACCCGGATATCGCGCGCTGAGCTTGTCGAAGCGAGCGAAACACAGACCTCGGCGATCCCTTCGACAGGCTCAGGGGACGCCTCTTCTCAGAAGGAGCGAACAATGACCGAAGAACTCCGCGTCGCCGTGGTCGGCGCCGGCATGATGGGTGCCGACCATGTCAAGCGAATCACCCACCGCATCGCCGGCGCGCGCGTCTCGGCGATCGTCGAGCCCGACGCCGGCCGCGCGGCCGCGGCCGCCGAGAACGCCCCGGGATCCGCCGCCTTCACCCGCCTCGAGGACGCGATCGAGGCCGACGCCATGGACGCGGTGCTCATCGCGACACCGGGCCAGTTCCACGCGCCCGTGCTGAAGCCCGCGCTCGCGGCGAAGCTGCCGATCCTGTGCGAGAAGCCCCTCACGCAGGACTCGGAGAGCTCGCTCGAGATCATCGAGCTCGAGCAGCGCCTCGACCGCCCGCACATCCAGCTCGGCTTCATGCGTCGCTTCGACGCCGAGTACCAGCAGTTGCGCGACCTCGTCGTCTCGGGTGAGAGCGGCGAGCTGCTCATGGTGCGCGCTCTGCACCGCAACCCCTCCGTGCCCGAGACCTACACGAACGACATGCTCATCACCGACTCGGTGGTGCACGAGTTCGACGTGGTGCCGTGGCTCGCGGGTTCGCCCGTGAAGAGCGTCGAGGTGAAGCACCCGCGCCGCAACTCGCTCGCCCCCGAGCGGCTGAGCGAGCCGATCCTCGTGATCATGGAGCTCGAGAACGGCGTGCTCGTCGATGTCGAGATGAACGTGAGCGTGCAGTTCGGTTATCAGGTCGCCACCGAGGCCGTGTTCGAGAAGGGCATCGCCCGCATCGGCCAGCCGGTGGGGCTGCAGCGCTGGGACGCCGGGTTCTTCCGCGTGAAGGAGCACGAGAGTTTCGTGACGCGTTTCGCGGCTGCCTATGACGCGCAGATCCAGCGCTGGGTCGACGCGGTGCGCCGCGGCGACCTCATCGACGGACCGAACGCGTGGGACGGCTACCTCGTGTCGCTGTCGTGCGAGGCCGGCGTCAAGGCCCTCAACGAGGGCGGCATCGTGCCCGTCGGGGCGCCCGAGCGCCCCGCCTTCTACGCCTGACCGACCGACAGCAAAGGAGCTCCCGATGGCACGCATCGCCCTCGATCCCACGCCCTACAACGGCACCACGCATCTGCTCGACTTTCCCGACCTCGTCGCGCGGCTCGGCTACGAGTACCTGCAGCTGACCCCGAATCCCGATTTCGGGCGGCACTTCCACTACCCCAAGGTCGACAGCGCGATGATCGGGGCGCTGAAGAAGCGCGCGGCGGACGCCGGGGTGACGATCACCTCGGTGCTGCCGGTGCAGCGTCTCGGCGGCCCCGAGCCGCACCAGGTGCAGGCGGCGATCCGCAACACCACGCGCTACATCGAGATCGCCGCCGAGCTTGAGGCGCCGATCCTCAACACTGAGTACTCGGGCCGCCCCGAGCGCGAGGAGGAGTCGGAGAACTGCTTCTACGACGCCATGGAGAAGCTGATCCCGGTGCTCGAGCGGGAAGGCGTCACGATGAACATCGATCCGCACCCCGACGACTTCGTCGAGGACGGGCTGGAGGGCTGGCGTATCATCCGCGGCCTCAACACCGACCGGGTCGGCTTCGTCTACGTCGCCTCGCACACCTTCCACTACGGCGACCGGGCGACGAGCCTGATCCCCGAAATCGGTGGCCGCCTCGGCGCTGTCTACACGGCCGACACCTTCGACCACACCCGCTCGAACGGCCTGCGCTACATCACCAACCCGCCCGGCAATGCCGTGCGGGTGCACCAGCACCTCGCGATCGGCGACGGCGACGTCGACTGGACGGAGCTGTTCGGCACGCTGCAGAGCAGCGGCTTCCTCGACGACCCCGACGCGCTGATCGTGTCGAACGTCTTCGCGGAGGACGAGCGGGCCGACGAGATCTCGAAGTTCCAGCTCGCGAAGATCAAGGAGCTGATCGCCGCGACGTGATTCTCTGACCGCGGTCGGCGTCACGCCGCTCGGCCGGCTCAGCTCAGCAGCAGGTAGGCCGCGCCGAGCACGGTGCAGAAGATCACGGCCCATTCGAAGGCCTGCTGCCTGATGCGGTTGGCGATCCAGCGCCCCAGGATCGCGCCTCCGATCACGCCGGGCACGAGCAGCAGATCGAGCAGCAGCGTGCCCGGCGTGATGAGGCCGAGGCCCACCGAAACAGGCAGCTTCGCGAGGTTGAGCACGGCGAAGAACCACGCCGCGGTGCCGAGGAACGCCTTGACGGGGAAGCGGGCGGCGAGGAAGTACATCGACATCACGGGACCGCCGGCGTTCGCCACCATCGTGGTGAAGCCGCCGAGCGAGCCGTAGCCGAGGCGCGCGAGCGCGGCGGCGCGATCCGACTTCGGTTCGGCGCCGAGGGGGCTGCGCCTGGCGCGCTGCCACAGGGTGAATGCGATGATGAGCAGCAGGATCACGCCGATCACCCGGCGCACCCACGCGTCGTCGGCGAGTGCGAGGAACGCGGCGCCGACTGCGAGGCCGGCGACGACGGCGGGGATGAGCTTGAGCAGCGTGGCCCAGTCGGCGTGTCGCCGGTAGCTGAGCAGCGCGAAGGCGTCGCCCACGATGAGCAGAAGGAGTAGCGCGCCCGTCGATTCGCGGGCCGGTAGGATCGCGGCGAAGGCCGCGATCGAGAGCGTGTTGATGCCGGGCAGTGCTGTCTTCGACACCCCGACGAGCACCGCGGCTACGCCGAGGAGCGCCCACGAGAGGGGCGCGATCTCGAAGAGCAACGATGTCACGGGCCCACCCTACTCGAAGTTAAGTTTGTGCAAATGTAACGACATTGTTAAGCTCGCGTTGACGCTTCATGAACCATGTGTTGCGTACTCGAAGGCGAACGAGAGACGAAGGAGTCAGTCATGTCCGGAGGCCCAGCCCCTTCAACATCCGGGAGCGTTCAGCTTCCGCCGCTCACGGACGGCCCTCACAAGAAGCGGCTCGGACTGGTTGCGGTCATCGCCACCTTCGGCGGGTTGCTCTTCGGGTACGACACCGGTGTCGCCAACGGCGCCGAGCGTCCCATGCAGGCCGAGCTCGGGCTCGACGACATCCAGCTGGGCTTCGTGATCAGCTCGCTCGTCTTCGCCGCCGCATTCGGGGCCATGATCGGTGGCTGGCTCGCAGACCGCATCGGCCGCCGCCCCACCATCATCCTCCTTGCCGTACTGTTCTTCACCGGCACCATGTTCGTCATCTTCTCGCCCGGCAGCGGCGTGCACGGCGAGTTCTCGGCGCTCGGCTACGGCGTGCTCATCTTCGGGCGCATCATGCTCGGCCTCGCGGTCGGCGGCGCGTCGTCGGTCGTGCCGGTGTACCTCGCCGAGATGGCGCCCTTCGAGATCCGTGGTTCGCTCGCGGGCCGCAACGAGCTGATGATCGTCGTCGGCCAGCTCGCCGCCTTCGTCGTCAACGCGATCCTCGCCGCTATGTTCGGCCATCACGACGGCGTGTGGCGCTACATGTTCGCGGTCTGCGCGCTGCCCGCCATCGTGCTGTTCTTCGGCATGCTGCGCATGCCCGAGTCGCCGCGCTGGCTGCTGGAGAAGGGGCGCGAGGAGGACGCTCGCGCTGTGCTGCACACCATCCGCTCGAAGGATCGTGCCGAGGCCGAGCTCGAGGACATCGAGCGCGTGGCCGAGGAGGAGCGTGCCATGGGCGAGCGCGAGGTCGGCCTGAAGGCCGTGCTCACCAACAAGAATCTGCTCATCATCCTGCTGATCGCCTGCGGCATCGGCATCGCCCAGCAGTTCACCGGCATCAACGCCATCATGTACTACGGTCAGCGCATGCTCGCCGAGTCCGGCTTCAGCGAGGACATGATCGGCTGGGTGAACATCGCGCCCGGTGTGATCGCCGTGGTCGGCGGCGTCGTCGCCGTGAACCTGATGGACCGCATCAACCGCCGCACCAACTTCCTGCTCGGCTACGGTCTCGTCTCCATCTCGCATATCCTCATCGCGATCTTCATGATCTGGGTGTTTCCGGATCCCAGCCTGACGCGCGGCTGGGTGTTCCTGGTGCTCGTGGTGATCATGGTGGGTTCGATGCAGACCTTCCTCAACATCTGCACCTGGGTCTATCTCTCCGAGATCTTCCCGCTGCGCATGCGCGGCATCGGCACCGGCGTCGCGATCTTCGTGCTGTGGATGGCCAACGGCGTGCTCGCCCTCTCGGTCCCCGCGATCGTGGGTGCGGTGAGCATGGGCCTGTTCGCGGTCTTCGCCGTCGTCAACATCCTCTCCTTCCTGTTCTTCTGGAAGTTCGTGCCCGAGACGCGCGGCCGCACGCTCGAGCAGCTCGACGAGGATGTCACGACGGGTGCGATCCGCTTGCCGTCTGCTCGGAAGTAGCGCTAGGCGCTGTCTCCCGCCGGGCCACCCGCCATCGCCGCTCGGCGGCGGTTACGCCTGGAGCGCCGCGTCGGCCTCGCGCAGCACCCGTGCTGCGACCTCGAGGCCCTCGATGCGGCCCAGCGAGACGTCCTCGTGCTCGATGTTGACCCACATCCCGGGGTCGACCTCGCGCAGGGCGCGCAGGAACTCCGTCCAGAACGCGGTGTCGTGCCCCCTGCCCAGCGCCACGAAGTCCCATGCCGACTGCTTCGGCCACTCGTTGGCCCACTCGTCGCCGCCGAGGTTGGTGCGGGGCTCGTCGGGGGAGAGGCGGCGGAACGAGTTGTCGAGCACACCGTTGAGCTGCGCGAACTCGGGGTTGATCCGCACGTCCTTGGCCGCCGCGTGGAAGACGAGCTCGCCGAGGTGACGCACCACGGCGACGGGGTCCATCTGCTGCCAGAACAGGTGCGAGGCGTCGAGCTCGACGCCGACGTGGGTGGCGCCCGTGAGGTCGACGAGTCTGTGCACGTCGGCCGAGTTGAACACGAGGTTCTGCGGGTGCAGTTCGAGGGCGACCTTGACCCCGCGGTCGGCGGCGAAGCGGTCGATCTCGCGCCAGAACTTCGCGGCGACGTCCCACTGGTAGTCGAGCACGTCGAGCGCTGCCGAGTTCCAGGCGTTGACGACCCAGTTGACGACCGTCGAACCGGGCTCGCCGCCGGGGAGACCCGACATCGTGACGACGCGGTCCTGGCCGAGGCGCGCGGCGAGCTCGATCGAGCGGCGCACATCGGCCGCGTGGGCGTCGCCGATGAGCGGCTTCGGGTGCAGCGGGTTGCCGTTGCAGTTGAGCCCGGCGATCTGCACGTCCGTGCCCTCGAACAGGCCGAGGAACTCGTCGCGGGCGGTGTCGGACTCGAGGATCGCCTCGCGGTTCGGGATGTGGGCCGGGGGCAGGAAGCCGCCCGAGTTGATCTCGATGCCGGTGAGGCCGAGGCCGCGCACGACCTCGATGGCCTCGGGGAGGCCGCGGTCGTGCAGGATCGCGTTGTAGACGCCGAGTTTCATGGTCAGTGCTCCTTCACTGCGATGGTGGATCCGCCCTGCGCGGCCGATTCGGCGACGGCGGCCAGGAACTCCATGTTGTGCACGCCGTCGTCGAAGCTCTTGCAGCGGGGCAGGGAGTCGGCCTCGGGGATGCCCGCGACCTCCTCGAGGAAGGCGCGGGCCTGGTGCACGAACAGGTCGTTCTGGCCGATGCCCACGCCCGGGGCGTCCATGGCCCAGCCGCCCGCGTACCCGGGGTGGGTAGGGCCGAGGGGCACGACGCGGTAGCCGGCGAGGTCGTCCTGATCGTCGTGCAGGATCACCTCGACCTGTCCCGGGTTCGTCTGCGACCAGCGAGCTCCGCCCTGGGAGCCGAAGACCTCGATCGCGAGATCGTTCGGGTGGCCGGCCGCGACGCGCGACACTTCGAGCGTGCCGACGCAGCGCTCGAAGCGCGCGTTGAAGGTCGCGTAGTCGTCGTTCTCGACGGGCGCGAGCTCGTCGCTCACGTTGCCGCGGGTGTGGCCGACCACGGCGCCGAGCGGCTTAGGCCGCTCCGTGATCGCGGTCGAGAAGCGCCCGCCCGAGACCTCGCGCACCTCGCCGCAGAGGTGCTCGGCGATGTAGCTGAGGTGGCTGCCCACGTCGCCGAGCGCGCCGGAGCCGGCCGGCCCCTGGTAGCGCCAGCTCATGGGGGCGTCGGGGCGGCAGCCGTAGTCGGTCCAATAGCGGCCGGAGAAGTGCAGCACCTCGCCGAGCCGCCTGTCGTCGATGAGGGATCGGATGAACGCGAGACCGGGGGCGCGCAGGTAGCTGTAGCCGATGCGCGCGAGCACGCCGCGCTCGGCGGCGTCGCGTGCGGCCTCGGCCATGGCGCGTGCGCCGTCGATCGTGTCGCTGAGCGGCTTCTCGCAGAGCACGTGCTTGCCCGCGGCGAGCAGGGCCTCGACGATCTCGCGGTGCAGGAAGTTCGCGACGACCACGCTCACGACGTCGATCGACGGATCCTCGACGATCGCGCGCCAGTCGGCGTCGTGCCGATCGAAGCCGTAGCGGGCCGCCGCCTCGGCTCCGAGCTCGACGTTGATGTCGGCGATGGAGACGAGCCGGATCGCGGGCAGGGTGGGCTTGTAGAGGGTGGAGGCCGCGCGGTAGGCGGCGGCGTGGGCCTTGCCGGCCATGCCTGCGCCGATAACGGCGACACCGAGTGATGCGGTCACGGGGATCCTTTCGGGCGAGGTGGTGCTGGTGGACTGCGGAGGAGGTGGAGCGCGGCGGGCGCCGTGCTCGCGAGATTGGGTTGGAGCGCTCCAACGCGGATCACGCTAACCTTGGTTGGTCCCCGCTGTCAACGCGAAACACCGGCGGGTGTCGAGCGAAAGGAGGGCCCGATGCGCAAGGCGCCGACCATCTACGATGTCGCCGAGCGCGCGGGGGTCTCGAAGTCGCTCGTCTCGCTCGTGCTGCGCGGCTCGCCCCGCGTGAGCGACGAGAAGCGCGAGGCCGTGCTCGCGGCCGTCTCCGAACTCGACTACACGCCGAGCCGCCTCGCCGCGGGCCTCGCGGGTACCCGCACCCGCAGTGTCGGCGTGGTCATCGATGAGTTCGAGAACCTCTGGTTCGCGACAGCACTCGCGGGCCTGCGCAGCGCGCTGGCCGCCGACGGCTACAGTCTGAGCGTCGCCGACGCCGCGCTCAACGCCCACCTCAGCCTCGACCCGATCGACGTCTTCCGCTCGCTGCGCGTCGACGGCGTCGTGCTCGCCGGAGAGATCTCGGCCGACGCCGCGCAGCGCCTCACCGTCCCTGCCGTCGTGCTCGGCACGCGCTCCATCTCCGCGCCCGGCGTGCCCGTCATCGCGAGCGACGAGACGGCGGGCGGGCGGATGGCGACGGCGCACCTCGCCGAGCTCGGTCACCGCAGCATCGTCTGCGTGTCGGCGCCCGGCCCGAGCGCCGCAGCCCGAGAGGCGGGGTACCGCGCCGAGATGATCGACCGCGGGCTGGAGCCCGTCGTCTTCCCGGCGGAGCAGACGAGCGAGGCGGCCGCGCGGCGCGCGCTCAGGGACGGTCTCGGAGGCCGGTGCGGCCTCGTGGATGTCGGCGAAGGGCGTGGGAGCGAGGGATCCCTCACCTCGGCAGAGCCCCCCTTCACCGCGGTGTTCGCGGTGAACGACCCCATGGCCGTGGGGGTGATCGGCGCGCTGCGCGAGTGCGGCTTCGAGGTGCCGCGCGACGTGTCGGTGGTCGGCTACGACGACTCGCCCCTGGCCGCCTACGAGCTCGTCTCGCTGACCTCGGTGAGCGGCGACACCGCCGAACTCGGCGAGGCGGCGGGCCGCGCCCTGCTGGCTCGGCTCGAGCGGGACTCGGATCCCGCACCCGCGCAGCTCTTCGCCCCGCGACTCGTCGTGCGGCGCTCGACGGGCGTCCCCACTCCTCGCGCATAGCGGAAAAAGCGGGGCTCCACGTCCAGTCCGCGGCCAGTTTCGGACCGGTCCAAGACCTATACTGGGAACCCTATTTGTCTGAACAAATCGGAATCGCCGGCGCACGGCCGCGCGAACCGATCCCGAGCCCGAGGACCGCGATGACGCAGAACCCGATCCGTTTCGGTTTGATCGGCACCGGCCGTATCGGCCAGGTGCACGCCGCCAGCATCGCCGCCGCGCCCGATGCCGCGCTCTCGTGGGTCGCCGACCCCTTCGTCGACGGCGCCCGGGGCGTCGTCGAGCGCTTCGGCGGCACCGCGACCGACTCTCCCGAAGAACTCATCGCCGCCGGGGCTGCAGGAGAGATCGACGCCGTGCTCATCGCGTCACCCACGCCGACCCACGTCGACCTCATCGAGGCGTCGGTCGAAGCGGGCCTGCCGGTGCTCTGCGAGAAGCCCATCGACCTCGACATCGCCCGCGTCGACGCGCTGCGCCCGCTCGTGCAGTCGAGCGGCGTGCCCGTCGCGCTCGGCTTCAACCGCCGCTTCGACCGCGACTTCGCCGCGGTGCGGGCGCGGGTCGCGGCGGGTGAGATCGGCGATCTCGAGCAACTCCTCATCATCAGCCGCGACCCCGCCGCCCCGCCGGCCGATTACGTCGCCGTGTCCGGCGGCATCTTCCGCGACATGACGATCCACGACTTCGACATGGCCCGCTTCTTCCTGCCCGAGATCGTCTCCGTCAGCGCCACCGGCACGCAGGCCTTCGACCCGGGTGCCCGCCGGCACGGCGACTTCGACACCGCGGTGACCACGCTGCGCACCGCCGCCGGTGCGGTGGTCACCATCATCAACTCGCGGCACAGCGCGATCGGCTACGACCAGCGCCTCGAAGCCTTCGGTGCCAATGGCATGCTGCAGGTCGCCAACGCGCCCACCAGTCTCGTGAGCGCCTCCACCGCAGTCGCCGTCGACGCGAAGCCAGCCTTCGGCGCGTTCTTCCTCGAGCGCTACGCGCAGGCCTACGCCGACGAACTCGCGGAGTTCGTGAAGCTCGTTCGTGGCGAGGCGTCGAGCAGCCCCACGTTCGAAGACGGCCGCGCCGCGCTCATCCTCGCCGATGCCGCTCAGCGCTCGGCCGTCGAGGGTGTGGCGGTGGCCGTCGAGGTCTGAGCAGCTTCCAGTGCCGATCCCGAAGCACCCGAAAGGACCCGACATGACCTACCGCCTCGCCGCCTGCGCGGAGATGCTTTTCCTCGAGCTGCCGTTCGAGGAGCGCGTGCGCCGCATCCACGAGCGCGGCTTCCTCGTGGAGATCTGGGACTGGAACACCAAGGACCTCGACGTGCTCGCCGCGACCGGCGCCGAGTTCTCGTCCATGACCGGTTACCTGCGCGGCGACCTCACCACCGATGAGGGCCGTGCCGAGATCATCGCGACCGCGAAGGAGTCGCTGCGCGCGGCCGAGATCATCGACTCGCCGCGCCTCAACCTGCACGGCACCGGTCTCGGCGAGGGCGGCCTGCCGGTCGTGCCCCGCGAGAGCGTGAACGGCGACGACTGGATCCGTGCCGCCGACACCCTGCGCGAACTCGCCACGCTCGGCGAGGAGGCGGGGCGCACGTTCGTGCTCGAGAACCTCAATCTCGCGGTCGATCACCCGGGCACCCCGTTCGCGCGGGCAGCCGACACGCTCGCGCTCGTGCGCGCGGTCGACCGGCCCGGCATGCGCCTCAACCTCGACCTGTACCACGCGCAGATCGGCGAGGGGAACCTCGTCTCGCTCGTCACCGAGGCGCTGCCATGGATCGGGGAGATCCAGGTCGCCGACGTGCCCGGCCGTTGCGAGCCGGGCACGGGCGAGATCCGCTACGAGGCCGTCGCCGCCGCGCTGAGGCAGCTCGGCTACGAGGGCGTGATCGGCATGGAGGCCTGGGCGAGCGGAGACCCGGACGCCGCGCTCGACGCATTCGCGGCGGCCTTCGGCGCGTAGAGTCATTCCGTGGGCGAGAACAAAAACGAGCGCAACATCTACCGCGCGATCGTACTCGTGCTCGGTCTCGGGGCCGCGATCGGCCTGATCTGGTACCTCAGCCAGGGCGGCGAGGGGCTGCAGGGGGACGGCGTCTTCGAGATCTTCTCGAATCTGCCCGACCCGAATAATCAGGGCGGCAAAGGGGAGTAGCGACCGCCGGACGGCGCAAAGGGGTGAATCGACAGTGATCCTCACCCATATTTTCCTCTGCGAGATACGGATCTCGCAGGCCTGCCGGCGAATCCGCATGCGAAATCCGTCTCTCGAGCAGCGGCGAACAGCTGAAGTACGGACCGGAACGCGACGTCGAGGAGCCCTCGGGCCGGAGATGGGATGGTGAGCGAGGCCGTAGGATTGGGGAGGTCCCGCGGCTCGGGCAGGAAGCGCCTCGGGCTGCATCAGCGGAGGCGGATTGACGATGACGGAACGAGCAGCGGGTGAGAGCGCCCCTCTTCGTGCCCGTCCGCCCACGATCCGTGATGTGGCACGCGAAGCCGGCGTCTCCAAGTCGCTCGTCTCACTCGTCTTCAATGGCGGCGAGAACGTGAGCGAGGAGCGCAGGCTGCGTGTGCTGCGCGCGGCGGAGCGCCTCGGCTACCGGCCCAACCTGGTCGCGCAGTCGCTCTCGGCTGGACGCCGCGATCTCGTCGCGATCCTCGTCTCCAATCTCTCGAACCCGATCTTCGCCGAGATCGTCGGCGCCGCGAAGGCCCGCCTCAGCGAGGCCGGCCAGCGCACCATGATCGTGACCGCGCAGGTCGACGACGGCAGCGGCGAGCCCGTGCTCGACCGCGACAACCTCGCCGTGCTGCGTGACCTGCGCCCGGCCGGCCTCCTCGCGGTCGGCACCATCCCCGAGTTCGCCGAGCTGTCGGATCTCACCGCTACGATCCCCACGGTCGTGGCGAGCGGCATCGACGCGACGGACGACACGGTGGCGGCTGTGCGCACGGACGACGACGCCGGTATCGGCCTCGTGGTGGACCACCTGGCCGATCAGGGGCTGGAGCGCATCGTCTTCGTCGGCGGCGACGGCGGCACCGTCTCGGCGTCACGCGAGCGCGCCTTCCGGGCGGCCGTGGCCCGTCGCGGGCTCGACGGCTCGACCCGGGTGGAGCGCGCCGACTTCACCGAGACCGGCGCCCGGCGCGCAGTGGGGCGGATCCTGGCGGCGGGCCCCCCGCCCGAGGCGATCGTCGCGGTCAACGACCTCACCGCCCTCGGCGTGATCGCCGCGCTCGAGGAGGGTGGCGTGCGAGTGCCCGAGGGGTGCCGGGTGACGGGCTACGACGACTCGACGCTCGCGGCGATCCCGCGCATCTCGCTCACCACCGTCGATCCGCACAACCGCCGTATCGGGCGCGAGGCGGCCGAGGCGCTGCTCGCCGCCTCGGGACCGTTCCGGCTCGGACGCGAGGTACTGATCTCGCCGAGCCTGGTGGTGCGGGGCTCGACGGCGGGCTGATCCAGCGTCCTGTGCCTCGGAGGAGCGCGCACCCGGCGGATGGTCAGGACGTGCGACGGGGGTGCGAGGCCCGCGGGTTGACTCCCGGATCATGATGTGCTTACAATTTGGACCGGTCCAAGTTCGAGGGTGAAAGGGCGGCGATGAGCGCGCAGGCACGTGAATACGGCAGTTTCGGCCTATTGATCGGCGGCGAGTGGCGCGAGGCGGCCGGCGGCGCACGCGCGGAGGTGCGTTCGCCCTATGACGCCCGCACAGTGGGCGAGGTGGCCGTCGCCACCGCGGTCGACGTCGACGCCGCCATCTCGGCCGCCGAACGTGGCGCCGCCGCGTGGCGCCGCACCCCCGCCCACGAGCGCGCAGGGATCCTGAACCGCGCCGCCGACCTCGCCGACGCCCATGCCGAGCAGATCGCAGCCACCATCTCCGCCGAGAACGGCAAGCCGCTCGCCGAAGCGCTCGGCGAGGCGCGCCGATCCGGATCCATCATCCGCCTCTCGGCGCACGAGGGCAGCCAGCTTTACGGCGACAGCCTGCCCCTCGACGCGAACCCGGGTACGGGGCAGGACAAGGTGGGCTTCACGTTGCGCCAGCCTGTCGGGATCGTCGTCGCCATCACCCCGTTCAACTACCCCGCCTTGCTCGTGCTGCACAAGGTCGGCCCGGCCCTGGCCGCCGGCAACGCGGTCATTCTCAAGCCGGCGGCGGCCACCCCGCTCACCGCCCTCGCACTCGCGCAGCTCTTTGTCGAGGCCGGCGTGCCCGAGGGTGTCATCTCGGTGGTGACGGGATCGGGAGGAGTCCTCGGCGATGCGCTGGTGTCGGATCCGCGCGTGCGCAAGATCTCGTTCACCGGCTCGACCGGCGTGGGCGAGCGCATCGCCTCGATCGCCGGTGTGAAGAAGCTCTCGCTCGAGCTCGGCGCCTCGTCACCCACGATCATCCTGCCGGGGGCCGACATCGAGAAGGCCGCGTCGGCCGTGGCGGCCGGCGGGTACGTCAACGCGGGCCAGGTGTGCATCTCGGTGCAGCGGGTGATCGCGCACCGCGACGTCGAGGCCGACTTCCTCGATGCGGTGCTCCCCAAGGTCGCGGCGATCCGTAGCGGCGACCCCTTCGCCGCCGATACGACGCTCGGGCCGCTCATCACCGAGACCGAGGCGCGCCGAGTCGAGCGCAGTCTCGCGCGGGCCGTCGCCGACGGTTCGACTCTGCTCACGGGAGGCGAGCGCGACGGGAGCTTCGTGTCACCCGCGATCGTGACGGGTGTCGACACCCGGCAGGACCTCGCACAGCAGGAGCTCTTCGGGCCGGCCGTCGCGGTCACCGCGGTCGACGACTTCGATGCCGCGATCGAGGCTGCGAACGGCACGCCATACGGTCTCGCCGCCGGCGTGTTCGGCGGCACTCTGACCGAGGGGATCCGCGCGATGCGCGAGATCGACGCCGGCAGCGTGCACCTCGGCTGGACCCCGCTCTGGCGAGCCGACCTCATGCCGTACGGCGGTTTCAAGGCCAGCGGGTACGGCAAGGAGGGCGTGCGGTCGACGATCGAGGAGATGACGGAGGTGAAGACCGTCATCATGCACGGGTAGTCGGTTCGGGATCGCGGCCGACCGGGGAGTTCCGCGAGAAGCTCATCCATCCGCGATCGGCTCTCGTCGCTCCGCTCCGGGAGCCGATCGCTCCCGCCAGGCCCGGCCAAGCTCCTCGCGGAACTCCCCGGCCGGCCGCTCGTCCGTCCGCCGGGTTCACCCGCACATCTCAACAGTCTTCAGAAAAACAGCAGCAAGGGAGCATCTGACATGGTCCAGGGAACATCGGGGGAGACGGTCCGACTCACCGTCGCGCAGGCGATCGTGCGTTACGTCGCCGCCCAGCACTCGGTCGCCGACGGCGAGCGGCGCCGCTTCGTGCCCGCCGCGCTCGGTATCTTCGGGCACGGCAATGTGGCCGGCCTGGGCCAGGCACTCGCGGAGCACGCGGATCGCCTGCCGTTCGTGCAGGGCCGCAACGAGCAGGCGCTCGGACACATGGCCACCGGTTTCGCGAAGGCGTCGAAGCGCCGCCAGACCCTCGCCGTCACGGCATCGATCGGGCCCGGCGCCACGAATCTCGTCACCGCGGCCGCCCTCGCCACAGTGAATCGCATCCCGCTGCTGCTCTTCCCCGGCGACACCTACGCGACCCGTCGCCAGGGGCCGGTGCTGCAGCAGCTCGACCTGCCCGGCACGCCCGACGTCACGGCGAACGATACGTTTCGTCCTGTCGCGCGCTTCTTCGACCGCATCACTCGCCCCGAGCAGCTGCTCACCGCCCTGCCGCAGGCGTTCCGCGTGCTCGCGAACCCCGAGGAGACCGGTGCCGTGGTGGTCGCGCTGCCGCAGGACGTGCAGTCGCACGCCTACGACTTCCCGGTCGAGTTCTTCGAGGAGCGCGACTGGGCGATCCGCCGCCGCGTGCCCGACGCGACCGAGGTGGCGCAGGTGGCCGAGCTCATCCGTCTCGCCGAGCGCCCGCTCGTCATCGCCGGCGGCGGCGTCGTCTACTCCGACGCGCAGCAGACGCTCACCGAGCTCGGCAAGCAGACCCTGCTGCCGATCGCCGAGACCTTCGCCGGCAAGGGCGCAGTCACCGAGGACGGGCCGTGGAGCGTGTTCGGCATCGGCCTCGAGGGATCGCCGACCACCAACCGGCTCGCCGAGCGCGCCGACCTCATCGTGCACATCGGCACCCGCCTCACCGACTTCGCCACCGCCTCGCAGTCGCTGTTCGTGAACCCCGACGTGCGCTTCGCCTCGATCAACGTGGTCGAGCACGACGCCGTGAAGCAGGGTGCCACCGCGGCCATCGCCGACGCCCGCCTCGCGCTCGAGGCGCTCGCCGCAGAGCTCGGAGACTACCGCGTGCCCGCCGAGTGGGCGGCCGAGGCAGAGGCCTCGCGGGCGGAATGGATCCCGGTGCGCGATGCCGCGCTCGATCCCGCGCAACTCTTCCCGAAGGATCAGCACCCCGAGCTGCCAGGCACCGATGCCGTGCTCACCCAGGGCCAGCTCATCGGCCTCATGCAGCAGCACGCGCGGCCCGGCGACACGATCGTGGCGGCGGCGGGCGGCCCTCCCGGCGACCTGCAGAAGGTGTGGGACGCGACGGACGGCCGCCACGCCCACCTCGAGTTCGGTTTCTCATGCATGGGGTACGAGCTGCCCGCGGCGATGGGTGTGCGGGTGGCCGACCCCGATCCCGAGCACCGGGTCACCGCGTTCATCGGCGACGGCACCTTCGTGATGATGCCCACCGAGATCGTCACTGCGGCTCAGGAGGGCATCCCCTTCACCGTCGTCATCTCCGAGAACCACGGCTACCAGGTGATCCGACGCCTGCAGATGTGGCGCACGGGCGAGCACTTCGGCAACGAGTTCCGCTACCGCCAGGGCGAGGGATCCCTGGCCGGCGCCGACGCTGGGCGCCTCGAGGGCGACTATCTGAAGATCGACCTCGCGCAGATCGCCGCCGGTCTCGGCGCCGAGGTGCGCCGGCCCGTCACGGCCGACGAGGTGCGGGCCGCGCTCGACGAAACCCGCGACGTGCGCGGCCCCGTGGTCATCGTGGTGCCGACGATCCCCCACGCCGACCTGCCGTCGTCGGAGGTGTGGTGGGACGTGTCGCCCGCTGAGGTCTGGGAGCGAGTCGACACCTCCGAGAAGCTGGCCGAGTACGGCGAGGGCTTCGCGAGGCAGCGGTGGCACGGGTGAGCGCGGGATCCGGTCCCCTCGCCGCGGGCCGCGCGCTGCGCGAGCGGTTCCTGGCGGGCGAGCCGACGATCGGCACGTTCCTGGGCCTCGGATCGGTGACCGCCGCTGAGGTGTGCGCGGCTGCGGGCCTCGACTGGGTGCTCGTCGATCTTGAGCACGGCGGGGGCGACGAGGACCAGGTGGGCGCGATCGTCGCGGCTGCCGGTGCCTACGGCACCGCCACCCTCGTGCGGGTGGAGCAGCCGGAGCGCATCCGCATCGGGCGCGCGCTCGACGCCGGTGCGGCCGGCATCATGTTCCCGCGCATCTCGAGCGCCGCCGAGGCCGCGGAGGCGCGTCGGCACCAGCTGTACCCGCCGCAGGGCGACCGCGGCGTGGCCAGCTATAACCGTGCCGCGCGCTGGACGCTCGACACCGCGGCCCTCGACCGGGCGAACGAGCAGACGATCGGCATCGTGCAGATCGAGACGCTCGGCGCGGTCGAGCAGCTGGATGAGATCGCGGCGACATCCGGCGCCGACGTGCTGTTCGTGGGGCCGCAGGATCTGAGCTACGCGCTCGGCGTCCCCCGGCGGTTCGATGATCCCGGCTTCCAGCAGGTGCTCGATCGGGTGGTCGAGGCGTGCCGCAGGCACGGCAAGGTCGCCGGCATCCTTGCGAACGACCGCGTGTCGATCGAGCAGTACCGGGAACGCGGCTTCGGATTCCTGGCGATCGGATCGGACGCGACGCTGCTCGCCTCTACCGTGCGCGCGGCGATTCCCGGGGGTCTGGGGGCGGGGCTGTGAGTGCTGCGAGCCCTCCCCGCCATCCTGCGGCCGCGGAGCGGATCGCAGGATCCACCCCCGCGGTCGTCGTCGGCCTCGGCCCGGTCGATCCCGCGCTCGTGCGTCGGTACCTGCCCGAGGACACGATCTTCGTGGCCGAGCCCTCGGCGGGCGATCTCGCGGCGGCCGAGGGGGCGATCGTGCGCGCGGCGTTCGACGTGGATCGGGACCTGCTCGCGCGCATGCCGGCGCTGCGAGTCGTGGCGCGCACGGGCGTGGGAGTGGAGCGCGTCGACGTCGCCGCTGCGGCGGAGCGCGGGATCGCCGTCGCAGTGACGCCGGGCAGCAACAGCCGGGCGGTGGCGGAGGGGGCGTTCGCGATGCTCTGCTCCCTGGTGAAGCGGGTGGGGGAGTCGCACGCCTTCGTCGCCTCGGGGAACTGGGGGAGCGCGCCCGCTCCCGTTCCGGGCGACCTGTTCGCCAAGACCCTCGCGGTGCTCGGCTTCGGGCGGATCGGGCGGATCGTCGCGGGCTTCGGCGTCGCGTTCGGCATGCGAGTGATCGTGCACGATCCGTTCGTGCGGTCGGAGGATTATGAGAACGTCTCGCTCGAAGAGGCGGTGGGGCAGGCCGATGCGGTGACGCTGCACCTGCCCGGTGGTGGCGGGGAGCTGCTGCCGATCGAGCTGCTGCGCACGGCGCGGCCGGGGCTCGTGCTCGTCAACTGCGCACGCGCCGACCTCGTGAGCACGGCGACGCTGCGCGCCGGTCTCGACGAGGGGCTGCTCGCGGGCGTAGGCCTCGACGTGTTCGAGGCGGAGCCTGCGCGGGACCATCCCCTGGCGGACGATCCGCGCGTGCTGCTGAGTCCGCACACCACCGGGCTTTCGGAAGGAGCGATGGCGGCGACCTTCCGCATGGCGGCGGAGGCCGTCGCTGCAGTGTTGTCGGGCGGGGCGCCGGCCCATGAGGTCTCGGCGTGAGGGCCGGGTCGGAGGTGGCTGTCGCGCGGGTCGAAACCCGGCTCGGAGGAATGCTCTGCGGAGTGGGCGAGTTGTTCTCATGGGGTCGTTATCGAACCTTTACTCGAAAAGTCGCCGCACCGCGGGAGTTACGGTACTGTAACAGCAGAGCGTAAGCTTTGTAACGACATTAGTTCAAAAAGCACGATGGAGTGAAACTATGTTGAAGTCACGTATGGGTCGTTGGACCAGATTCGGACTCGCGGGTGCGGCGGCTGCCGGTGCGCTGCTGCTCGCGGCTTGCGGATCCCCCGCGGGCGCAGGCGGCGGAGCGGCTGGCGGCGGTGACGGCGGCTCGGATCTCGAGCCGCTGAAGGTCGCGCTCGTCACCCACGCGGCCCCCGGCGACACCTTCTGGGATACCATCCGCGCCGGTGCGGAGGACGCGGCCGAGAAGAATGCGGTCGAACTGCTCTACAGCTCCGATCCCGACGGCGCCCGCCAGGCGCAGCTCGTGCAGCAGGCGGTCGATCAGGGGGTCGACGGCATCGTGGTCACTCTTGCCAAGGCCGATGCCATGTCGGGCGAGGTGCAGAAGGCCGTCGAGGCCGGCATTCCCGTTTTCAGCATCAACGCCGGTGAGGAGCAGTACAAGGACATGGGCGTGCTCGCCCACTTCGGCCAGAACGAGTTCATCGCCGGTCAGGCCGCCGGCGAGCAGTTCAACGAGGCCGGCCTGCAGCGCGTCGTGTGCGTCATCCAGGAACAGGGCCACGTCGGCCTGGAGTCCCGCTGCGAGGGCCTCGCCGATACCTTCGCCGGCACCTCCGAGGTGCTGTACGTGCAGGGCACCGACATGACCAACGTCGCCTCGACCATCACGTCGAAGCTGCAGACCAACTCCGACGTCGACGGAGTGCTCACCCTGGGAGCTCCGTTCGCGCTCACCGCCCAGGACGCGATCGCCGATGCCGGTTCGAGCGCGGTGCTCGCGACGACCGACCTGAACGGCGACGTATACAACGCGATCAAGGACGGCTCGATCCTCTTCGGCATCGACCAGCAGCCGTTCCTGCAGGGCTACTCCAGCGTGGAGGCCGTACGCCTGTACAAGCAGGGCGGCTACGTGCTCGGCGGCGGACAGGCCGTGCTCACCGGCCCCGCGGTGGTCAACGCCGACAACCTCGAGAGCGTCGCCGCGCAGTTCGAGGGCGGCGACAGCGCCGACGGCGAGTAAGCGGGCGGCGGGATCTCTCGATGTCTACGACAACAGCCCCCAAGGCTGATGAGCGGCTGGCCTCCGGCAACCTGTTCACCAGGTTCTTCACCAAGCCGGAGGCCGGTGCCACCGCCGCGGCACTGGTCCTCGTGATCATGTTCGCGGCGGTCGCGCCGCAGTTCACGAAGCCCGACTCGATCGCCACGATCCTCTACGGCGCCTCGACCGTCGGCATCATGGCCGTCGGCGTCTCGCTGCTCATGATCGGCGGCGAGGTCGACCTGTCTGCCGGCGTCGGCGTGGTCTTCTCCGCGCTCTCGGCCTCTCTCTTCCTCTACTGGTTCGGCGGCAACGTGTGGTTCGGGGTGATCATCGGACTCATCACGTCGCTGCTGCTCGGCTTCATCAACGGCTGGTTGCTCACGAAGACGAAACTCTCCAGCTTCATCATCACGCTGGCGACGTTCTTCATGATCACCGGCCTCAACCTCGGTGTGACCCGGGCGATCACGGGGGGCGTCGCTGCGCCCTCGATCGAGCAGTGGCCGGGCTTCGAGTCGGCCGCCGCGATCTTCGCCTCCGACATCCCTGTCTTCGGCGTCAAGGTCAAGATCACGGTGTTCTACTGGATCCTGCTCGTGATCATCGCGACCTGGATCCTGCAGCGCACGAAGACCGGCAACTGGATCTTCTCGAGCGGCGGTGCACCCGACGCGGCCCGCGCCGTGGGCGTGCCCGTGGTGTGGACCAAGATCGGCCTCTACATGGGTGTGAGCTTCTGCGCCTGGCTGCTCGGCATGCACCAGCTGTTCGCCTTCAAGACGGTGCAGTCCGGCGAGGGCATCGGCAACGAGTTCCTCTACATCATCGCCGCTGTGGTCGGCGGCTGCCTCATGACGGGCGGTTACGGCAGCGCGATCGGCGGCGCGATCGGCGCCCTCATCTACGGCATGGCGCTCAAGGGCGTCGTGTACGCGGAGTGGAACCCCGACTGGCTGAAGTTCTTCCTCGGCGCGATGCTCCTCGGAGCGACCGTGCTCAACTTCACGCTGCAGCGCCGCGCGGGCAAGGGAGGCAAGAAATGAACGCCACCGCAACGGCAGCGCCGCAGACCGGCGCGCCGCTCGTCGAGCTTCGTGACGCGGGCAAGCGCTACGGCAACATCATCGCGCTGCGCGACGTGAGCCTGAAGGTGAGTCCCGGCGAGGTGATGTGCGTGCTCGGCGACAACGGCGCCGGCAAGTCGACGCTCATCAAGATCATCGCCGGCCTGCACCAGAACACCGAGGGCGCCTACCTCGTCGAGGGCGACGAGGTGAAGTTCAACTCGCCCCGCGAGGCGCTCAACCGGGGGATCGCAACGGTCTACCAGGATCTCGCGGTCGCGCCGCTCATGCCGGTGTGGCGTAACTTCTTCCTCGGCTCCGAGGTGACGAAGGGATGGGGGCCGTTCCGGCGCCTCGACGTCGACTTCATGCGGAAGACCGCGAAGAAGGAGCTGCTCGACATGGGGATCGATCTGCGCGACGTGGATCAGCCGATCGGCACCCTCTCGGGTGGCGAGCGCCAGTGCGTCGCCATCGCCCGCGCCGTGTACTTCGGCGCGAAGGTGCTGATCCTCGACGAGCCGACCGCCGCTCTCGGAGTGAAGCAGTCGGGTGTGGTGCTGCGCTACATCATTCAGGCGCGCGACCGGGGCCTGGGTGTGATCTTCATCACGCACAACCCGCACCACGCCTACCCCGTGGGCGACCGCTTCCTGCTGCTGAAGCGCGGTCAAAGCATCGGCTATCACGAGAAGTCGGAGATCTCGCTCGAGGAGCTCACCGGGCTGATGGCGGGCGGTGCCGAGCTCGAGCAGCTGGTGCACGAGCTGCGCCAGGTCGGAACGAACACCGACACCGTGCGCACCATCCGCAACGAGATCGAAGAGGATGCGACAGCCGGTGTCGGCCACGTGCCCGTGACGGAGGCCGTCAACATTCGAGATCTTCCGGAGGCTGAGGGCAAGTAGCCGGCAGTCGCCCATGCGAGAGGCACCGCACCGCTCAGGTGCGGTGCCTCTAAGCTTGACTCATGACGGCAGAGGTGGAGCGAGTCGCGGTAGTCTCGGGCGCGGGTGCCCCTGATGGGATCGGGTTCGCGACGGCGATGCGACTTCTGCGAGCGGGGTACCGCGTGGTCGTGGGGGCCACGAGCGACCGCATTCTCGCCCGTGCGGAAGAGCTGGGGCACGTCGTCGCGGAATCGCGTGGCCGGAATGACGTACCTCTGGTGATCCCCGTCATCGCCGATCTCACCGAGGAGGCGGGAGCCGAACGCCTGGTGGCCGCCGCGATCGACGGCTTCGGACGGCTCGATGTGCTCGTGAACAACGCGGGCATGACCTCGGTTTCCGATCCGCAGGATCCCGCTCCCGCCTCCGAGCTCGACCGGGCAGGTTGGGATCACGCGATCGCCCGGAATCTCACGACGGCCTACCTGGTCTCCCGATGCGCCCTGCCCCATCTCACGGCGGCGGAGCACGGGCGTATCATCACCGTGTCGTCGGTGTCGGGTCCGCTGCTCGCCTACCGCGGCGATGTCGCCTACCACGCGGCGAAGGCCGGGCTCGTCGGGCTCACCCGGTCCCTCGCCGTCGACCTGGCCGCGGAGGGCACCACGGCCAACGCGGTCGCCCCGGGCTGGATCAGGACCGGCTCGGCGACCGAGCACGAGAACCGGATGGGCGATGCGACCCCGATGGGGCGCTCAGGCACGCCCGACGAAGTGGCGGCAGTGATCGAGTTCCTGGCCTCGCCAGGCGCCTCCTACGTCACCGGGCAAGTGCTCGTGGTCGACGGCGGCAACGCCATTCAGGACGAGAAGGGGGCCTGAGTGTCACCTCCGCGGCGTCGCGGCACGGTGTCGGTGTGGTAGGCGACTGCCAGGTCTCAAGGGGCGGGCGTTGACAGGCGCAGCACTATGTCCGTACAATTTGGACCGGTCCATAATAGGGCGCGGGATCGCGATGAAGCACGGTGCGCAGCACCTCGACCGAGAGAGCACACGATCATGCAGACGAACGAAGACGGCACCACCACGATCGGCGTCGGGCTCATCAGCGTCGGCTGGATGGGACAGCTGCACAGCCGGGCCTACGCCAACCTGCGTTACGCCTACCCCGACCTCAAGATCCGCCCCCGTCTCGTGCACGCGGCAGATCCTGCCCCCGCCCGGGCCGAGGAGGCCGTCGAGGTGCTCGGCTACGAGCGGGCCTCCGCCGACTACCGCGACGTACTGAATGATCCCGAGGTCGACGTCGTCTCGATCTGCGCCCCCAACTTCCTGCACGCCGAGATCGGCATCGCGGCGGCGAAAGCGGGCAAGCACTTCTGGATCGAGAAGCCCGTCGGCCGCGGCGAGCACGAGACCCGCGAGGTGGCCGCGGCCGCCACCGAGGCCGGCGTGGTCTCATCGATCGGTTTCAACTACCGGCACGCGCCCGCCGTCGAGTATCTGCGCGAGCTCGTCGCCGAAGGCAGGCTCGGCCGTATCACGAACGTGCGCGGCCAGATGTTCGCCGACTACTCGTCCGACCCGCGCGGCGCACTATCGTGGCGCTTCGTGCGCGACCTCGCGGGTAACGGGGTGCTCGGCGACCTCATGGGGCACCTCGTCGACCTCGTGCAGTACGCGCTCGGCCCGATCCGCGAGGTCAGCGCGCTCACCTCGACCGTCTACACCGAGCGCCCCGAGCTGCCCATGGGCACCGGCACGCACTTCGCCGTCATCGAGGACGGTGAGATGAAGCCCGTCGAGAACGAGGACTACGCCGCAATGCTCGTGCGCCTTTCCGACGACGCCTCGGCCTCGGGCGCGGTCGGCACGCTCGAGGCGTCGCGCGTCGCGGTCGGCCCGCGCGCCAGCTACGGTATCGAGGTCTACGGCACCGAGGGCTCTGCGCACTGGGACTTCGAGCGCATGAACGAGCTGCACCTCTCGGGCGGGCTCGGCGCCGAGAACCAGGGCTACACGCGCGTCATGGCCCGCCCCGGCATGGGCGACTTCGGCCGTTTCCAGCCCGGTGCGGGTACCTCGATGGGCTACGACGACCTCAAGGTGATCGAGGCGAAGAAGTTCCTGCAGGCCGTGCTCGGCCGCGAGGCGCTGAACTCGAACATCCAGGACGCGCTATCGGCGGCCCAGGTCGTCACCGCCGCAGAGCGCTCGGCTGAGTCGCGCGCCTGGGAGCAGAGCGCCCCCGTTGCCGGCACGACCGCTTCCAAGCGGGCCTGATCCGCCCGAGTCCGCCCCGATAGACCGGAAAACGGGAGCACTCGCACCTCCCAGACGAAGGAGCCACAATGAACGCACGCATCGCCTCCGCCCCCATCAGCTGGGGTGTCATCGAGGTTCCCGACTGGGGGGTGCAGCTCGACCGCGGGCGGGTGCTCTCGGAGATGGTGGGCCTCGGAATCGCGGCCACCGAGTTCGGACCCGAGGGTTTTCTGCCCGACGCGCCGGCCGAGCGAGCCGCGGCGCTCGCCGAGGCCGGCCTGCAGGCAGTCGGCGGGTTCTTCCCGGTGGTGCTGCACAGGACTGCCGAACCCGGTGCCGACGAGGACCCACTGCCTGCGATCGAGCGCGAACTCGAGGCCTATGCGGCGGCCGGCGCCGGCACCATGGTGCTGTCGGCAGTGACCGGCGAGGAGGGCTACGACGGTGCGGCCGAGCTGAGCGACACGGAGTGGGCCGCCCTGCTCGCGAACCTCGACCGAGCGCTCGATGCCGCGGCCGCGGTGGGGGTGGTGGCCACGCTGCACCCGCACCTCGGCACGGTCGTGGAGACGCCCGAGGCGGTCGCGCGCGTGATCGAGGGATCGCGCATCGGGCTCTGCCTCGACACCGGCCACTACACGCTGGGTGGCGGCGACCCCGTCGACCTCGTGATGCGGTACGCCGACCGCATCGTGCACGCCCACCTCAAGGACGTGAGTCTCGAGGTCGCTGCCCGCGTGCGCGCCGGCGAGATCGACTATCGCGAGGGCGTGCGGCAGGGCATGTACCAGGCGCTCGGAGCCGGGGACGCCCGCATCGGCGAGATTCTGACCGCTCTGCGACGCGCGGGTTACGACGGCTGGTACGTGCTCGAGCAGGACACCGTGGTGGAGAACGACGACGACGCGGCGCGCGCACTCGACAACGCGCGCCGCAGCGTCGAGTTCATCCGCCAGGCGGTGGCGGCATGAGCGCCGCGGCCGTCGATGCACCGTTGAGGATCGGACTGCTGGGCGCCTCGCGCATCGCCGAACTCGCGGTCACCGACGCGAGCCGCGAGACCGGCGACGTGCGGGCCGCGGTGGCGGCGAGGGATCCCGAGCGCGCCCGCGCCTACGCCGCGGAGCACGGCTACGACGGCATCCGCGAGAGTTATGAGGCGCTCGTCGACGACGACTCGCTCGACCTGATCTACATCGGCCTGCCGAATGGCCTGCACGCCGAGTGGACTGCGAAGGCGCTCGAGGCGGGGCGCTCGGTGCTGGTCGAGAAGCCCTTCGCGGCGAACCTGGCCGAGTTCGACGCCGTCGCCGCCCGCATGGACGGCGCCGCGGGGTGGGCCTGGGAGGCGTTCCACTACGCCGACCATCCCGCGGTACAGCGCCTGCTCGACGTCGTGCGCTCCGGAGAAATCGGGGAGATCCGCGAGGTGGACGTGCACATGGATATGCCGGCCCCCGCTCCGAGCGACCCCCGCTGGAGTTTCGACCTCGCCGGCGGCGCGCTGATGGACCTGGGCTGCTACGCGCTGCACGGGCTGTTGCTGCTCGGCGACGCCGTCGGGGCGAGCCTGGAGCTGATCTCGGCCGAGGCGGATCCGTGGACCGGCGACGAGCGCGTGGACGCGACCGTGCGTGCCCGGCTCGCGCTCGGGGATGCGCCCGTAGCGATGCATGCGAGCATGGGCGATCCGTGGGACTTCAGCTTGCGCGTTGTGGGCAGTCTGGGCGAGGTGCTGCTGCCGAACTACGTGAAGCCGCAGGAGGACGACCGCCTGATGGTGCGCACGACGACGGGGGCGGGTGCCGTGGAACGCGTGGAGCGCGTCGGCTCGGTCTCGTCGTACGAATACCAGCTGCGCAGGATCCGCGAGGCGGTGCGGCGCGACGACCGCTCGCGCGAGGGGCTCGACCGCTCGCGGCGCACGATGGCACTGATCGACGAGGTGTACACGGCGAGCGGTCTACCGCTCCGGCCCGGGCGCCTCGCGCAGAATGACGAGCAGTGAAGGAGCGCGACATGCAGCAGCTGATGGAGGGCAGGGTCTTGCTCGTGACCGGCGGAACGCAGGGCCTCGGCCTCGCGATCGCAGAGGCCGCGGCGCGGGAGGGCGCCGAGGGGATCGCGATCGTGGGGCGCAGCGCTGAGAAGGCCGAGCGAGCCGTTGAGCGCCTGCGCGGCCACGGCGCCGAGGTGCTCGCGCTCGTGGCCGACATGGCCGTTCCGGGCGAGGCCGAGCGAGCGGTCGCCGAGACGGTCGAGCGCTTCGGCCGCGTCGACAGTCTCGTGAACGCCGCGGGCGCGACGAGCCGCGGCACCCTGCTCGACACGACGCGCGAGCTGCTCGACGAGCACCTCGCTGTGAACCTCGTGGCGCCGTTCATGACGATGCAGGCCGCTGTGCGCGACATGCGGCGCCGCCGCGCTCCCGGCACGATCCTGAACATCATCTCGATGTCCATGCACGGCGGCCAGCCCTACCTCGCACCGTACGTGGCCTCGAAGGCGGGCCTCGCGGGGCTCACGAAGAACGCCGCCTTCGCGCACCGCTTCGACCGGATCCGCATCAACGGCCTCAACATCGGCTGGACGGCCACCCCCGGCGAGCACGCGACCCAGCAGACGTTCCACGACGCCGATGCCGACTGGCTCTCGCGGGCTGAGGCGGCGCAGCCCATGGGCAAGCTGGGGCAGCCCGACGAGATCGCCGACGCGGTCGTCTTCCTGCTGAGCGAGCGCAGCGGTGTGGTCACGGGATCGATCATCGATTGGGATCAGAACGTGCCCGGGGCATACGACCAGTAGTCACTCGGCCATCGAGAGCAGATTTGTGAGACCGTGAGGAGCATCGCATGAGGATCGGCATCATCGGCACCGGGGTCATGGGCGCCTTCCATGCACAATTGCTGCATGGAGAAGTCTCGGGGGCGACGGTGACCGCGGTCGCGGATCCGGATCCCGAGCGCGCCGGCGCCGCGGCGGCCGCCGTCGGCGCGATCGCGCTGAGCGACCCCCGGGAGCTCATCGCCCACCCCGAGGTCGACGCGGTGCTCATCGCCTCGCCCGACTTCCTGCACGCCGAGCAGACGCTCGCCTGTATCGCCGCGGGCAAGCCGACGCTCTGCGAGAAACCGCTCTCGTACTCGGTCGAGGAGGCGGATCGGGTCCTCGTCGCGCACCGCGCCGCGGTGGGCGACGGGATCCCCCTCGTGCACCAGGGCTTCATGCGTCGCTTCGATCCCGGCTACGTCGAGCAGAAGCGCGTCGTCGCCTCGGGTGCGCACGGCCGCCCCGTGATGGTGCACTCGATCGGCCGCGGCGTCGCGTCCGGACCCGGTGCCACCGACGAGACCGTCATCTTCAACTCGGCGATCCACGACCTCGACCTCGTGCCGTGGCTGCTCGACTCGCCCGTCACCGAGGTGAGCTGGCATGCTCCGGAGGCCCCCAGCGGCACGGGCGGCGGGCTGCGGGATCCCTTCCTGATCCTCCTCCGCACCGCCGACGGGGCCCTCTCGACCGTCGAGGTGTTCCTCAACGCGCGCTACGGATACGATATGCGCTGCGAGGTGGTCTGCGAGACGGGAGCGGTCTCGATCACCGAGCCGCACCGGGTCGCGATGGCGACCGGGCTCACGAGCCGCACCGGCATCCCGGAGGACTTCCGCCCGCGCTTCGCGGAGGCCTACCGCCTCGAACTGCAGGAGTGGGTGACGGCGCTGCGCGAGGGGCGCGCGCCGGCGCTCGCGAGCGTCGAAGACGGTGCGGCGGCGACCCGCGTGGCCGCGGCGGCGGTGGCGTCGATGCGGGCGGGCGGGGCATTCGTCGCGGTCGCGGGCGCAGGCTCGGCCGGTGCCTCGGGGCTGGCTGCGGGATCGGGATCAGCCGCAGGTGCGGGATCGGGGGAGCCCCGATGAGTGAGCGGATCCTGCCCCTCCCCGACGTCCCCGACCCGAGGTCAGGCCCCTCGCTGCGCTGGGCGATCCTCGGCACCGGGTGGATCGCCGCCCGCTTCGTCGAGGCACTGCAGGCTTCGACGAACCAGCGGATCGTCGCCGTCGGGTCGCGCACGCGGGCCCGCGCTGAAGCGTTCGCCGCTGAGCACGGCATCGAATCGGCCTACGGCTCCTACGAGGAGCTCGTCGCGGCCGACGCCGACGTGGTCTACGTGGCGACCGGTCACCTCGACCACTTCGGGCACGCGCGACTCGCGCTCGAGGCAGGCCGGCCCGTGCTGATCGAGAAGCCCCTGACGCCGACCGTCGCCGAGGCCCGGGAGCTCGTTGAACTCGCCCGAGCGAAGGGGCTGTTCGCCATGGAAGCCGTGTGGTCGCTTGCGCTGCCCCGCTACTCGGTCGTGCGACAGGTGGTCGACAGCGGCATGCTCGGCGAGATCGTCGAGGTCTCGGCGAACCTCGGCGAGCGTCTCGTCGACCATCACCGCGCCATGGACCCCGCGCAGGGCGGCGGCGCCATGAACGACATCGGCACCTACGTCATGATGTTCGCCAACGAGGTGCTGCCCGGCCTGCGGGTCACGGTCGCGCACGGCATGCGGCACGCGGTGCCGGGGATCGCGGGGCCGGGTGCGATCGGGCAGTTCCACGCACTGCTCGCGGACGAGCGGGATCGGCTGGCCACCGTGAGCGCCTCGATGATGGCGGACACCCCGACCGCCGCCTACATCGCCGGCACCGAGGCGACGCTCGAGCTGGAGGCGCCCTTCTACCAGCCGGGGCCGGTCGTCGTGCGCTTCCACGACGGCGAGGAGCTGCGCTACGACGAACCCGCGCTCGCGCACACCCAGCTGTTCTGGGAGGCGCTCGAGGTTGCCCGCTGCATCTCCGAGGGGCTCACGGAGTCGCCGCTGCGCCCGCTCGGGCAGACGCTCGCCACGCTCTCGCTCATGGAGCAGGCGCGCGAGTTGATGGGCGACCCGGCCGCCTGAGTCCCTCTGCTCCTCAGTCGCTCACGGGGTCTTCTTGAGGTCCTGCTTCGGCTCGCCTCCCTGCTCGAGATACGGGTATCGCATGCTGGGCCGCGATCAGAGTTGCGAAATCCGTATCTCGGTGGGGGTAGGCGCGGAGTTCCTGTGGGTTTGCGGGCCTGCGGCGCGCCGGGCTCGGGAGCGGATCCTCGCCCCGCCCCTCACCCCCGCGTGAGCTGCGCCGCGAGCTGCAGCAGCAGCGGTTCCGACCCCGGCCGTCCGATCAACTGGGCGCCCATCGGCAGCGGTCCGCCGCCCGAGGGGTTCGGCACCTCGATCATGGGCACCGCGATCGCGGGCAGCCCGGAGACGTTCACCATCGACGTGAAGGGCGTCCACTCGCACTGGGCGCGGTAGTCCGCGGCCGCGTCGAGGTCCATGAACGCGCCGATGTGCGGCGGCAGGGTCGCCAGCCCCGGGGTGAGCACGACGTCGTAGCGGCCCCACTCGGCGCGCAGCCCGGCGGCGATGCCCTGCAGCTCCTCGGCCGCTCGGAGGTGCGCCTCGCGCGGCGTCGCGATCGCTCGTTCGCGATGGGTGCGTGTGAAGGGGGTGAGGCGTGCCTCGGCCTCGGGCGTCAGGTCGAGGAGCGACAGCCCCGCCATCCAGCAGCTCGTGAAGACCTCGGTGTAGCGCGGGTCGTACGCGATCCTCGCCTCTTCGACGTGATGCCCGCGGGCGGCGAGACCGGCCGCGGCTGCTTCGTAGGCGGCCAGCGCCTCGGGGGAGAGCGGTGTGGGGTGCGCGGCCTCGAACGGCGACGCCGTGCTCATGCCGATGCGAAGCCCCGTCACCGCATCGGCCTCGTGCACGGCGACGAGGGCGGGTCGCGGCGATCCGGTCATCGCGTCGAACAGCAGCGCGGCGTCCTCGGCCGTGCGCGCCAGCGGGCCGCTGACCGCGAGCCTGGGGGCTCCGAAGTCGTCGGTGCGTCCTCCGATCACGTCGGTGGGAACCGTTCCGAGGCCGGGCTTCAGGCCGATGAGGCCGCAGGCGAGCGCCGGGATGCGGATCGACCCGCCCCCGTCGCTCCCCGGAGCGACCGGCAGCAGCCCCGCGGCGACCGCGGCTGCGCTGCCGCCCGACGACCCTCCCGGCGTGCGCTTGGGATCGAGCGGGTTGCGCGCGGGCGGCGCGACCAGGTTCTCCGAGTAGGAGTTGAGGCCGAACTCGGGCACCTGCGTCTTGCCCAGCGAGATCGTGCCGGCGGCGCGCAGTACCGCGACGCCGGGGTGGTCGTGCTCGGCGATCGCGTGTGGCAGGGCAGCGGTGCCGCGTGTGGTCGGCGCGCCGGCGACCTCCACGAGATCCTTGTGGGCGATCGGCAGGCCGTGCAGCGCGGGCAGAGCGCCTGGTCTGCTGCGCTGCTCGGGCGGAAGCGCTGCGAGACGCGCGTCGGCCCCGGCGGCCTCGGCGAGGGCCTGATCCACGGTCACGGTGACGAAGGCCCCGAGATCGGAGCGCTCCGCGATCCTGCTCAGGAAGTGCTCTGCGGTCTCGCGCGCCGAGATCTCGCCGGAGCGCAACGCCGCGTGCAGTTCGACGGCGGTCAGAGTGGATTCGCTCATGCCTCGACTCTACGTGCGGCGCTACCGCCCCGCACCCGCACCGCTCGCACCCGCCCGCACCCGCCCGCACCCGCTCGCGTTCGCGTTGTCCTACGATGCGGAGTCTCAAACTGCTGGTATCGACTGTGGAGTAGTAGCAGTTTGGGACTCCGCGACGGCGGGGCGGAGCAGGGGGCGGAGCAGGAAGGGGAAGCGGCGGCTCTTGTTGCGAATGGTTCTCATGGTCGGTATGCTGAGATTCGTTCTCATCTAGAAAGCTCACTCATGTCACGAACCTCCTGCTCACGCCATCCGCTCCGCCTCGCCGCGCTGGGGGGCGCCGCGCTCGCCGCGGTGCTCGCCCTGACCTCCTGCGGTGCAGGGGGAGCAGGATCCGGCGACGCCTCCGACGAGCTCAAGGTCGTGGCGACCACCACGCAGCTCACGGACTTCGCCGCGCAGGTCGGCGGCGATGATATACAGCTCACCGGTCTGCTCGCTCCCGGCGGCTCGGCGCACCACTTCGACCCGTCTCCCGCCGACCTGCTCGCTCTGGGCGAGGCCGACGTGCTCATCGTCAACGGCGTCGGCCTCGAGACCTTCGTCGACAGCGCGATCGAGGCCTCCGGCTTCGACGGGGAGGTCATCACCGCGGCCGACGGGCTCGATCCCGAGATGCTGCGCGAGGTGACCGCGGAGGGCGGCGGCGCCGAGGAGCACGATCATGCGCACGAGGGGGAGGCGGCGGATCACGCCGATGCGGAGCATGCCCACGACGGGCATGCTCACGAGGCCGAGGCTGAAGCCCACGACGAGCACGCCGAGGAGGAGCACGACCACGACCACGGCGATGTGAACCCGCACATCTGGACATCGCCCAGCAACGCCGAGGGCATGGTCTCGATGATCGCGGGCGACCTCGCGCGCATCGATCCCGATCATGCCGACGATTACACCGAGCGCGCCGACGCCTACGTCGCGCAGCTGCAGGATCTCGACGCCTGGGTCGCCGCGCAGTTCGAGAATGTGCCCGCCGAGCAGCGCGTGCTCGTGAGCGGCCACGACTCGCTGCGCTACTACCTGCACGACTACGGCATCGCGTTCGCCGGGTCGATCCTGCCGAGCTTCGAGGACAACGCCGAGCCGAGCGCCGCCGAGATGGACGCTCTGGTCGCGTCTATCAAGGAGCGCGGGGTGAAGGCCGTCTTCGTGGAATCGTCGATGAGCCCCAAGCTCGCGCAGACGATCGCCAAGGAAGCGGGGGTCGAGGTGGTCGACGCGGAGGCGCTGTACGCGGATTCGCTTGGCGCCCCGGACTCCGCGGAGGGTGCGGTCGACGACGGCATCAGCCCCGACACCTACATCGGCGCGACCGTGCACAACACGCGGGTGATCCTCGAGGCGTGGGGTGTCGAGCCCGAACCGCTTCCCGCTAGTCTGCAAGAGTGACCGCGCGCTCCGTCCCTGACGCCTTGCACCCCGAGACCGCCGTCGAGCCTGCGCTCGTCCTCGACGGCGCGGCGTTCGGTTATGCCGGCGAGACGCGCGTCGAGCGCCTGAGTCTCGTGGTGCCCGCCGGATCGGCGGTGGCCCTCATCGGGCCCAACGGCTCGGGCAAGTCGACGCTGCTGCGCGGAGTGCTCGGCCTCGCGGAGCTGACCGCGGGCGGGGTGCGCGTGCTCGGCACCTCTCCGGATCGGGCGCGGCGCAGCATCGGCACGCTGCCGCAGGCGGACACTCGCGACACGGCGCTGCCGGTGAGCCTGCGTCAGGTGGTGACGATGGGGCTGTATCGCTCGCGGGGCCCCCTGCGACCGATCGGTCGCGACGGACGCGCGGCGGTGACCGATGCCCTCGAGCGCGTGGGACTCGCGACGCTCGCCGGGCGCAGGTTCGGCGAGCTCTCGGGCGGGCAGCAGCAGCGCGGGATCCTCGCGCGCGCACTGGTGTCGGATCCGCGCCTTATGCTGCTCGACGAGCCCTTCAACGGCCTCGATCGCGAGAACCGCGACAAGCTGCTCGATCTCGTGCGCGAGCTGCGCGAGGAGGGCCGCACGGTGATCGTCTCGACCCACGACCTCGAGATCGCGCAGCAGGCGTGCACGCATGTGCTGCTGCTCGCGAGCGGCCACACCCCTTCCCAGCCGGGGCACCCCGCGGCGTTCGGGCCGCTCGGCGAGGCGCTCACGCTCGACGCCGTGCAGCACGCCTTCCAGGACACGACGGTCGAGCTCGACCAGCACACCGTGACGACGACCCGGGAGACCGAGTAGTGCTCGCCGCGTTCGCGGGCGTGCTCGCCGGCGCCGGATTCTCCCCCCTCGCCCAGACGCTGATCGGAGCGGGCCCGCTCGTCGCCGCCTCCCCCCTCGAGATCTTCGCGCTGCCGTTCATGTGGCGCGCGCTCGTGACCGTCGCGATCCTCGCGGTCGCCGCGGGAGTGGTGGGGCTCTTCATCAGCTTCCGCGAGATGGAGTTCGTGAGCGACGGTCTGGTCCACGCTGTATTTCCGGGGCTGGTGGTGGGGTCGGCGATCGGCGGCACTGCTGGCCTGCTGCCCGGGGCGGTCGTGGCCGCGGTGCTCGCGGCCGTGCTGTTCACGGTGATCGAGCGGCGCGGGATCGGCGCCGACGCCGCGATCGCGGTGGTGCTGACCGGCCTGTTCAGCCTGGGCGTCGTGCTCGTGTCGCGGCAGGAGAGCTACGTGTCGCAGCTGCAGGAGCTGCTCTTCGGGCGCCTGCTCACGGTGACGTCCACCCAGCTCTGGCAGATCCTGGTCGTCGCCGTCGCGGCGATCCTGATCGTGCTCGGCACGCGCCGGGCGCAGCTCTTCCGCGCCTTCGATCCGGCCGGTTTCGAGGCTGCTGGGTTCCGCACCCTCCGCACCGACCTCGCCCTGGGCATCGCCGTAGCGCTGCTCACCGTCGCGGGCGTGCAGGCGCTCGGCGTGCTCATGGTGGTGGCGCTGCTGACGGTGCCGATGGCGGCCGCGCGGCTCGTGACGCGCGGATTCGCACTGCTGGTGCCGATCGCGATCCTGCTGCCGCTGGCGGCGGGGATCGCGGGGTTGTGGCTGTCGTTCGAGTGGTCGGTCGAGGCCGGGGCGAAGGTGTCGCCCGGCGCCGTGGTCGTGCTGCTGCTCGTCGCGGCGTATCTGCTCGCGGCGCTGCTGCGGATGACGGTTCTTCGGAGCAGGCCCGTCATTCGGAGCGGATCGCCGGAATCGCTCCGAGATACGGGTGAGCTGCGAAGTTCGGGACGCCGCGTCGACGCCGCAGAGGGGGCCGACTCGTGACCTACTTCGCGCTCGCGGCCCTCGAACTCGTGCTGCTCGGTCTGCTCTCGGGGCTTGCCGGCACGCTCATCGTGCTGCGGCGGCGCTCGTTCTTCGCGGTCGCGCTGAGCCACGCGACCTTCCCCGGCGGCGTGATCTTCGCGGTGCTCGGCTGGAACCTGCTGCTCGGCCAGGCTGTGTTCGCGCTGCTGCTCGTGCTCGTGATGACGCTGCTCGCTCGCATCCCCGGGCAGGGCAGACAGGTGGCGAGCGGTGTGGTGCTCTCGCTCGGCTTCGCGCTGGGGACGCTGCTGGCCAGCCTCAACTCCGGCCTCGGGGTGCCGGTCGAGGCACTGCTCGTGGGGTCGCCGCTCGGGGTGTCCCCCGGAGACGTGCTCACCACCGCGATCGTGCTCATCGTCACCGCGGCGGTGCTCGCGGTGATGCGGCGTCGGATCCTGTTCCACACCTTCGACCCCGTCGGATTCGCCGCGGCGGGCTTCCGCACGTGGCCGGTCGAGCTCGTGGTCTCGGGTGCGGTCGCGGCCGCGGTCGTGGCGGCGATGCCCGCGGTGGGGGCGATCCTGGGCGTCGCGGTGCTGATCGGGCCCGCAGCCGCGGCGCGCGCGCTGACGTCGCGCATCGAGTGGATTCCGCCGATCGCGGCGCTGCTCGGGGTGGCCGGCGGCCTCGTCGGGCTCTGGGCGTCTCGGGAGTTCGGGATCGCGGCGGGCGGATCCGTCGGGCTCGTCATGACGGCGATCTTCGTCGTGTCCCTCGCGATCCGTGCGATCGCGCCGAGGCAGGTTCTGAAGTCCGCGTGAGCGGCGATGCCGCCGCGGGCCGAACTTCGCTACGGTGGAGGCAGTGCAGGAGAGGAGGCGCGCCATGCAGCCGAAACGGAACACGTGGCAGCGCGAGGCGGTGCGAGCGGCGCTCGCCGAGGCGCGAGGGTTCGTGAGCGCTCAGCAGCTGCATCAGGAGCTGCGCGAGGGCGGGTCGACGATCGGCCTCGCAACCGTGTACCGCGCGCTCGGGAGCCTCTCCGAAACCGGTGAGGCGGACTCGCTGCAGTCGCCGGAGGGGGAGAACCTGTTCCGCTCGTGCACGATGACGGGGCACCATCACCACCTCATCTGCCGCAGCTGCGGGGATACCCGCGAACTCTCGGCCGCTGTCGTCGAGGAGTGGACGCGCAGGGTCGGCGCCGAGCACGGCTTCACCGAGATCGAGCACGTGGTCGACCTCTTCGGACTCTGCGAGCGCTGTCGGGGAAAATCCTAGAGGTCCTTACGGGACCCGGTGCTCGGGTACTTCGCTCACAACCGAGGCGGATGCGGAGACCGCGAGGAGTTATCCACAAATATGAACTTCGGCCTGTTTCTGTGCTGTAGCCGTCGTAAGCTGAACGCGAAACCACCCTTCCGACTGGAGAAAGGCGGCGCTGATGTCAGCCGAGACGATCACCACGATGCTGACCGGCGTCGGGCTGCTCTTCTCACTGGCCGTCGGCTTCGCCTGGACCATGCGACGCACCGATGTCATCGCCGAGAAACTGGGCGAGCGCATCGACGGGGTCGATGAGAAGCTGACGTCGCGCATCGATGAGGTCACTGAAAAGCTCACGTCGCGCATCGGTGAGGTTGATGAGAAGCTCACGACGCGTATCGACGAGGTCGCTCATAATCTCGGTGGGCGCATCGACCGGCTCGATGAGAAAACGGGTGCCCGCTTCGCTGCGGTCGATGAGAAATCGGGCGACCGCTTCGCTGCACTGGATGAGAAGCTCTCCACGCGGATCGACGCGCTGGATGAGAAGTCGACGTCGCGCATCGACGCGGTGGGCCGCGATGTGACCGAGTTGAAGCGCGACGTTGCCGTTCTGAAGAACGGCGTGACCGAACTGAAGGGGGATGTGGAAGAACTCAAGGTCGACGTGACCGAGCTGAGGAGCGATGTGACCGACGTCAAGGTCGCGATTGCTCGGCTCGAAGGGCCGCAGCGACCGCCGCTGCTTCTCGCGCGCTGAGGCTGGCCGGGCTACCGCGGCGCGGACAAGTGGGGTTCACGGGGCCTCCATTGAGGCCCCGTGAACCCGGGCCTAGAATGCCGCGACGCGGGCCGCGCCTCAGTTCTCGAGCAGGGTGTCGATGTCGTCGGCCCGCGGGGCGTCACCCGCATTGCCGGTCTCGGCACCGCGAGCGCGCTCGAGCCGAGCCCGCTTCGCGACGATCCGCCTCGCCCTGCGGCGGGCCCTGCGCAGGGAGACCCGCTCGCGACGGCGCTCGACGAGGGTGTAGAGGATCGGCACGAGCACCAGCGTGAGCAGCGTCGATGAGACGAGCCCGCCGATCACCACGATCGCGAGCGGTTTCGAGATGAACACCCCTCCGCCCGTGAGCCCGAGCGACATGGGTACCAGGGCGAAGATCGTCGCCGCCGCGGTCATGAGGATCGGGCGCAGGCGCAAGCGGGTGCCGTGCTCGACGGCCTCCTCGAGTGAGGCCCCCGCCGCGCGCAGGCGGTTCACGAGATCCATGAGCACGATCGCGTTCGTCACGACGATACCGATGAGCATGAGCAGTCCGATCAGCGCGGGCAGTCCGAGCGGGGTGTTGGTCAGCAGCAGACCCAGGATCGCGCCCGTCGCGGCGAACGGGATCGAGATCAGCAGCACGAGCGGCCCGCGGAAGCTGCGGAACGTCGCGACCATCACGAGCAGCACCAGCATGATCGCGGCGAGCATCGCGGCACCGAGCTGCGCGAAGGCGTCGTCCTGCTCGGCGCTCACTCCGCCCAGCTCGAAGCTCACGCCGGGCGGCAGCTCCGCGGTGGCGATCGCCTGCTCGACGGCCGCGTTGGCCGCGTCGAGCTGGCCGGAGCGCGGGGTCACGGTGAGAGCGACCTGGCGCTCGCCGTCGGCGCGGGTGATCGTCGGCGCGGTGAGCTCCTCCTCGACGGTGGCGATGTCGGCGAGGGTGATGGCCGTGCCGGTCGCCGCCGCAGCGGCCTTCTGCTCGGCCTCGGCCTGCTCCTGCTGGGCGAACTGCTCGTCTGCATCGGCCTGGGCCTGGTGCAGCGCCGAGATCTGCTCGTCGAGCCCCTCGATACCGCTCTGAGCGCCGGCGATCGCCCCCTCGATCGCCGCGAGCTGCTCCGCGCGCTCCTGCTGCGCTCGGGCGACGGCCTCTTCGGCCGGATCCCGCGGTGATTCGGGTACGACGGGCAGACTTCGCAGCTGCGCGAGCTGGGTGTTCAGCTCGCCGAGCTGGGCGACGAGCTGCGACCTCTGGGCTCCCGCCTCGTTCAGCTGATCCGCGAGTTCCGCGGCGGCGTTGGCGCGCTGCGTCTCAGCCTCCGCTTCGGCCTTCTCCTGCAGCTGATCCGCGGCGAGCTTCTGCGCCTGCGCCGTCTGCTGAGGCGTGACCGGCAGCACGATCGCGCCGAGGGCCTCCGCGGTGCGATCCGCGCCCGGCGTGCGCAGCAGGATGTCGCGCTCCTGGCCATCGAGCATCATGCTGCCCACCGTCGTGCCCTCGAGCGCGCCGCGCACGGCGTCGGCGACGAGGGCGCGGTCGAAGCCCAGCAGCGCGGCGCGATCCTCGTCGAGGGTCACACGCATGACGGGCTGTTCCCCGGTGAGTTCGCTGCGCACGGACTGCACGCTCGACGAGTCCGCGAGCTGCTTCTCCAGCAGGTCGCTGGCTTCGCGCAGCGCAGCGGGATCGTTGCCGCGGATCTGGAGGGCGATGCCGCCCCCGCCCGGGCCGCCCACGAAGGCGTCCTGGGTGAGCAGCTGTACATCGCCCGCGTCGGGAACCTTCTCGAGCGCGCGTTCGACGGCGTCGCCGACGGTCTCGACGTCGGCCCCGTCTTCGAGCTGCACGTCGTAGGAGATCGCGGTGGGCATGCCGGCGGTGCCGCCGACGGGGATCGAGGTCATCACATCGCGGACGCCGGACACTCGGGCGAGGGCGCGTTCCACGGGCTCCGCCGCCGTGACGAGCTGCTCTCGATCGCCGGTCTGCTCGGGCGTCTGCGTGAGTTGCAGGCTCTCGTTGCCCGACGACCCGAGGAAATCGCTCTGCAGGAACGGGGTCATCGCGAGCGTCGCTGCGAGCACGAGTGTCGAGGCGATGAGCGTGATGACGGGGTGACGTCGCGTGGCTCCCAGGGCGGGCATGAGCGCCCGCTGCAGACGGTCGGGAGCGGAGCGGGTCTCGGCGAGTTCGTCGTCGTGGTGCGGCGGTGCGGGATCCGGATCCTCCGCGGCCGCCGCCGGTTCGGCCGCCGGGTCCGCCCCATCCGCCCGATCTGCCGAGGCAACCGCGGCGACGGACCGTCGCGTCCGCCCGCGCATGAACCAGTACGCGAGCACCGGCACGATCGTGAGCGCGACGAGCAGCGAGGCGAGCAGCGCAACGGTCACCGTCACGGCGAACGGTCGGAAGAGCTGGCCGGCGATGCCGGAGACGAATGCGACGGGCAGGAAGACGGCGACGGTGGTGAGCGTCGACGCCGTGATCGCGCCGGCCACCTGGCGCACGGAGGCGACGACCCCCGCGACAGTGAGCGGTCCGGATCCGCGGCGTCGGCTGATGTTCTCGATCACCACGATCGAGTCGTCGACCACGCGCCCGATGGCGATGGTGAGCGCGCCGAGGGTGAGGATGTTGAGGGTGTTGCCGCTCCACCACAGTCCGACGAGAGTGATGAGCAGCGACAGCGGGATCGAGAGGGCCGCGATGACGGTCGAGCGCCATGAACCGAGGAAGGCGAGGATCACGAGCACCGCGAACAGCAGGCCGAGGCCGCCCTCGACCGAGAGATCGTGGATCGACTGCTCGATGAAGGGCGCCTGATCGAAGATGGTGACGAATTCCCCGCCGAGCTCGGGGGCCAGGCGGTCGAGCTCGGCCGACACCGCGTGCGAGATGTCGATCACGTTGGCGCCCTGCGCGGGGAACACCTGCAGTGTGAGTGCGGGCTTGCCGTTGACGCGCGAGATGCTGTCGGCGGGCACCGACTCGGTGCTCACGTCGGCGAAGTCGGAGAGGTGCACGAGGCTGACGTTGCCGTCGGCGTCGGTCGCGGTGAAGGGCAGTGCGGCGATCTCCTCGACCGAGCCGAGCGAGGAGCCGACGGTCACTGCCAGCCGGCCCTGCTCGGACTCCGCCTGCCCGGCGGGGAGCGCGGCTCCGCGCGTCTCGAGGGCGGGCGCGATCTGGGCGGGGTCGATCTTCAGCCGCTCGACATCGGCGGGGCGGAGCGCGATGAGGATCCGCTGCTCCTCCCTGCCGGCCAGCTCGACCTTCTGCACGCCGTTCAGCCCCTGCAGGGCCGGCACCACCTCGCGGGCGAGCTCGTCGGCGAAGGCCGTCGCGTCGCCCGAGGTTCCGGCGCTGAGCATCATCGCGGGCATGTCGTCGGCGCCCCCCGAGAAGACCTGCACCTCGGTGCCGCTGGGGAAGGTCGGCTTCAGGCCGTCGGCGGCCGCGCGGATGGTGCGGATCGTCTCCTCGTCGCTCTCGTCAAACGTCCACTCGACGGTGATGTCGGCGGTGCCGCTCGAGGTGCTCGACGTCACCCGGGTCACCCCGGGCACCGCGCGCAGCGCCTGCTCGGCCGGCTCGGTGACCGTGCGCGCCATCTCCTCGGGGGCGAGGCCCTGGGACTGCACCGATACGAAGGCGGCGGGCACCTGCATGGAGGGCATGAGCTCCTGCTTGAGCGAGCCCATCGAGATGAGACCGAGCACGGCCACCGCGATGGTGGCGAGCCCGACGATCAGGCGGTTCTTGAGGCTGGTGCGAGTGAGAAAGGACATGCGCTCTTTCGGTGTGAGCCGGCCGGGCAGCCGGTGGCTGCGGTCGTGTGGCCTGCTGCGGGCGGATCGCCGCGGCTGCATGGCGCACGGCTCGGTCGATGCTTCCAGCTTGGCGGGCGCGGGGGAGCGGCGCATCGTGCCGGGGTACTATTTCGGCTCATCCCGAAGTATGAATCGGGAAACCCCGAACGTGCGGGCGGGGCTGCGGAGGGGCTCGGCGAGGACCGCTCAGCGAGAACTGCTCAGCCCCGGGGCCGGGTGCGCGGCGCGATCCAGGTCCACTCGCTGTACTTGGCGGTCCGCCCGTCGCCGCTCGAGCGACCGGTGAGGCGCCGCTTCACCCACGGCACGACGTGCTCGCGGGTGTAGCGCAGCTGCTCGCGGCGTGAGGGGTTCGGGATCGGCGACGCCTCGATCACCCAGTCGCTCGGTGCCGGGTGTCCGAGCGCGCGCAGCACGTTGGCTGCCACGCGGCGGTGGCCGATGGGCGCGAGGTGCAGACGGTCGTGCGACCAGTACTGCCGTCCGGCGAGTTCGGCGTCGCTCCAGTTGTCGGCGAAGCGGATCCCGAGCCGCTCGGCGATGCCCCGCGCCTCCCGCACCAGCTCGTCGCCCTTCGCGCGCACGCGGGCGCCGCCGGGCAGCCCCGCGGTGGGGTTCGCGCCGGCGAGCAGCAGCGGTTCCGCGCCCGCCTCGCGGATACGTCGCAGCGCGCGCTCGGTCTCGGTGCTGATCCACGCGAGGTCGGTGCCGGGGCGCAGCATGTCGTTGCCGCCGCCGTTGAAGGTGACGAGGGTCGGCCCGAGGGCGAGCGCCGGCTCGAGCTGCTCGGCGATGATCGGACCGAGCAGGCGGCCGCGGATCGCGAGGTTGGCGTACTGGATCGGCGCGCCCGTCGCGTCGGCGAGGCCCTGCGCGACGAGGTCGGCCCACCCGCGCACCGAACCGTCGGGCTGCTCGTCTCCCACGCCCTCGGTGAAACTGTCGCCGATCGCCACGTAGCGGATCGCGGCCCGCTCGCCCGTCGCGCCCCGCTCGCCCGTCGCGCCTCCGGTCTGCTCGTTCACCGCTCCAGCCTACGGGGTGGCGGTGCGCAGGCCCCTGAGGGGCGTTGGATCCTCGGCCGCCTCCGCCGAGATACGGATTTCGTATCTCCGATCGCGAGCGGGGGTGCGAAATCCGTATCTCGAGCGAGGCGAGCCGGATCAGGGGCTGCGAAGGGGTGCAGTCCGGATTCGGATTCGGATCCGGATCCGCCTCAACGCTCCAGCAGCTCGCGGATCGCGGCGGTGACCGGGATCCCGAGCCTCTCGGCTTCTGCTCGCGCCCGGTAACGGTGATCGGCGGGCATGCGATCCATGCCCGCTTCTCGGAGCGTTCGCACCAGCTGCGCGGCGCGCGCTGCGAAGCCGCTACCGGAGCCGCCGCGATCCGGATCGAGCACGAGGAGGAACTGGCCGGTGCGCGTGGAATGCGCGTCGGCCGGCTTCTCGCCGCCGGTCTCGAACGAGAAGTCGCCGCCTGTGAGGCCGGACGCCAGCAGTTCGACCAGCATCGAGAGCATCGCGCCCTTGTGCCCGCCGAACGGCAGCAGCGAGCCGCCTTCGACGATGGCGCGGGCCTCGGTGGTCGCGTTGCCGGCCGAGTCGACCCCGGTGCCGGGCGGCACTTCACCGCCCGCGCTTGCCGCCAGGGTGACGTCGCCGAACGACATCGAAGAGGTCGCGAAGTCCGCGATGAGCGGGCGAGCACCGTCGACCGGGATTGCGAAGGCGAACGGATTGGTGCCGAAGACCGGTTCGCGGACCCCAGCGGGTGCGACGTTCGGCTCTCCGCCGGTCACCGCGGTGAGTGCTACGGTGCCGGCCTCGGCGAACGGCTCGAGATCGGGCCACAGGGCGCTGTGATGATGGGAATCGCGGATCGCGACGACCGCGACGCCCTGATCCTCGACCGCCCGCATGATGTCGCCGCGTGCGCGCTTGAGCGCGAGCTGCGCGATGCCGTTCGCGGCATCCACCCTGATGTAGCCGGGGCTGACGACTTCGACCCGCGGTTCGGCCGCGCTGTCGAGATAGCCGCTGCGCAGGGTCTCCACGTGCTGCGGCACTCGGAAGACCCCGTGGCTGAGGGCGCCGTCGCGCTCGCACCCCGCGTGGTTGCGGGCGAGGATCGCGGCGACCTCGGGCGAGGCTCCGGCGTCGGAGAGCGCCGTCTCGATGGCTTCGACGAGATGCTCGAACGGGATGCGTTCGCCGGTCTTCTCGTGGGGTGGAGCAGAGCCCGTCCGCATAGTGGCCTCCTGGGTGCGTGGGAGAGCAGGACCGTCTATTGCAAGATACAAGAGAGGGCCTGCTTCCCGCGCCGCATACACTGTCGGGAGCGCCCCGGTTCGGGGCGCGACCTCGCCGGAGCCGCCGAGCCCGCGCGAGCCGCTCCGCCGCAGGCCCGAAGGATCCCCATGAAACTGTTCCGCTCCGTCCCTCTTCTCGGATGGATCGTCGTCGCGATCCTGCTCGGCATTCTGCTCGGCCCGGTCATGCCCGACTGGCTGGGAGGCGTGTTCCTCACCTACAACTCGATCTTCTCGGGGTTCCTCGGCTTCGCCGTGCCGCTCATCATCTTCGGTCTCGTGACCCCCGCGATCGCGGAGCTCGGCAAGGGCGCGGGCAAGTGGCTCGGGATCACCGCGGTCATCGCGTACGGCTCGACGATCATCGCGGGCCTGCTCGCCTACGTCGTGAGCCGCTGGCTCTTCACCGCGTCGATGTCGGCCGGCGGCGTGGAATCACTGGACGAGGGAAGCGGATCGGGGTTCGCCCCCTACTTCTCGGTCGTCTCCGCGCCGGGCGACTCCGCCACCGAGATCGTGCTCGCTCCCGTGATCGACGTGATGAGCGCTCTCGTGCTCGCGTTCGTCATCGGGATCGGCCTGACCGCGTTCCGCAGCCGCGTGATCTTCCGCGGCGCGGTCGAGTTCCGCACGATCATCGAGTCGCTGATCCGGCGCATCATCGTGCCTGCCCTGCCGCTCTTCATCTTCGGTATCTTCATGGATCTCTCGGCGAGCGGGGCTGCGATCGAGGTCGTCACGAAGTTCCTGCTCGTGGTGATCGTCTCGTTCGCCCTGACCTTCGTCGTGCTCCTGCTGCAGTACACGGCGGCGGGCGCGATGGCCGGAGCCAACCCGCTTCGCGCGCTCTGGAACATGCGCGATGCCTACTTCACCGCTCTCGGCACCTCGTCGTCGGCCGCCACGATCCCCGTCACGCTCGCGTCGACCAAGAAGAACGGCGTCTCCGACTCGGTCGCGGGCTTCGTGGTGCCGCTGTGCGCCACGATCCATCTCTCGGGCTCGATGGTGAAGATCACCTGCTTCTCGATCGCGGTGCTGCTGCTCACGGGCGGTGACGTGTCGTTCGGCGCCTACTTCCCCTTCATCCTCATGCTCGGCGTGATGATGGTGGCGGCGCCCGGCGTGCCTGGAGGCGCGATCGCGGCCGCGGCGGGCCTGCTCGTGCAGATGCTCGGCTTCGGCGATATGGAGGTCGGGCTCATGTTCGCCGCCTACATCGCGCTCGACAGCTTCGGCACGGCCACCAACGTGACCGGCGACGGCGCGATCGCCATGATCGTGAACCGTCTCTCCCGCGGCCGCCTCGGGGCGCAGGCCCAGGAGGAGGCCGACGAGGTCGTCGAGACACTGGATCCGGATCCGGATCAGCGCCACTCGCTGGCCTGAGCGCCCGCGCTCGCCCTCGAACCCGTGTGACTACAGACCGGATCCACCCCGCGACACGCCCGATTGTTGCGCGGTCGGCGATCGTCGTCTAAGATCGATCTTTGGCTGTGCGCCGTCCCAGTGCACAGACCGCGGGAGCCGCTCGGCTCGAGACCGGAATGATTCGTCAGGCCGGGGTTCCTGCAGACAAGAAATCTTGGGTGAGGCCGTCCGGTCTCACGGTATGAGAGGAAACACCATGGCAGCAGTGTGCCAGGTGACCGGCGCCGTTCCCGGCTTCGGTCACAACATCTCGCACTCGCACCGTCGCACCAAGCGTCGGTTCGATCCGAACATCCAGAAGAAGACCTACTACGTGCCGTCGCTCGGCCGCAAGGTGACCCTCACCCTGTCGGCCAAGGGCATCAAGGTGATCGATGCCCGCGGCATCGACGCCGTCGTGGCTGATCTGCAGAAGCGTGGGGTGAAGTTCTAATGGCGAAGGACAAGGACGTACGTCCGATCATCAAGCTCCGCTCGACCGCGGGCACCGGGTTCACCTACGTGACGAAGAAGAACCGTCGTAACACTCCCGATCGCCTCGTGCTCAAGAAGTACGACCCGGTCATCCGCAAGCACGTCGAGTTCCGAGAGGAGCGTTAATCATGGCGAAGAAGAGCATGATTGCGAAGAACAAGCAGCGCCAGGCGATCGTCGACCGCTACGCGGAGAAGCGCGCCGAGCTGAAGAAGGCGCTCGTTGACCCCAACGGCACCGACGAGAGCCGCGAGGCCGCTCGCGTGGGCCTGCAGAAGCTGCCCCGCAACGCTTCGCCGGTGCGCGTGCGCAGCCGCGACGTCATCGACGGCCGCCCCCGCGGCGTGCTGTCGAAGTACGGCGTCTCGCGTGTGCGTTTCCGCGACATGGCGCACCGGGGCGAGCTGCCCGGCATCACCAAGTCGAGCTGGTAAGTCTCCCGGCCCGTTTCACGGGCTGGCCAGCGGGCGCGGATCCTCCGGGATCCGCGCCCGCTTCGTCGTTTCCGGGGGTGCGATCGCGTCGCTACGCGCGGGCTGCCGCCAGTGCGCTTCAGTCGCCCTCGCCGAGACCTCCGTGCATCCGGTCTGCGATCGGCAGGAGCTGATCGGCGATCCGCTCCTGCTGCTCTACGGGCGCTCAGTCGTGTGTGTCGTTCTCGTGGCTCGCGTGGTGCGAGGGCTCGAGCTGGATCGTGCAGTGCTCGGTGTCGAAGTGCTCCCCGAGGCAGGCGTGCAGCTCGTCGAGGATGCGGTCGTACCGCTCCCAGTCCAGCGTCTCCTCGGCCACGACCACGTGGGCGGACATCGCGTTGACGCCCGAGGTGATGGTCCACGCATGCAGATCGTGCACCTGCTCCACGCCCGGCACCGACAGCATATGCTCGCGCGTCTGATCGAGGTCGACGTCCTTCGGCGTGCTCTCGAGCAGGATCCGCACGACGTCCTTCAGCAGGCTGTAGGCCCGCGGGGCGATGAGCAGCGCGATCGCGAATGCCGCGACCTGGTCCACCCAGTTCCAACCCGTGAACATGATGATGAAGCCGGCGTTAATGACTGCGCCGGAGCCGATGAGGTCGCCGAGCACCTCGAGGTAGGCGCCGCGCACGTTGATGCTCTCCTTCTGCCCCGATTGCAGGATGAGCAGGGAGACGAGGTTCGCGACGGCGCCGATGATCGCCGCGCCGAGCATCGGCCCGGTCTCGATCTCGACCTCGCTGCCGATGCGCTGGATCGCGCTGTACACGATGACGATGCAGATCACGCTGAGCACGATGCCGTTGATCATCGCAGAGAGCACCTCGACGCGCATGAGCCCGTAGGTGCGCTTCGAGGTCGCCGGCAGCGCCGCGATGAAGGTGGCGATGAGCGCGATGAGCACGCCGGTGGCGTCGGTCAGCATGTGGCCCGCGTCGGCGAGCAGCGCGAGCGATCCCGAGATGAGGGCGCCCACGACCTGCACCAGGAAGACGGTGGCGGTGATGCTGAGCACGAGGATCAGCTTCTTGCGGTGCTTGCCGCCGGCGGTCGCGTGTCCCTCCAACCCGTGGTCGTGATTGTGCCCGTGGCCGCCCGCCTCGCTCGTCTCGGGCCGTGCCGGGTGCCCGGTGCTGAAGGCGTGGCCGTGGTCACGGCTGTGGTGGTCGTGGGGCGAGGTCATGCCTCTACGCTATCCACCGCGCGGCTCTTGAAGGAGCGCAGGCGGAGGCTGTTGCCGACGACGAAGACGCTCGAGAACGCCATCGCCGCACCGGCGAGCATGGGGTTGAGCAGGCCGAACGCGGCCAGCGGGATCGCGAGCACGTTATACGCGAAGGCCCAGAACAGGTTGCCCTTGATCGTGCCCAGGGTGCGCCGGGCGAGCCGGATCGCGTCGGCCGCGCTGCGCAGGTCCCCGCGCACGAGCGTGATGTCGGACGCCTCGATCGCGGCGTCCGTGCCCGTGCCCATCGCGAGCCCGAGGTCGGCCTGCGCGAGGGCCGCGGCGTCGTTGACCCCGTCGCCGACCATCGCGACGACGCGGCCCTCCGACTGCAGCCGCGAGACGACGTCGGCTTTGTCTCCCGGCAGCACCTCGGCGACGACGTCGGTGATGCCGACCTCGGCCGCGATGCGCCGCGCCACGGTCTCGTTGTCGCCGGTGAGGAGGATCGGTGACAGGCCGATCTCGCGGAACTGGGCGATCGCCTCGCCGCTCGTGGGCTTCACCGTGTCGGCCACCACGAGCAGCCCGCGCAGCGCGCCGTCCCAGGCGACGAGCACGGCCGTCTTGCCCTCCGCCTCGGCGGCCTGCTTGCGGCGGAGGATCTCGGGATCCTCGGCGATGGACCAGTCGTCGAGCAGTGACTGCCGGCCCACGAGCAGCGCGCGGCCCTCGACCACACCGGTGACACCCCGTCCCTCGACGTTGCGGAAGTCCTCGACGGGCGGCAGCACGATGTCGAGCTCTTCGATCGCGCCCTTCGCGATCGCCTGGGCGATGGGGTGCTCGGAGGCGTCCTCGATGGCGCCGGCGAGGCGCAGCAGCTCGGCGCGATCCGTGTCGCCCGCAGTGATCGCGTCCACGAGAGTCATGCGTCCCGTGGTGACGGTGCCCGTCTTGTCGAGCACGATCGTGTTCACGCGGCGGGTCGATTCGAGCACCTCAGGGCCCTTGATCAGGATTCCGAGCTGGGCACCGCGACCGGTCCCCACGAGCAGCGCGGTGGGGGTCGCGAGACCCAGGGCGCAGGGGCAGGCGATGATGAGCACGGCGACGGCCGCCGTGAACGCGCTCGCCGCGGGGAAGCCGGCGCCGAGCCACGCGCCGAGCGCGACCACGGCGATCGCGATCGCGATCGGTACGAAGATGCCCGAGACCCGATCCGCGAGGCGCTGCACCTCGGCCTTGCCCGACTGCGCGTCCTCGACGAGCTTCGCCATCTGGGCGAGCTGCGTATCGGAGCCGACGCGGGTCGCCCGTACGACGAGCCGCCCGCTCGCGTTCACCGTCGCGCCCGCGACGGCGTCGCCCGGCCCGGCCTCGACGGGCACCGACTCGCCGGTGAGCATCGAGGCGTCGATCGCCGACATGCCCGAGACGATCACTCCGTCGGTCGCGATCTTCTCGCCCGGGCGGACGACGAACTCGTCGCCCACGGCGAGATCCTCGATCGGGATCCTGACCTCCTCGCCACCGCGCACGATGGCGACGTCCTTCGCACCGAGCTCGAGCAGCGCCCGCAGCGCGGCGCCCGCCTGGCGCTTGGAGCGCTTCTCGAAGTAGCGGCCCGCGAGGATGAACATCGTCACGCCGGCCGCGACCTCGAGGTAGATGTTCGCGGCGCCATCGCTCGGTGCGATCGACAGCTCGAACGCGTGGGTCATGCCGGGCTCGCCGGCGGTGCCGAAGAAGAGCGCGAAGAGCGACCAGAGGAAGGCCGCCGTCGTGCCGACTGAAACGAGCGTGTCCATCGTCGCGGCGCCGTGGCGCAGGTTCATCCAGGCGGCGCGGTGGAAGGGCCAGGCGGCCCATACGATGACGGGCGCGGCCAGGGCGAGCGACGCCCACTGCCAGTAGGTGAACTGCAGTGCGGGGATCATCGCCATGAGGATCACCGGAACCGACAGCACGATCGAGCCGATGAGGCGCTGGCGCAGCACGGTCAGCTCGCGATCTTCGGCGGGATCCTCGTCGCCGTCGGCGGCCGCGTCGGCCGACCGGGTCTTCGGCTTCGGCAGCTCGGCGGTGTAGCCGGTCTTCTCCACCTCCGCGATGAGCGCCTGGGGGTCGAGGCCGCGCGGGGCGGTGACCCTGGCCTTCTCGGTCGCGTAGTTGACCGAGGCCTCCACGCCGTCGAGTCGGTTGAGCTTCTTCTCGATGCGCATCGCGCACGACGAGCAGGTCATGCCCCCGATCGCGAGCTCGTAGCTGTCGACCGGGGCATCGCTGGTCATTTCGGGTGCTGACATGTCGCTGTCCTTCTGGTGGGGCGCCGCGCGCCGGGTCAGTGGGAGTCTTCGCCGTCGTCGTGGCCGTCTGCGGGGGCATCGCCCTCCGCGGTGGTGAGTGCGAACGGAGCGGAGTAGACCTCGTCGCCGACCTGGAAGTCGAAGTAGAGGAGGTAGCGGCCCGCGGTCGGGGCCTCCGTCGCGAAGTCGACCGTGGGCCCCGAGAGGTCGCCGGGCTTCGGCTCCTCCCCCTCAGGGTGCACGTGCAGGTAGGCGAGGTCGCCCTCGCGCAGCGCGACCAGGTGCCCGAACGCGCCGAGGTAGGGCTGCAGTTCGGTGATCTGCTCGCCGTCACGGGTCACCTCGAGGGTGAGGGTGGATCCGCCGCCCACGAAGAGGTCGCCCTGCAGCTCGACATCGAACTCGCCCGCCTTCGCGGTGCGCACGTCGTCGTGGCCGTGCGCCGGCTCGAAGTCGCCGCCGATGTTCAGGCTGCGCGTGAGAGTGAGCTTCTCGCCGCTCTCGGCCGGGATGAAGTCGGCGAAGACGCGGTAGGTGCCCGCCTCCGACCAGGACCAGGGCAGCGACCAGGTGCCCTCGGCGTCGAGCGTCGGGTGCACGTGGCGGAACTCGGCGCCGTCGTTCCTGACGACGATGAGGTGGAGGTCCTTCTCGTGCTCCTCGGTGAACTCGGTCACGGCCTCCCCGTGCTCGTCGAGGATCGAGAAGCTGAGCTCCCCCTCCTCGCCGAGCTCGTGCGGGGTTGAGACGGGACCGAGCTGGTAACCGCCCTCGGCGAGCGACAGGCCCGGCAGCGAGGCGGTGGCCGCCTCGGTCTCGGCGGGGGCTTCGCCGTGGCCGCCGTGGCCCCCGGTGGTCGCCTCGGCGCGGGCCTCGACCGCGGATTCGGGCACGACCGCTCCGGCGACGAGGAATGCTGCGCCGAAGGCGGCGACGAGGCCGACGCCGTAGAGGCCGAGCTTGGCGGGAGTGTTCATCGGGTCCTTCTCACTGGATCGAGCGGGTGGGAGCGGCGGTCGTCGGTGCCGACGCCGTGCTGTCGCCGCTAGGCGACGCTCGCCTCGTACCCGGCTTCCTCGACGGCCGCGAGCACCGCGGCGTCGTCGACGGGGGCGCCGTCGGTGGTCACTGCGAGGTTGCCTGTGGCTGAGCTGACCTCGATGCCGGTGACGTCCGGGACCTGCTCCACCTCGCCGCGGATCGCGACCTCGCAGTGGCCGCAGCTCATCCCGCTGACCTGGTACTTCGTGGTTGCCATGTCTGTCTCCTCCAGATGGTGCGCCCGGCCCCGTGCCCGGCGCTGCTACAGTGAGAACACTATACCCAGGGGGGGTATTCCCGCAAGGCGTTCCGGAGAGGTGGACGCCACTACTTCGATGGCGTCGCCGCGGAGGCGGCTCTGGTCGTCGCGGATCCCGACCTCGCCGCCACGGGCTGAACGAGGTCGTGCCGGTTCGAGGCGAAGAAAAGCATGATTGCGAAGAACAAGCAGCGCCAGGCGATCGTCGACCGCTACGCGGAGAAGCGCGCCGAGCTGAAGAAGGCCCTCGTCGACCCCAACGGGACCGACGAGAGTCGCGAGGCCGCACGCGTGGGCCTGCAGAAGCTGCCCCGCGGTGTCGCAGGAAGCGGCCGATCGCTGGCTCGAGAAGGTGCGCGATATCGCGAAGCGCAGCATCTGGGCGATCGGCGGCTGTGCCAGCTGGTACCTCGACAAAGAGGGGGTGCCGGTGCTCTATCAGACCACCATCGCGGAGTTCGCGGAGGAACTGCGGGAACCGGACTTCTCCGATTTTGTCATCGAGCCGCTGATGACGCGCGGCAGGGATCGGCTGCCGGAGTTCGTCGGGAGCTGAGCGGGGATCGGCTTCACCCCTCGGTCCCGTCGATTCGGTCCCGGTCGATACGGATCGCTCCGCCCCGCTGCGCGGTGGCCGCGTGCCGTGGCAGCGCGACGGCTCCGAGACCCTTGATCAGCCCCGGACCCTGGAATTGTCGACGATCGGACGGTGCTACCCTGTGTCCATGGCGGAATACAGCGTGGAGCCGATACAGATGACCAGCGCTGCTGAGCTCGTCGCCGACCGGCTGCGCGGGCTAATCGTCACGGGCGTGCTCGAGGCGGGGGAGCCGCTGCGCGAGACGCAGCTCGCGAAGCGTCTCGAGATCTCCCGCAACTCGCTGCGCGAGGGCATCCGGCTGCTCGAGCAAAGCCGGCTGGTGAAGTACGAGCTGCACCGCGGAGCGATCGTGAGCACGCCGTCGCTGAAGGATCTCGCCGACGTGTTCCGTTCGCGACGGCACATCGAGCTGGCGGCGGTGCGCGCGCGGGCGAGCGATGCCCAGCTCGAGGCCCTCGCCCAGGCGTGGAGCCGCCTGCAGGATTCGGCGGCCGAGCTGAAGCCCGATCAGATCATCGCGGCCGACCTCGCGCTGCACCAGGCGATCGTGGGCCTGCTCGATTCCGAGCGGCTGTCGGCGTTCTACGATTCGATCTGCAAAGAGCTGATCTTCTACTTCGCGGTGCTCTCGCACGCCGACGAGGAGTATCTGCACCCGCAGGGGCCGATCGTCGACCGGCATCGCGAGATCGTCGATGCGATCCTCGATCGGCGCACCGAGGAGGCCGAGGCGCTCGTGCTGCGTCACATCGATGAGAACGAGGACCGTCTCCGCGACATCCTCACGCAGCGCCAAGCCGACGTGGACTGAACCGCGAGAGCCCGGCACGCGGGTAGACTGCTGGGGCGCCGGCCGCCAGCGCGAAGAGCCGAGAAGGGGGACCGCGTGAGAGAGGGAGCAGAGGAGATCGCGCCGATCCGCGCGGAGTCGACCGCCAGCCTGATCGCACGGCGTCTGCGCGAGGCGATCGCCCGCGGTCACTTCAAGCAGGGGCAGCAGCTCGTCGAGGCGGAACTCTCCCGGCGGCTGCAGGTGAGCCGGGGCGTGCTGCGCGAGGCCATGCAGCGGCTGACGCAGGAGGGCCTGCTGGTGAGCCGCCCGAACCGCGGCGTCTTCGTCGCCCGGCTCGGACCCGATGACATCTTCGACATCTACACGGCGCGCATCGCTATCGAGCGGACCGCCTGCCTCAAGGTGATCGACGTGACGGGGCGCACCGCCGAGATGGCGGACGCGCTCGATCACCTGAGCGATGTGCTCGAGGCGCGGGCGGCGGCGAACGCCGACGTCGACGAACTGGTGCGCCTCGACGTGGAGTTCCACGAGTGCATGGTCGCCGAGGCACACAGCCCGAGGCTCAACCGGATGTACGACACACTCGCCACGGAGGCGCGCATGTGCCTCGCCGCCTTCGAGAGCCGCGTCTACCCGGTGGTCGACCGCCTCGCGGATCACCGCGCGATCGCCCGCGCGATCCGGGAGAGCGACGTACCGGTGCTGAACCGACTGCTCGCCGAGCACATGGATCGCGCCGTCGAGATGATCATTCAGGGCTTTGACGAGGCCGCGGGTGGCGAGGCCGCGGGCGACGCGGCGCCCGCCGCCTCGTAGCCCGTTCCATCCGCCCCGCCTACGGCTCCGCGTAGGCCACGACGCTCACCTCGACGGGCGCCCCGTCCGGCAGCGAGGCGACGCCGACGGCGGCCCGAGCGTGCCGGCCGGCCTCGCCGAACAGTTCGACGAGGGTCTCCGACGCGCCGTCGGCGACCCAGGGGTGACGGGCGAACGCGGGGTCCGAGGCGACGAAGACGGTCGCCGAAACCAGGTGTGAGAGGCGGCGCAGGTCGCCGAGATGGTCCGCGATCGCCGCGATCGCGTTGAGCGCCGCCTCGCCCGCGAGCTCGCGAGCCTGTTCGGGGCTGACGTGGTGCGGGCCGTCGCCGACGGCGCCGCGGAGTCGCAGTTCTCCGCGCACGTGGGGGGTCTGGCCCGCGACGTGGAGGAAGCCGCCCGCCTCGCGCACGGGGACGTAGTTCGCGGCGGGCGGTGGGGGTGGCGGGAGCAGGGCGGCGATCCGCTCGAGTTGCCGATCGGTGAGGTGCACGGAGTTCTCCTCTTCCATCATGAGGATCGGATGTTTAGAATGTTGACAATCTAACAATACTTGCCGAGGAGGCGCAGTGCAGCGGACATCGGACATGCCGGCGGGGCCGGACCCGCGGCTCGCGGTCGGAGTGGTGGCGCCGTTCGACCTCGAACTCGACGCGGAACTGTGGCGCTGGGCGCCGCCCGAGGTCGACCTGCTGCTCACCAGGACGCCCTTCGTCGACGATGCCGTGACGATCGAGTTCGCGCTCGAGATCTCCGACGAGGCCGACCTCGTCGCCGGCGTTCGGAGCGTGACCGCCGGTCGGGTGGAGACGGTCGCGTACGCCTGCACCTCCGCGAGCTTCGTGCGGGGCCGCGCGGGGGAGCGGAGGATCCGCGAGGCGATGCGGGAGGCGGGGGCCGCGCACGCGGTCACCACCTCGGGGGCGATCGTCGAGGCGCTCGAGGCCCTCGGCGCGCGCAGGGTCTCTGTGGCGACCCCCTACCTCCCGGAGCTGTCGGCGCGCCTCGACGGCTTCCTCGGCGAGCACGGCGTCGAGGTGCTGCGGCACGAGGCGCTCGGACTCGATCGTGAGATCTGGACCGTGCCGTACTCCCGCATCGCCGAACTCGTGCGCTCGGTCGACCACCCCGACGCTGAGGCGATCGTGGTGAGCTGCACGAACCTGCCGAGCTACGATCTCATCGCCCCGCTCGAACGGGAGCTCGGCAAGCCGATCGTGTCGGCGAATCAAGCGACGGTGTGGGCGGCCCTGCGGAGGCTCGGCGTCGACGCCGTCGGCCCGGGGCAGCGGCTCATCGAGGCTTGAGCGCCGGCTGCGGTCTGCGCCCGTGAGCACGGGAGGTGGAGAAGGCGCGGGGAGCGGCGTGCCGCGCTCCGGTGGCGCGTTCATGCTGCTCATGGCCGCCGTGTCGGCGGGGATGGCGGTGTTCTTCTCGCTGTACTCGCTCGTGCCCGTGACCAGGCCCGAGGCACCGGCGCTCGGCAGCCTGTTCGTGGGGGTGCTCATGGGCTTCGTGATGGGTGTGCAGGTCTTCGTCCCGGCCCTCGTGCGGCGCTGGTCGATGCGCTTCGTGCTCTCCGGTTCGCTGCTCGTGCTCGGGGCGGGCGCGCTGCTCGCCGGTCTCGCTCAGGAGCCGGTCGTCCTGCTGCTCGGTGCGATGCTGGGCGGCATCGGTTTCGGCGTGATGATTGTGGTCGGCACGCAGGGCGTCGCGCTTATCGTGGAGGAGCGCCGCCTTGCACGTTCTCTCGGCGTCTACGGTCTCGTCACGATGAGCGCCTCCGCCGTCGGATCGCCGATCGGGGTGCAGGCGGCCCTCGCCTTCGCTCCGGGAACGTTCGGCGCATGCGCCGCCGTGCTGTGCGCGATCGCGGCGGCTGCCGCGCTGCGGCTTCCCGCGGCCGGGAGGAGGCCTCGCGGTGCCGCGGCGGCGGTCGGCGGGGCCGGAGGGGAGCGGGGCGGACGGTATCGCGAGACCGGGCCGGGCCTCACGAGTGTGCCGTGGCTCGTGCTGTGCGTGCTCATGCTCGGAGTGCTGCTGCTGTCGCACGGGCTGTCGAGCTTTCCGGTGCTCGTCTCCGCCGCTGCGGAGGAGGGCGGTGCTTCCGCCGCCGTGGCGATCTTCTGCGTGCAGGCCGGGAATGCGGCGGGGAAGTGGGCCGGCGGGGAACTCGAGGGGAGGCTGCGCTCGTCGCTCGTGTGGTGGACCGGCGCCGCCGCGATCACCGCCGGAGGCGTGGCCGGGGTTTTCGCGCCGGGGGTGGCCGCCGGCGTCGCGTGGGGCCTGCTGCTCGGCTTCGGCGTGGGGGTCGTGCAGACGGCGACGCTGCACGCCGTCATGCAGTGCGTCGATCCCGGCCGGGCTTCAGTGGTCTGGAACCTCGCAGTCGACGGGGGCCTCTGGCTCGGCGGTGTGCTCTGGGGGCTCGCCCTCGCCGGAGGGTTCATCGAGGGCGGAGTGGTGGCCGCCGTTGTCGCGCTCGCGGCGACGACGGGTCTGGCGCTACGGGCGTCGGATCCCGTCACGGGGCGGTAACGACCTTGATAGGGGCCTTGACGGACGCAGCGGATTCTGCCTATTGTCCTAAGGTGGGATTGTCCTACAGTTATACGACACATCTGGAACCGCACGGACCCTCACTCTGTCCCGAACGAGACATCTTCGATAGGAGTCAACGATGACCCTCAAGCAGTTCACACGCACCCGACGAGTCGCCGCAGCCCTGCTCGGCGGAGTGTTCGCGGCCGCCATGCTCGCCTCCTGCACCGCGACGACGCCCGGCCAGGGGCCGGATTCCGGCGCGGGCGACAGTGCCCAGGACACGCTGGCGCGGGCGGTGGAGGACGGCTACCTGCGCGTCGCGATCGCGAACGAGCCGCCCTACACCCAGGTGAACGCGGACGGCACCGTCACGGGCGCCGAGCCCGATGTGCTGCGCGCCGTGCTGCAGAGCATGGGCATCGAGGAGATCGAGGGCGTGACGACCCCGTACGAGTCGATGATCCCCGGCCTCGACGCCGGTCGCTGGGATGTGGTCGCCGCCGGGCTGTTCATGAAGCAGTCGCGCTGCGACGCGGTCGCATACTCCGAGCCCGTGATCGTGTCGACCGAATCGTTCGGCGTGCCCGCGGGCAACCCGAAGGGCATCACCACAGTGCAGGACGTGCTCGACAACCCCGATCTGAAGATCGCGGTGCTCACGGGCGGCTTCGAGGAGGGCATCCTCAAGACCGCGGAAGTGCCCGACGGTCAGCAGGTGCTCGTGAAGGACGCGCGCAGCGGCATCGAGGCCATCGGTGCGAACCGCGCTGACGCCTTCCTGCTGCCGACGCTCTCGCTGCGCGATCTCATCGACGAGAACGATCCGAATCTCGAGGTGACGGAGCCGATCGAGGATGCGCCCCGCACGGGCTCCGGCGCGGCATTCCGAAAGTCCGACACCGAGCTGCTCGACGCCTACAACGAGGCGCTCGCCGAGTTCAAGCAGACCGACGAGTTCGCCGACATCCTCACGAAGTGGGGCTTCGATCCCGAGGCGGTCGAGGGCGTGACTTCCGAAGAGCTCTGCCAGAACGAAGGCTGATCCGCGGTCTTCCGCGCCGGAGTCATCCATGGATTCAGTCGTAGAGTACTCGGGCCTCCTCCTGGAGGGGCTCGGGGTCACCGTGATGGTGACCGTGCTCGGGGCGGCCCTGACGATCGCGGTGGCGTTCGCCGCCGGACTGGCGGGGCTGTCCCGGCACTGGTTCCTCCGCTGGCCCTCCTTCGTGTTCGTCGAGTTCATCCGAGGATCGGGTCTGCTCGTGCAGATGTTCTGGTTCTTCTTCGCCCTCCCCTTCCTCGGCATCCAGCTGCATCCGGTTCTCGCCGGCGTGCTCGCGCTGGGCCTGAACGAGGGCGCGTACGCCGCCGAGATCGTGCGCGGCACGATCCGGTCCCGTCCGAAGGGGCAGGCGGAGGCGGCGATCGCACTCGGCATGAGCCGCACGCAGCGCCTCTGGCGCATCCTCATCCCGCAGTCCGTGCCCGCGATGCTGCCCTCGTTCGGCAACGTGATGGTCGACCTGCTCAAGAACACCTCGCTGGTGTCGCTCGTGACCGTCGGAGATCTCACGTGGCGCGCGTTCAACGCCCGCACCGTGACCGGCGCGACGGTCGAGCTGTTCCTCACGATCCTCGTGATGTACTACATCCTCTCCCTCATCATCGGCAGGATCACCCGGCTGCTCGAGAACCGCTTCGCGCTCGACCGCAAGGCCAAGCTGCGCGCGCGACGCGAGGCGCGGAGGGGGGTGGGCGCGCAATGATCTGGGACAGCGATTTCGTCGCCTCCATCATGCCGCAGCTCATGCGCGGCTTCTGGCTCACGATCCAGATCACCCTCATCGGGTTCCTCATCAGCCTCGCGGTCGGCCTCGTCGTCGCGGTGCTGCGGCACCTGAGGATCCCGGTGGTCTCGCACCTCGCGACCTTCTACGTCTCGTTCGTGCGCGGCACCCCGCTGCTCGTGCAGGCGTACATCGCCTACTTCGTGCTGCCCTACGCCGGCCTGGCCTTCGACCCGCTGCCCACCGGCATCGTGGTGCTCGGCCTCAACTACAGCGCCTACACCGCCGAGGTTTACCGCTCGGGCATCGAGCAGCTGCCCCAGGGCCAGTGGGAGGCGAGCAAGGCGCTCGGGCTCCCGCGAGGCCGCGTGTGGCTGCGCATCGTGGTGCCGCAGGCGATCCGTCCCATCATCCCGGTGCTCGGCAACTACCTCATCATGATGTTCAAGGACTCGGCGATCCTCTCGTCGATCACGCTCCTCGAGCTCATGGGCACCGCGATGCAGATCGGCAGCAACTACTACCGCTACCTCGAGCCGATCACCATCGCAGGCCTGCTGTACCTCGCGGTCAGCTTCCCCTGTTCTCTGCTCATCCGACGTCTGGAGCACCGCCTTGTCCCCTCACACTGACATACTCCGAACCCTCAACAACCCCGACGACGAGATCGACGTCGCCATCTCGTTCGAGAACGTCAGCAAGTCATGGGGCGACAACCACGTGCTCCGAAGTCTCGACTTCGAGGTGAAACCGGGCGAGAAGGTCTCGATCATCGGCCCCTCCGGCTCGGGCAAGACGACCATCCTGCGTGTGCTCATGACGCTGGAGACGCCCGATGTGGGGCTCGTCACGGTGGGCGGGGATGTGCTTTGGAACGTGCAGAAGGGCGACAAGCCCCGCGAGACGAAGCAGACGATCGAGACGCGCAAGAAGATCGGGATGGTCTTCCAGCAGTTCAACCTGTTCCCGCACATGACGGTGCTCGAGAACGTCATCGAGGCGCCGATCCACGTGCGGCGCATGAAGAAAGCCGATGCGGTGGAGCGGGCGACGGAGCTGCTCAAGCTGGTCGGACTGCAGGATCACATGGGGCACACGCCTCCGCAGCTCTCGGGCGGCCAGCAGCAGCGCGCCGCCATCGCCCGAGCGCTCGCCATGCAGCCCGAGGTGATGCTGCTCGATGAGCCGACGAGCGCGCTCGATCCCGAGCTGATCGGCGAGGTGCAGAACGTGATCCGCCGTCTCGCGACGACGACGAACATGACGATGCTCATGGTGACGCACGAGATGCGTTTCGCGCGGGAGATCTCCGACCGGGTGGTGATGTTCGACAAGGGGCAGGTCGTCGAGCAGGGGCCGCCCTCGCAGATCTTCGAGAATCCGCAGTCCGAGCGCACGCGTCGGTTCCTCGACGCGGTGATCGGCCACTGAACCGGCACGGACCTGCCGCCGGGGCGGGCGGTGCGAGCACGGTGCGAGCACGCAAAAAAGGGGCGGATCGGTACTCGCCGATTGAACTGGTCCGCGATTGTTGGACTGGTTAGTTGAAGCCTAGGCTGCGAGGGTCTGGGGCCGGTATTGCAGCGGGCTAAGGCCCTCGAGTCGTTCTGTGATGCGGTCGTTGTTGTACCGGCGGATGTACTCGTGCAGTGCGATCTCGAGGGCGTCGATGCTGAGGTAGCGGACGTGGTGGAAGCACTCTTCCTTGAGGTGGCCGAAGAAGTTCTCCATGACCGCGTTGATGCTCCTATATTTGTCAACTCACGATCTCACCGGTTCTCGGGTTGACTTTGACCAGGTGGTAGAGCTCGC
>NZ_JBVUAC010000011.1:0-104317 GCF_055791005.1 Leucobacter holotrichiae
GGAAGCTAAGACTGACAGCGCCAATGGTACTGCGAGGGGGACCTCGTGGGAGAGTAGGACACCGCCGGACACCCATTCAGGAAAGCCCTGATGCACCCGCCACCGCCGGCGCGCGCATCGGGGCTTTCCCCATACCCGCACTCGTGAGAAGTCCAGGTCGGCGGCACGGTTTCCGATAGGATTGAAGTCGAGGGACGACCGGACACAAGGGAAGCAGGCCGCCTATGGGAGCGATGACGGGCATACTGCTCATCCTCGCTCTCAGTGCAATCGTCGCCCACCCCGTGGTCCGGCGTTTCGGACGGCGCTCCTTCATCGCGCTCGCCGTGCTCGTCGCCGCCACATTCGTGGTTCTCCTGTCGATGGCGCAGCCGGTGTTCGCCGGCCCACCGCTCGTGGAGACGATCCAGTGGGTGCCTCAGCTCGACCTGAACGTCACCCTGCGCCTCGACTCAGTCTCAGCGCTCTTCGCGCTCCTCGTGACCGGCGCCGGCGCCCTGGTACTGCTCTACTGCGCGAACTACTTCGAGGATGGCGAGCAGGGGCTCGCAAGGTTCGCCGCCGTATTCATGGGTTTCGCCACGTCGATGCTGGGCCTCGTACTCGCCGACGACATCTACCTGCTCTTCATCTTCTGGGAGGGCACCACGGTGTTCTCCTTCCTGCTGATCGGTCACGCCACCAGACTGCGCACCGCCAACGCCGCATCGCTGCAGGCACTCATGGTCACGACTCTCGGCGGTCTCGCGATGCTCGTCGGCTTCGTACTGCTGGCTCAGCAGGCGGGCACGTCCCTGCTGTCCGAGATCGTCGCTGACCCGCCCAAGGGCCCGGTCGCGACCGTCGCTGTCTATCTGCTGCTCGTCGGGGCACTCTCGAAGTCGGCCATATTCCCGTTCCATTTCTGGCTTCCGGGTGCCATGGCAGCCCCCACTCCGGTGAGCGCCTACCTGCACGCCGCGGCGATGGTGAAAGCCGGTATCTACCTCATCGCCCGTATCGGGCCCGGTTTCAGCGAGGTGCCCGGATACCGGGAGACACTCGTGATCCTCGGTGCGATCACGATGTTGAACGGCGGCATCCGTGCTCTCAAGCAGTTCGACATCAAGCTGATCGTGGCCCACGGCACGGTCAGCCAGCTCGGCATGCTCGTCATGGTCTTTGGCGTCGGTGATCCCCGCGCCGCCTACGCGGGCTTCGCGCTGCTGTTCGCCCACGCGCTCTCGAAGGCGCCGCTGTTCCTGGCCGTGGGGATCATCGATCACTCGACGGGCACCCGAGACCTTCGCAAGCTCTGCGGGCTCGGACGACGGATGCCTCTGCTCACCGTGCTCACGGTTGCCGCAGCGGCGTCCATGGCCGGCGCGCCGCCGTTCATCGGATTCGTGGCGAAGGAGTCGGCGCTCACCGAGATGCTGCGCATCGGCGAGACCGAGCCCCTGGCCTATGTCGCGTTCACCGTGCTGGCCGTGGGCAGCGTGCTCACCGTCGCCTACATGGGGCGTTTCCTCTGGGGCGCATTCGCCGACAAGGCGAACACCAGCGAGTGCTCCATCGTGCACCGGCCCGCACGGATCCTCTTCGTCGCCCCCGGCGCTTTTGCGCTTCTGACGCTCATCGGCGGACTGCTCGCGTCTCAGATCGATCCGCTGCTGCAAGCGGCCGTACCGCACGCATCCGAGCATCCCGAGCACCTCGCTCTGTGGCACGGCTTCACGTTGCCGCTGGCGGTATCCGCCGCTGTGCTGCTGCTCGGTGTCGGACTCGCGCTGCTGCTCTCTCGCACCACGACCGTGATCCCGGCGCTGCCCGAGCGATTCTCCGCCTCGCACGCCTACTGGGTCGTCACGCATTGGCTCGACACCCTCGCCGTGCGCCTGACCGCGATCACGCAGCGAGGCTCGCTTCCCTTCTATCTCTCAGTGATCCTCATCGTGCTGGTCGGCGCCCTCGGCGGCACCCTGCTCGCCACGGGGCAGTGGCCGACCGAGCTCGAGTTCGCGAGCTCGCCCGTTCAGCTCCCGATCGCGATCATCATGATCGCGGCCGCGATCTTCTCGTTGCGCGCCCGCACCCGTTTCCAGTCCGTGGTGCTCGTGGGCGTCACCGGCTACGGCATGGCCGCGATCTTCGCGATGCACGGCGCACCGGATCTGGCGCTGACGCAGGCGCTCGTCGAGACCGTCACGCTCATCGCATTCGTACTGGTGATCCGTCGTCTTTCGCAGCGCATGGGTTCGGCGCCCAGCCGCATGGTGCGGTGGGTCCGCGTGGCCATCGGCCTCTCGGTCGGTCTCGTGTTCGGCGCGCTCGCGATCGTGGCGCTCGGATCCCGGATCGACGAGCCCATCTCCCTGGAGATTCCTGGACTCGCGGCTGCCGGCGGGCACGGCTACAACTCCGTGAACGTGATGCTCGTGGACATCCGCGGGTGGGACACGATGGGGGAGCTGTCGGTGATCCTCGCGGCAGCGACCGGAGTCGCCTCGCTCGTCTTCCTCCGTACGCGCGCCGACCTGCGCCCCAAGCTCACGCGCCGCGCTGCCCGCTCGCAGGCGCAGGCGCACCTCATGCACGTGGCCGATCCCGATCATCCGGCGCGCCGGATCGCCTGGCTGCTCGCGGGCCGCCACCTCGACCCGGCCCATCGCTCGATCCTGCTCGAGGTCGTGGTCAGGCTCGTCTTCCACGGCCTCATCATCCTCTCGATCTATCTACTGCTGGCGGGGCACAACGGCCCGGGCGGCGGGTTCGCCGGCGGGCTCGTCGCGGGCCTCGCACTGGTGGCACGGTATCTCGCGGGCGGCCGCTACGAACTCGGTGCGACGGTGCCGCTCGACGCGGGGCGGATCCTCGGAACGGGCCTCGCGCTCGCGGTCTCGATGGCGCTGCTGCCGATGTTCTTCGGCCAGTCGGCCCTCGCCTCGGCCTGGATCGATCTCGATCTGGGGCCGTTCGGCACCGTGCCGCTCGTGACCTCGACGCTCTTCGACATCGGCGTCTATCTGGTGGTGTTCGGCCTGATCCTCGATGTGCTCCGCAGTCTCGGAGCCGAGATCGACGAGCATGAGGAGGCCGATTCGGCAGCGTTCGAGGAAGAGGAGGTGAACTCGCGATGACCATGCCGCTCGTACTGGTCGCCGTGATGGTCGTGCTCTACGCCTGCGGCGTGTACCTCATGCTCGACCGCACGCTCACGCGTCTGCTGCTCGGGTTCCTGCTGGTGGGGAATGCCACCAACCTGCTCATCTTCCTGATGTCCGGATCCTTCGGCACCGCCCCTATCGGCGACGGACCCGCCGAGGAGATGAGCGATCCACTGCCTCAGGCCTTCATCCTCACCGCGATCGTGATCACCTTCGGTGTGAGCGCCTTCCTGCTCGCACTCATCTACCGGTCGTGGCGTCTGGCCCATGACATGGACGACCGCGTGCAGGACGACGAGGCCGATATCGAGCTCGCGACCACCGAGGCGCTCACCACCGAGGAGGTCACGGACGAGGATCTCGCCGAGACGCCCGAGTTCTCCGATGACGGAGACCAGGGCGATGACGGCGAAGAGGACGACGGCTCGTCGAGCGCCGACCGGGGGCCCGCGACCGGCGCCGCGTCGGCGACCGCGCCCGATCCCGCATCGAATAGGCAGAGGGAGGACCGACGATGACCGTGCTCGTCCCCCTCGTGGTGCTCGTACCGCTCGCCAGCGCGGCCTTCGCCCTCGCCGTCCCCGGCCACCGCAAGCTGCAGCAGGGCATCACGCTGCTCGCGCTGACAGCCGTGCTCGTGCTGAGCGGTACGCTCATGTGGCTCGTGGACGCGCACGGCGCTCTCGTCATGGAGGTGGGCGGCTGGGCCGCTCCATTCGGCATCGCGCTGGTCGTCGACCGGGTCTCGGCACTGATGCTCGTGGTGTCGGCGGTCGTGCTGCTCGGGGTGTTCGTGTTCTCGATCGGGCAGGGCCTCGCTGACGGCGACGAGGATACGCCGGTCTCGATCTACTATCCGACCTACCTCGTGCTGGGCGCCGGCGTGTTCAACGCATTCATCGCGGGCGACCTCTTCAACCTGTACGTGGGATTCGAGATCCTGCTGGTCGCGAGCTACGTGCTCATCACGCTCGGCGGCACGCAGCAGCGGATCCGCGCCGGCGTCACCTATGTGATCGTGTCGCTCGTGTCGTCGGTGCTGTTCCTCGCCGCGATCGCACTGATCTACGGAGCCACCGGCACCGTCAACATGGCGCAGCTCACGGTGCGCATCGCCGAACTGCCGAGCGAGATGCAGTTGCTGCTCAATCTCGCACTGCTCATCGCGTTCGGGATCAAGGCGGCCGTCTTCCCACTCTCCTTCTGGCTGCCCGACTCGTACCCGACGGCTCCCGCGCCTGTCACCGCGGTGTTCGCCGGCCTGCTCACCAAGGTCGGCGTGTACGCCATCATCCGGAGCCAGACCCTGCTCTTCCCGCAATCGAGCGTCGACACGGTGCTGATGGTGGTGGCGGGGCTCACGCTGCTCGTGGGCATCCTGGGCGCGATGTCGCAGCTCGACATCAAACGAACGCTCTCGTTCACGCTCATCAGCCACATCGGCTACATGATCTTCGGCATCGGCATGGCGAACGCAGCCGGGTTCGCCGCGACCATCTATTACATCGCGCACCACATCATCGTGCAGACGACACTGTTCCTCGCCGTCGGGTTGATCGAGCGGCAGGGCGGCACGACCTCGCTCGCCGGACTCGGCGGCATGCTGCGCGCCGCGCCGGTGATCGCCGTGCTGTTCTTCGTCCCCATGCTCAACCTGGGCGGTATCCCGCCCTTCTCGGGGTTCATCGGCAAGCTCGGCCTCTTCACCGTCGCGGCAGAGCTCGGCACGCCCGAGGCGTACTGGCTGATGGGGATCGGCGCGCTCGTCTCGCTCCTCACGCTCTACGCGCTGGCGCGCGCGTGGGTGCTGGCTTTCTGGCGCCCCAAGAAGCGCGCCGAGGCCGAGGCTCGAAGCATGAAGGCGCCGACGACCGAGGCGGTGCTGCTGCTCGAGCGCGAGGAGGCGCTGCTCGAGCGCCTGCAGGATGCGCCGGGCGCGACGCCGAATCAGGAGCGGAAGGACATCCCGCGACTCATGTTCGCCGCGACCGGCGGCATGGTCGCCGTGAGTATCGCGCTCACGGTCTTCGCCGGCCCGCTGTACGCCTACGCGGATCGAGCGGGGCGCGACATGGCGCTGCCCGGCGAGATGGTCGAGCTCGTGCTCGGCGACACCCCCGGCGCGCTCGGCGGCGGGAGCGGTGACACGCGACCCGACGGGGAGGGACGATGAGCGAGACCGGATTCTCGACTCCCCGGGCCGCGCGCCGCGCCGAGTGGGGCGTGCGGCTCCACGAGCTGCCCCTGCTGCTCGGGCTCGTGCTGCTGTGGATGATGCTCTGGCAGGAGGTCTCGCTGCTATCGGCGGTGAGCGGCGTGGTGGTCGCCATCGTCGTGATGCGCGTCTTCTACCTGCCGCCCGTCGAGCTCGCCGGCCGTTTCAACCTCTGGTACGCCCTGCGATACCTCGGGTACTTCCTGTGGCATCTGGCGCTCGCGTCCTGGCAGGTGGCCTGGCTCGCGGTGCGGCCGGGTCCGCCGCCGCCGTGCTCGATCATCGCGGTTCGCCTGCGCACGAGGTCCGACTTCATCCTGACGATGGTGGGACTGACGACGTCGCTGATCCCCGGCTCGCTGGTGGCGGAGGTCGATCGCTTCCGCTCGGTGCTCTATCTGCACGTGCTCAACACGCCCACCCAGAAGGAGATCGCCGCGATGCGCCGCGAGGCCCGTCGTATCGAGCGGCTGCTCGTGCTGACGCTCGGTTCCCGGGAAGAGATGGAGGCGATCAGATGAGTGCCACGATGTCCATCCTCATCCTCGCGGCAGGTGCCGGCCTCACCTTCACGGCCCTCGCGGCGATCATCCGCATCGTCCGGGGCCCCACGATCCTCGACCGCATGGTGGCCTCCGACGTGCTGCTGACCACACTCATGCTGGCGGTCGGCACCGACATGGTGGTGCGCGGTCACACCGATACGATTCCGCTCATGACCGTGATCGCGGCGACGGCGACCTTCGCCACCATCGTCGTGGCGCGGTACGTGAAGCGCAGGGCCGAGTCGTCGGACGGCCCGAAGTCGTCGAAGGGGGCGGGCCATGTCTGATCTCGAGCTGCTCGAGCGGATCATGGACATCGCGGCTGTGGTGTGCGTTCTGCTCTCAGCGGCGCTCACGGTCGCGGCCGGCATCGGCCTGCTGCGCTTCCCTGACGCGCTCAGCCGTCTGCACGCCGCGACCAAGCCGCAGATCTTCGGCCTGCTGCTCGTCATCGCGGCCATCGCGCTCGACCAGCGCTCCGTCGCCACGCTGCTGGCGCTGATCCCGGTCTTCGTGTTCCAGTCGCTCACGGCGCCGGTGGCTGCGCACATGGTCGGCCGAGCTGCCTACCGCACCGGTCAGCTCGACGACGAAACGCTCGTGATCGACGAGCTCGGCCCGGCCATCGATCAGGCGGCGAAACGCGAGGAGACCCCGGGCCGATAGCCCGGGGCCTCCTCGCGTCCGGTCGATCAGGCGTCGACGAGGAAGCGGCTGTAGGCCGGAACGGTGAGGAACGTGGGGAAGTCGTCGCCCAGCGCCACATCGGCGAACAGCCCCGCGGCGTCGTCGTAGCGGTCGCCCTCGAAGCGGTCGAAGCCCGCGACGGCCTCGCGCACGAGCTCGGCCACCCATTCCTTGGTGATGCGGGTGCCCTCAGCCGTCGACTGATCCTGGTGGATCCACTGCCAGATCTGCGAGCGGCTGATCTCGGCGGTCGCCGCGTCCTCCATGAGGTTGTCGATCGCGACGGCCCCGAGACCGCGCAGCCACGCTTCGATGTAGCGGATGCCGATCGAGACGTTGTCGCGCACGCCCGCCTCGGTGATGTCCCGGCCGATGTGCACGTCGAGCAGCTGCGCCGCGGTCACCTCCACGTCGTCGCGCAGGCGGTCGACCTGGTTGGGGCGGTCGCCGAGCACGGCGTCGAACTCGGCCTGTGCGACCGGGATCAGGTCGGGGTGGGCGACCCAGGTGCCGTCGAAGCCGTCGGTCGCCTCGCGGTGCTTGTCGGCGCGCACCTTCTCCTCGGCGCGACGGGTGACCTCGGGATCGCGACGGTTCGGGATGAACGCGCTCATGCCTCCGATCGCGTGGGCGCCGCGCTTGTGGCAGGTCTTCACGAGCAGCTCGGTGTAGGCGCGCATGAACGGGACGGTCATGGTGACCTCGCTGCGGTCCGGCAGCACGAAGCGGGCGCCGCGGCCGCGGTAGTTCTTGATGATCGAGAAGATGTAATCCCACCGCCCGGCGTTGAGCCCGGCGATGTGATCCCGCATCACGTACAGGATCTCCTCCATCTCGAAGGCCGCTGGCAGCGTCTCGATGAGCACGGTCGCGCGGATCGTGCCGTGATCGAGCCCGAGCGCCTGCTCGGTGTAGGCGAAGATGTCGTCCCAGAGCTTCGCCTCCTCGCTCGATTCGAGCTTCGCGATGTAGAAGTAGGGGCCGCGCCCACGGGCGACGAGCTCGCGAGCGTTGTGGAAGGCGTAGAGGCCGAAGTCGACGAGGCTGCCCGACGCCGCTCCCGACTGGCCCTGCGCATCCACGAATCGCATGTGCTTCTCGACGAGGTGCCAGCCGCGCGGGCGCATCACGATCGTGGGGGTGCGCTCGGCGGTGACGCGGTACTCCTTGCCCTCGGGGCTCGTGAACTCGAGCTGCCCCCGGATGGCGTCGTAGAGCGACAGCTGCCCGCCGATGACGTTCCTCCAGGTGGGGCTCGTGGCGTCCTCCTGATCTGCGAGCCAGACACGGGCTCCGGAGTTCATGGCGTTGATCGTCATCTTCGGGTCGGTGGGACCGGTGATCTCGACGCGGCGGTCCTCCAGTCCCGGGCCGGCTCCCGCGACGCTCCAGCTCGGGTCCTCGCGAATCGCTCGGGTGTCCTCGCGGAACTTCGGATCGCGGCCGTTGCCGATCTCGTAGCGGCGGCGCTGGCGGTCCGCGAGACGCTCATGACGGGTGCTCGCGAAGCGGTGATGCAGATCGGTGACGAACTGCAGCGCCTCCGCGGTGAGGATCTCGTCGCTGCGATCGAACGGCCGGCCGGTGACCTCGATGCGCGGGCCGGCTGCGGAGGGTGCGGTGGACTGCTGCTGAGGGGCCGTCTGCGTAGTGGTCATGATCGGATCCTTCACTGTTCGTCGGGTGCCTGAGAAATGCGGTGTAGTTCCATCTTGAGGGGCGGATCAGGAGGCGGATCGGTGATTCATGGTGTGAAGATCTCCGATTCTTCTGCTTGTCGGAAAAATATCCGTCTGGCACCATGGAGCCATGACGCTTCTCGACAGTGTTGCCTCGCTCCGCAGTGCGGGGACGCCCCGCGACCCCGCTGTGCCCGAATCCGACGAGGGCGGCGATGCCCTCACGCTGGGTCGCCGCATCCGTGAGCGCCGCATGCAACTCGGACTTACCCTTGAGCAGCTCGCCTCCGCGGTCGATCGGGCGCCCTCGCAGCTCTCGGCGATCGAGAACGGCAAGCGGGAGCCCCGCCTGCCGCTGCTGCGCGCGCTCGCCGCCGAACTCGGCTCGACGGTCGACGAGCTTCTCGTGGACGAGGCCCCGAGCGAACGAGCCGCGCTCGAGATCGCGGTCGAGCGGGCGCAGCGCGGTGCGGTCTTCCAGTCGCTCGGGCTGCAGCCGATCCGCGTCTCCAAGGCGACGAGCGACGAGACGCTGAAGGCGATCCTCGGCCTGCATCAGGAGGTGGAGCGGCTCAACCGCGAGCGAGCCGCGACTCCCGAGGAGGCCAGGCGGGCGAATACCGAGCTGCGCGCCCAGATGCGCGTCGCCGGCAATTACTTCCCCGACCTCGAGCGCGCGGCGAGACAACTGCTCGACAGCGTCGGGTACGGGGGAGGACCCGTGTCGCAGCAGACCATCTCCATCGTCGCGGAGAAACTCGGCTTCAGTCTCCACTACGTCTCGGATATGCCGCACTCGACGAGATCCGTGATCGATCGTCGCAACGGACGCATCTATCTGAGCAACAATCTTCCCTCGCGCGATGCTCGAGCCCCGATCCTGCGCGCCCTCGCCAGCCTCGTGTGCGGGCATGAGGAGCCCCGCAGCTACGGGGACTTCCTGCGTCAGCGGGTCGAGGCGAACTATCTCGCGGGCGCCGTGCTGCTGCCCGAGGAGGCGACCGTCGAGCTGCTCGCGGAGGCGAAGCGGCAGCGGCAGATCTCGATGGAGGATCTGCGCGACGCGTTCGGCGTCTCGTACGAGATGGCGGCGCACCGCTTCACCAATCTGGCGACCGAGCGGCTCGGCCTGCAGGTGCACTTCATGAAGGCGCACGAGTCGGGCACCCTCATCAAGGCGTACGAGAACGACGGGGTGCGGTTCCCCTCCGACGCGCTCGGCAACCTCGAAGGGGCGACGGTCTGCCGCAACTGGACCGCTCGTACGATCTTCGGGCAGCCCGACCGGTTCAACCCCTGGTATCAGTACACCGACATGGCCTCGGGTGGCACCTACTGGTGCACCTCGCGCGTGGAGAAGGCGAAGGAGGGCTGGTACTCGGTGAGCGTGGGGGTGCGGTTCGAGGACGTGAAGTGGTTCCGCGGGCGGGAGACCCAGCATCGTTCGCAGTCGTTCTGCCCGGATGAGCGATGCTGCAGGCGAGCCTCCAGCGAGCTCACCCGGAAGTGGGAGGCCGCCGCGTGGCCGGAGGCCGCGACGCCCACCAGCCTGCTCGCCGCGCTGCCCGTTGGCACCTTCCCGGGCGTCGACAACAACGAAGTGTACGAGTTTCTTGAGTCCCACGAGTGAATAGGGACGGCCGGGGTGCGCGGGCGCCCGGGGCTGCGATAGCGTAGTAGGAGCAGGTCGAACGACCAGGCGTCGTTACGAGAACAAGAAATGGGTGAGACATGACTACCGAGAATCATGCCCGTCGCGCCGACCACACCGAGGCGCGCGCCACCCAGCAGTTCCGCGAGGATCTGGGGGCGATGATCCGCGCTCGGGCGACCGACCTCACGATCGACGAGCGTGAGGCTGTCGAGGCGCTGCCGTCGGGCGCGGCCCTGCTCGTCGTGCGTCGCGGGCCGGATCTCGGCGCCCGCTTCCTGCTCGACCAGGACGTCACGGTCGCCGGTCGTCACCCCGCGGTCGATATCTTCCTCGACGATGTGACGGTGTCCCGTCGGCACGCGGAGTTCCGCCGCAACGGGACTCGCTTCTCGGTCGTGGACCTGGGCTCGCTGAACGGGACGTTCTGCGACGGCGTGCGCATCGACGGCGAGGTGCCGCTCGAGGACGGCGCAGAGGTGCAGGTCGGCAAGTTCCGCTTCACGTTCTTCGCCTCGCGCTTCGATTTGGGCGAGGGCGCCTGATATGGCGGCCGCCGCGTCGGTCCCATCGCAGGCGGGCAGCCTTCTCAGCATCGGGCAGGTGCTCGCGCGCCTGCAAGACGATTTCTCCGATCTCACACCCTCGAAGCTGCGCTTCCTCGAGGAGCAGGGGCTCGTGAGGCCCGAGCGCACGAAGTCGGGCTATCGCAAGTTCTCCCAGCAGCACATCGAGCGGCTGCGTCTGATCCTCACTCTGCAGCGCGATCACTACCTGCCGCTGAAGGTGATCGCCGAGGTGCTCGACGAGATCGACGCGGGCCGGGACCCGATCATTCCGGGGGCTTCCCCGCGGAGCGCCTCGATGATCCTGGCCCCCCAGCGGGTGCTCAGCAGCGAGGAGTTGCGTCGTGCCACCGGGGCGAGCGCCCGGTTCCTGGGCGAGGCGATCGCGGCGGGTCTGCTGCCGGCGGCCGAGGTGTTCCCGCACGACGCGGTCGCGCAGCTGTCGGCCCTGCTGAAACTGGCGGAGCGCGGGATCACCCCGCGGCATCTGCGTTCGCTGCGGGTGTCTGCCGAGCGCGAGGCGGAGCTGATCGCGCGCGCGGTGTCGACGCGCGGCGTGAAGAGCGGCACTCCGCTCGGTACCGAGGACTCGCTGGAACTGGCGGGGTACCTCGACACGGTGCGCTCCGGCGTGTTGCGCCGACGTTTCGGCAGCGCCTGAACGGCCCGAGATCGGCGTGATTTCAACCTTCAAGTTCTAGTAGAGGTCGACACTCCCAAATTGACCTGCGGCGGTCGTTGCACGCCGCCTGCCATCTGGGTACCGTTATGGGAGTTCGGTGCCCGCGCCGTTCGATCCGTGAAGAAAGGAAGACGATGGAGAACACTCAGCAGCCGTCTGGCGAGACGGCTTCTCCGTCGTCGGAGGCCGCGCCCGATGGAGCGGCTTCGACGCCCATCCGCGGTGCGGAACCCCTCACGATCGACCCCGAGCTCCTCTTCGACGACGGGCTGCCGAAGCCCAATCAGGAGGGCGGTTTCAAAGGCGCCACGGCGGCCCGCGCTGCGGGCATCACCTATCGTCAGCTCGACTACTGGGCACGCACGGGCCTCGTCGAGCCCACGGTCCGCGGTGCGAAGGGATCCGGATCGCAGCGCCTCTACGGCTTCCGCGACATCCTCGTGCTCAAGCTCGTGAAGCGACTGCTCGACACGGGCATCTCCCTGCAGCAGATCCGCACGGCCGTCGCGCAACTCCATGAGGCGGGGGTGCACGACCTTTCGCGTACCACGCTCATGAGCGATGGAGCCAGTGTCTACCTGTGCACCTCGAACGACGAGGTCATCGACCTCGTCAGCCGCGGACAGGGCGTCTTCGGCATCGCAGTCGGCAAGGTGCTGCGCGAGGTCGAGACCTCGCTCGTCGACATGGACGAGCACCGCGAGCAGGCCGAGAGCGTCGACGAACTCGCGGCGCGCCGCCAGGTTCGCAAGAAGATCTCCTAAGCGTCTGCGCCTCCCGCGCGGAAGCACGCAAAAAAGCCCGGCTCGTGAGCCGGGCTTTTCCTGTGTGCGAGAGTATCGGGGTGACGTGGGGACTCAGTCCTCGACGACGGTAGCGGTGCGCCCGGGCTTCGACCTCGTCTCGCGTGCCGCGTCCATGCCCGCAGAGCGGAGCACCCGATCCAGCACCAGATCGAAGTTGCCGGCCATCTCCTGCGAGGCCTCGCCCGGCCACATGTGCACGGGCTTCGCCGCGCCCTGCGCCTGCTGCAGCGAGGGGCGCTCGGGCAGCTGCGGATTGAGCACGAGGGGGCCGAACATCTCGCGCAGCTCGCGGATGCGGAACTGGTGCTCCATCGACTGTGGCTGTGTGCGATTGATCAGGATGCCGAGGGGCTGCAGGCGGGGGCTCACCCCGCGACGGATCTCCTCGATCGCGCGGAGCGCGCGGTCGGTTGCGGCGACGGCGAAGAGGCTGGGCTCGGCGACGACGAGCACCCGGTCGCTCGCGGCCCACGCGGTGCGCGTGAGGGCGTTCAGCGAGGGCGCGCAGTCGATGAGCACCAGATCGTACTCGGACTCGACGACCGCGAGGGCCTCCTCCAGCTTCCAGATGTCGCGCGTCGACGGGTGGGGGCCGTCGAAATTGATGGCCGACGGGCTGCCGACGAGCAGGTCGATCGACCCGCCCTCGTGGTACTCGTTCCAGCCGCTGTGGGCGATGGCCGAGCGCACCGTCTTCTCCTTCGGGCTCTCGAGCACATCGGCCACGGTCGCGTACCCGTCGGGGTTCACCGCGAGGCCCGTCGACACATCGGACTGGGGGTCGAAGTCGACGACGAGCGTGCGCAGGCCCCGGGAGAAAGCGGCCGAGGCGAGGCCGAGCGTCACGGTGGTCTTGCCGACGCCACCCTTGAGGGAACTCACACTCAATACATGCACGTGGCAAGTTTAGACGATCCCCCACTGTGATCGACCAGAGTATGCGTGAGGCGAACAGAAGATCGGGCCGTTTTTCACCCTCGAGTCGGAGTCGTCGGGCGACGCGAGCACGCGAGTAGGGCAGAGCGTGCGCGAGCGTGTATCTTGATATCGAACGATCCATCGGTCTGGGCAGCCGGCGAACGTACTGATACAGAGGAGTATTTTCTGCATGTTCAAAAAGGTTCTGGTTGCCAATCGTGGTGAGATCGCGATCCGCGCGTTCCGCGCCGCTCACGAGCTCGGCGCTTCCACGGTCGCAGTGTTTCCGTACGAGGATCGCAACTCGCTGCACCGTCTGAAGGCCGATGAGGCGTACCTGATCGGCGAGGTCGGACACCCGGTGCGCGCGTACCTCGACATCGACGAGATCGTGCGGGTGGCGCAGGAGTCGGGCGCCGACGCGATCTACCCGGGGTACGGGTTCCTGTCCGAGAACCCCGGGCTGGCGGCCGCGGCCGAGGCGGCGGGGATCCGATTCATCGGACCCGGCAGGCAGGCGCTGGAAATGGCGGGCAACAAGGTCGCGGCGAAGGAGCACGCCATCGCCGCGGGGGTGCCCGTGCTGCAGTCGACGCCCCCGTCCACGGACATCGAGGCGCTGATCGCGGGCGCTCGCGAGATCGGGTTCCCGGTGTTCGCGAAGGCCGTCGCGGGCGGCGGCGGACGCGGCATGCGGCGCGTGGAGCGCGAGGAGGATCTCCGTGACGCGCTCGAGTCGGCGATGCGAGAGGCCGAGAGCGCGTTCGGCGACCCGACCATGTTCATCGAGCAGGCCGTGCTGCGCCCGCGCCACATCGAGGTGCAGGTGCTGGCCGACAAGAACGGCGAGACGGTCCACCTGTACGAGCGCGACTGCTCGGTGCAGCGCCGCCACCAGAAGGTCGTCGAGATCGCCCCGGCTCCGAACCTGGATCCCGCGATCCGCGACGAGCTGACGCGCGACGCGATCGCGTTCGCGAAGTCGATCGGCTACGAGAACGCGGGCACGGTCGAGTTCCTGCTCGACACCGAGGGCGAGCGCGCCGGCAAGCACGTGTTCATCGAGATGAACCCGCGCATCCAGGTCGAGCACACCGTCACCGAGGAGGTGACCGACGTCGATCTCGTGCGCGCCCAGATGCGGATCGCGGCGGGTGAGACCCTCGCAGACCTCGACCTGCTCCAGGACGACATCCAGCTGCGCGGCGCGGCGCTGCAGTGCCGCATCACCACGGAGGATCCGGCCAACGGCTTCCGTCCCGATCTCGGCCGCATCACGGCGTACCGTTCCCCGGGCGGCGGCGGCGTGCGCCTCGACGGCGGCACCATCAACGCGGGCGCTCAGATCAGCCCCCACTTCGATTCCATGCTCGCCAAGCTCACCTGCCGCGGGCGCAGCTTCGAAGACGCGGTGGTACGCGCTCGCCGGGCACTCGCGGAGTTCCGGATCCGCGGCGTCGCGACGAACATCCCGTTCCTGCAGGCGGTGCTCGCCGATCCCGCCTTCCAGGCCGGCGACATCGCGACCTCGTTCATCGAGGAGCGCCCCGAGCTGCTCGACATGAACAAGCCCAAGGACCGCGCCACCCGCCTGCTGCAGCACGTCGCCAACGTGACCGTCAATCAGCCGAACGGGCCGCGTCCCGGCGCATTCGATCCCGCTTCGAAGCTCCCCGCGGCGGATCTCTCCGCCCCGGCCCCGGCCGGGTGCCGCCAGCGGCTGCTCGAGCTCGGCCCCGAGGGGTACGCGAAGAGTCTGCGCGAGCAGACCGCGCTGGCGGTCACGGAGACCACCTTCCGAGACGCCCATCAGTCGCTGCTGGCGACCCGTGTGCGCACCAGGGACCTCGCGCGGATCGCGCCGTACGTGGCACGGCTCACCCCGCAGCTGTGGTCGGTTGAGGCCTGGGGCGGCGCCACCTACGACGTGGCGCTTCGCTTCCTGGGCGAAGACCCGTGGGAGCGGCTTGCGGCCCTGCGCGAGGCGCTGCCGAACGTGCCGATCCAGATGCTGCTCCGCGGCCAGAACACCGTGGGCTACACTCCTTACCCGGCGCAGGTCGCGCAGGCGTTCGTGCGCGAGGCAGCCGAGACCGGGGTCGACGTGTTCCGCATCTTCGACGCCCTCAACGACGTGAATCAGATGCGCGTCGCGATCGACGCCGTGCGCGAGACCGGCAGCGCCGTCGCCGAGGTCTCGATGGCCTACACCGGCAATCTGCTGGATCCCGCCGAGAACAAGTACACCCTCGATTACTACCTGCGTCTGGCCGACGAGATCGTGGGAGCGGGTGCCCACGTGCTCGCCATCAAGGACATGGCGGGCCTGCTGCGGCCCGCGGCGGCGGCGAAGCTCGTCGCCGCGCTGCGGGAGCGCTTCGACCTGCCCGTGCACCTGCACACGCACGATACCCCGGGCGGCCAGCTCGCCACGCTGCTCGCGGCCTCGGAGGCGGGGGTCGACGCGGTCGATGCCGCTTCGGCGCCGATGTCGGGCACTACCAGCCAGCCGTCGCTCTCGGCCCTCGTCGCAGCCCTCGCGAACACGGAGCGCGACACGGGTCTCGACCCGGCGGCGGTGTTCGAGCTCGAGCCCTACTGGGATGCGGTGCGCAGCCTCTACAAACCGTTCGAGTCCGGCCTGCCCTCGCCCACCGGGCGCGTGTACACCCACGAGATCCCCGGCGGGCAGCTCTCGAACCTGCGCCAGCAGGCGATCGCCCTGGGGCTCGCCGAGAACTTCGAGAAGATCGAGGACATGTACGCGGCGGCAGACCGCATCCTCGGCCGTATCCCGAAGGTGACCCCGTCCTCCAAGGTGGTGGGCGATCTGGCGCTGCACCTGGCCGCCGTCGATGCCGACCCCCGCGACTTCGAGGAGAATCCGGGCAACTACGACGTGCCCGACTCCGTGGTGGGCTTCCTCGCCGGCGAGCTGGGGGAGATCCCCGGCGGCTGGCCCGAGCCGTTCCGCTCCAAGGTGCTCGCCGGTCGCCGCGTCGATATCGGGGCGGCGCCGATCACCGACGAGGACCAGGCGCTGCTCTCGGGTGCAAGCGACGAGCGCCGGTCGGCGCTCAACCGGCTGCTGTTCCCGGCGCCGACGCGTCAGTACGAGGCCGCGCGCGAGCAGTTCGGCGATCTGTCGGTGCTCGATACACCCGAGTACCTCTACGGTCTCGAAGCCGGGGAGGAGCGAGCGATCGACCTCGCTCGAGGAGTGCGTCTCTACGTCGGGCTCGAAGCGATCGGCGAGGCAGACGACAAGGGCGTCCGCACCGTCATGGTGCGCGTGAACGGACAACTGCGCCAGGTGTTCGTCAAGGACGAGAGCGTGGCCGTCGACGTCCCCGTGACGGAGAAGGCCGACCGCACCGTGCCCGGTCACGTCGCGGCCCCGTTCTCGGGCACCGTCACCGTCAAGGTCGCGCCGGGCGACACGGTCGAGGTCGGGCAGCCCGTCGCGACCATCGAGGCGATGAAGATGGAGGCGGCCATCACGGCCCCCGTCGCGGGAACCGTCGAGCGCATCGTCTTCAACGGCACCCGAGGTCTCGAAGCCGGCGACCTCATCGTCGTGATCGGCTAGCGCGGCGACCGATCGTCGGCCTGGAGTCCGCCCCGCGCGCCCGTCGAGCGGTGGGCGTGCTCCAGGCCGACGAAGGCGATTCCGCTAAGCTGAATCACTATGGCGATTCGAGAGATCCGACTGTTCGGCGACCCCGTGCTGCGCACCGTGTGCGATCCCATCACGGAGATCGACAGCGGGGTGAGGCAGCTCGTCGCTGATCTCTGCGAGACCGTCGACATGGACGGGCGCGCGGGCCTCGCCGCCACTCAGATCGGCCACACGCAGCGCGCGTTCAGTCTGAATATCGAGGGACGCATCAGCTACGTGCTCAACCCCGAGATCGTCGAACTCGACGGAGACCCGGTGCCGACGGGCGAGGGCTGCCTCTCGGTGCCCGATCTGTGGTTCGAGGTCATGCGGTACCCGCGGGCCACCGTCCGGGGCATGGACCTCGAGGGCCGCGAACTCGTCATCTCGGGGGAGGGGCTGCTCGCGCAGGCCCTGCAGCACGAGTGCGACCACCTCGACGGCAAGCTCTACATCAACCGTCTCGATCGCGAAGCGCGCGGCGAGGCGATGCGTCAGATCCGCCAGTCCGCCTGGTTCTAGGGCGGGCGCTACTTGCCGAGGCTGACCGCCTCGGTCTGCGGGTTGTCGCCGTAGAGCTTCGCGATCTCGCTCGCGAAGTCGCGCAGGATGTTGTCGCGCTTGATGCTCATCTTCGGGGTCAGGTGCCCGTTCGCCTCGACGAACTCGGTGGGCAGGATCACGAACTTGCGGATCGACTCGGCGCGCGAGACGTGCTGGTTGCCCTGATCGATGGCGCTCTGCACTTCGGCGAGCACCTTGGGGTGCCTGGCCGCCTCCTCCAGCGTCATGTTCGGGTCCTCGCCGTTGTTGTTCAGCCACGCGGGAAGCATCTCGGGGTCGAGGGTGACGAGTGCGGAGATGAACGGCTTCTGGTCGCCGACGACCACGACCTGACCGATGATGGTGTTCGAGCGGATCGGATCCTCGAGCGCCGCGGGCGCCACGTTCTTGCCGCCCGCGGTGACGATGATCTCCTTCTTGCGCCCGGTGATCGAGAGGTACCCGTCGGAGTCGAGCGAACCGAGATCGCCCGTGCGGAAGAAGCCGTCGTCCGTGAACGCCGCGCGGGTCGCCTCGGGGTTGTTCCAGTACTCCTTGAACACGTCGATGCCCTTGACCTCGATCTCGCCGTCGTCGGCGATGCGCACGGTGTGCCCGGGCAGTGCCGGGCCGACCGTGCCGATCTTGAACTTGTCGGGCAGATTGACGGTGACCGGGGCCGTGGTCTCGGTCAGGCCGTAGCCCTCGAGGATCTTGACCCCGAGGCTGCGGTAGAAGTGGCCGAGGTAGTGGCTGAGCGGCGCCGAGCCCGAGATCGCATAACTGACGCGACCGCCGAGCCGCTCGCGCAGCTTGGCGTAGACGAGCTTGTCGAACAGCTTGAACTTGAGTCCCAGCACGAAGGGGACCTTGCCCGCGTCGAGGGCTTCGGAGTGCTCGACCGCGACCTTGGCCGCGGCCCGGAAGATCTTGCCCTTGCCCTCCGCCTCGGTCTTCTGCTCGGCGGAGTTGTAGACCTTCTCGAAGACGCGCGGGACGGCGAGGAGGAAGGAGGGCTTGAACGAGCCGAGTGCCGGCAGCAGCTGGGTGGTATCGGCCTGGTGGCCCACCCTGACGCCCGCGTGCACGGCGAGCACCGAGATGAACCGGGCGAAGACGTGCGCGAGGGTGACGAAGAGCAGTGTCGAGGAGCCGGGCTGCTGCACGACCTCGGAGAGCGCGGCCGCCGAGTTGCGCGAGAGGTCCACGAAGTTCGAGTGGGTGAGAACGCAGCCCTTGGGGCGCCCGGTCGAGCCGGAGGTGTAGATCAGCGTCGCGATATCCGCGCCGACGGCGAGGTTGCGCCGACGCTCGATCTCGGCATCCTCGACCGAGAGCCCGCTCTTCCGGAGCGCCTCGAGCGCGCCCTCGTCGAAGCGCCAGTGCAGATCCACGCCCGGCGTCTCGCTCGCGATCTCCTCGAACCGCTCGGCGAGATCGGTAGTGGCGGTCATCATCGCGCGAGCCCCCGAATCCTCGAGGATCCAGTGGATCTGCAGCGGAGACGAGGTCTCGTAGATCGGCACCATGATCGCGCCGCAGTAGTGGATCGCGAAATCGACGAGCGACCACTCGTAGCTGGTCTTGCACATGAAGGCGATGCGGTCGCCGGGTTCGATGCCCGCGGCGACGAAGCCCTTCGCGAGGGCGACGACCTCGGCTCGGAACTCGCGAGCGGTGATGTCTCGCCAGCCCTCGCCCTGCGGTACGGCGAAGATCGCGCGGTCGGGCGTCGCGTCCACGCGCTGTTCGAGCAGATCGGTGATGTTGTCATCCGGAACCGGCGGGATGAGGATCGGTGTCTCGGACTGATTCACGGCAGCTCCCTTGATACTCATGCATCGGCCTCTGCGGTGCGGTCGTTCCGCACCTGCTTGCATTTCACCCTATATGCATACCCACGCGCGGCTCCGGCTCGGCTATTGTGTTCGAAGTCGAGAGAAAGCTGCGGGTAGTGCTGTATTGGATCTTTAAACACCTGATCATCGGGCCGTTCCTGAAAACTCTGTACCGTCCGTGGGTGGAGGGTGCCGAGAATATTCCGGCCTCCGGGCCCGTAATTATTGTGGGAAACCACCTCTCGGTGATCGATTCCTTCTTCATGCCGCTCATGATCGACCGGCGTGTGTACTTCCTCGCGAAGAGCGACTACTTCACGGGGAAGGGGATCAAAGGCTGGTTGGTGAAGAACTTCATGCTGGGCGTGGGGCAGCTCCCCATCGACCGCTCGGGCGGCAAGGCATCCGAGGCCTCGCTCAACACGGGGCTCGCGGTGCTGGATCGCGGAAACGTGCTCGGCATCTACCCGGAGGGCACTCGCAGCCCCGATGCGAGGCTGTACCGCGGACGCACGGGCGTGGCTCGCCTCGTGCTCGAATCGGGCGCTCTTGTGGTGCCCGCCGTGATGATCGACACCGAGAAGGCGATGCCGATCGGCGCCAAGTTCCCGAAGATCCGCCGCATCGGCACCGTGATCGGCAAGCCTCTCGACTTCAGCCGCTTCTCGGGCATGAGCGCCGACCGCTTCGTGCTGCGCAGCGTCACCGATGAGATCATGCTCGAGATTCAGCGACTCAGCGGCCAGCAGTACGTCGACGTGTACGCCTCCAGCGTACGCAACCGCTGAGAGGCGCGAACCACCGCTCGTCGCTAGTAAGCTGGGGTGGTTGCAGCGAGGTCGCTGCGGCGCCAGCATACCCAATTATCGACAAGGGACTGAAGATGACGAGCCAGAACACCGATACTGCTGCCCGCGCGTTCGCGGAGCTCGACGCGTATCGCGCGCTCGAGGCGAAGCAGCAGCCCACCTGGCCCGATCCCGCGGCCGTGCAGACGGCGTCAGCGGACCTCGCCTCCCAGCCCCCGCTCGTCTTCGCGGGCGAGGCCGACCAGCTGCGCGAGCGTCTCGCGTCGGCGGCGCGCGGCGAGGCCTTCCTGCTGCAGGGCGGCGATTGCGCCGAGACCTTCGCGGCGGCGACCGCCGATAAGATCCGAGATCGGGTCAAGACGCTGCTGCAGATGGCCGTCGTGCTCACCTACGGCGCCTCGATGCCGGTCATCAAGGTCGGTCGTATGGCCGGCCAGTTCGCGAAGCCGCGCTCGAGCGACACCGAGACCCGCGACGGTGTCACGCTGCCCGCCTTCCGCGGAGACCTCGTCAACGGCTACGATTTCACCCCCGAGTCGCGCACCGCAGACCCCTCGCGGCTCGTGCGGGGCTACCACGTCTCGGCCTCGACCCTCAACCTGATCCGCGCGTTCACGCAGGGCGGCTTCGCCGACCTGCGCCAGGTGCACGCCTGGAATCAGGGCTTCGTGTCGAACCCGGCCAACCAGCGCTACGAGTCGCTGGCCGCCGAGATCGACCGCGCCGTTCGCTTCATGGACGCCTGCGGCGTCGATCACAGCGAGCTCAAGCAGACCGAGTTCTACGTGAGCCATGAGGCGCTGCTGCTCGACTACGAGCGCCCCCTGACCCGTATCGACTCGCGCACGGGCGAGCTCTACGACACGTCGGGGCACATGCTCTGGATCGGCGAGCGCACCCGCGAGCTCGACGGTGCGCACGTCGAGTTCCTGTCGCACGTGAGAAACCCGATCGGCGTCAAGCTCGGCCCGACGGCGACGGTCGACGACGCGCTGCGGCTCATCGACAAGCTCGATCCCGAGCGCGAGCCCGGGCGCCTCACCTTCATCACCCGCATGGGAGCCGGAAAGATCCGCGACGTGCTGCCCGGACTGCTCGCGGGCGTGCGCGATGCGGGCGCGACCCCGCTCTGGGTCACCGACCCGATGCACGGCAACGGCATCACCTCGTCGACCGGTTACAAGACCCGCCGCTTCGACGATGTGATGGACGAGCTGCGCGGCTTCTTCGAGGCGCACCGCGAGATCGGAACGTTCCCCGGGGGTATCCACGTGGAGCTCACCGGTGATGACGTGACCGAGTGCCTCGGGGGCTCCGAGAACATCGACGAGGAGGCGCTGGCGACCCGCTACGAGTCGGTCTGCGATCCGCGCCTGAACCACATGCAGTCGCTCGAGCTGGCCTTCCAGGTGGCCGAGGAGCTGAAGCGGCTCTAGGCGGTCTGCTCCCGGTCATTCTGAGCGCAGAATGACCGGGAGGGAGGCCCTCCGCTCAGAGCGAGATCGTGCTCTTGACCCGGATCTCGGTTCCTGCCGGTACGCGCTCGCCCGCTGCGGGGTCGGTGCCCGTGGCCTTCGCGAAGCTGCGCAGGGCGTCGGGCACGAGCGTGGTGGGGGAGAACCCCGCTGCGGACAGCGTGTCCATGGCCTCCTGCAGTCCCATGTCGGCGACGCTGGGCACCTCGAACAGCTCCGGGCCGAGCGACACGTTCAGGCCCACCGCATCGCCGGGCCTCACCGGATCGGTCGAGAGCAGCAGGCCGATGACCTGGCCCTCCGGAACATCGGCGTTGTGCTCCTCGGTGCCGAGCGCGGCGTCGACGCGGAGATCGCTGGATTCCAGTGCGCGCGTGGCCTCGTCGACGGTGAGGCCGGCCACGTCCGGAACGGCGCCGGCGGACACGACGAGATCGATCCGCCCCTGCTCGGCATAGGTGTCGCCGAGAGGCTCCCCGTCCTGACCGAGCGCCGCGAGCACCGTGCCCGCCTCCGAATCGGCGAAGCGCCGCTCGAGCACCTCGCCGAAGGTGAACCCCTCTGACCGGATCTCGCGCTCGGCCTCCTGCTGCGACAGACCCACGATGGTCGGCACCGGCAGCTGCCTGGGGCCGCTCGACTGGCAGAGGCGCACGGTGCTGCCGCGGTCGAGGCGCGATCCGGACTCCGGATCGGTGCTCACGGCGAGACCCACCGGCACCTCGAGGCTCGGGCACGCGGCCACCTCGACGAGCAGTGAGCGATCCTCGAGGGATGCCTGCGCCGCGGCCATCTCCTGGCCCGCCACATCGGGCACCGTGACCCGGGATCCGGGCCCCTGTCCGAACCACCAGCCGGTACCGCCGGCGAGTGCGATGAGCAGCACGAGCAGCACCGCGGTCAGACGGCCCTTGCGACCGCGCTTTCTCGCGGCGGCGGCCGCGCGGTCGAGCGGCGACGCGGGGGTCGGATCGGGCCGAGGGCCGGCGTCCGCATCCCCGCCCTCCGCGAGGCTCGAGGCCAGCGCCTGCTGTTCCGTGCCGTCGAGCACGGTGGTCGACGACGTCGGCGATCCGCCCGCCATATCCCTGGGCAGCACCCGGGTGGATCCCGCCACCGCAAGGCCCGAGCTGAGGTCCCGGAGGAACTGCAGCGCTTCGCCGGCGTCGCGGGGGCGATCCTCGGGGTCGCGCTGCGTGGTCCAGCGCACCAGCTCGTCGAGCTCGGGCGTCGCCTCGGTCGACTTCAACGACGGCGCCGGCACCTCGGAGTGCGCGTGCTGGTATGCGATCTGCATGGGTTGCTCACCGGTGAACGGCTGCGTCCCGGCGAGCATCTCGTACATCATGATGCCGAACGCGTAGAGATCGCTGCGCGCATCGGCCACGCCGCGGGTCACCAGCTCGGGCGACAGATAGGCGATCGTTCCGAGCAGCGCCTGGCCGGTGGTCGTGTTGGCGCTGACAGCGCGGGCGAGACCGAAGTCGCCGAGCTTGATGCGGCCGTCGTCGGCGAGCAGCACGTTCTCGGGTTTGAGATCCCGGTGCACGATGCCCGCGTGATGCGCGGCGGCGAGCCCCGACAGCACCGCCTCTCCGATCTCCAACGCCTGCTCGGCGGTGAGGCGCTTCTGCTGCTTGAGCAGCTCGCGCAGCGTGATGCTCGGCAGATACTCCATGACCAGGTAGGTGCGACCGAGATCATGTCCCTGGTCGAAGACATTGACCAGGTTGGGATGCGAGAGCCTCGCCGCGCTGCGGGCCTCCTGCTCGAAGCGGCGGGTGAAGTTCTCGTCCTCGGCGAGGTGCTCGTGCATCACCTTGACGGCGACTCTGCGCTCGAGCCGCAGGTCGTTCGCGAGATACACCATCGCCATGCCGCCACGAGCGATGCGTGAGCGGATCACGTATCGCTCGTCGAGCATTTGCCCGATCAGCGGGTCGGCAGGCGCGGAGGTCACGTCGAGATTCTACGGAAGAAGGATGCGCGCTCGTCGGATGCGCGCCGAGCGGGCGCAGATTGCGATCCGCCGGGGACGCTGGCAGAGTTGAGGTGTGCCCCAGAACATCGCACCCGATACGCCGTTCCTCACCGTCCCGGAGCTCGTCGAGCTCTTCGGCCTCACCCCGGGCAAGATCCACAGGCTGATCGAGGATCACCACCTGGCCGCCGTGCGCGTCGACGGCGTGCTCCGCGTACCGGCCGAGTTCGTGCAGGACGACCACCCCCTGCCCCCGCTTCGCGGCACGATCCTCGTGCTGCTCGACGCCGGCTTCTCGAACGAGGAGGCGGTGGCGTGGCTGCTCGCTCCGAACGACGAGCTGGGGGAGCGGCCCATCGACTCGCTCCGCGCGGGCCGCAAGAGCTCGGTGCGCCGAGCGACGCAATCGCTCGCGTTCTGACGCGTCGAGCCGGGTGGGTCCCGTCGAGCCGGGTGAGTCCCGTCAAGCCGGGTGAGCCGGGTGGCTTCCATCGAGTCGGCCTATTTGTATCGAGCTGGCCTGGAAATCGCGCCAGTTAGAGGCGGCCTCGATACAAATAGGTCGACTCGATGACTCATCGCCGCTAGAAGGCTCGGCGTGCGGCCCGCTCGGAGAGCCCGATGAGCTGCTGCGCCGCGTCGGGGCGGATCTGCGCTCGCCGCAGCGCAGCGGTCGCCCGGTCGATGTTGCGGGTGATCATGTCCTCGACGCGCTCGACCGCCCCGCTCTCGCGAATGGTGCGCTGCAGCATGGCGACCTGCTCGCGGTCGAGTTCGGTGCCGAGCAGATCGTCGAAGATGCGTCGCTGTGTGGCGGGCAGGTTCTCGCGGGCGAGCGTGACGAGCACGGTGCGCTTGCCCTCGGCGAGGTCGTCGCCGATGGGCTTGCCGGTGACATCCTCGTCGCCGAAGACGCCGAGCAGGTCGTCGCGCAACTGGAAGGCGACGCCGACGGGCAGACCGAAGTCCGCGAGCGCCTGCTCCTGCTGCTCGTCGGCCCCCGCGAGCGCCGCGCCGATGAGCAGCGGAGCCTCGACACTGTACTTGGCGGATTTGTAGACCAGCACCCGAGTCGACCGCTCGAGCTGCTCCTCGTGCGAGGCGAAGTCGGCGTACTGCTCTTCGAGGACGTCGAGGTACTGACCCGCCGCGACCTCGCTGCGCATGCGGTTGAAGTGGTGGCGTGCGCGCTGCGCGGCCGAGCGGTCGGCGAGCGCGTCTCCTGCGGCCTGCATGAGCTCATCGGCCCACGACTGCAGCAGGTCGCCGAGCAGGATCGCGCCCGCCAAGCCGAAGTGATCCGCCGACCCGCGCCATCCGTGCTGCTGGTGCATCGCGGCGAACAGGCGGTGCGTCGAGGGCCGACCGCGGCGGGTGTCGGAGCGATCGATGACGTCGTCGTGGATCAGCGCGGCCGCGTGGAAGAGCTCGAGGGAGCAGGCGGCGTCGAGCACCGCGCCGAACTCGGCGTCGATCTCGGCGGCGAGGTCGAGCGGCCGCAGCGCGCGGTAGCCGAGCACGGCGAACTGGGCGCGGAATCGCTTGCCCCCGGAGAGGAACCCGAAGGCCTCGTCGAGCAGGGGCTTCGCATCGGGCCCGAGGGGCTCGAGTGCCCGACGATGCCGGGCCAGCGTGTCGTTGATCCGCTCCTGAATAAGGCCTGCGAGTCGCATCGTTTCTTGCACACGACTAGCCTAGCCGCGCGCGGGAGACAGTAGACTACTGGGTAAAGAACTCAATTGGCGGGAGGAGCGGTCATGGCGCTGTCAGAACACGAGCAGCGGCTGCTCGACGAGATGGAGCGCAGCTTCTATCAGAGTGAAGCCGACGTGATGCAGACCGTCCCCGGAGCCCGCCGCCGGGTGAGCTACCGCTCGCTGGTGCTCGGGATCGTGGTGGTGCTCGTCGGGCTGGGCGTGCTGGTCGCGGGAGTCGCGGCGCAGCAGCTCTGGCTGGGGCTCATCGGTTTCGCCGCGATGCTGGGCGGTGTCATGCTGATGTTCGCCCGGGGCTCCGACTCCGAGACCGCTGAGGGTGCGCTCGGCGAGCACTCCGACGCGCCCGGCGGGGCCGGCACGTCGGCTCGCGAGTCGTTCAGCGAACGCATGGAGCGTCGCTGGGATGAGCGCATGGGCGGCGACCGCTAGCAGCAGCCGTACAGCTTCCAGAAGGGCCGTGGTTTCGACCACGGCCCTTTTTCGTGCCCCGCGGAGGCGTCGCCCAGCGCGGCCGTTTGCCGGGTGGGTCCCTCGCCGGCGCAACTCCTCAGCTGCGTCATCGCACGCGTCCGTGACCCCGGCCCGAGTTCAGGGAGGGGATCGTCTCCCATTCGGAGGTCCTCACCGGGGATGCTCCGCTCGAGCCCGGATCTCCTCCCTGGGCAGCGGCCGGCTACCGCTTCGACTCGCACCACGCGCGCGTGGTGCGGGTCGGCGTATCGGGCGGAGCGACCGACGGCTCCTCCACTTTGCTCCACCTCGGGCTCTTTCGTGCTCGGAATCGAGGCGGATCCGGGCGGAATGGTCTGGATCAGGGGTGGATGCGGGCGTTTGGCCGCGCGTCGCCTCGTACGGTGCGGCGGCGTGCTCATTCGGCCCCGCCGCCGGATCCCCAGTGTTTTCAAGGCTTCCCGGCGAACCGGGATGTGAAGTGGGGAAGAAATGGAGAGATTGCTCGGTGAAGTGGAGGAAAGTGGAGTAGTGTGGGACACCTGAGTCGGGACGGCGAAAGGGGGCAACCGTGTTTCTCGGTACCTTCACGCCTCGACTCGATGAGAAAGGCCGGGTGATCCTGCCCGCCAAGTTTCGCGACGAACTCGCAGACGGCCTCGTCATCACCCGCGGCCAGGAGCGCTGCCTGTACGTCTTCAGCGAGCAGGAGTTCACCGAGATGCACGACCGCATTCGCCAGGCCCCGGTGACCTCGAAGCAGGCGCGCGACTATCTGCGCGTCTTCCTCTCCGGCGCGCACCCCGAGACCCCTGACAAGCAGAACCGCATCACCATCCCCCAGGGATTGCGCGAATACGCCGGGCTCGACCGCGAACTCGCGGTGATCGGGGCCGGCAGCCGCGCCGAGATCTGGGACGCCGAAGCGTGGCAGACCTACCTGGCCGAACAGGAATCGGCCTTCTCCGATATCGAGGAGGAGGTGATCCCGGGCATGTTCTAGCCCGGATCCGTCATGACACAGCCGGACTTCACTCCCCGGGACGAGCGCGACACCCGCGACGCGAGCGAGCTGCACGTACCCGTGCTGCTCGACCGCTGTCTCGAGCTGCTCGCGCCGGCGGCCTCGCGCTCCGGCGCGGTGGTCGTCGATGCGACCCTCGGCATGGGCGGCCACACCGAGGCCATGCTCGAGGCCCATCCCGAGCTCACCGTGATCGGCCTCGACCGCGACACGGAGGCGCTCGCGCTCGCGGGTCGTCGTCTGGAACGCTTCGGCGAGCGGAATATCCGCGTGCACGCCGTCTACGACGAGATCGAGCGGGCCGTGCACGACTCCGGTTTCGACCGCATCGACGGCGTGCTGTTCGATCTGGGCGTCTCCTCCCTGCAGCTCGACGAGGCCGACCGCGGCTTCGCCTACGCGCAGGATGCTCCGCTCGACATGCGCATGGATCAGAGTCGGGGCGAGACGGCCGCCGACGTCATCGCCGCCGCGCCCGAGGGGCGACTGCGAGCGATCTTCGAGCGATACGGCGAGGAGCCGCTCGCGGCCCGCTACGCCCGCGCCATCATCGCGGCGAGGACGGAGGCCCCGATCGAGCGCAGCGGCCAGCTGGTCGAGGTGCTGCAGCGGGCCACTCCCGCGGCGGTACGGGATCAGCGCCACCCCGCCAAGCGCGTCTTCCAGGCGCTGCGGATCGAGGTGAACGGCGAGCTCTCGGTGCTGGAGCGCGCGATTCCCGCAGCGCTCGACCTGCTGAACCTGGGAGGCCGGGCCGTCATCATGTCGTACCAGTCGCTCGAGGACCGCCTGGTGAAGCGCGAGCTCGCCAAGCGCAGCAAGTCGACGGCCCCGCCGGGGCTTCCCGTCGAGCTGCCCGAGCACCGGCCGGAGCTGCGCCTGCTCACCCGCGGCGCCGAACTCGCCGATGAATCTGAACGCGCCCGCAACCCGCGGGCGATCCCGGTGCGATTGCGCGCCGCGGAGCGAACGAGGGAGGTGCGATGAACAGCACGGTTCCGATCCGGTTCGACGCCGCGCCCGCCGGCGGCACCCCCTCGGCGGCTCCGCGGCCGGGGCCCGGCGAGCGGCACCTGCGCCTCGCCGAAGCCCCGAAGCCGGCGAAGCGGCGGATGCCGAGCCCCCTCCTCGGCGGACTGGTCGCCGTCGGCGTGGTACTCGTGATCCTGGCGACCCAGCTCGGTCTGAGCATCGCGATCTCGCAGGGGGCCTACGAGGCACGCGCACTCGAGGTCGAGCAGCGGGATCTGGCGCGCGTCGAGCGGGTGCTCGCCCAGAACGTGGACAAGCTCTCCTCGCCGCAGAATCTCGCCGAGAACGCGGCGGCGCTCGGCATGGTGCAGAACGCGAGGCCGGCGACGCTGCGTCTCAGCGACGGCGCAGTGCTCGGGGCGCTCGAGTCCCAGACCTCGGAAGTGCGCGGGAACCTGGTGCCGAACTCCACGCTGGAGTCGATGCCGGTCGTGGACGCCGAGGGCCTGCTCGTACCGCGAGGCGCGGTGGGAGGCGCACAGCAGCAGCCCACCGAACCGGCGGTACGTTGGAAGGGCAAGCTTCCCGCTCCGGACACCCGCTGATCGGGGTGCGGCGCGGGGCGAGCCGCTGAGCGGTAGCCCGCTGAGCGAATGCGGCCGGACCCGGCCGCCCCGGCTACGGCCGGACCCCGCACACGAGAGGAGAGGGAAGATGCGAGCACTCCGCGGCTCCGCCCTGCGGCGCACGCTGGCACTGATCATCATCATCGCCGCTGCCCTCCTCTTCCTGGTGCGCCTCATCGACGTGCAGATGGTCTCCGCCGCGGCACTGAACGAGGACGCGCGCGACAAGCGGGCGGTGCCGGTGAAGATCCCGAGCGTGCGCGGCGATATCGTCGACCGCAACGGCGAGGTGCTCGCGACCACCGACGAGCGCTACGACGTGCAGCTCTCGCCGAAGAACACGAAGCTGAACGGCGGCAAGTTCCCCCGGCCCGACCTCGAGCGCGGCGTCGGCACGGTGACGGTGACCGCGAAGGAGGCGTTCGCCGAGATCGGCGCGATCACGGGGCAGTCCGAGGAGGAGATCCAGAAGATCGTCGATGACGCTCTCGCGGACAATCCCAAATCCGACTTCGCCTACGTGAAGCGCGGCATCGACCTGCCGACGCTGAACAAGCTGAAGAAACTGCAGATCCCGTGGCTGACCTTCGACCAGCACCACACGCGCGACTACCCGAACGGCGCGGTCGCGGGCAACCTGATCGGCTTCAACGGGTTCGAGGGGGTGCCGCAGGCGGGCGTCGAGGTGTCGCAGGACGAGTGCCTGACCGGCGTGGACGGCCAGGAGACCTACGAGCGCGGGGCCGACGGCGTGGCGCTTCCGGGCAGCGTCGTCGTCACTGAGAAGGCGGTCGACGGAGGCACCGTCGACCTCACGATCGACCTCGACCTGCAGTGGGAGGCGCAGCAGGCGATCAACGCGCAGGTGCAGGACGTGGCAGCCGAGTGGGGGCTGCTCGTGATCATGGATGTGAAGACCGGCGAACTGGTCGCCGTCGCCGAGGACGGCTCGGTCGACCCGAACGACGTCGACGCGTCGGACCCCGAGAAGCGCGAGGCGCGATCCTTCACCTCTCCCTACGAGCCCGGATCGACCTTCAAGACCATCACCGCCGCGGCGCTCATCGACCAGGGCGTCGCAACGCCGTACACCCAGAACCTCACGCCCGACTACCTCGAGCCCGAGCCCGGGGTGCGCTTCGGCGACTCCTTCAGCCACCCCGACATGCCCTGGACGCTCACGGGCATCCTCACCCAGTCGTCGAACGTCGGAACCGCCACGCTGGGCACGATGCTCAGCCCCGAGACCCGCTACGACTACCTGCAGCGCTTCGGCATCGGCGTCGGCACCCAGGCCGGGCTGCCGGTCGAGGACTCCGGCATGCTCTTCCCGCCCGACCAGTGGGATCGGCAGACCTCCTACAACACGACGTTCGGCCAGGGCCTCTCCTCGACGATCGTGCAGACGGCGGGCGTCTACCAGACCATCGCCAACGGCGGCGTCCGCGTGCCGCCGAGCCTCGTGCACAGCTGCACCGACGGCAACGGGAAGCAGACGGTGATGGATCACGGTGATCCGGAGCGCGCCGTCTCCGAGGACACGGCGTCGCAGGTGATGCAGATGCTCGAGACCGTGGTCGCGGAGGGGTGGTACACCGACTTCGTATCGATCCCCGGCTACCGGATCGCAGGCAAGACGGGCACGGCCGAGCAGGTAGATCCGGCGACCGGGCTCTACCGCACCGACTACGTGAACTCCTTCGCGGGCATCTTCCCCGCAGACGACCCCCGCTACGTCGCTGTAGCATCGATAGCGTTCCCGAAGGACGGTGACGGCGGCGTCGCTGCGATCACGGCGTTCCGCGAGGCCGCCGAGGCGACGATCCGCACCTTCCGCATCCCTCCCTCCACAGGGACTTTCGAACCGCTCCCCACGGAGTACTGACCACCCTCGCAGGAGGCACACGCAGTGAGTACCGGAGATGCCCTGAGCATCCGACCGCAGCATCCCGCACCCGCCCGGCTCGACGAGCTGGCGGTGCGCTTCGCACTCGAACCCCGCGGCGAGACCGCGGACCTCGCCGTCACCGGGGTCACCCTCGACTCCCGCGACGTGCGCCCGGGGGATCTCTATGCGGCGCTCCCGGGCGCCCGCAGGCACGGCGCATCGTTCGCCCGGCAGGCGGAGGCCTCGGGCGCGGTCGCGATCCTCACCGACGACGAGGGCGAGCGCATCGCGCGCGAGGCGGGAGCCGCGCTGCCGATCCTTGTCTCCGAGCAGCACCCGCGCGAGATACTCGGCGAGGTCGCCGCGAAGATCTACGGCACCGATGCTCACGGAGTCGGGGACTTCGCCGCCAAGATCTTCGGGATCACCGGAACCAACGGCAAGACCAGCGTCGTGTACCTGCTCGCCGAGCTGCTGCGAGCAGCCGGCTTCACGCCGGGCCTGAGCTCGACCGCCGAGCGGCGGATCGGCGATGAGGTGATCGTCTCCGATCTCACGAGCCCGGAGGCGCCCGAGCTGCACGCGCTGCTCGCCAGGATGGGGGAGAAGGGCGTCGACGGTGTAGCGCTCGAGGTCTCCGCGCACGCGGTCGAGCGGCATCGCATCGACGGCGTGCGCTTCGACGTTGTCGCCTTCAACAACTTCTCGCAGGACCACCTCGACGACTTCGGCGACATGGAGAGCTACTTCGCCGCGAAGCTCGCGCTCTTCGCGCCCGAGCACGCCGAGCGCGGTGTGGTGGTGGTCGACTCGCCGTACGGGCAGCGGATCGCGCGCGAATCGCGGATCCCGGTCACCCGGCTCGCGACCGAGTACGGGCAGGACGCCGACTGGCACCTCGCGGTGACGCGGCAGACGATCGACGGGGTGTCGTTCGTGCTGCAGGGCCCCGGCGGCGCGCACTTCCGCGGCAGCGTTCCGATGTTCGGCCGGTTCATGGCAGAGAATGCGGCGCTCGCGCTCATCATGCTGCACGAGGCCGGCGTGCCGCTCGAGCGTGTCGAGGCCGGGCTCGAGCGCGGCCGGATCCCCGTCTACATCCCGGGCCGCCTCGAGGCGATGAACCCGGAGCTGCCACTCGATGCGGGCCCCCGCTTCTACGTCGACTACGGGCACACCCCCGGGGCCTTCGCCGCCATGCTCGACGCGCTCGGCGAGGTGGCTCCCGGCAGGATCATCTTCATGTTCGGCGCCGACGGCGATCGCGACACCACGAAGCGCGAGGAGATGGGGCGGATCGCGGCGGCGGGATCCGACGTCCTCATCGTCTGCGACTACCACCCGCGCTCAGAACCGCCGGAGGCGATCCGCGCGCAGCTCATCGCGGGAGCCCGCTCGGCGAACCACGCGGAGGTGATCGAGGAGGGTGATCCGCGCGCCGCGATCCGCCTTGCCATTTCGCTCGCCCGAGCCGGTGACGTTATCCTGTATGCCGGTCCCGGACACGAGGACTATCAAGAAGTCGCCGGTCAGCATCTGCCGTACTCGGCGCGTGATGAGGTACGCGGGGCGCTCCGCGAGGCAGGATTGCTTCCGTGATTGAACTGACGTTGGAAGAGGTCGCGCTCGCGACCGGCGGACGGCTGGCGCCGGGACCTGGCGACCCCCGAGCCACCGTGCGAGGCGAGGCGCAGACCGACTCGCGCGAGGTGCGGCCCGGGCAGATCTTCTTCGCCCGCCGCGGCGAGGAGACCGACGGCCATCTGTTCGCCGGCAAGGCCGTCGAGGCGGGGGCCGCGTTGCTCGTCGTCGAGCGGGAGCTCGACGAGCGTGAACTCCGTGTCGAGCGGGAGCTCGACGAGCGTGTGCCCCAGATCGTGGTCGCCGACAGCACCGACGCGCTCGGCGCCCTCGCGACCGAGGTGGTTCGTCGCGTGCGCGCCCGCGGAGAGCTGACGATCGTGGGGATCACGGGATCCAACGGCAAGACGACCACCAAGAACCTCGTGGCCGCGATGGCGGAGCGGATCGGGCCGACGGTCGCCTCCGCGAAGTCGTTCAACAACGAGGTGGGCGGTCCGCTCACCATGCTGCGCGTCGACGACGCGACCCGCACGCTCGTCGCCGAGATGGGGGCGAGCGCCGAAGGGGAGATCGCGAGGCTCACCGCGATGGCCCCGCCGCACATCGGCGTCGTGCTCTCGGTCGGCCTCGCGCACGCGGGCGAGTTCGGCGGCATCGAGACGACGTTCCGCACGAAGAGCGAGATGGTGCGCGATCTCCCCGAGAGCGCCGTGGCGGTGCTCAACCGCGACGACCCCCGCGTCTCGCAGATGGCCGAGCTCACCCGCGCCCGTGTGCTCTGGTTCGGGCTGCACCCCGAGGCGCAGGTTCGCGCGAGCGACGTCGACGCGTCGGCCGACGGTACCCGCTTCACGCTGCACGCCGCCCTGCCGGGCCGCGATGCCGAGTCGCTGCCCGTGCACTTCCGCGTACTCGGCGAGCACCACGTGATGAACGCCCTGGCAGCGGCGGCCATCGGCCTCGAGCTCGGGCTGCCGCTCCCGGCCATCGTCGAGGAGCTCGAGGCCGCCGCGCTCGCTGCTCCGGGCCGCATGCAGGTGCTCGGGGGTCGCGACGACATCACGATCATCAACGACGCCTACAACGCCAGCCCCGACTCGATGAGCGCCGCCCTGCGCACGCTCGCGCAGATCCGCAAGCCCGAGGGACGCACGGTGGCGGTGCTCGGCGCGATGAGCGAGCTCGGGGAGTACTCGATCGAGGAGCACATCCGGATCGGCCTGCAGGCCGTGCGCCTGCGCATCTCCGAGCTGGTCGTCGTCGGCAAGGAGGCGCGCCACCTGCACATCAGCGCCATCAACGAGGGGTCCTGGGACGGCGAGAGCGTGTTCTTCGAGTCCAAGGACGAGGCCTACGACTATCTGCTCCGCACGCTGCAGCCGCACGACACCGTGCTGGTGAAATCCTCGAACGCGGCGGGCCTGCAGTCCCTCGGCGACCGACTGGGGGAGGCCTACGCATGATCGCGCTCCTGATCGCCGGCGGCTTCTCGCTGCTGTACTCGCTGCTGCTCACACCGCTCTTCGTGCGGGGCTTCAACCGTCTGCGCTGGGGTCAGCCGATCCGCGTCGACGGGCCCAAGGAGCACGAGGTGAAGCGCGGCACGCCCACGATGGGCGGCCTCATCTTCCTCTCGGGCTCCGTCATCGCCTACTTCGTCGGCAAGCTGGTGATGCGCGAGACCCCCTCGCCCTCGGCGCTGCTCGTGATCCTCATGGCGGTGGGCGCGGGCCTCGTCGGGTTCATCGACGACTTCATGAAGGCCCGGCTGCAGAACTCGGCCGGACTGAACGGCTGGGCGAAGATCGTGGGCCAGGTCGTGATCGCCGTCGCCTTCGCGCTGCTCGGGCTGCGGTTCGCGAACGAGGCCGGGATCTCGCCGGTCTCGACGAGCGTCTCGCTCTTCCGCGATACGTCGTTCGACTTCATGGCGCTCGGCGCGGTCGCGGGCATCGTCCTGTTCATCATCTGGATCATGGTGATCGTCACGGCGACGACCAACGCGGTCAATGTGACGGACGGCCTCGACGGCCTCGCTGCGGGCGCCGCGATCTTCGCGTTCGGCGCCTACCTCGTGATCGGCTTCTGGCAGGGTGCGCAGAGCTGCGCGATCGCGCTGGAACCCGGCTGCTACGACGTGCGCGACCCGATGGACCTCGCGGTCATCGCAGCCGCCTTCCTCGGCGGGCTCGCGGGGTTCCTCTGGTGGAACACCAACCCGGCCAAGGTGTTCATGGGCGATACCGGTTCGATGGCGATCGGCGGCGCGATCGCCGCTCTCGCGATCCTCACCCGAACCGAGATCCTGCTCGTGCTCGTCGGCGGCCTCTTCATCATCGAGACCGGATCGGTGATCCTGCAGCGCCTCTACTTCAAGGTGACGAAGGGCAAGCGCATCTTCCTGATGAGCCCGATCCATCACCACTTCGAGCTCAAGGGCTGGGCCGAGGTCACGGTCGTGGTGCGGTTCTGGATCGTCGCCGGCCTATTCGCGATCGCGGGCGTCGGCGCGTTCTACGGCGAATGGCTGCTGCAGCAGTGACGGAGCGGGATATGACTGAGACTTCTGGGAGCGGCATGGACGAGGCGGATCGGAGCGCCGAGCGGGTGCTCGCGCTGTCGAGCTGGCACGACGACTGGTCGGGATTGCGCGTCGCGGTGCTCGGGCTCGGCGTGACCGGGTTCTCGGTGGCCGACACCCTCATGGAGCTCGGATCGCGCGTGCGGGTCATCTACGGGGCGCCGGACGAGGATCGCGAGCGCCTGCTCGACGTCATCGGCTCCGAGCGGTTCTGCGCCGACAGCAACCCCGAGCAGCTCGGCGACCTGGCCGCATTCGGCCCCGACCTCGTGATCGTGTCGCCCGGTTACCGACCGGACCACCCGCTCACGGCGTGGGCGGAGCAGCGCGGCATTCCCGTGTGGGGCGACATCGAGCTGGGATGGCGGTTGCGCGACAAGACGGATCGCGTCGCCGACTGGATCTGCATCACCGGCACCAACGGCAAGACGACCACCACGCAGCTCACTGCGCACATGCTCGTCGCGGGCGGATTGCGCGCCACGCCGGCAGGTAACATCGGCACACCCGTCCTCGACGCGCTGCGGGACCCGCAGGGCTACGACGCGATCGTGGTGGAGCTCTCGAGCTTCCAGCTGGAGCGCTTGCGCTCGGGCTCCGGGGCCGGCGTCGTCTCGCCGTACGCGAGCGCCTGCCTCAACTTCGCCGACGATCACCTCGACTGGCACGGCGGGGCCGAGGCCTACTGGGCGGCGAAAGCGAAGGTGTACGAGCACACGCAGGTCGCGTGCGTCTACAACCGGGCCGACGCCGAGACTGAGCGCATGGTCGAGGACGCCGATGTCGTCGAGGGGGCGCGCGCCATCAGCTTCGGCCTCGATTCTCCGCCGCCCAGCGGCTTCGGCGTGGTCGAGGGGATCCTCGTCGATCGCGGATTCCACGCCGAGCGTCGCAGCGAGGCCTACGAACTCGTGACCGTCGACGAACTCGCCGACCGCGGCATCGCGGCGCCCCACATGGTGCAGAACGTGCTCGCCGCGAGCGCGCTCGCCCGCGCCCGCGGGGTCGAACCCGCGGAGATCGCTCAGGCGATCCTGAATTTCACTCCCGACGCGCACCGCGCCCAGCAGCTCGGCGAGCACCGCGGCGCGCGCTGGATCGACGACTCGAAAGCCACGAACGCGCACGCCGCGGATGCGTCGCTGCGGGCTCTGCAGCGGGTCGTGTGGATCGTCGGGGGCCTGCTCAAGGGCGTGGACATCGGGGAGCTCGTCGCCGAGCACGCGCACCGGTTGCGCGGCGTCGTGGTGATCGGCGCCGAGCGGGCCGAGGTGCTGGCCGCTCTCGAGGCGCACGCCTCGGATGTGCCCCGGGTCGAGATCGTGCCCGATCACACGGGGCGCGAGGATGTGCCGGCGGGATCGGCGGGCGAGGTGATGACCCGCGCCGTGCAGGCGGCAGCGTCGCTCGCGACCGAGGGAGACACGGTGCTGCTCGCCCCGGCCGCCGCCTCCATGGACCAGTTCAAGGATTACCCCGATCGCGGCCGTCAGTTCCAGGCGGCCGTGAGCGAACTGGAGTGAGCGGGATGGCTCCCGAAACGCCGGAGCCGTCGGCGCGCATTCCCGGCCAGTCCCGCATCAGTCTCGGGTCCATGCTGCGCACGGGATCCGATCCCACGGTCGCCGCGCTCTACGCGATCACGGCGCTGCTCGTCGGTTTCGGGCTGATCATGGTGCTGTCGGCGTCGTCGGTGACGTCGTTCGTCAACGAGCAGGGGTCGTTCGGCGGCTTCTGGCGCCAGGCGACCTTCGCGATCATCGGGATCCCGCTCATGCTCATCGCCGCGGCGATGCCTGTGACGTTCTGGAAGCGGTGGGCATGGGTGCTGCTCGGTCTCGGCATCCTGCTGCAGCTGCTGGTGTTCACGCCGCTCGGCTACTCGCTCTACGGCAATCGCAACTGGATCCAGATCGGAGGCTTCACCGCGCAGCCCTCGGAAGCACTGAAGCTGGCCCTCGTCGTGTGGGTCGGGGCGGTGCTGCAGCGCAAGGAGCCCCTGCTCGGGCAGATGCGGCACGAGGTGATTCCGGTCATCGTGCCGGGCGCGCTGATCGCGCTGGGCGTCGTGCTGCTCGGGCGCGACCTGGGCACTGTGCTGATCATGGCCGCGATGGTGTTCGGCGCGATGTACTTCGGCGGAATCAGCTGGAAGACGCTCGGGGTGACGGCCCTTGGCGGTGCGCTCGCGGTCGTGCTCTTCGTCGTGACGAGCCCCAACCGCATGGCGCGTCTGCTCAGCCACGCGGGGCAGACCGACGACTACAGCGGCCTCGACTGGCAGTCGACGCACGGCATGTGGGCGCTCGCGAGCGGGGGCCTCTTCGGCGTCGGGCTCGGCAATTCGAAGGCGAAGTGGTCGTGGCTGCCCGCCGCAGACAACGACTACATCTTCGCGATCATCGGAGAGGAGCTCGGCCTCATCGGCGCGCTGCTCGTCATCGTGCTCTTCATCGTGCTCATGGTCGTCATGCTGCGCGTGATCACTCGCGCTCGCGATCGCTTCGGGCGCGCCGTTGTCGGCGGGATCATGGTGTGGATCGTCGGCCAGGCCTTCGTGAACATCGGCGTGGTGATCAAGGTGTTCCCCGTGCTGGGCGTGCCGCTGCCGCTCATCAGCGCGGGCGGCACGGCCCTCATCGCGTGTCTCGCGGCGATCGGCGTCGTCATCTCCATCGCGCGCGACGGCGCGCAGTACCAGGCGGAGCTCGATGCCGCCGCACCCGTAGGAAGGACCCGAGGTACCCGATGACCCGCTACCTGCTCGCCGGAGGCGGCACCGCCGGACACGTCAACCCGCTGCTCGCGCTCGCCGATCTCATCAGAGCCGAGGAACCTGACGCCGAGATCGTCGTGCTGGGTACCCGGGAGGGGCTCGAGGCACGGCTCGTGCCGGAGCGCGGGTACGAGCTCGTGCACATCGAGCGGCTGCCGTTCCCGCGTCGCCCGAACCTCGCCGCGCTGCGGTTCCCCGCTCGGTTCGCGCGCGCCGTGCGCCAGACCCGCGCGCTCATCCGCGAGCGCTCCATCGACGTGGTCGTCGGGTTCGGCGGATACGCCTCTGCGCCGGCCTATCGCGCGGGGGCCAAGGAGGGCGTGCCCGTCGTGATCCACGAGGCGAACGCGAAGCCCGGCATGGCGAATAAGCTGGGCGCACGCAGCACCCCGTACGTCGCGGTGACGTTCGAGGGTACCCCCATCGACGGCGCACGGGTGACCGGGATGCCGTTGCGCCCCGAGATCACCGGCCTCGATCGAGCGGGCCTGCGCGCCTCCGCGCGCGAGCACTTCGGCCTCGAGCCGGAGAAGCGCACGCTGCTCGTCACCGGCGGCTCGCTCGGCGCGCGCGCGATCAACCGCGGCATCTCGGGCTCGGCGGCCGAGATCGTCGCCGCGGGCGTGCAGGTGCTGCATATCTGGGGCGGGCTCACCGAGGTCGAGGATCCCGGGGTGCCCGGCTACACGGTGATCCCGTACTGCGACCGCATGGACCTCGCGCTCTCGGCGTGCGATCTGGCGGTGTCGCGCGCCGGCTCCACGACCGTGAGCGAGCTCGCCGGGCTCGGCATCCCCGCCGTCTTCGTGCCGTACAGCCATGGGAACGGCGAGCAGCGGTTCAACGCGGCGGGTGTGGTGTCGGCGGGGGGAGCGCTGATGGTCGAGGACGAAGAGCTCACGCCCGAGTGGGTGCGCGATACGCTGCTGCCGCTCGTCGGCGATGAGGCGCGCCTCGCCGCCATGTCGGAGCGCGCCCGCGGCGCCGGAACGCTCGACGGCACCGAGCGGTTGCTCGAGCTGGTGCGGGAGGCGCTCGCGGCCCGTTGAGCGCGGTGTCGGCCCGCTCCCTGAGCTGCGCGGCCCTGAGCCTGCCGAACGGGTCGAAGGTCGCCGACCCGCCGCAATGAACGGGGTCGCGTGTCGCACCAGGTCGCGCAGGCGCGGGGAGGGGAGCGTTTCGAGCGCCTGGATCGAGGTCGGGCCCTGGTTCAGCGCGGAGTGTACGATCGCGAGAGCGGTTTCGTAGGGCCGGCACTCGGCAACCAGCACGATGTCGCAACTGCGACCTTGGCTGTGAGCGACGTGCTGGCCGGGTATCGGCACGGAGGAGGGTCCCTTCGTTCGGACCCTGCCGCTCCTTCGGAGCTGAACGCCGGGGTTCCATCCGAAATACGGGTGAGATCCGAATGACGGGACAAGGCGGGGTAGGATCGACAGCATGTCACGGGTGCTGCTTCTTCGCCGCCGCGACGGGGCCTGAATCGACCGGCTCCCCGTCAGCGGCTGCGTCGTCGTGCCGGTCCACACTCGTCGAGACCGGAGAACCCGACCATGACAGACCCCGCCGCGCCCGCGCCCGCCGCCGGCACCGCCGTACGCGCACGCACGCCCATCCCCGCCCGCCTGTGGCTGATGCTCGCCGCGATGGTGATCGCCCAGGCCGCCACCACCGTCGTCGCGGCCGCGCCCGCGTTCCTGATCCCGCACCTGCTCGCAGAGCGGGGTATGAGCCTCGCCGAAGCGGGCCTGCTCGCGGGTGCCCCGAACCTCGGCCTCGTGCTGACGCTGGTGGCGTGGGGTGCCGCGACCGACCGCTTCGGGGAGCGGCGGGTGATCCTTGCGGGGCTGTCGCTCACGGTCGCGGCCGTGGCGGCCTCGATGGCCGCGCACGGCCTTGTGTTGCTCGGGATCGCGCTCGTCGCGAGCGGCGCGATGTCGGCCTGCACCAACAGCGCCAGCGGCCGCCTCATCGCCGGCTGGTTCCCGCCGGACCGGCGTGGCCTCGCCATGGGCATCCGCCAGACCTGTCAGCCCCTCGGTATGGCGGCTGCGGCGCTCGGGGTGCCGCCGCTCGCCGACGCCGGCGGGCCGGCCGCGGCGTTCGCGCTGGGCGGCGGGCTGTGCGCGCTGAGCCTGGTGCTGTGCGCGGTCGTGGTGCGGGATCCCGCGCGGGTCTCGCGCGCCCTGGCAGCGACCGGCAACCCGTACCGCTCGTCGTGGACGTTGGCGCGCATCCACGCCGTGTCGGTGCTGCTCGTCGTGCCGCAGTTCGCGCTCTCCACCTTCGGGCTGGTCTGGTTCACCGTCGGCCTCGGCTGGAGCGCGCTCGCCGCCGGCGGCCTCGTCGCGGCATCGCAGTTCGCGGGCGCCGCGTGCCGCATCCTCGTCGGGGCCTGGAGCGACCGCGCGATGTCCCGGCTCGGTCCGCTGCGGATCGTGGCGATCGCCGGAATCGCGGCACTGCTGCTCGCTGCGGCGTTCGGCTGGGCCGAGTGGAGCCTGCCCGCGGCGGCGGCCTACCTCGTGGCCAGCTGCGTCAGCGTCGCCGACAACGGCCTCGCCTTCACCTCGATCGCGGAGATCGCCGGGCCGGGCTGGGCGGGCCGCGCACTGGGGATCCAGAACACCGGCCAGTTCGTCGCCGCAGCCGCCGTCGGGCCGGCCGTCGGTGCGCTCATCGGGGCGCTCGGGATCCCGGCCGCACTGGCGATCCTGGCGCTCGCGCCGGCGGTTGCGGTGCCGCTCGTGCCGCGCCCCGAGGCGGAACGCGGACTGCGCGGGTAGCTCGCACCCCTTCGACAGGCTTTGGGGGCGACAGGGTCAGGGCGAGATACGGATTCCGCGCACGGATTCGCGATTCGGTGTGTGAGATCCGTATCTCGGCAGGGGTCTGGTCGTAGTCGTCACGCTGCGCGACCCACGCACTCGCGCGAGATGAGGAGTTCGAAATGGCCCCGGATCTCAGGGATCCGGGGCCCGGAGACGGTACGCTGGAGTGTCTATCTGAGGAGGCCAGATGATCTACCCAGATCTCGAGATGGAGATCCCCGACGAGCTCGGGCGCGTGCACTTCGTCGGCATCGGCGGCTCGGGCATGAGCGGCATCGCGCGCATGATGCATCAGGCGGGTGTGCCCGTGACTGGATCCGATCGCAGCGCCAACTACTCGACCGAGGCGCTGGAACAGCTCGGGATCCCGGTGAGCATCGGGCACGACGCGGCCAACGTGGGAAATGCCGAGACGCTCGTCGTCACCGGCGCGCTCTGGCAGGACAACCCGGAGTACCAGCTCGCGCTCGCGAAGGGGCTCCCCGTACTGCACCGCTCCCAGGCGCTCGCCTGGCTGGCGCGCGGCAAGCGCGTCGTGTCGGTGGCGGGGGCCCACGGCAAGACGACCTCGACCGGCATGATCGTCACCGGGCTGCTCGGGCTGGGCGCCGATCCCTCCTTCGTGAACGGCGGCATCATCGAGTCGCTCGGGGTGAGCTCGGGCCCCGGCTCCGACGACCTCTTCGTGATCGAGGCGGACGAGAGCGATAAGTCGTTCCTGCTCTACGACACCGCGGTCGCGCTCATCACGAACGTCGACCCCGAGCACCTCGATTTCTACGGTTCGCGCGAGGCGTTCATGCGCGCCTTCGTCGATTTCGCCAGCGGTGCGCGCGAGCAGGTCGTGATCTCGGCCGATGATCCGGGGGCGGTAGAGGTGCTCGACGCACTTCGCGCCGACGCCGATCACGCAGAGCTCGGACGAAGGATCACCACTTTCGGCGAGCACGCGGAGGCCGACGTCAGGATCGTGTCGATCGACGCCTCCGGTCCGGTGCGCTTCGAGGTCGAAATCGCGGGCGCCGATGGCGTCGCCGAGCGGCACGAGGCGCAGCTCTCGGTGTACGGGCGGCACAACGCGGTCAATGCGGTGGGCGCTCTGGCCGTGCTCGTCGGTCTCGGCTTCGAGGCCGGCCCCGCACTCGCCGCGATCGCCGAGTTCGGCGGCACCAAGCGCCGCTTCGAGTTCCACACCGAGGTCGGCGGGGTGCGCGTCTACGACGACTACGCCCATCATCACACCGAGGTCGCGGCCCTGCTCGACTCGGCGCGCGCCGTGGTCGGTGAAGCGGGGCGGCTGATCGCGATCCACCAGCCGCACCTCTACAGCCGCACCAAGCTGTTCCACCGCGAGTTCGCAGAGGTTCTCGAGGCGGGTGCCGACCACACGGTGGTCATCGCAGTCGACGGGGCTCGTGAGGATCCGGTCGAGGGAGTCACCGGCGCACTCGTCGCCGACGATTTCGTGGATCAGAGCCGCGTGGCCTACCGTCCCGACTGGCAGGATGCCGCGGATTACCTCGCGGAGATCGCGCGCCCCGGCGACGTGATGGTCACGATGAGCTGCGGCACGGTCTATCGGATCATCCCGCAGGTGGTCGAGGCGCTCCGCGAGCGCTTCGAGCCCGCGGGCGCGTAGGGAGACGGTCGCGGTGACGAGGCGGTTCGGGCGATGAAGCGGCCCAGCGGGTTCGACCGCGCTCCCGAGCGCGGGCACGAACCGGACCCCGGCGCATCCGACGACGGGGTCTTCCCGTCGTGGGGTCGGGCATCCGCGCCTGAGAAGGCGGCCGTCGCACCCGAGACCGCGCCAGGGGCAGATGCGCCAGAGACGTCAGATGCGCGCGACCGCCCGTCGCTGCTGCGGCGCCGTCTCGCGAGACGCGCCGCGACGGAGAGCGCGACGCCGGCGGACCACTCGACCACGGCGGATGACCCGACGAGGACGGCGGGCTCGGCAGCCGCCGATACGGCCGACGCCGCTGCGGCGCCGACGGTCGACCTGGGCGAGGTGCGGGAGGCTCGGGCGCTGGAGCTGTCGGACCGGTCATCGCGGTTCTCCCTCGCGCGACTGCGCTCCGAGCGGGACGCGGATCCGGTGCGCGTGGCGGAGCGCCGGCTGCGCGCCGCTGAGAAGCTGCGCCGAGCCCAGCTCCGCAACGAACGCCGGCGGTTCTCGGTCGGCAGTCGGCGGAAGCGCCGCAATTGGTGGATCGCGCTCGCCGCGGTCGCCGCTCTCGCACTCTTCGTCGTGGGCGGCGCGTTCACTCCCGTGATGGCGGTGCGCGACCTGCAGGTGGTCGGGGCGGTCAACGTCAATCAGGGGGACGTCGAGCAGGCGCTCTCGCGCTTCGACGGCCGTCCGCTCGCCCTGGTCGACGACGCCGAGGTGCATCAGGCGCTCGAGCCGTTCCCGATGATCCAGCGCTACGCCGTCGAGCGCGTGCCGCCGCACACGCTCGTGGTGCGCATCGAGGAGCGCGTGCCGGTGATCTCGGTGCAGGGCGATGCCGGATACGCGGTCTACGACGCGGCGGGCGTGCTGCTCGCCTCGGCAGAGCAGGCTCCCGCCGGCGCCCCCGTGGCCTCGGGCGCGGTCACGGATTTCTCTTCGCAAGCGTTCCGATCGGCCGGTCGGGCGCTGCGCGACATGCCGGCGGAGCTGCGCACCGGGATCGTCTCGGTGACGGCCTCGAGCGGGCAGGACGTCACGTTCACGCTCTCGAGTGGCGTCGAGGTGCTGTGGGGCGACGCGGATCGCACCCGGTACAAAGCCGAGGTGCTCGAGCGGATGATCGTGGCGCTCGCGGATCGCCCGGTCGAGCGCATCGACGTCTCGTCGGCCGAAGCCCCCGTGTTCCGGTGAGGGGCGGCGCCGCGCTCGGGTCGATCGCCTGCCCGGCGACTCGCGCATTCTCACCGAATTGCTCGGCGCCGCGCGGCGTGTCTTCAGCGCGGATACGGGGCCGCCCCATAGCGTTGTGCGCAGGAAATGTATACGGCAATACTAACTTTTAACTTCAGCTAGAGGTTGAAGGTTGGAGGGGATCCAGGTGTCAGGCAACCAGAACTACCTCGCAGTGATCAAGGTCGTCGGTGTCGGCGGTGGCGGCGTCAACGCTGTCAACCGCATGATCGAGCTCGGCCTGCGCGGCGTCGAGTTCATCGCGGTCAACACCGATGCGCAGGCGCTGCTGCTCAGCGACGCCGACGTCAAGCTCGACGTCGGCCGCGAACTCACGCGGGGCCTCGGCGCCGGCGCGGATCCCGAGGTCGGCCGCCGCGCCGCAGAGGATCACGCGGAGGAGATCGAGGAGGCGCTCTCGGGCGCGGACATGGTCTTCGTGACCGCCGGCGAGGGCGGCGGCACCGGCACGGGCGCGGCTCCCGTCGTGGCGCGGATCGCCAAGTCCATCGGCGCGCTGACCATCGGCGTGGTCACCCGCCCGTTCAGCTTCGAGGGCAAGCGCCGTGCGGCGCAGGCCGACGCCGGCGTGCACACGCTGCGCGAGGCCGTCGACACCCTGATCGTCGTGCCGAACGATCGCCTGCTCGACATCAGCGAGCCCGGCATCAGCATGATCGAGGCCTTCGCGGCCGCCGACCAGGTGCTGCTCGCCGGCGTCTCCGGCATCACCGACCTCATCACCACCCCCGGCCTCATCAACCTCGACTTCGCCGACGTCAAGTCGGTCATGCAGGGGGCCGGTGCGGCGCTCATGGGCATCGGATCCGCCCGCGGCGCCGATCGCGCGATCAAGGCCGCTGAGCTGGCCGTCGCGTCCCCGCTGCTCGAGGCCTCCGTCGAGGGCGCGCACGGCGTGCTCCTGTCCATCCAGGGCTCCTCGAACCTCGCCCTCAGCGAGATCTACGAGGCCTCGACTCTCGTGCAGGACGTCGTGCACCCCGAGGCGAACATCATCTTCGGCACCGTCATCGACGACACGCTCGGCGACGAGGTGCGGGTCACCGTGATCGCCGCCGGCTTCGACGACGATCCCTCACCCCAGGTGCAGTCGTCCGAGCAGCGCGGTCGCCGCGGCAGCCACGTCGAGAGCATCGACGATGTGCCCGCGCAGGCTTCCACGACCGCCTCCGCCGTCGCGAGCGGAGAGGCGACCGGCCTGGGCTTCAAGGGCTTCAACGCCAACCGCGGTGAGAGCGAGGCCCAGGGGCAGAACCCGCCCACCGGACAGTTCGGCGAGGTGCTCTCGAACCCGCCGGTCGAGGCGCAGCTGCCCGATCCCGCCTTCGACGGCGATGACGACGATGATCTCGACATCCCCGAGTTCCTGAGGTAGGCGACGTGACCGGAGTCGATCTCGCCGACTTCCCGGGCCTCGCCGATCGACTGGAAGCGGTGCGCGGCGGTATCGCCGACGCCTGCCGGGTCGCGGAGCGCGACCCGGCGGATGTCACCCTCATCGTCGTGACCAAGTTCCATCCCGCGGCCCTGGTGGCGGCGCTCGCCGGACTTGGCGTGCGCGATGTGGGTGAGAACCGGCATCAGGAGGCCCAGTCGAAGGCCGAAGAGCTCGCCGGCCTCGGTCTCGACTGGCACTTCATCGGGCAGCTGCAGACGAAGAAGGCGAGGCAGGCCGCGAGATACGCGAGCGCGATCCACTCGATCGATCGAGAACGCCTCGTCGACGCCCTCGCCACTGCAGAGGTCGAGAAACCCATCGACGCGTTCGTGCAGGTCAACCTCACCGACGACCCGGCTCGCGGTGGCGCCGCGCCGGACGAGGTCGAGCGGATCGCCGAGCGCGTGCTCCAGACCCCCACGCTGCGGCTGAGAGGTCTGATGGCGGTCGCGCCGCTTCCCGAGGAGGAGGATCCGGCATCCGCCTTCGCGCGGCTGCGGGGCTCCTCGGAACGCGTGCGCACCCTCGCTCCGGAGGCCACCGCCATATCCGCCGGCATGACCCATGACTACGCCGAAGCGATCGCAGCGGGAGCGACACACCTGCGAATCGGCAGCGCAATCACCGGAAAACGCCCGGACCCCAGATAGCCTCGAAACACCGCACCGCGTTGGGAGAAATGATGAGCAACCCGCTGAAGAAGACCATGGTGTTCCTGGGCCTCGCCGAGGAGGACCTCGAGGAGCAGAACGCCGAGTCGCAGCAGCCCGCGGCTCCCCGATCGACCGCGAAGGAGACCCCCGCTCCGGCGGCGGCCCCGAAGCCCGAGGCTGCCCGACCCGCCCCCCAGCGCGCGTCGGTCACCCCCCTGCGACGGGTCACCCCCACCAAGCCGGCGGCGCAGCAGCCTATGAACGAGATCCTCACCGTACACCCCACCGAGTACAAGGATGCGAAGGTCATCGCCGAGAATTTCCGCGAGGGACTCCCGGTGATCATCAACCTCTCGCGCATGAACGAGGCCGACGCCAAGCGCCTCATCGACTTCACGAGCGGCCTCACCATGGGTCTGCACGGGCGCATCGAGCGCGTGACGAGCAAGGTGTTCCTGCTCTCGCCCGAGCACATCGAGGTCGGTAGCGACGGCTCGCGTCAGCAGGACAGCGGCTCGTTCTTCGTGGCACCCTCGGCGTAAGCCGTGGAGGTCGTATTCGCGATCGGAACCGTGCTGCGGGTCGTCCTCCGGATCTACATCTTCGTGCTCTGGGGCAGATTCGTGCTCGACTGGATCCTGGTGCTCAACCGCAACTTCCGCCCGCGCGGTGTGCTCGCGGTGCTGGTGGAGCTCGTGTACACGGTCACGGATCCGCCCATCAAGATGTTCCGCAGGCTGCTGCCGCCGATCCGCCTCGGGCAGATCGCCCTGGATCTCGGCTGGATGCTCACGCTCCTCGCGTGCTGGATCCTCCTCGCGATCATCCCCGGTTGGTGATAGAAAGGCTCTATTTCCGGGCATTCTGCGCGAACCGGACAATATTTGCTAGCGTTGTTCCATGACCACGCGAGTGGTCCCGAACCGAAAGAGACGTAAACGATGGCCCTGACTCCTGAAGATGTCGTGAACCAGAAGTTCACGATCACCAAGTTCCGCGACGGCTACGATCTCGATCAGGTCGACGACTTCCTCGACACGATCGTGGAGGAGCTGCGCCAGCATGAGCAGGAGAAGGCCGAGCTGCGCGCCCAGATCGAGGAGCTCACCGAGAAGCTGGCCGCCTGCGAAGCCGGCAAGTCCGAGGGCGGCGCTGACTCCGGTGAAGCCTCCGAGCAGACCATCGTGGTCGATGCCCCGAAGGCTCCCGCTGCTCCCGCCCCGGCGGCCGAGACCTCCAGCGCCGTCGCCGAGGCCGCTGCGCTTCCGCAGCCCGACGCCGTCAAGTCGAGCGCCATGCTGCAGCTCGCGCTCGAGCTGCACGACAAGCACGTGCACGAGGGCGAGACGACGCGCGATCGCCTCATCAGCGAGGCTGAGCAGAAGCGTCAGCAGATGATCGAGGACGCCGAGCGTACCGCGAAGCAGCTCGTCGAGGAGGCGCAGAAGCAGCGCGCCGAAGAGCTGCGCGTGCTCGGCGACGAGCGCGGCGATCTCCAGTTCAAGATCAAGGAGCTGCGTCAGTTCGAGTCGGAGTACCGTTCGACGCTGCGCTCGTACATCCAGTCGCAGCTGCGCGGCCTCGACGGCTCGCCCGAGCCCGCCGGCGCTCCCGACGGTCTGCAGTAGCAGGGAGCGTGAGCGACGCTCCCGACGTGGTGGCCGTTTCCGCCACCTCCTCGTCATCGCGACGCCGGCTGGTGCCTCTGCTCCTGCTCGGCGTCGCGATCGTCGTGTTCGCCATCGACCAGCTCTCCAAGAACTGGGTGGTATCGAATCTCACGGAGGGCCGTACCGAGCCCGTGCTCGGCGAGTTCCTCCAGTGGCACTTCGTGCGCAATCCCGGCGCGGCGTTCTCCATGGCGAGCGGCGCGACCTGGATTTTCACCGTGCTCGCCACGGTGGTCGTGGTCGTGATCCTCTGGCAGCTGCGGCGCCTGCGCTCGATCCCTTGGGGAGTGTTCCTCGGCCTGCTGCTCGGCGGCGTGCTCGGCAATCTCACGGACCGCCTCACACGCGAACCCGGCTTCCCCGAGGGGCACGTCATCGACTTCATCCTCACGCCGTGGATGTGGCTCGGGTTCAACCCGGCCATCTACAACGTCGCCGACATCGCGATCGTGAGCGGCATGGTGCTGTTCATCCTGATCAGCGTGCTCGGCCTGCCGATCGACGGTTCGCCCAGAAGGAGCCACTCCGATGGAGCAGCGTAGCCTTCCGGTGCCCGACGGCCTCGCGGGCGAGCGGGTCGACGCCGCCCTGGCCAAGCTGCTCGGCTTCTCACGTAGCTTCGCCGCGGAGGTCGCGCAGGCGGGCGGGGTCGCCCTCGACGGGCGTACGCTCGGCAAGTCCGATCGCTTGGCGGCGGGTGGCTGGCTCGAGGTCTCCTGGGAAGAGAAGCGCGGCCCGGAGGTGGTTCCCGTGCACCTGCCCGAGCTCGGCATCGTGCACGACGACGACGACATCGTGGTGATCGACAAGCCGGCGGGAGCCGCGGCGCACCCCTCACTCGGATGGGAGGGGCCCACCGTGCTCGGCGCGCTCGCCGGGGCGGGGTACCGGATCGCGACCTCGGGCGCGCCCGAACGCCAGGGCATCGTGCACCGTCTCGATGCCGGCACGAGCGGGTTGATGGTCGTCGCGAAGAGCGAGCGAGCCTACAGCGAGCTCAAACGCGCCTTCAAGGAGCGGGAGGTCTCGAAGATCTACCACGCTGTGGTGCAGGGGCATCCCGACCCCTTCTCGGGCACGATCGAGGGGCCGATCGGCAGGCATCCGGGGCACGAGTGGAAGTTCGCCGTGACACGCGACGGCAAGCCCTCGGTGACGCACTACGAGACGCTCGAGGCGTTCCCCTATGCGAGCCTGCTCGAGATCGAGCTCGAGACCGGGCGCACCCACCAGATCCGCGTGCACATGGCGGCGCAGCGGCACCCGTGCGTGGGTGATGGCATGTACGGCGCCGACCCGACGCTCTCGGAGCGCCTCGGCCTGACCCGGCAGTGGTTGCATGCCATGCGGCTCGGCTTCAGGCACCCGGGCACGGGCGAGCCCGTGCATTTCGAGAGCCGCTACCCTGCCGACCTGCAGCACGCGCTCGACGTGCTCTCGGCGTAGCCCGGAACTGCGTCAGGCTATCGGGCGAGACGCAGACTCGCGTTGCCCTGGTCGGTCGCGTAGAGTTCGACGTTCATGCCGCTGCGCCCGTCCCCGCCCCCGCGCTTCGACACCTGATCCGCGCCGACGCGGACCGCGCCTCCGCTCAGCCCGCGCACCTCGGCGACGGTCCACATGTCCACCCGGTCGCCTCGGAAGCGCCGCAGCAGCTCGTCGGGCAGGATGAAGCGGTAGCGCAGCGCGCCCGAGGCGTCCGGGCGCCCGGCCCGACCGGGCACCGCCACGCGTCGGGCCGAGCGCCTGCCCGAGAGCAGCAGGTGCACGCGGGGCGCACCGATCGAAACGGCATCGGTGAGACGCCGGCTGAGGCCGCGGCCGAGATGGGATCCCAGCACCGGGCGCAGCGCGCGGTGCAGGCGGTCCGCGATCCTCAGCCGCCGACCCGACGCTCGTCCCGACCGGATCAGCGATCCTGAGCCGGATCCATCCGCGCCCGCCCCGCTGCTCATGCCCTCGACTGCGCCCGCCGCGGCATCGGCACCCGGCTCGGCGCCGGCCATCGTGATCGTGAGCTCGATCCCCTCGGGAACGCGGACGACCGCGGTGGTGCGGGAGCGATGATCCAGCCTCGCGGCGGCCGAGATCAGCCGGTCGAGGCCCTCCACGTCACCTGAGCGTATGAGACCCGCCTTGCGACGATCGGTGGGGTTCGGAGCGCGTTCATCCAGTTCGGGCGGGACCAGGTCTCGGAGGAACGTCCGATGCAGCGAGACCCACTCGCGCTTCCGGTCGGCGTCCATCGCCAGCCAGCGCCGGGGCGCGTAGAACCGCAGCCCCTTCCGCGTGAAGAACTGCCACACGAGCCTGGCGGCGCGCTCGGGATCGGGCACGCCCTCGAGCAGTGTCTGCGCGATGCGGCGGCAGGAGGAGACGTAGTTCTCGGGGTCGATGCTGCGGGCGGAGATGTTCTGCCCGTCATCGCGCAGCGCGATGAAGTAGAGGGGATCCTGCCCGCAGAAGAGGATCTTGCGCGCGAGCACATAGGCGCGGGTGACGAAGATCCCGTCTTCGAGGCGCACGTGCTCCTCCGGGAAGCGAAGCCCGTCGCGCTCGAGCGGCTCGCGGCGGAAGAGCTTCTGCGGAGACAGCGTCTCCATGGCGCGGGAGAGGCCGATGTCGCCCTGCGGGTACCGCTGGAAGAGGCTCTGGACTCCGCGCCCCGCAACACCCTGCATGCGCGGGATCACCACGTCCGCTCCGCGCTCCTCTGCCATCGCAGCCATGGTCCTCAGCGCGTGAGGCGCGATCGTGTCGTCGGAGTCCATGAAGAAGACGAAGTCGCCGCGGGACCGCTCCAGACCGCGATTGCGAGGCGCACCGGGCCAGCCGCTGTTCTCCTGGTGGATCACCGTGAGTCGCTCGTCGAGCTCGTCGAAGCGATCAAGCTCCTCGCCCGAACCGTCGGTCGAGCCGTCGTCGACGGCGATCACCTCGAGAGACTCGATGTCCTGAGCGAGTACGGACTCCAGTGTGGCGGTGAGGTACGGCATGGAGTTGTACACCGGAATCACGACGCTCACCAGCGGGGCGGAAACAGTCACAGCGGTTCTCCTCCTCGACGCCCGCCTCCTCCCCAGAGGCGCCGTCGACGTCACTGTATCGCGTGGGAGTCGCCGGATGCTGGGGAATCTCAGAGCCTTGACAGCGTGCTTTCCGGTGGGTCGGGCCTGACGTGCCAGCGCCGCCGCCTCAGTGCGCCGCAGCGGGGCGCTGAGAAGACGCTGATCCGGTCTGGTTAGCATGAGGTGGATGAGGAGCGCGAACGATCGATCCGGACGCATCCGCTATCTCGAGTGGCTGCGGGCCATCGCCATCGTGGCGGTGGTGGTGATCCACGCCTCCATCACCGAGTGGCACCAGTTGCCCCCGGAGGGCCCTCGGTGGGAGGCGCTGAACTGGATCAACAGCCTGCTCCGCTTCTGCGTGCCGGTCTTCTTCATGATCTCGGGAGCCCTGTTCCTCGCACCCGAGCGCGAGTTGAGCCTTCGCGCCCTCTGGCGCAAGAACATTCCCCGGCTGGTCGTCGCGTTCGCCTGCTGGTCGCTGTTCTTCGCCCTGATCGAGGTCTACGGGCCGAACGGCATCCGGGATCCGGGCGAGCTCGCCCGGCGCTTCTTCACCGGGCACTTCCATCTCTGGTTCCTATTGGCTCTCATCGGGCTCTACATGTTGCTGCCGTTACTGAGAGCGATCACGAGGGATCGCGTCATCGCCTGGTACTTCGTCGCCCTGGCGGGAGCCTTCGCCTTCCTCTTCCCGTTCCTCGAACTCGTGCCGGGCGCCGGCGAGGTGCTGAGCGAGGTGCTCGGCACCATGCGCGTGCAGCTGGTGCTCGGGTACTCCTCCTACTTCGTGCTGGGCTACCTGCTGAGCACCGTCGAACCGAGGCGAGCGCGGCTCCGGTGGATCGCCGCGGCGGGCGCCGTCGGAGCGCTCGGCATCGGGGTCGGCACATCGCTCGTCTCGCGGGCCGAGGGGACCTCCGACGAGCTGTTCTTCGACTTCCTCACGCCCGGCGTCGCGCTCGTGTCAGTGGCGGTCTTCTGTCTCGCGCGGGCGTGCTGGGGCGACTCGCGGGGGCGCTTGCCGCGGGTCGCCGGAGCGCTCGCCGCGAACTCGATGGGGATCTATCTGGTGCACCCCTTCTTCCAGTGGGTCTACAAGCAGTTCGGCCTCACCACGGAGATCGCGCCCGTGCTCGTGTCGGTACCTCTGCTGGCGACGCTCGTGATGATCCCGAGCCTCGCGGTCGCGGCGCTGCTGCGACGGGTGCCTGTCGCGGGGCGGTTCCTGGCGTAGGGCGTGGTGCTCGCCGTCAGTGGTGCGCGGTACCCTGGAGGGGTCGGCGAAAGGGGCTCATCCGGTGTCTGAGAAAGACGGTTTCGTACACCTGCACGTGCACAGCGAGTACTCGATGCTCGACGGTGCGGCGCGAGTGGGGCCGCTCATGGACGCAGCGGTGGCGCAGGGGATGCCCGCTATCGCGGTCACCGACCACGGCAACACCTTCGGCGCCTTCGATTTCTGGAAGCAGGCGCGGGATCGCGGCCTCAACCCGATCATCGGCATCGAGGCCTATCTGACTCCGGGCACGCACCGCTCGGACCGCACGCGCGTGCGGTGGGGCGACGGCGCGGGCGACGACGTGTCCGGCGCAGGGGCGTACACCCACATGACCATGCTCTCCGAGAACACTCAGGGCATGCACAACCTCTTCCGGCTCTCGAGCTACTCCTCGATGGAGGGGTACTACTTCAAGCCCCGCATGGACCGTGAGCTGCTGCAGACCTACGGCAAGGGCATCATCGCCACGACGGGGTGCCCCTCGGGCGAGATCCAGACCCGTCTGCGGCTCGGTCAGTACGACGAGGCGGTGAAGGCCGCCGCCGAGTTCCAGGACATCTTCGGCAAGGAGAACTTCTACTGCGAGCTGATGGATCACGGCCTCGACATCGAGCGCCAGGTGCAGTCAGACCTCATCAAGATCGCGCGCGACCTGAATATCCCGCTCGTCGCCACGAACGACCTGCACTACGTGCACGAGGCCGATGCGGAGGCCCACTCGGCGCTGCTCTGCGTGCAGTCGGGTTCGCGGCTCGACGATCCGAACCGGTTCCAGTTCAACGGCTCGGGCTACTACCTCAAGAGCGCCGCCGAGATGCGGCACATCTTCCGCGACTACCCCGATGCGTGCGACCACACCCTCGAGATCGCCGAGCGCTGCAGCGTCGAGTTCAACACCTCCGCCAACTACATGCCCCGCTACCCGGTGCCCGAGGGCGAGACCGAGGACAGCTGGTTCGTGAAGGAGGTCGAGAAGGGCCTGCACTACCGCTACCCGAACGGTATCCCCGACGAGGTGCGCAAGCAGGCCGAGTACGAGATCGGCGTGATCACCCAGATGGGGTTCCCGGGGTACTTCCTCGTGGTCGCCGACTTCATCAACTGGTCGAAGGACAACGGGATCCGCGTGGGCCCGGGCCGCGGCTCCGGCGCGGGCTCGATGGTCGCGTACGCGATGAGGATCACCGATCTCGATCCGCTGCAGCACGGACTCATCTTCGAGCGCTTCCTCAACCCGGATCGCGTCTCGATGCCCGACTTCGACGTCGACTTCGATGATCGTCGCCGCGGCGAGGTCATCAAGTACGTGACCGAGAAGTACGGCGACGAGCGCGTCGCCCAGATCGTCACCTACGGCACGATCAAGTCGAAGCAGGCGCTCAAGGACGCGTCGCGCGTGCTGGGCTTCCCCTTCGGCATGGGGGAGAAGCTCACGAAGGCGATGCCGCCGGCGGTGATGGCGAAGGACATCCCGCTCTCGGGCATCACCGACCCCGACCATCCGCGGTACAAGGAGGCGGCCGAGTTCCGCGCCGTGCTGCAGGAGGACCCGGACGCGAAGAAGGTGTACGACACCGCGCTCGGCCTCGAGGGACTGAAGCGCCAGTGGGGCGTGCACGCGGCCGGCGTGATCATGTCGAGCGATCCGCTCATCGACATCATCCCGCTGCAGAAGCGCGAGCAGGACGGCCAGATCGTCACGCAGTTCGACTACCCGACCTGCGAGGGCCTCGGGCTCATCAAGATGGACTTCCTGGGGCTGCGCAACCTCACGATCATCTCCGACGCCCTCGAGAACATCCGGCTGAACCGCGGCGAGGAGCTCGATCTCGAGCGGCTGCCGCTCGACGACGCCGCCTCATACGAGTTGCTTGCCAGGGGTGACACGCTGGGCGTGTTCCAGCTCGACGGCGGCCCGATGCGCGGTCTGCTGCGCCTCATGAAGCCCGATAACTTCGAAGACATCTCGGCCGTGCTGGCGCTGTACCGGCCGGGTCCGATGGGCGCCGACTCGCACACCAATTACGCGCTGCGCAAGAACGGCCTGCAGGAGATCACGCCGATCCACCCCGAGCTCGAGGAACCCCTGAAGGAGATCCTCAGCACCACCTACGGCCTCATCATCTACCAGGAGCAGGTGATGTCGATCGCGCAGAAGGTGGCCGGGTTCTCGCTCGGCCAGGCAGATATTCTGCGCCGCGCCATGGGCAAGAAGAAGAAGGCGGAGCTGGACAAGCAGTACGAGGGCTTCTCCGGCGGCATGAGGGAGCGCGGCTACTCCGATGCTGCGATCAAGGCGCTGTGGGACATCCTGCTGCCGTTCTCCGACTACGCGTTCAACAAAGCGCACTCCGCGGCCTACGGCGTGGTCAGCTATTGGACCGCCTACCTCAAGGAGCACTACCCGGCGGAGTACATGGCGGCTCTGCTCACGAGCGTGGGCGACTCGAAGGACAAGCTGGCGCTCTACCTCAACGAGTGCCGACGCATGGGCATCAAGGTGCTGCCTCCGGCCGTCAACGAGTCGTTCGCCAACTTCTCGGCCGTGGGGGACGACATCCGCTTCGGCCTCGGCGCCATCCGCAACGTGGGCGGTCACGTGGTCGACGCGATCAGGGAGGCGCGAGAGACGAAGGGAGCCTTCGAGAGCTTCCACGATTTCCTCAAGAAGGTCGCGATCGCCGCTCTCAACAAGCGCACCATCGAGTCGCTCATCAAGGCGGGCGCCTTCGACGGCCTCGGAGGCACGCGCCGCGCGCTCGTGGAGATCCACGAGCAGGCCATCGAGAGCGCTGTGAAGGAGAAGCGCGCCGAGGAGAAGGGCGACGTCGGCTTCGATTTCGACAGTCTTTTCGCCGAGGCCGCCGAGGATGCGGGGGAGCCGGTCGACACGGTCTCGCAGGTGCCGGATCGCCCGGAGTGGACGAAGAAGGACAAGCTGTCGTTCGAGCGCGAGATGCTCGGCCTCTACGTCTCGGATCATCCGCTGCGCGGGCTCGACGTGGCCCTCGCGAAGGAGGCGAGCGTGACCGTGCAGCAGATCACGAACCCCGAGAACAGCGCGACCTACGACGGAGAGATCGTGACCGTCGCGGGGCTGCTCACGAGCGTGCAGCACCGCACCGCGAAGTCGGGCAACCTCTACGGCATGGTGACGATCGAGGACTTCACGGGTGAGGTGCAGGCCCTGTTCATGGGCAAGTCCTACCAGGAGTTCGGCAGCCTGCTGCAGCCCGACAGCATCGTGGCGATTCGAGGCAAGCTGAACTCGCGCGACGACGGCATGTCGATGCACGCCTACGGAGTGAAGCCGATCGATGCCGGTGTGCAGGATGACGCGACCTCTCTTGCGCTGACGCTCTCGGAGGCGCGCGCGACGGAGCCGCTGATGCACGAGCTGAAGTCGACGCTGCGGCGCCATCCCGGCGACAGCGAGGTGCGGCTCAGCCTGATCACGCCCCACGCAGTGAGAATCTTCGAGCTCCGCGAGCAGGTGCGCATCACCTCCGATCTTTTCGGCGAGCTGAAGGGTCTGCTCGGTCCGCGCTGCCTCGTGCCATTCGAGGAACTCGTCATGTAGCCGTCACACTCGCGGAGTATGGTGGGGAGCATGGGCGATACGCAGCAGCAGATCATTCGTGAGCTCGGGGCGGTGCCGGAGATCGATCCGGCGGCGGAGGTGGAGCGCCGGGTGGCGTTCCTCGTCGACTACGCTCGGTCGGTGCCGGGCTCTCGAGGCTTCGTGCTCGGCATCTCGGGCGGACAGGATTCGACGCTGGCGGGAAAACTGGCGCAGTCGGCGGTCGAGCGTCTGCGTGCGGAAGGCCGCGACGCCGAGTTCATCGCGGTGCGACTGCCCTACGGCGTGCAGCAGGACGAGGACGACGCGCAGCTGGCCCTGCGTTTCATTCAGCCGGATCGTGCGGTGACGGTCGACGTCGCACCCGCGGTCGACGCTCTGTCGTCGGCGGTGTCGACCGGTGCGGGGGAGCCCGTCAGCGACTTCAACAAGGGAAACGTGAAGGCCCGCATGCGCATGGTCGCGCAGTACGCGATCGCCGGCGACCGCCGGCTGCTCGTCATCGGAACCGATCACGCTGCGGAGGCCATCACCGGTTTCTTCACGAAGTTCGGCGACGGTGCGGCCGACGTGGTGCCGCTGTCCGGACTCACGAAGGGACAGGGCGCCGAGATGCTGCGGCAGTTGGACGCGCCGGAGCGCCTCTGGAAGAAGATTCCGACCGCCGATCTGCTCGACAGCGAACCCGGTCAGTCCGACGAGTCGAGCCTCGGGGTGACCTACTCCGAGATCGACGCCTATCTGCGCGGCGAGGCGGTGCCGACGCGGGTAGCGGAGAACCTCGAGGGCCGGTACCGCGGCACGGAGCACAAGCGTCGCTTGCCGGTCGGCCCGCAGGACACCTGGTGGAGCGAGTCGGATGGAGGGAACGCATCATGAGTACCACGACCTTCGTGCTCGCCGGCGGCTGCTTCTGGTGCCTCGACGCGGCCTACCGCGCCCTGCGGGGAGTCACCGAGGTGGTCTCCTGCTACACGGGTGGCACCGTTTCCGATCCGAGCTATGAGCAGGTCTGCACCGGCACCACCGGTCATGCCGAGGCCGTGGCCGTGACCTTCGACGAGAGCGTCATACCGGCGGACGTGATCCTCGACGCGTTCTTCACGATGCACGATCCGACGCAGCTGAATCGGCAGGGTGCGGACGTCGGTACGCAGTACCGATCTGCGATGTTCCCGGCGGACGAGGCTCAGCGCCGACTCTTCGAGGCGGCGAGGCAGCGGGCCTCGGAGATCTGGCCCGGCGAGGTGGTGACCACGATCGAACCGCTCGGCGAGGTCTATCCCGCCGAAGAGCATCACCAGGATTTCTTCGCGAAGAATCCCACGCAGGGATACTGCCTCGCCGTCGCGGCCCCGAAGGTCAACAAGGTGCGCGCGGCGTTCTCGGAATACCTGCGCTGACCCGGAGTGCCGGCGTTTTCTCGGGGTGCCCGAGCTGACGGCGCCGGCACCCCGGGCACACGATGGCTGTCACGCGGCCAGCGGTAGGAACCCGTCCTCGCCGAACCTCTGAGAGGCGTCGTTCCCACCGGTCTCCGCTGTCGCATCCGGATCGCCCGAGGACCCACCCCGCGATCCCTCCGCATCTGTCCGAAGGGGGTTCTCATCCGAGTCGCCGGCCGAAGCGGATAGGGTCGGCTCTTCCCGATCGGGGGAGTTCTCGACCGAGGCACCGGCGCTCGAGCGCGGCTGCTTCTCGAACTTGGAAACGCCCCAGCGGAGATCGTGGCCGAGCGCGTCGGCATCGATCTCGACCGACGTTCCCGATTTCTCCTCGGTCGCCCACTGACGCACGCGCATGCGGCCGTTGACGACGACGCGATCTCCCTTCTCGAACGAGCGCTCGGCATTCTCCGCGAGCGAGCGGAAGGCGTTGACGGTGAACCAGTTCGTCTCGCCGTCGATCCACTGGTTCTTCTCGCGGTCGTATCTGCGCTCCGTGCTCGCAACCCGGAAAGTGCAGAACGCGGCTTTCGCGGGGGACTTGGTGAGGCGGGGGTCGGTCGCGATGGTGCCGACGACGCTGACGGGAGTGGACATGATGTGCTCCGTTCGTGAGGCCCGATTCGGGCGAGTGCGTGGACGAGTCGGTGAATCGGACCGGTGCAGCGATCTGATCCGCCTCTCGGCATCCAGCCTGGGGCATGGCTGGGGCGCAGGGAGGCCGTTCGGGCAATTTGTGGAGAAGTGCTCGCGATTCGCTGAGAACACGCGAATGTGAGCGAAGCACTCGGGCCAAGTCGGCCGCTCGATCGCTCGGCTGCTCGGCCACTCGGCTGCTCGCCTGCTCGCCTGCTCGCCTGCTCGGACGTCCGTTCGACTCGGCGAGTGCGCAGGGAGCGCTGCATAAACTGAGGGAGTGCCTTTTCCCTTGCCATCCTCCGGCCGCCTCGCCGCGGTGCTCGGCGCGATCGCACTCAGCTCGGTAGTGCTGACGGGCTGCTCGCTGCTCGAGGGGCCGACCCCTGAAACCCCGAAACGGGAGGCGCCGGAGCCGCCTCCCTCGGCCCCGGAACTCGTGCCCGACGGCAGCGCGGCAGACAACCTTCCCTACTTCACCGAGGTGCTCCGCGCCTTCTCCACGGGAGACCAGCCCGTGCAGGGCGTGCCGGTCGTGGACGCGGTGGTCGACGCGGGTTTCGACAAGAGCCTCATGCAGGTCAGTTTCGACGAGTCGAAGACCGGTCTGGCGGCCGACAGCATCTTCGTGTCGGTGCGCATCGGCGCCGATTGCCTCATCGGGCAGGTGGTCGCGGAGGACCGCAGCTTCGTCGCGGAGGCGAAGCCGGCCGTCGGCCCCGCCCAGGATATCTGCCTGATCGGGAACACGCGCCCCATCGACTGGTGATCGCGCGTCGAGGCAGTCGAGGCAGCGGAGCACGTCTCAGTGCTCTACCGCAACGCCGGGTCGCCCGCGTGTCGGAGGCGGGCGATAGAGTAGTGGCGATCCGTTTCATCCTCAGGACGCAAGGAGTTCGGGGCGCTCTCGCGCCCGAGAAAGCATATGGCTGAGTACATTTACCAGATGGTTCGCGCCCGCAAGGCGGTGGGCGAGAAGCTCATTCTCGACGACGTGACGATGGCGTTCCTGCCCGGCGCCAAGATCGGCATGGTCGGCCCGAACGGTGCGGGCAAGTCGACCATCCTGAAGATCATGGCCGGTCTCGACACCCCGTCGAACGGCGACGCCGCGCTCGCCCCCGGCTACAGCGTCGGCATCCTGATGCAGGAGCCGGAGCTCGACGAGTCGAAGACCGTGCTCGAGAACATCCAGGAGGGCATCGCCATCAAGGCGAAGGTCGACCGCTTCAACGAGATCTCGGCGCTCATGGCCGAGCCCGACGCCGACTTCGACGCGCTGCTCGGCGAGATGGGCGTGCTGCAGGAGGAGATCGACGCGGCCGACGGCTGGGATCTCGACAACCAGCTCGAGCAGGCGATGGACGCGCTGCGCACGCCCCCGGGCGACGCCGAGGTGAAGCATCTCTCGGGCGGTGAGAAGCGCCGCGTCGCGCTGTGCCGCCTGCTGCTGCAGAAGCCCGACCTCCTCCTGCTCGACGAGCCCACCAACCACCTCGACGCCGAGAGCGTGCTGTGGCTCGAGCAGCACCTGCAGAAGTACCCGGGCGCCGTGATCGCGATCACGCACGACCGGTACTTCCTCGACAACGTGGCCGAGTGGATCGCCGAGGTCGACCGTGGCCGCCTCATCGGCTACGAGGGCAACTACTCGACCTACCTGGAGCAGAAGGCCGCGCGACTCGAGGTCCAGGGCAAGAAGGACCAGAAACTGCAGAAGCGCCTCAAGGAGGAGCTCGAGTGGGTGCGCTCGAACGCGAAGGGTCGCCAGGCCAAGTCGAAGGCGCGTCTGGCACGCTACGAGGAGATGGCGGCCGAGGCCGAGCGCACGCGCAAACTCGACTTCGAGGAGATCCAGATCCCGGCGGGTCCGCGCCTCGGCAACGTGGTCATCGAGGCGAAGAACCTCGAGAAGGGCTTCGGCGATCGCAAGCTCATCGACGGCCTCTCGTTCTCGCTGCCGCCGAACGGCATCGTGGGTGTGATCGGCCCGAACGGCGTCGGCAAGACCACGCTGTTCAAGACGATCGTCGGCCTTGAACCGCTCGACGGCGGCGAGCTGAAGATCGGCGAGACCGTGCAGATCAGCTACGTCGACCAGAACCGCGCCAATATCGACCCCGAGAAGAACCTCTGGGAGGTGGTGAGCGACGGGCTCGACTTCATCACGGTCGGCAAGACCGAGATCCCCTCGCGCGCCTACGTCTCGAAGTTCGGCTTCAAGGGTCCGGATCAGCAGAAGAAGGCCGGAGTGCTGTCGGGCGGTGAGCGCAACCGCCTCAACCTCGCGCTGACGCTGAAGCAGGGCGGCAATCTGCTGCTGCTCGACGAGCCGACCAACGACCTCGACGTCGAGACCCTGCAGTCGCTCGAGAACGCGCTGCTCGAGTTCCCCGGCTGCGCCGTGGTCATCACGCACGACCGGTGGTTCCTCGACCGCATCGCGACGCACATCCTCGCCTATGAGGGAACCGAGGAGAATCCGGCGAACTGGCACTGGTTCGAGGGCAACTTCGAGGCGTACGAGGCGAACAAGATCGAGCGTCTCGGCGCCGAGGCCGCCAAGCCCTCGCGCGTCACCTACCGCAAGCTGACGCGCGACTAGCATCTGCCTCGAGAGGCGGATTTCCCCCGTCCGATCTCCGGATGTGCGGCGAAGTCCGCCTCTCGGCCCCTATCGAGAGGAACGACCATGGCACGCGTGCACGTTGACATGGAGCTGCGCTGGGGCGACCAGGACGCTTACGGTCACATCAACAACGTGACCTACGCCCGGTACCTCGAGGAGGCGCGCGTGCGCACCTTCGAGCTCGGTTCGGCGCGCGAGCGCACGGGCATGGAGCATCAGTTCCGCGGAGAGGGGCCTCAGCCCCTGAAGACGCTGGTCGCGAACCAGCAGATCGAGTTCCTGCGGGTTCTGGAGTATGCTGCGCAGCCCATCACGGTCGAGCTGTGGGTGGGGAAGCTCGGGGGGTCGAGTCTGGAGATCCACTACGAGGTCATCGACGGCTCGCACGCGGAGCGTACCGTGGCGGCGCGTGCGATCACCACGCTCGTGGTCGTCGACGGGAGTACTCTGAAGCCCGTGCGCCTGAGCGACGAGGGGCGCGCCTCGGTGGAGCCCTGGACCGACGAGCCGCTGCGGATGCGGCGGGGCTGAACCGCGGAGCCCGTGCTCTCCTACGTCGTCTCGGGGAGCCGGATCATGCTCTCCTGCGAAACGCTCGCCACCAGCTCGCCGTCGCGGTTGTAGAACCGGCCGTGGGTGAGCCCTCGCCCGCCCTGAGAAGTGGGTGACTCGAGTTCGTAGAGCAGCCACTCGTCGACGCGGAACGGCCGGTGGAACCACATGGCGTGGTCGAGACTGGCGGCCCGCATCCCCGGCGTGGCCCACGGGATACCGTGCCGCCGCGCGATCGGCTCGAGCAGCAGGTAGTCGCTCGCGAACGCGAGCGCCGCGCTCTGCAGCAGGGCGGGCGCGTCGAAGGTGTCGCGGCTGCGCATCCACACCCGCTGGCGGCTGACCCGCTCGGCGACGTCGAGCACGATGTCCGACTCGACGTATCGGAAGTCGAAGGGCCGGTTCAGCATCCACGAGGCTCGCCCGCCGCTACCCAGGTGGCCGTACTTCTCCCAGATGCTCGGCAGTGACTCCGGCTCGGGCAGCCCGGAGAGGTCGGCGGGCTCCTGGTGGTCGAGACCCGGCGCGTCCTCCTGGAAGGAGGAGATCATCGACATCAGCACCTCGCCGTTCTGATACGCCTGCACGCGGCGCGTGGAGAAGGAGCGGCCGTCGTGGAGGCGGGCGACCTCGAAGGTCATACGCTCCTCGCTCTCCCCGGGTCGCAGGAAGTAGCCGTGCATGGAGTGCAGCAGCCGATCCTCGGGGGCCGTCGCGCCGGCCGCGGCGATCGCCTGGCCGAGCACCTGGCCACCGAAGGAGCGGCCGTGCGGCGTGGGGAAGGCGGGGCCCGTGAGAATGTCCTCCCGGGTGCGCGCCCCGGAGTCGAGAACCGAGAGCATGTTGAGCAGGTCTGGGAAGGCAGTCATGGTTCCTCCTGTCGGCAGCTCAGCTGCGGGTCTGTTCCACCTTATCGGCCCCGCTAGGCTGGGGTGAATGGCTGCCATGCTTTCCCTCGCCGACCACGCGACTCGCGACGACCTGCGCATCTTCCTGGAGCGCCTGCTGCGTGCGGGGGAGGCGGAGGTGCGGATCGCCTCGCGGGGGAGCGCGCTCGCCGTTTACGGGTGCACGCAGGCGCCGAGGGGGATCACCGATCCGGTTCCCGTCGTGCTCGTGATGCGAGCATTCGCGCTGGCAGAGGAGCCGGACGCCGCCGTCGAAGCCACGGTTCAGGCGAGGGCGCTGCTCGACCGCATCGCGAGGCTCGGGATCACGGGCCTCGCGCTCGAAGTGCCCGATGTCACTGCCATGGCTGCCTGGGCGGGCGTGCTGCCGCCGGTCGCCGGATGGAAGCCCACGGCCGCGCTCGACGCGGGATCGCTCGCGAGGGTGGCCGAGGAGGGGATCGCGCGAGTGAGCGCGGCGCTGCCGCAGAACCCGGGGGAGGCCGTCGTGCAGCGCGTGCGGACCTCGGTATGGGGCTCGGAGATCGCGCCCGGTCTTCCGGCGGCCGCGGCGTTCGCAGCCGAAGTCATGGGGTTTCTGCGAGACGAGGATCGCGTTTTGATGTCGCGTTCGCTCACCTGGACGAGGCTCACGTCGGGTAGGGGGCACGTGCTCGTCCGATCGCTGCTCGGTTGAGCCCGCAGCGGTTCGGACCCCCCCCGTCCTCTCAGCGAAAATCACGTTCCTCGGCTAAGATGATCAGGTCAACTAGAGGAGTGTGTACATGGCCAACCCCAACGGCATCATCGATCCGCCCATCGACGATCTGCTCGAGAAGGTGGATTCGAAGTATGCTCTGGTGATCTTCGCCTCGCAGCGCGCCCGCCAGATCAACGATTACTACACGGATCTGCACGACGGCAATCTGTTCGACAATGTGGGGCCGCTCGTCGACTCGTCGGTCGACGACAAGCCGCTGTCGATCGCGCTGCACGAGATCGTCGAGGGCAAGATCGTCATGAACGAGCGCTCGGAGAGCGCCGTCGAGATGCTCGACGAGGCCTCGGCCGATGCTGCCGCCACGGTCGAGCAGGCACTCGAGACGATCGACCCGGCGGACTCCCCGGCGGAGTAGAGCACGACGCGGCGGGTGCGACCGCGAGACCCCGTCCGTTTCTTAACCGGGCGACATCCCCGCATCAATGTCAGTGGCGTCGGATAGCCTCAGCGCAGCAGCCTGAGCATCCGACGCCACTGGCATGTTCGGCGATCCCCGCCCACACCATCCCACGAGAAGGAGGCCCACCGTGAGCCTGCGCCAGTTCACCTCCGAGTCCGTCACCGAGGGGCACCCCGACAAGATCTGCGACCGCATCTCCGATTCGATCCTCGACGCCATGCTCGAGCAGGATCGCGGGGCCAGGGTGGCCGTGGAGACCCTCGTGACCACGGGACTCGTGCACGTGGCGGGCGAGGTCTCGACCTCGGGCTACGTCGAGATCCCCCAGATCGTGCGCGACACCGTGCGCGAGATCGGCTACACGAGCTCGGAGATGGGGTTCGACGCCGCTTCGTGCGGGGTGTCGGTGTCCATCGGCCAGCAGTCCCCTGATATCGCGGGCGGGGTCGACTCCTCGCTCGAGGTGCGCAGTGGCGAGGTCGCCGGTGACGGCGACGACCTGAGCCGCCAGGGTGCCGGCGATCAGGGCATCATGTTCGGCTTCGCGACCGACGAGACGCCCGAGCTGCATCCGCTGCCGAGCTGGATCGCGCACCGCATGGCCGAGCGCCTCACCGAGGTGCGCAAGAGCGGCGCGCTGCCCGAACTGCGCCCCGACGGCAAGACGCAGGTGACGATCGGCTACGAGGGCGAGCGCGCGGTCAGCGTCGAGGCCGTGGTCGTGTCGACCCAGCATCACGCCGACATCTCGCAGCGGGCGCTGCAGGACGCGGTCGAGCGTCTTGTGGTTCGCCCCGTGCTCGAGCGCGTGGAGCTCGCGAGCGATGCCGCGAATCTGTTCATCAATCCCGCCGGCCCCTTCGTGGTCGGCGGCCCGATGGGCGATGCCGGGCTCACCGGCCGCAAGATCATCATCGACACCTACGGCGGCGCGAGCCGTCACGGCGGCGGTGCGTTCAGCGGGAAGGATCCGTCGAAGGTCGACCGCTCGGCCGCCTACGCGATGCGCTGGGTCGCGAAGCACGTCGTGCGCGCCGGCCTCGCGAAGCGCGCCGAGTTGCAGGTCGCATACGCCATCGGCCGGGCCCACCCGGTCGGTCTGTACGTCGAGACCTTCGGCACCGAGACGGTGCCCCGCGAGCGCATCGAGTCCGCGGTGCGCGAGGTGTTCGACCTGCGCCCGCTCGCGATCATCCGCGACCTCGCGCTGCTGCGCCCCGTCTACGCGAAGACCAGCGCCTACGGGCACTTCGGGCGGGAGCTGCCCGAGTTCACCTGGGAGGCGACGCCGCGGGTGGCCGAACTGCGGGCCGCTGCCGGGGTGTAGGCCGTCGTGAGCGCGGCAGATGCGGGCGAGGAAGCCGCCGCACCCGCCGAGCGGGGTGCGGCGTTCGAGCGTGCCGAGGCGGCGAACGGCCGCCCGGTCGCCAGGGTGCTGCTCGACTCGGCGCTGCCGCAGCTCGATCACCTCTTCGATTACGCCGTGCCGCCGGAGCTGGCCGACGAACTGCGTGTCGGCCAGCGTGTGCGGGTGCCCTTCCGGTCGAAGGACCGCCGCAGCTTCGGCTACGTCATCGAGTTCGCCGAGCGCAGTGATTTCGGCGGTGAGCTGTCGGCGATCGCCGACATCGTCACGCCGGTTCCGCAGCTGACGCCGGAGGTGTGGCGGCTCGCGAGGGCCGTCGCGGATCGCGCGGGCGGCTCGGCTGGTGACATCCTGCGCCTCGCGATCCCGACGCGCCAGGTGCGGGTCGAGAAGAAGCACCTGGCTCGAACTGCGCCGGCCGAGCCCGTCGAAGCCGCGTCTGTCGACGCCGCGGTGGTACCGACCCCCGCAGAACCCGCCCCCGCAGAACCCGCCCCCGCAGAACCGACCCCCGCAGAATCCGCCCCCGCAGAAGCTGCGCCCGTCGAAGCCGTCGCGGCGCCGACCCACGCTGATCCGGCAGTGGAGCCGACCCAGCCCGCGCCGGAAGATGGGATCGCAGCGGCTCTGATCGACGGCGCCAGGCTCGCGCTCACCTCGTCTCACGGTCCCGAGCGCCTGCACACGGGTGAGTGGGTGGGGGGCTGGGCCGCCCAGCTGGCGCGGCTCGCGATCGCGGTGCACGCTCGCGGGCGCAGCGCGATCCTCGTCGTACCCGACTATCGGGATCTCGATCAGCTGCGAGACGCACTGGCGGCGCTCGGGCACAGCGATGCGGTGCGGGTCGACTCGCGACAATCGAATGCTGAGCGCTACGCCGGATTCCTCAGGGCGCTCGACCCCGAGCCTCGCATCGTGCTCGGCAACCGGTCGGCCGTCTACGCGCCCGCGCACCGGCTCGGCGCCATCATCCTGTGGGACGACGGCGATCCGGTGCTCGCCGAACCGCTCGCCCCCTACGTGCACGCCCGTGACGCCGCCCTCGTGCGCGCCGGGCAGTCGGGCGCGGGGCTCTTCTTCGCGTCTCACGCTCGCAGCTCCGAGGTGCAGCGGCTCGTCGACATCGGCTACGTGCGCGCCCAGCAGAACCCGCCGCGGCGCACCCGCATCGTGCACGCCGACGCATCGATGACCCCCGACGCTTTCGCGGGGCGCGTGCCCGAGTTCGCGGCTCGCACGATCAGGGAGGGGCTGCGCCACGGCCCGGTGCTCGTGCAGGTGGCGACCCCGGGATACGCCCCGGTCGCGGTGTGCACCGAGTGCGGCGACCTCGCCCGCTGCAACGCGTGCGGCGGTCCCATCGGGTTCCGCGTGGTCGGCCGGGCGTCGTGCCGCTGGTGCGGCGAGCACGCCGAGGGGTGGCGCTGCACGACCTGCGACGGCCGTCGTCTCGAGGAGCGCGGCATGGGATCCGGTCGAACGGTCGAGCAGTTCGAGCGCCAGTTCGAGGGTGCGCGTGTGATCCTCAGCGACGGTGAGCACCCGAGAGAGCTCGTCGACGCGCGGCCCGCCCTCGTGGTCGCGACCCGAGGCGCCGAGCCGCTCGCGGCGGGCGGATACCGGGCCGTCGTGCTGCTCGACGCGGAACGGCTGCTGAGCCTCGAGACGCTGCGGGCCGGCGAGGACTGCCTGCGCTGGTGGGAGAACGCGGCCGCGCTCGCAGGCCCCGACGGCATCTGTCTTATGGCTTCAGGAGGCGGGCCCGTCGTGCGCGCGTTCGTCACGGGACGCGCCGAGGAATGGCTGCGGACCGAACTGCGGGATCGCCACGCCCTCCGGTACCCGCCCGCCGTGCGCGTGGCCAGCGTCAGCGGCGGCCCCGATGAGGTCGAGCGCGCGCTGCGGCAGATCGCAGATCTGCCGGGCGTGGATCACCTCGGCCCGACCCCGATCCCTCCGGGCGGCGCGGCGAAGACGCCTCCGGGCCTCGTGCGCGCGATCGTGCGTTTCGATTATGCGCAGGGCGCGGAGGTCGCGAGCCGATTGCGGGGCGCCCTCGTGGCCGACGCCGCGGGATCCTCGTCGCGCACCCGCGGGCGGGCGCCGGGCAGGGCCCGGCCCGAGGCCTTGAGACTCCGCTTCGATGACCGCGGCGTGTTCGACGGGTAGGGATGGCCCGGCTCCGTCATTCAGGGAGGAGATCGCGATCTGTGCGGGTGATGTCCGGCGGAAACGCCCGCGTGGACGAGGAACTCCTACTTGGACGGCGCTGGGTGCTGAGCGGTACAGGGTGCTGCGCGGTACAGGATGCTGAGCGGTACAGGGCGCTAAGCGGTAGAGGGGGGTGAGCGGAGCACTCCGAGTGTTGGAGGATGCCGCCGGGATGAGAGAATGGACGGATGCGGATCGTCTTTGCCGGAACCCCGGAGTTCGCCGTACCCAGCCTGCACGCTCTCGCTGAAGCGGGGCACGAGGTCGCCGGCGTCATCACGCGCGAGGATGCGCCCCTCGGGCGCAAGCGGGTGCTCACCCCCTCGCCGGTCGGGGTCGCCGCGGCCGAGCTCGGGATCCCGATCCTCAAGGCGAACCGCCTCGACGAGACAGCGACCGAGTGGGTGCGGCGCCTCGCCCCGGAACTGGGGGTGATCGTCGCCTACGGCGGTCTGGTGCGGGAGCCGCTGCTGAGCCTGCCCGAGCACGGCTGGATCAATCTGCACTTCTCGGAGTTGCCGAGGTGGCGCGGAGCGGCGCCGGTGCAGCGAGCGCTGCAGGCCGGTGAGCAGCGGCTGGGAGTGACGGTCTTCCGGCTGGTCGCGGCTCTCGACGCCGGCGATGTGCTCAGTCGCGACTCCCGTGAGTTCGAGCCGGGCACGCCCGCGGGCGACGCGCTCACGTCGCTCGCCGAGTTCGGCACGGACGCGCTGCTCGCGGGGATCGACGCGCTCTCGGCGGATCCGGGCGCGGGCGAACGCCAGACGGGCGAAGCGACCTACGCGCACAAACTGGTGCGCGACGACGGTCGGCTCGACCTCGCGCGCCCCGCGCGCGAGGTGCTCGCGCAGTGGGCGGGGGTGACACCCGAACCGGGGGCCTTCGTGATGCACGACGGCCTGCCCCTGAAGCTCCGCGAGATCGCTTGGGCGGCCGCTGAACCGCCGATGCCCGTCGGATCGGTCAGCCTCATCGACGGGCGCGCGATCCTGCGCCTGACCGGCGGGTCGCTCGTGCTCGATCGCGTGCAGCCCGCGGGCAAACCGGCGATGGAGGGCGCAGCTTGGCTGCGCGGTCGCGGAGGAAAGGCGGAATTGGCATGAACGCGAACGGAACGCAGGGCCCGCGACGCGGGCCCCGACCCGGCTCCCGCGATCACCACCGGCGGGGGCAGCAGAGGCACACGCCGCCGAGCCGGGTCAGCCCGGCCCGCATGGTCGCCTACGACGTGCTGCGCGACGTCGACGACCGCGACGCATACGCGAACCTCGCGCTCTCCGCGAGGATCCGCGAGGCCCGTCTCGACAGCCGCGACGCCGCGCTCGCCACCGAACTCGCCTCGGGTGCGCTCCGGTGGCGCGGGCGCTACGACCGCATCATCGAGCTCGCGGCCGACCGTGACGCCGAGCGCATCGACTCCCGTACGCTGAACGTGCTGCGCCTGGGAGCGCACCAGCTGCTCTCGATGCGCACCGCGGATCACGCGGCCGTCAACGAGAGCGTCGAGCTGCAGCGCCGCGTGGGAAACCGAGCAGCCGACGGTTTCGTGAACGGGGTGCTGCGGGCGATCGGCCGGGCCTCGAACACCGAGTGGGACGAGCGGATCACCGCGGCCTCCCGGAGCGAGGACGACGCGCTCGCCGCGACGACCTCGCACCCGGCCTGGGTGCTGCGCGCACTGCGCGACGCACTGCGTGCAGAAGGGCGGCAGCACGAGCTCGCCGATCTGCTCGCCGCCGACAACGTGTCCCCGCGCGTGAGCCTCGCGCTGCTGCCGGGGGCCGACATCGACGCCGAGACCGCCGAAGCGCTCAGCATCGATACACGCAGGGAGGAGGCAGCGCTCACCGCGAGCGGGCCGTCTCCGCTCGGGCTCGAGCTGACCGGAGGCGATCCCGCGCGCGCCATCGACGCCCTCGAGCTCCCGGCCGGGGCGGTGCGGGTGCAGGACCAGGGATCGCAGCTGGCCGCGCTCGCGCTCAGCCGCGCGCGCGAGCCCCGGGTGGGGGAGCGGTGGCTGGACCTCTGCGCGGGCCCCGGTGGCAAGACGGCGGTGCTCGCGGCCGAGGCCGCACTCTCGGGAGCCGTACTGCGGGCCAACGAGGTCTCCGAGCACCGAGCGGCGCTCGTGCGGCGCTCGGTCGAGGCGCACGCCGACGCAGTGGAGATCGTCTCTCACGACGGACGCGACGACGCGGCGTACGGCGGCTCGGACGCCCGCTTCGACCGGATCCTCGTGGACGCGCCCTGCTCCGGCCTCGGCGCGCTGCGCCGCAGACCCGAGGCGCGCTGGCGCAAGCGCCCCTCCGATCTCCCCGAGCTCACCTCTCTGCAGGCCGAGCTGCTCGACACGGCCGTCGCGCACCTTGCCGAGGGCGGCCTGCTGGCGTACGTGACCTGCTCGCCGCACCTCGCGGAGACGCGGGTGGTGGTGGATCGGCTGCTGCGCCGCCACTCCGAACTCCGCGAGATCGACGCCGGAGCGGTGCTCGACCGCGTCGTACGCGCGCCGCTCGACCTGGCGGGCGACAGGCCCAGCGCGCAGCTCTGGCCTCATCGGCACGGCACCGATGCGATGTTCGTCTCGCTCTTCGAGCGCGCGTCCTGATCCTCCCGGATTCCGTCTGCCTCCTCCGGGGGCTCGCAGAATGTCGGCGGGTCCCCGTACCCTGATTCCATGACCGACGCGCCCCCTTCACCCGCACCGACCGGCCCGGCCGGGCACCCCTTCGTGCCAGCCGGCGGTATGCGGGTGTTCCTGCACCTGCTGGTGAACACCGCCGTCGCGAACCTCACCACCAACTTCCTGTGGTTCGCGCTCGTGTTCTGGGTGTACATCGAGACCCGCAGTATCCTCGCCACGGGGGTCCTGGGCGGCGCGTACATGCTCATCATCGCGTTGAGCTCGATGTACTTCGGCAGTCTCGTGGATCGCTTCCGCAAACTGCGCGTCATGCGGCTGTCCGCGTGGATCTCGCTGCTCGCCTTCCTCCTCGCGGGCGGCATCTTCCTCGTGCTCGGAGAGCCCGCGCTGCTCGATCTCGCCACGCCCTGGTTCTGGCTGTTCGCCGTCGTAGTGCTGGTCGGCTGCGTCGTGGAGCTGTTGCGCAACCTCGCACTCTCGACCACGGTGACGCTGCTGGTGCCGACGGAGCGCCACGCCAATGCCAACGGTCTCGTCGGCACCGTGCAGGGGCTCGCGTTCATCGCCACGAGTGTCTTCAGCGGCCTGTCGGTGGGGTTGCTGGGCATGGGGCCGACGATGCTCATCGCGGCGGTCTGCACCGCCGTGCCGCTCGTGCACCTGCACCTGATCCGCGTGTCAGAGCCCGAGATCGTGCATGACCCCGATCGCAAGGCGGTCGACTTCCGCGGAGGCTTCCTGGCGGTGCTGGCCGTGCCGGGGCTGCTCGCCCTCATCGTATTCACCACCTTCAACAACCTCACGGGCGGCGTGTTCATGGCGCTGCTCGATCCCTACGGGCTGACGCTCTTCCCGGTCGAGATGTGGGGGATCTGGTTCGGCGTCGCCTCGACGGGTTTCGTGGTCGGCGGAGCGGTCGTGGCGAAGTGGGGGCTGGGCAGGAACCCGATCCGCACGATGCTCATCCTCGTCGCTCTCACCGGGGTGATCGGCGGGTTCTTCACGTTGCGGGAGTGGGGTTGGCTGTTCGTCGTCGGCATCTGGCTGTTCATGATCCTGATGCCCGCGGTCGAGGCGGCCGAGCAGACCGTGATCCAGCGCGTCGTGCCATACGAGAAGCAGGGCCGCGTGTTCGGGTTCGCCATGACCTTCGAGGCCGCCACGGCGCCCATCACCTCGTTCCTCATCGCTCCCATCGCGGAGTTCTGGATCGTGCCCTACATGGAACGCCCCGCGGGGCAGGACCGATGGGGGTGGCTCCTCGGCGAGGGAGACGCGCGGGGTATCGCCCTCATCTTCCTCTTCGCGGGGCTGCTCTCGATCGCGCTCGCCGTCGGAGCGGCGCTGACGCGCTCGTATCGGATGCTGTCGCGCAGTTATGCCGAGCAGCCGGCGGGGGCGTCGGAACTGCCGGGCGCATCGAGCGCCGCGTCTTCCTGACCCCGGGGCTCCTTCCGGCGGGATCCGGATCCCACCAGGCAGACGCCCCCCGGTACGAGCGAATGCGGGATCCGGGATCAGAGGGACCGCGCCCAGAGCCGAGAGGCTGCGTAACTGCGGTACGGACTCCACGATTCGACGCGCGCAGCGTCGGCACCCGGGCCGGATGCGGCCAGGGTGCGGCGCAGCACGGCGTCCGTCACGGGGAACGCGTCCGGGTCCGCGCCCGCGCGGATCGCGAGATAGTCCAGGGTCCACGGCCCGATACCGCGGACCCTCTGCAGATCGGCACGTGCCGGCAGCGCTGCGCTGTCATCCGCCTCGGAGAAGAGCACGGCCACCTCGTGCACCGTGCGTGCTCTGGCCCCGGTGAGCCCGACCGCCGCACGCAACTCTTCTATGGGCGTGGCGGCGAGGATTCCCAGCGAGGGGAAGCACCGGAGCCCCGAGTTCTGGTTGCCCGCGGTCGGGTGGAAGCCGTAGGCGGCGACGAGCCGGGTCGCGAAGCGTCGCCCGGCGGCGAGGGTGACCTGCTGGCCGAGCACGGTGAGGATGACCGCTTCGAACGGGGCGTGGAATCGGGTGATCCTGATGCCCGGCCGCGACGCGACCTGCTCGGTGAACACCGAGTCCGCGCCGAGGTGGACGTTGACGGGCGCGAGATCGATGTCGAGATCGAACCAGTGCCGCACCAGTGAGACGATCTCGGCGTTGACGCCCGCGTCATGGGTCGCTGTCGCTATGGTCGCGCCGCCCGCGTCGAGGCGCACGACGACCTTGTGCGTGTCGCCGTGGACGTCGATCCAGCGGGCCAGCCGCGCCGCGCCGAGGTCGACCCGGTGCAGGCCGTCGACGGCGTGCGCGGCGAGGGTGCCGAGCGCGGCGTGATGGTCGAAGGGGCCGTTGGCGTCGATCCTGATCTGCGAGACGGCTCTCGTGCGGGCCCCGCCGCTCATGCGGGCCAGACGCCGGAGGAGCCGCGGCGGTGCGAGCCGACGAGGTGGGTGTCGATGATCCCGATCGCCTCCATCAGCGCGTACATCGTCGTGGGGCCGACGAACGCGAACCCTTCCTTGCGCAGCGCCCTGGACAGCGCCACGGACTCGGGCGATTTCGTAGGGATCTCCGCGAACGTGCGCGGTGCAGGCGTCTCGGCGGGTTGGAACGACCAGACGAACTCGGCCAGCCCGCCCTTTTCGCGCAGCCGGATCGTCGCGTTCGCGTTCGCGATCGCGGCGAGGATCTTCGCCCGGTTCCGCACGATCCCCGGGTCGGCCATGAGTCGTTCGATGTCAGTCTCCCCGTAGCGTGCGACCCGCTCGGGGTCGAACTCGTCGAACGCGGCGCGGAATGCGGGCCGCTTGCGCAGGATCGTCGCCCACGACAGGCCCGCCTGGAACGCTTCGAGGCTGACGCGCTCGTACACCCCCTGCTCATCGCGGACGGGCATGCCCCACTCGGTGTCGTAGTAGTCGCGCAGCATCGGGTCGACGCTCGCCCAGACAGGGCGCGCGAGCCCGTCCTCGCCGATGACGATGCCGGTATCGTCGGTGGATGCGTCGGGGGGAGTCGCAGGGGTCACACCTGAAGCCCTTCGTTCGGTGCAGTCGCGGCGGCGGGGCGAGCTGTCAGCCATCGAGTCCGGTGACGCGCATGGTGATGTTGATCCTCCCGGACTCCAGCCCGCAGCCCTCGGGCGCGGTGCCGGAGTAGACCTTCGGGATCCCGTGATAGGCGAGCCGGGAGGGGCCGCCGAACACGAACAGGTCGCCGGAGGCGAGGTCGATGTCCTGGTAGGGCTTGTTCCGGGTTTCGGTGTTGCCGAAGCGGAACCGGCAGGTGTCTCCGATCGACAGCGACACCACCGGGGCCGGCGACCGTTCGTCCTTGTCCTGGTGCATCCCCATCCGCGCCGTGTCGTCGTAGAAGTTGACCAGAGCCGTGTCGGGTGTGTAGTCGTCGCCCGCGTGAGGGTCTCCGGTCGCCGCGACGAGCGCCTTGCGGCTCAAGCGCACCATCCAGTCGGGGAGGTCGAGCACCCGGTTGCCGTTCACGTCGACGGCCTCGCGGGTGTACTCGTAGGGCCTCCAGTGCCAACCGAGACAGACCGTGCGCACGCTCATCTCGTGCCCTCGCACTTTCGCCGCGCGAATCGGTACGGGCCCGTTCGTCCACTCGTGGAAGCGGGCGACGATCCAGCGCTGCTGCTCCGGGGTCAGCCAGCCCGGCACGTAGTGCGCGCCCTCGGGCAGCTCCGGCGCGGGCCGGTCGATCATGTCGTCTCCGAACAGGGTGCTCAACGGATGCTCCTCCACGTCTCGCTCGCGCGTTCATACTGCCTTCTCCAGTGCCAGAAGCGTCTCACACGGTAGACGCACCGGCACAGCGAAACGTGAGATCCAGTTTTCCAGAACAGCCGCGGGTTCCCCATAACCCGTGCTCCGCCCACATGGGACCGCCCGCAGCCGCGATCACACCTCCGGCAGGTACCAGTGGTCCGGACCCGCGGGGGAAACGACGAGGATCACTCCCAGGTGACGCGGGGCTCCTCCTCTGAGAAGTCGACGTACGGTTGCAGCAGGTCTCCGCTCGAATACAGGGTGCCGCTGATGAGCTCGCCCCCGCGGTCGGCCTCGATACGGGTCGAGATGTAGATGTAGTCGTAGGTCGTGACGCGGGCGGGATCGGCGTAGTCGGGCGCGGGGGCCAGCTCGTCGAGTGCGCGTTCGCCCTCGGCAGCGAGTGCGCGCTGCGCGCTGCCCTCGATCGGGATCGCTCCGTCGTCGAGCGGCGCCGAGACGTCGAGGCCGCAGGGGGTGCTCAGCGCGGGCATCGCGAGGCATTCCTCGAGCGAGGCGCGCACCAGCCGCCTGAACTCCTCGGTGCGCGCCTCCGTGAGCGCGGGCTCCGCCGTGTGCAGCGGGGCCGCGTCCTCCGACGTGGCGACAGAGAGCACGTCGAGCGGCTCGCCCTCGACGGCGAGGTCGAAGGAATCGACGCCGAGCTCGATCTCGTAGGCGCCTGGGAAGACGAGCGGCTGATCACTGCTCGAGGGCACTCCGTTCACCGAGGGGTCGAGCTCGTCGAACGCCGAGAGCGGGAGCGCGACGAGCGCGTCGGAGAGGATCCACTCGTCGTCGGTGCGCCACACGGTGAAATCTCGGTTCACCGAGCGGTCGCCGAGCCCGAAGGTCGCATTCACCACGGCCCGCGTCGGCTCGTCGGGTGTGACGGTCTCGACCGCCGTCACGGTGATCGGAGCGAGACTCCGCGAGCGAGCGAGCACCTCATCGGTGAGCAGCGGGTCGCTCGCATCGGCCCCGGTGAGGCGAACGGCCGTGTCGGCATCGCCGTCGGCGAGGGCGGTCAGGAACAGCTCCACCGCCTCCTCCGCAGTGGCGGTCCGCGCGGAGTCGGTCGGCGGCTCGGCGTCCGAGCCGTCTCCCGCGAGCGATGGCGCCACGAAGACGAGCACGAACAGCACCACGGCCAGCACGCCGGCGCCCACGATGCCGATGATCGCGCCTCGCGAGAGACCGGATCCCTTCGATGGCGGGGCACCGCTCGCCGTCGGAGGGGAGGCGGGCGGCGCCTGCGGAGGATGCTGGGCCGATTGCGGTTGCGGCCGTGCCTGCCGGCGCGGTTCCGGGGACTGCTCGGGAGGCTGCGCCCGGGCCTGCTGTGTCTGCGCCTGCTGTGCCTGGGCCGGCTGCGCCTGTACCTGGGCCGGCTGCGCCTGGGCCTGCTGCGCTGCTTGAGCCTGCTGCGCCTGAGCCTGCTGTGCCTGGGCCTGCTGCGCCTGAGCCTGCTGCTGCGCTTGCGCCTCGCGCTGCTCCTGCTGCGTCGCCTGGGCCTGGACGGACGGCGTCTCGAAGACCGACGTGAATCCGCCCTCGTGCGGAGCCGCGAAGGAGCCGTCCGTCGGCTGCGTCGCACGCAGCGGATCCTGCCCCGATGCGAACCCCGGCGGGAGGGTGATCTCGGGCGGCCGGATGCCGGGCGACGGCGGAAGCCCGGCGGGAAGCGAGAGTCCCGGGGGAGCGTCGGAGAACAGCCTCGGCTCCTCGGGCGAGGGCGGAGACGCCGATCCACCCGGCTCGGTGCTCGGGGCTTCGGGGCTCACCGGCTCCGCGCCGCCCGCATCTCCGCCCGCATCCCCGCTCGCTTCGCTCATGACTCCACCATAACGAGGTGGAGGAGGATGTCGGCGCTCGCCCTCTAGACTGGGAGCCGTGACCGCGCAGCGCATCAACCCGAGCATCCTGTCCGCCGACTTCGTCAATCTGCAGGCCGAACTCGAGGCGATCGCCTCGGCGGATCTCGTGCACGTCGACGTCATGGACAACCATTTCGTGCCCAACCTCACCATGGGGCCGCCGATCGTCGAGCGCATTCAGGCGGTGTCGCCGATCCCCCTCGACGTGCACCTCATGATCTCGGACGCCGACCGCTGGGCCCCCGGGTACGCCGAGCTCGGCGCCTACTCCGTCACCTTCCACGCGGAGGCCGCGGAGGATCCGGTCGGGCTCGCCCGCCGCCTTCGCGATATCGGCGCCCGCGCCGGCATCGCGCTGAAGCCGGGCACCGACCCCGAGCCCTATCTCGAACTGCTGCCCGAGTTCGACCAGGTGCTGGTCATGACCGTCGAGCCCGGCTTCGGCGGCCAGTCGTTCATGCCCGACATGATGCCCAAGCTGCGCCGCTTCGCCGAGGCGAAGGCCGCATCGGGCCTCGACGTCTGGTTGCAGGTCGACGGCGGTATCTCGAAGGACACGATCGGGATCGCCGCGGAGGCCGGAGCCGACACCTTCGTGGCGGGTTCGGCCGTCTACGGCGGTGTGCCGGAGGAGCGGATCGCGGAGCTCAGGCTCGCCGCAGCGGCTCATCGGCACTGAGCGGCACTGTAGTGTAGTCGTGTGAAATCGTTCGAGGACCTGTTCGCCGAGTTGAGTGAGAAGGCCGCGGCGCGGCCGGCGGGAAGCGGCACCGTGCAGCAGCTCGATGCCGGCGTGCACGCGATCGGCAAGAAGGTGGTCGAGGAAGCCGCCGAGGTGTGGATGTCGGCCGAGTACGAGAGCGACACGGCCTGCGCCGAGGAGATCAGCCAGCTGCTCTACCATCTGCAGGTGCTGATGCTCGCCAAGGGCCTGAAGCTCGAGGACGTCTACAAGTATCTGTGAGCGACCTCGCCGACCCGACCGGGTCGGCAGGGGGCTCCCCAGCACACTCAGCGATCGGTTCCCCGACCGGTCGCGCGACACACGAAGGAACCCCATGCTGCGCATCGCCGTTCCCAATAAGGGATCGCTCTCCGAGATCGCCGCCGAGATGCTCGCCGAGGCGGGGTACTCGGGGCGTCGGGACAGCCGGAAGCTCGTGCATACCGATGCCCGCAACGACGTCGAGTTCTTCTATCTGCGCCCCCGCGATATCGCCACCTACGTGGGATCGGGCGCGCTGCACGTCGGGATCACGGGGCGGGACCTGCTGCTCGATTCGGGTTCGGCCGCGTCGGAGATCGAGGCGCTCGACTTCGCCGATTCGACGTTCCGGTTCGCCTCGCCGTCGGGCGGCGGGATCACCGAGCTCGAGCACCTCGACGGCAAGCGGGTCGCGACGAGCTACCCGAAGCTCGTCGACGACTTCCTGCGCGCCCGGGGCATCGTGTCCGAGCTGGTGAAGCTCGACGGCGCCGTGGAGTCGGCCGTGCAGCTCGGCGTCGCGGACGCGGTGGCCGACGTGGTGTCGACCGGGGCCACGCTGCGCGCGGCGGGCCTCGAGATCTTCGGGCCTGTGATCCTCGACTCCACGGCGGTGCTCATCGGCGGCCCCACCGAGCACGCCGACGTCGAGCGCCTGCTGCGCCGCCTGCGCGGCGTGCTGGTGGCGCGCAAGTACGTGATCATGGACTACGATCTGCCGGTCGATCAGCTCGAGGCCGCGACCCGGGTGGCGGGCGGCATCGAATCGCCCACGGTCTCGCCCTTGAAGGACGAGCGCTGGGTCGCGGTGCGCGTGATGGTCCCCTCCGACGAGGCGAACCAGATCATGGACCGCCTCTACGACCTCGGCGCGCGCGCCATTCTGGTGACGGCGATCCACGCCGCACGGCTGTAGGGGGCGCCATGAGCATCGCAACACGCGTGATCCCCTGCCTCGACGTGGCCGCGGGCCGCGTGGTGAAGGGCGTGAACTTCCTCAACCTGCGCGACGCGGGCGACCCGGTCGAGCTGGCCGCGAAGTATGCCGAGCAGGGGGCCGATGAGATCACCTTCCTCGACGTGACGGCGACGGTCGACGATCGGTCGACCACTTACGAGGTCGTGCAGCGCACGGCGGAGCAGGTGTTCATCCCGCTCACCGTCGGCGGCGGCGTGCGCGGCGTCGAGGATGTGGCGCGGCTGCTCGGCGTCGGGGCCGACAAGGTCGGCATCAACAGCGGAGCCATCGCGAGGCCGGAGGTGATCGGGGAGATCGCGGATCGCTTCGGGTCGCAGGTGCTCGTGCTGTCCCTCGACGTGAAGCGCTCCCCGCGCACGCCGAGCGGCTTCGTCGTGACCACGCACGGCGGCAAGCGCGAGACCGATCTCGACGCGCTGGAGTGGTGCAGGGAGGCGCTCGACCGCGGAGCCGGCGAGCTGCTCGTCAACTCGATGGACGCCGACGGCACGCTCGCCGGGTTCGATCTCGAGCTCACCCGCAGGGTGCGCGAGCTCTCGGAGGTGCCCGTCATCGCGTCGGGCGGTGCCGGTGCGCTGGAGCACTTCGCGCCCGCGGTCGAGGCCGGTGCCGACGCGGTGCTCGCGGCCTCGGTCTTCCACGACGGCACGTTCACGGTCGGCGAGGTGAAGCGTGCGCTCCGCGACGCCGGGGTCACCGTTCGGTTGCAGGGAGTCGCCGCATGACGCATATCGATCCGGTGCCCGCCGATCTGAAGTTCGACGACGCCGGCCTGCTTCCCGCGATCATCCAGGACGACGAGTCGGGCGAGGTGCTGATGCTCGCGTGGATGGATCGCGAGGCGATCCGGCGCACCCTCACGAGCGGCCGCGTGACCTTCTGGTCGCGGTCGCGGCAGGAGTACTGGCGCAAGGGAGACACCTCGGGCCATCGGCAGTACGTGCGCTCGGTCGCGATGGACTGCGACGGCGACACGCTGCTCGTGCGCGTGATCCAGCTCGGCGCGGCCTGCCACACGGGCACACGCAGCTGCTTCACCGGACGCGATGTTCCGGCGCTCGTCGGAGATCCCGGCGAGAGCAGCGGTAGTCTGGAGCGGTGACACTGACGACCACGCGCGCCGCCTTCGACGCCGCGCGCGCCTCCCACGCCGTGATCCCCGTCTGCCGCGAGGTCTTCGCCGATGCAGACACGCCGGTCGGCATCTACCGCAAGGTCGCCGCCTCTCGCCCGGGCACGTTCCTGCTCGAATCCGCCGAGCAGGGCGGCGTCTGGACGCGCTTCAGCTTCGTCGGGGCCGGAAGCTTCGGGGTGCTGGGGGAGCGCGAAGGGCGTGCTCACTGGGCCCCGGGCGCGGGGAGCGACGGGGACATCTGCGGGATCGACGAGCAGCGCCTGCTGCCTGGAGGAGTGAGCGGGCTCGCCCCGGTCGAGGCGCTGCGCGCCGTCTACGAGCGCTGGCGCGCCCCACAGGTCGAGGGCCTTCCGCCGCTCGCGAGCGGGTTCGTCGGCTACCTCGGCTGGGAGACGGTGCGGCAGTTCGAGCGCCTCGAGCACGGCCCGAGCGAGGGGCCCGGGCTGCCCACGCAGGGGCTCAGCTTCGTCTCGGAGCTCGTGGTCGTCGACCACCGCGAGGGCAGCGTGGTGCTGCTCGCGAACGTGCTGAACGACGGCGCGCTCGGTGATCCCGAGTCTGCGACCGCGACCGCCGACGAGCAGTGGGCCGATGCGCAGGCGCGACTCGACCGGCTGCAGCGCGCGCTCGCGACCCCCGTCGCCTCGCCGCTCGGCGAGCTCGATCGGGGCGCGATGCCCGAGCCCCGCCGGATCTGGGGCATCGACGGTTACAAGGCCGCGGTCGAGCGGGCGAAGCAGTACATCGTCGACGGCGACATCTTCCAGGTCGTGCCCTCCCAGCGCTTCGACCAGGAGTGCGCCGCCGACCCTCTCGACGTCTACCGCGTGCTGCGGCACCTCAACCCGAGCCCCTACCTCTACCTGCTGCAGTGCGAGGACGCCGCGGGGCGCCCGTTCGCCGTCGTCGGCTCGAGCCCCGAGGCGCTCGTGACGGTGCAGGAGAGCGGTCACGTGATGACGCACCCCATCGCGGGCTCGCGGCCGCGCGGCGCGACGGTGGACGAGGATCAGCAGCACGAGCGCGAGCTGCTCGCCGACGACAAGGAGCGCGCCGAGCACCTCATGCTCGTCGACCTCGCGCGCAACGACCTGCTGCGCGTGTGCGACCCCTCGAGCGTCGGCGTGACGGAGTTCATGCGCGTCGAGCGCTTCAGCCACATCATGCACATCGTCTCGACCGTGGAGGGCGTGCTGCGCGACGGGCAGAACCCCGTCGACGCCCTGCGCGCGACCTTCCCGGCGGGCACCCTGAGCGGGGCGCCGAAGCCGCGGGCGCTGCAGATCATCGACGAGTTCGAGCCGGTGCAGCGGGGCGTCTACGGCGGCGTGGTGGGCTACTTCGGCCTGGGCGGCGCGGCCGATCTCGCGATCGCGATCCGCACCGCCACGATCCGCGACGGCATCGCGATGGTGCAGGCGGGAGGCGGGATCGTGGCCGACTCGGTACCCGAGCTCGAGGAGCAGGAGTCGCGCAACAAGGCCGCCGCTCCGCTTCGCGCGATCGCGATCGCGAACACGCTGCGCGAGCTCGCGCCCGCCGCGACGGGCGGATCCGATGCGCGCTAAGCCCCTCTCCCTCGGCGGGATCGCTCTCTCGGGAGCCCTCGCGCTGCTCGCCGGATCGCAGACCTGGGTCTCATTCATGCTCGACGGCACGCACTCCGTCGAGACGGTGACCGGTCACGAGATCAATGCGGCACTGTCGCCCGTCTCGATCGCGATCATCGCGGCCGCGCTCGCGCTCACCATCGCCGGCGCCGTCTTCCGGCGCGTGCTCGGCGGGCTCGTCGCGCTGCTCGGCGCGGGACTCGTCGCGCTCACCGCGACTGCCGTGGTCTCGCCCGCCGCCGCGATCTCCGGTCGTGTGACCGAGCTCACCGGCATCGCCGGCGACGACGGGGCGGGAGTGATCTGGAGCAGCCTCTCGGGGTGGGCCTGGGCGGGCGCCGCAGCGGGGGTCCTCGCGGCGGTGCTCGGGATCGCGGTCATCGTCACCGGCGGTCGCTGGGGCGTCGCCGGCCGCAAGTACGACTCCGCGGCGAAGCCGAGGCGGGCTGAGGGAGCGCCCGACCGCATCTCGGACTGGGACTCGCTCTCCGAAGGCGGTGACCCGACTTCGTCGGATTGAGTCATCCTGGACCGCGAGCGGGGGCGCTCGCGGCGGCGTGGCCGCGATACGCTTCGCGTTTCCCCGAGCGGCCGGCCGGGCGGTGACCCGACTTCGTCGGATTGAGTCATCCTGGACCGCGAGCGGGGGCGCTCGCGGCGGCGTGGCCGCGATACGCTTCGCGTTTCCCCGAGCGGCCGGCCGGGCGGTGACCCGACTTCGTCGGATTGAGTCATCCTGGACCGCGAGCGGGGGCGCTCGCGGCGGCGTGGCCGCCCGGCCGCAACTTCGGAACTCACCGGTATTTCGGACCGAACCCTAGTGATCTGCTCCGAAATACGGGCGAGCTCCGAAATACGGGATGGGGATCCCCCTTCGGCAGACGCAGGGGTGGCGAAGCCACGCCCGAAGCACGCGGAGATATCCGGTAGGCTGGGACCGTTCAAGTCTGTTCAGAGGAGATTCATGAGTACCCAGCACGGAGACCCTGGTCACGGTGATTCGCCGGCCGCATGGACGGCGGTCGTGGTGATGCTGATCGGCATCGCAGCCGGCACCGTCTTCTTCTTCCTGCACAATGCGACCATGGTGTGGGTGTGCGCCGGTGTGGTCGTCGTCGGCTGGATCCTCGGCTGGATCCTCTCCAAGGCCGGCTTCGGCGTGAACGGCCCGCGGTTCAGCCCCAAGTCGCACGACTGAGGTGCTCGAGAACCTGCTCGCGGGCTCGCTCGAAGACGCGAAGGCCCGCAGAGAACTCCGCTCCTATGCCCAGCTCGAAGCGGAAGCGCTCGAACGCGCTGCGGCTCTCGACGCACTGGAGGCGCTCGCTCCCGCTGAGCACATGAAGGTGATCGCCGAGGTCAAGCGCGCGAGCCCGTCTCGCGGTCACCTCGCAGAGATCGCCGAACCGCACGCTCTCGCCGCGCAGTACGAGGCGGGCGGAGCGAGCGCGGTCAGCGTGCTGACCGAGGAACGCAAATTCAAGGGGTCGCTCGCCGACCTCGAGGCCGTGCGGAAGGCCGTGAGCATCCCGGTGCTGCGCAAGGACTTCATCGGCGACGAGTACCAGGTGCTCGAGGCCCGCGCGGCAGGCGCCGACATGGTGCTGCTGATCGTCGCGGCCCTGCCCCAGGACCGCCTCGAGCGCCTGCATGACATGATCCGCGAGCTCGGCATGACGCCGCTCGTCGAGGCGCACTCGGCCGACGAGGTCGCACGCGCGGTCGATCTCGGCTCGCAGCTCATCGGCGTCAACGCCCGCGACCTGCGCACCTTCGAACTCGACCGCGAGCTGTTCGGCCGCGTCGCCGACCAGATCCCGGCGGGTGTCGTGCGCGTCGCGGAGTCGGCGGTGCTCGATGTCTCGGACGTGGAGCGCTATCGGGAGGCGGGCGCCGACGCCGTGCTCGTGGGCGAGGCGCTCGTCACAGGCGATCCCGTCGCGACGCTGCAGGCCTACCTCAGCGTCTGACCGGTCGCGCGATCCCCACCCCATCCGATCCCATGCTCGGCAGACCGAGCATCCGAACCGAGTAGGTCGATATGACAGAGCAAACGGGCGGGATTACCAGTCTCCGCGACCAGCACGGGCCGTTCTTCGGCGACTACGGCGGGCGATACATGCCGGAGTCGCTCATCGCGGCGATCGACGAGCTCACCGAGGCGTACGAGGAGGCCAAGAACGACCCCTCGTTCCAGGCGGAGCTGCTCGAACTGCTCGCCTCGTACGCCGGGCGCCCCTCGCCGATCACCGAGGTGCCACGTTTCGCCGAGCACGCGGGCGGGGCTCGCATCTTCCTGAAGCGCGAGGATCTGAACCACACCGGCTCGCACAAGATCAACAACGTGCTCGGCCAGGCCCTGCTCACCAGGCGTCTCGGCAAGACCCGCGTCATCGCAGAGACGGGCGCCGGCCAGCACGGCGTCGCCACCGCCACCGCGGCCGCTCTCTTCGGGCTCGAGTGCACCATCTACATGGGCGAGGTGGATACCGAGCGGCAGGCGCTCAACGTCGCGCGCATGCGGCTGCTCGGCGCAGAGGTGGTGCCGGTCAAGGCGGGCTCCCGTACCCTCAAGGACGCGATCAACGAGGCCTATCGCGACTGGGTCGCGAGCGTCGACCGCACGAACTACATCTTCGGCACGGCGGCCGGCCCGCACCCATTCCCGGCGATGGTCCGCGACTTTCAGAAGATCATCTCCGAAGAGGCCCGCGCGCAGTTGCTCGAACGCACCGGGCGCCTGCCCGACGCCGTCGTCGCGTGCGTCGGCGGCGGTTCGAACGCGATCGGCATGTTCGACGCGTTCCTCGACGACGAGGGCGTGAAGATCTACGGCGTCGAAGCGGCGGGCGAGGGCGTGGAGACCGAGCGGCAGGCGGCATCCATCGAGCGCGGACGCCCGGGCGTGCTGCACGGTGCGAAGACCTATGTACTGCAGGACGAGGACGGGCAGACGATCGAGTCGCACTCGATCTCGGCGGGCCTCGACTATCCCGGGGTCGGACCCGAGCACTCCTGGCTCGCCGACATCGGCCGCGTCGACTACATCCCCGCGACCGACGACGAGGCGATGCAGGCGCTGCGCCTGCTCAGCCGCACCGAGGGCATCATCCCCGCGATCGAGTCGGCCCACGCGCTCGCCGGCGCGATCCGCATCGGCCGCGAGCTCGGCCCCGACGCGATCATCGCGGTGAGCCTCTCCGGCCGCGGCGACAAGGACATGGCGACCGCAGGCCGATACTTCGGCCTGCTCGACGGCGAAACGGAGCTCGAGGGATGAGCGCGCACGAATCACAGGTCGCGGGGGCGATCCGCGCTGCGAAGCAGGAGCGTCGCGGTGCGCTGATCGGGTATCTGCCGGTCGGCTTCCCCGACCTCGACACCAGCGTCGACGCGGCCATCGCGATGGCGCGCAGCGGTGCCGACGTGCTCGAGTTCGGACTGCCGTACTCCGACCCCGTCATGGACGGCGCGGTGATCCAGGAGGCGACCCAGACCGCACTCGCGGGCGGGTTCCGCGTCGCGGACGTCTTCGAAGCCGTGCGTCGCGTGCGCGAGGCGGTCGACATCCCCGTTCTCGTGATGACCTACTGGAATCCGGTGCTGCAGCACGGCGTCGAGCGCTTCGCGACGGCGCTGGCCGAGGCAGGCGGCGCGGGGCTCATCACACCCGACATCACCCCCGATGCGGCGGGGGACTGGATCGAGATGAGCGATCGAATCGGGCTCGACCGCGTGTTCCTCGCGGCGCCCAGCTCGAGCGATGAGCGCCTTCGGCTCGTCGTCGAGGCGTCGCGCGGCTTCGTCTACACCGTCTCGACCATGGGCATCACGGGCGAGCGCGCGCAGCTCGACGCCGCGGCTCGATCCCTCACCGCGCGCCTGCGCGAGCAGGGCGTCGACCTGGCGTGCGTCGGCATCGGTCTGTCGACCGCCGAGCAGGTCGCTTCGGCCCTCGACTACGCCGACGGCGCCATCGTCGGCACGGCCTTCGTGCGCGCGCTGCGCGACGGCGGCGTGGAGCGGCTCGCCGAGGTGGTGCGGGAGATCGCCGCGGGCACGCGGCGGTAAGAGAAGCAACGACGATAGACTGAGGCTCATCGTGTGCCCGCGGGCACTGTATGAGTTGCGAGAAAGCAGAGCATGATCCATCCGTTGAGTATCCCGAGTCCCGAGATGCAGTTCTTCCAGATCGGGCCGCTGCGCATCTACATCTATGCGCTGTGCATCATCGTCGGCATCATTCTCGCCGCGATCTGGACGGGCCGACGCCTGTCGCAGCGCGGAGGCGAGAAGGGCGCGGTGCTCGACTTCATGGTGTGGTCGCTGGTGCTCGGCATCCTGGGTGCGCGCCTCTATCACGTGGTCACCCACTGGGGGGACTACTTCGGGGCCGGCAAGAACCCGCTCGAGATCTTCGCGTTCTGGAACGGCGGGATCGCGATCTTCGGCGCCCTGCTCGGCGGAGCGATCGGTGTGCTGGTCGCCTCCCGCATCACCGGGATCCGCTTCTGGTCCTTCGCCGATGCCCTCGTCCCCGGTCTGCTCATCGCGCAGGCCGTCGGCCGCCTCGGCAACTGGTTCAATCACGAGCTCTTCGGAGGGCCGACGACCCTGCCGTGGGGTCTCGAGATCGAGTCGAGCAACCCGGCGTTCCCCATCGGCCTGCCCGAGGGCACGCTCTTCCACCCGACGTTCCTCTACGAGGCGGTCTGGAATCTGCTGGGCATCATCGTGCTGCTCGCGATCGAGCGCAAGTGGCGCCCTCGCTGGGGGAAGTTCTTCGCGCTCTACCTGATCTGGTACGGCATCGGCCGAACCTTCACCGAATCGCTGCGCGTCGATCCGAGCCTCCTCTTCCTCGGCATCCGCACCAATGTGCTCGCGGCGTTCCTCGCGGTCGTGCTGGGCGTGCTGATCCTGCTGGTGCAGCGCAAGCGCCACATCGGTCTCGAGCGCTCGGTCTACCTGCCGGGCCGCCGCAATCCCGCGGACTCGGTGCTCGCAGACACCGCCGACCCCGATGAGTTCTTCCACGTTCTCCCGCACGGGGAGGCCCCGGCCGTTCCCTTCGACGCGGCATCATCGACGTCGCGGGAGTCGGCTGAGAACCCCGCGCAGCCGATCCGCACCGCCTGACCCGACGAACTTCCCATCAGCAAGGAGCCGACATGCGCCACGCCAAGATCGTCGCAACCTGGGGCCCCGCGGTCTCAAGCTATGACCACACGCTCGAACTGATCCGGGCCGGCGTCAACGTCGCTCGACTCAACATGTCGCACGGCACCTACAACGTGCACGAGGGCATCTACCGCAACATCCGCCGCGCCGAGACCGAGGTCGGGCGCCCGATCGCGGTGCTCGCCGACCTGCAGGGTCCCAAGATCCGCCTCGGCAAGTTCGAGGGCGGCCCGTACCCCCTCGAGGTCGGCGACGAGTTCGCGATCACCACTCGCGACATCGTCGGTGATCGCACCATCAGCAGCACCACCCATAAGGGGCTGCCCGGCGATGTGAGCCCGGGTGATCCGCTGCTCATCGACGACGGCAAGGTGGCGCTGCGCGCCGTGCGCGTGACCGAGGACACGGTCTACACGACCGTCGAGATCCCGGGATCGGTCTCGAACAACAAGGGCATCAATCTCCCGGGTGTCGCGGTCAACGTCCCCGCGCTGTCCGACAAGGACGAGGAGGACCTGCGCTGGGCCCTGCAGCTCGGCGTCGACTACATCGCGCTCTCCTTCGTGCGCGATGCGGCCGACATCACTCGCGTGCACGAGATCATGGAGGAGGAGGGGATCCGCCTTCCGGTCATCGCGAAGATCGAGAAGCCGCAGGCCGTGGAGCACCTCGAGGAGATCGTCAACGCGTTCGACGGGATCATGGTCGCGCGCGGCGACCTCGGCGTCGAACTGCCGCTCGAGCGCGTACCGCTCGTGCAGACCGAGGCGATCGCCCTCGCACGCCGCAATGCGAAGCCGGTGATCGTGGCGACGCAGGTGCTCGAATCGATGATCGAGAGTCCCCGCCCCACTCGCGCGGAGGCGTCGGACTGCGCGAACGCGATCCTCGACGGGGCGGATGCAGTGATGCTCTCGGGCGAGACCAGCGTCGGCGCGTACCCCGTGCAGGCCGTCGAGACCATGGCGCGCATCATCACCGCGACCGAGGATCACGCGCTCGACCGCATCGAGCCCCTCGGCAGCGCCCCTCGCACGCAGGGCGGTGCCCTCACGCTCGCGGCCTCGGAAGTCGCCGACTTCGTGGGCGCCCGGTACATCTGCGTGTTCACGGAGTCGGGCGACACGGTGCGCCGCATGTCGCGACTGCGCCGGCCGATCCCGATCATCGGTTTCACGCCGGAGGCCGGAACCCGGCGGCGCATGGAGCTCACCTGGGGCGCCCGCAGCTACGAGGTGCCGCGCGTCGGCAGCACGGACGAGATGTTCGAGCAGGTCGACCACGTGCTCCTCGAGCACTCGCGCGCGCAGATCGGCGACAAGGTCGTCATCATCGCGGGATCGCCTCCTGGGGTCGTCGGCACCACGAACACGCTCCGCATCCATCGGATCGGCGAGGCCACCGGCCAGCTGCCCGAGGCCGGCCCGCGCAAGCACGCGCGCGGCGGAGCGCCGGAGTGATCCGGTAGACTAGGCTGCTGGCCTAGGCCGGATTGGTGGAATTGGCAGACACGGCGCACTCAAAATGCGCTGCCGAGAGGTGTGCGGGTTCGAGTCCCGCATCCGGCACCGACACCCCTGATCCCTCAGGGGTGCTCCAGGCAAGAACCCCGCTATCTCCCTAGAACGCAGGAGTAAACTACTCAGCATGACTGAACAGAGCACCGCACCCGCACGACGCGTCGTGGTGGCGGAAGACGAGTCCCTGATCCGCCTCGACATCGTCGAGACGCTTCGCGACAACGGCTACGACGTCGTCGGCGAGGCCGGTGACGGCGAGGAGGCGGTTCGCCTCGTCGAGGAGCTGCGCCCCGACCTGGTGGTCATGGACGTCAAGATGCCCAAGCTCGACGGCATCTCTGCGGCGGAGCAGATCAACAAGGACCACATCGCGCCCGTGGTGCTGCTCACGGCGTTCAGCCAGCGCGAGCTCGTGGAGCGCGCGACCGAGGCCGGCGCCCTGGCCTACGTGGTGAAGCCGTTCACGCCCGCCGATCTGATCCCCGCGATCGAGATCGCGCTCTCGCGCTTCCAGCAGATCGTCGCGCTCGAGAGCGAGGTCGCCGATCTCGCCGAGCGCTTCGAGACGCGCAAGCTGGTCGACCGCGCGAAGGGGATCCTCAACGACAAGATGGGGCTGAGCGAGCCCGAGGCGTTCCGCTGGATCCAGAAGGCCTCGATGGATCGCCGCCTCACGATGCAGGACGTCGCGAAGACGATCATCGATCAGCTCGGACCGAAGAAGGACTGAGTCCGTTCCGAGTCAGCTCTCATGCGAACGCCCCGGCCTCACGGTCGGGGCGTTCGCATGTGCGGGGGTGAGGCTCGACCAGGAGCTCGGCCGCTCAGCCGAACGGCTTGTAGAAGTTGGTGATGCGCACCGTCGAGCACCGCCGCCCGCGCTCGTCGTTCACCACGATCTCGTGCACGGTGAGCGTGCGGCCGAGCTTGATCGGGGTGCAGATGCCGGTGACGAGGCCGGAGACGGCCGAGCCGGTGTGGGTCGCATTGATGTCGACGCCTACGGCGACGTACCCCTCGGGCGCGAGGAAGTTGGCGTGCATCGAGCCGAGGGTCTCGCCGAGCACCACGTATGCGCCTCCGTGCAGCAGCATGATGGGCTGCGTGTTGCCCTCGACGGGCATGGTCGCCACGGCGCGCTCGCGCTCGAACTCGACGATCTCGATGCCCATCCGGTCGGCGAGGGCGCCGAGGCCCCGCTCGCGGATGTAGTCGAGGCCGGGGGCGGGCGCATGCTGAGCTGCGGCTCCGGTGGAATCGGTCATGGTGCGGCTGGTTCCTTGTCGGTGGCGGCTTGTAGGCTGGACGCGTGTCGAATACGCCTCAGCCTACCCTCATGATCATCGACGGCCACTCGCTGGCCTTCAGGGCGTTCTACGCCCTCCCCGTCGACAGTTTCCAGACCCAGACGGGGCAGCACACCAACGCCATTCACGGCTTCATCTCGATGCTCATCAACCTGCTGGGCAACGAGAACCCCGACGCGCTGGCGATCGCCTTCGATATCTCGCGCCACTCGTTCCGCACGGAGGAATACCCCGAGTACAAGGGCACTCGCGGCGAGACGCCGCCGGAGTTCAAGGGGCAGGTGCCGCTGCTGCAGGAGGCGCTGCACGCGATGGGCATCCGCACCCTCGAGAAGGAGAACTACGAGGCCGACGACATCCTCGCGACCCTCGCCACGCGCGGCGCAGAGGCGGGGTACCGCGTGCTCGTGGTCAGCGGAGACCGCGACACGATCCAGCTCGTCGACGACCGCATCACGCTGCTCTACCCGTCGAAGCAGGGGGTGAGCGAGCTCACCCGCTACGATACCGAGAAGGTGCTCGAGCGCTACGGGGTGCGTCCCGAGCAGTATCCCGAGATCGCGGCGCTCGTGGGCGAGACGAGCGACAATCTCCCCGGGGTTCCCCGCGTCGGCGAGAAGACGGCCGTCAAGTGGATCAACCAGTTCGGCTCGCTCGAGGAGATCCTCCGACGACAGGACGAGATCGGTGGCAAGGTGGGCGAGAGCCTGCGTGAGAACGCGCATCTCGCCGAGCGCAACCGCCGGCTCAACCGCCTGGTGCGCGACGTCGAGCTCGAGGTGACGCTCGACGAGCTGAAGCGGGGTGAGATCGACATGGCCGCCGTGCAGCAGGTGTTCTCGAAGCTCGAGTTCCGCACGCTGCTGCAGCGCGTGGGTAAGCTCGCAGGCGCCGAGGTGTCGACGGGGGGAGCGACGACGGTGTCGCTCGTGCCCGAGCAGCCCGAGGCGAAGAACCTCATCGACGAGGAGCTGGCCGACTGGCTCGCGAAGGCGGATCGGCCCGCAGTGCGGATCAGCGAGAGCGTCGCGGGTCTCGAGGTCGGCGTCGCGACGCCCGAGTCGTCGGTGCTGTTCCACTGGTTGCCGGGCGGGCGCGACTACGCGCTCTTCGAGCAGTGGCTCGCCTCCGACGCGCCCAAGGTGCTCTTCGACGCGAAGCAGCAGATCGCGGTCGCCGCGCGTGCGGGAGCGACGATCGGCGGTATCGACGGCGACCTCCTGCTGGCCTCCTGGCTGTTGCGCCCCCAGACCCCGGACAAGTCGATCGAGGAGGCGGTGTTCCGCTTCCTCGGCGAGCAGGTGCCCGAGGGGGATCCCAACCAGCTCGTGCCCGACGAGGGCAGCGTCGCGGATGCGGCTGCACTGGCCTGGTACATCGTGCGAGCGCACGAGGCGGCCGTCGGGCGCTTCGAGTCGCGCACGATCGAGATCTACCGCGAGATCGAGCTGCCGCTCGTTCCGGTCCTCGCGGCTCTCGAGCAGCGCGGCGTGCAGATCGACCTGCCGCTGCTCGAAGCCCACGACGCCGAGCTGAAGGAGCGGGTGGGCGATCTGCAGCAGCGGGCCTTCGACGCGATCGGGCGCGAGGTCAACCTGTCGTCGCCGAAGCAGCTGCAGGAGGTGCTGTTTGAGCAGCTCGACATGCCGAAGACGCGTAAGACCAAGAGCGGGTACACCACCGACGCGGCCGCGCTCGTCGACCTGCAGGCGAAGAGCCCGCACCCCTTCCTCGACGCGCTTCTCGCGCACCGCGACGCGAACAAGCTGCGGCAGATGGTCGAGACGCTCATCAAGGCGGTGGAGGACGACGGCCGGATCCGCACCACGTTCGTGCAGATCGGCTCGAGCACGGGCCGGCTCGCGTCGACCGACCCCAACCTGCAGAACATCCCGGTGCGCTCCGAGGAGGGGCGGCGGATCCGCGAGGGGTTCATCCACGCCGCGCAGTACGAGACGCTGATGACCGCCGACTACTCCCAGATCGAGATGCGGATCATGGCGCATCTCTCGGGCGACGAGGGGCTCATCCAGGCCTTCAACGAGGGGGAGGATCTGCACCGATTCGTCGGTTCGCGGATCTTCGGCGTGCCCCCGGAGGAGGTCACGAGCGAGATGCGGTCGAAGGTGAAGGCCATGTCGTACGGCCTCGCATACGGGCTTTCGGCGTTCGGTCTCTCGAAGCAGCTCGGCATCTCGGCGGCGGAGGCGAAGCAGCTCATGTCCGACTACTTCGAGCGGTTCGGCGGAGTGCGCGATTACCTGCGTTCCGTGGTGGACCAGGCGAAGCGCGACACCTTCACCGAGACGATCTTCGGCCGCCGTCGGCCCTTCCCGGATCTGGCGAGCCCCAACCGCATCCTGCGCGAGAACGCGGAGCGGGCCGCACTCAACGCGCCCATCCAAGGCTCTGCGGCGGACATCATCAAGCGCGCCATGATCAAGGTCGAGGCGCGCATGGCCGAGGCCGGTCTCGCGTCGCGCATGCTGCTGCAGATCCACGACGAGCTCATGTTCGAGGTCGCCGAGGGGGAGTGGGACGCCCTGGAAACCATCGTGCGAGAGGAGATGGCGGGCGCGGCCGAGCTGTCGGTGCCTCTCGAGGTGCAGGTCGGCCGCGGCGCGAACTGGAACGCAGCCGCGCACTAGCAGCGCGGCTGCGGCGCTGGCGCGTGCTGCCGCGCACTGGTGTGCCGTGCACTGGAGATGCCACGTCTTGTTGCCGCGGCCGTGTTCAGGGAGGAGATCATCCTTCACGCGGGTTCTTTCCGCGTCCGAGGCCCGTTTGGAAGACGATCTCCTCCCTGGACGACGGCCCTGGGAGAGGAGCCGCATGATCGCATCCTGCACATCGGGCCAGCACTCGAGCACCTGGCGGTATCCGGCGCGGATGCGACCGAGTCCGTTGATCGACAGCTCCCAGTCCTGCGCATTGTCGAGATCGCGCTGCCTTCCGGTGTGCGTCGCCCCGTCGATCTCCAGGATCAGCCACCCCTCGATCAGGAAATCGCGTCGATGCTCATGCAGATACGCTTGAACGACGAAGCGCAGCCCGAGCGCCCGGAGACGTGTACCGACGTAGCTCTCGAGCCCTGAATCGGAGAACGGGGTGACGGTCTGCAGGATTTCCTTCGCTCTCCCGACATACGGATAGCGTCGCAGCGCGGCAAGGGTGACGAGCCGCTTGTTGAGCGCGGACTCCCAGATGGCGATGGCTTCCTCCGGAGGCTGGCAGTACGCGATGTAGTTCAGCGCGTTCTCGAGCGGGTCGAGCAGAGTCTGGGGCTCGCGGCGCCGAACCGGAGCTCGCCAGTGCACCTTGGCGGTGGTCTGCGGGTGGGCGTGCGGCGAACGCGCTGCGAAGTGCGGCTCGGACTGATCGAGAAGCCACAGGCCGAGTCGACGGGTGACGGAGACGCAGCTCAGGATCGTCCCCGCGGAGGCCGCCTGCAGGAGCTCCGGATCGCTCCCGGGCAGGGCGATCCAACCGCGTTGCGGTCTGATCACCGCGCCCGATGAGAGCGCGGTGGCGATCCGGTGCGACGTGAATCCCGCTGCCCGGAGCCGGCGGACGTGCAGGATCCCTCCGGAGTCCCGCAGCAGTTGAGTCAGGTGCATGATTCGATGGTGAGGCCGATCCCTCTCCGCGATGCGCGATCCGCGTCAAAATGGGGATAACTCGAGGCGGAATCGGCAATCGGTGGATTGTGAGCGAAGCACGGCTGGGGATGCGCGGTGCCGGAGGAGGAGATCCTTCCCTGAGCGGGACGCTGCCGGCGGATCGGCCCGCGTGGATGCGGATCTCCTACTTGGAGGGGATGGGGTGCTGCTTGGAGGGATGGGGTGCTGCTTGGAGGGGCCGGGGTGCTGCTTGGCGGGACGGGGTGCTGCTTGGCGGGACGGGGTGCTGCTTGGCGGGGTGCAGAGCGCACCCTGACGGGGCCGGGGCGCTGTGCACTTGATCCCGGGCGTGTCCTCGCGGTAAGATCGAGTGTCACTTTTCTGTGGCGACTCAACCATGTCCACACGTGGGTGCGCCTCGCGAGTCCGTCGGATCCGGCTGATCTTTCAGCGCGTGCCCGCCTGAATCCCTGTCCATTCTGGAGACCATTTACATGACGAACGCAACGACCGAAAGCAAGCAGGTCGCGATCAACGACATCGGATCCGCCGATGACTTCCTTGCAGCGGTCGAACTGACCATCAAGTCCTTCAACGACGGCGACCTCATCGAGGGCACTGTCGTGAAGATCGACCGCGACGAGGTGCTCCTCGACGTCGGGTTCAAGACCGAGGGCGTCATCCCCTCGCGCGAGCTGTCCATCAAGCACGACGTGAACCCCGATGAGGTCGTTCAGGTCGGCGATCCCGTCGAGGCGCTCGTGCTCCAGAAGGAGGACAAGGAAGGTCGCCTCATCCTGTCCAAGAAGCGTGCTCAGTACGAGCGCGCCTGGGGCGATGTGGAGAAGATCAAGGAGACCGAGGGCGTCGTCACCGGCACCGTCATCGAGGTCGTCAAGGGCGGCCTGATCGTCGACATCGGACTCCGCGGCTTCCTCCCCGCCTCGCTCATCGAGCTGCGCCGCGTGCGCGACCTGACCCCTTACCTGGGCCAGGAGATCGAGGCCAAGATCCTCGAACTCGATAAGAACCGCAACAACGTGGTGCTCTCGCGTCGCGCCCTCCTCGAGGAGACGCAGTCGGCCACCCGTTCGTCGTTCCTCGCCGAGCTCAAGCCTGGCCAGGTGCGCAAGGGCGTCATCTCGTCGATCGTCAACTTCGGCGCGTTCGTCGACCTGGGCGGCGTCGACGGTCTCGTGCACGTCTCCGAGCTCTCGTGGAAGCACATCGAGCACGCGTCCGACGTTGTCGAGGTCGGCCAGGAGGTCACCGTCGAGGTGCTCTCCGTTGAGCTCGATCGCGAGCGCGTCTCGCTGTCGCTCAAGGCGACCCAGGAGGACCCGTGGCAGGTCTTCGCCCGCACCCACGCGATCGGCCAGATCGCCCCGGGCGTCGTCACGAAGCTCGTGCCCTTCGGCGCATTCGTGCGTGTTGCGGACGGCATCGAGGGCCTCGTGCACATCTCCGAGCTGTCGGGTCAGCACGTCGAGCTCGCCGAGCAGGTCGTGTCGGCCGGCCAGGAGGTCTTCGTCAAGATCATCGACATCGATCTCGATCGTCGCCGCATCTCGCTCAGCCTCAAGCAGGCCAACGAGGGCGTGGATCCCGAGGGCACCGAGTTCGATCCGGCTCTGTACGGCATGACCACGGAGTACGACGAGAACGGCGAGTACAAGTACCCCGAGGGCTTCGATCCCGAGACTCAGGAGTGGAAGGAAGGCTTCGAGGCTCAGCGCGAGAAGTGGGAGCAGGAGTACGCTGCTGCCCAGGAGCGCTGGGAGGCTCACAAGAAGCAGGTCGCCGCTTCGCTCAACGAGGTCGCTCCCGCCCCGGCCGCGGACAACAACGCCTCCTCGAGCTTCTCGAGCGATTCGTCCTCGACCGGTGCGCTGGCCGACGACGCCGCGCTCGCCGCGCTGAAGGCTCAGCTCGAGGGCAACTGACATTCACAGAGCCCGGTGAATGCACGAAGGCCCGGTCCCCGTTTCGGGGGCCGGGCCTTCGGCGTATCGGGGTGCGGGCGACAGCATCTCACGAGGGATGGAAAACGGCTCGGACCAGACTTCAGGAGAGCCGATCTCTCGCCGAAGCGGCCCGGCTTCGGGTCGGTCCTGGATCAGGCCGGGGGTGCCGCCACGCCCGCGGCCTCCGCACGCTGCTCGCGGCGACGCAGCCGGGCGCGCCTGAGGCGTCGGATGAGCAGCACGATGATGGCGACCAGCAGCACGATCGCGAGAATGGGCACGATCACGGCGAGAAGCGTGAGCACGAGTGCGCCGAGATCCTCGAGGAAGCTCGTCGCCGCGGCGCCGGCCCCACCGGTGAGCGCGTTGATCACGGGTCGCGCGACGGCCTTCAGCAGGTGCGGCACGAGAGCGATGGCGATGCCGAGCACGAAGGGCCAGAACTGCGCCGACGCCACGAACCCGGCGGGGTCGGAGATCGCGACGGTCTCGCTCGACGACCCCGCCGCGAAGACCATGCCCCCTGAGGCCGGGCGCACCACGGTCTGGAGTACGTCGTTGACGGTATCGAGCACCGGGAACTTGTCGACGAGCACCTCGACGGCGAGCAGCACGCCGATGATGCCGAGACTCCACCCGTTCTCGAGCCAGACCCACGCGTCGGGCAGCTGCACGAGCCCCGTGAATCGCGACAGTAGCCCGAGGCCCAGCAGAGGGATGTATGCGTTCAGGCCGGCCGAGGCCGCGAGCGTGATCCCGGTGATGAGTTCGAGCATGGGGCCAGCATAACCGCACGCACCGTCTTCCTGCCGGTAATGTGAGGAGCATGAAGCTCATCGCGCTGACGGGTGGTATCGCATCGGGCAAATCGACGATCGGGCGGCGTCTCGCTGCGCTGGGGGCGGTGCGGATCGACGCGGATCAGCTGGCTCGAGACGCGGTGGCACCCGGATCACAGGGCCTGGCGAGGGTGGTCGAACGCTTCGGGTCGGGGATTCTGGATCGCGAGGGCGGGCTGGATCGCGCTGCGCTCGGTCGGATCGTGTTCGGGGATGCCGACGCCCTTGCCGAGCTGAACGCCATCGTGCACCCCGAGGTGCGCCGGATCTTCACGGCTCGAGTCGCCGAGGCCGAGGCGGCGGACCCGGAGGCCGTGATGATCTACGAGGTGCCTCTGCTCGTGGAAGGAGGGGCCGCCGCTCGCGAGGGTGTGGACCTCGTGGTGGTAGCGGACGCGCCGGTCGAGCAGCGGGTCGCGCGCTTGGTGGAGCTGCGGGGCATGAGCGAGGAGGATGCCCGTGCGCGCATCGCTAACCAGGCGAGCGACGAGGATCGGCGAGCGATCGCGGATCGGATCATCGATACGTCGGGCAGTGAGGACGAGACAATCGCTCAGGTGGATCGGCTCTGGGTCGATCTGCACGGCGCGGGCTGAGAGTCGAAGCTCCGGGTCCGGAGTGCGGGTCTCAGTCTCAGCGCTCATCAGAGGGTCAGAGAGTGAGGACCGTCCGCCGTGGTCCGAGCGGTCAGGCGCGGGCGAACTCCGCGAGCCAGTCGAGCTGCAGCTGCGCGATGAATGCGATCAGCACGTAGCAGAGCAGTATGATCACCCAGCTCCAGGAGTAGAGGTGCTGGAAGAGATCCCTGCTCTTCCGGCTCAGCGGCACGTCGCCTGAGGCGTAGGGCCGGAACGCGGTGATCCACCACAGCGGGATCATCACGGTCCAGACCACCATGCACCAGGGGCAGAGGGTGCCGAGCACGAACACGCTCTGAGAGAACAGCCAGAGGACGAACACGAAGCCCGCGAGCAGCCCCAGCTGGTAGAGCCGCCAGAACCAGGGGGCGAAGCGCGCCCCCGCGAGCAGCGCGATGCCCACCGCGATGGGCGCCACGAACGCCGAGACGCCGATAATCGTATTGCTGAAACCGAGCAGCGATCCCTGCCACGAACCCATGTTGGGGCCGCAGGTGACGAGCACGCTCACTGCGCAGTTCGGCACGTAGTCGGGGTTCGCGAGGGTCTTCATGTACTCGGTGAGCAACTCGAACGAGGCGAACCAGCCGATAGCGCCGGCGATGATGGAGAAGACTGCGAAGGCGACCGGACGCGACGCGACGCGGGACTCGGAACTCATGGGGCGATCCTATCCCGCGCTACCTGCGAGGACGCGCGCAGAGGGCGATGAGCCGAGAGACACGTCCTCAGCCGACTCCGTGACATAATGGAGTCCGTTGCGAAACACCGAGAAGGCGTATTGCACGAACAGTCTTTTGGCAGCCGAGAGGCCGTCACCGGTCGAAGACCGACCGAGCGCGAGTGCGCGGCATTCGCGGAGAATAGGATCTGCGGATCACACCGCACCAATTAGGGTTTCCGGCGAGAACGAGTTTCTCCCCGGGTAGAGGAGACACCAGCAATGGTGAAGAACACAACAGAAGACCACCACGAAGATGCAGTAGACGAGGAGAACGCCGGCCTCGACGAACAGGCATCGGCCGAACCGGCGCCGGCCGAACCGGAGGCGAATGCGGACGAGCCCGAGACGGCCGGCGACAAGAGCGCCTCGGAGGCTCCGAACCTGCTGCTCCCGCTCGCTGATATGTCGCCCGAGGAGCGTTTCCGCGCTACCACTCGCCTCATATTCCTCGCACCCGACGTGCCTCCGGTGCAGCCCCGTCCGCGCCGCATCGAGTGGCGGCGGAGCGAGCCCCTCCAGCGACAGGGGGAGCGGCACCAGGGCGAGCTGAGCCAGCTCGACGACCTGCTCGATCAGCAGTTCCAGCGCGACGACGAGCCGGAGCGCGACGGCGGGTCCCGGCGCACGCGCCGCCGGTCGGGTGAGCGGGAGAACGGCTCGGACGACGAGTCGAGTCGTCGCCGCGAGCGCCAGGCCCCGGTCGTCACCGAGCCGCAGAAAGTCAAGGGATCCACTCGCCTGGAGGCGAAGAAGCAGCGGCGGCGCGATGGACGCGATGCCGGCCGCAGGCGCATGGTCATCACGGAGTCCGAGTTCCTCGCACGTCGGGAGTCCGTGGATCGCGAGATGATCGTGCGCACCACCGCGGATCGCGTGCAGATCGGCGTGCTGGAGGACAAGGTGCTCGTCGAGCACTACGTTGCACGCTCGAGCGAGTCCTCGCTCATCGGCAACGTCTACCTCGGTCGCGTGCAGAACGTGCTGCCCAGCATGGAGGCCGCGTTCGTCGACATCGGGCGCGGCCGCAATGCGGTGCTCTACTCGGGCGAGGTGGACTGGTCGGAGTTCGAGGGCGGCAACACCGCGCGCCGCATCGAGAACGCATTGAAGCCCGGCGATCAGGTGCTGGTGCAGGTCACGAAGGATCCGGTCGGTCACAAGGGCGCGCGACTCACGAGCCAGATCTCGCTTCCCGGGCGCTTCCTGGTCTACGTGCCGGGTGGCGCGATGAACGGGATCTCCCGCAAGCTCCCCGATACCGAGCGAGCGCGTCTCAAGAAGATCCTCAAGGAGGTGCTGCCGAGCGGCGCCGGCGTGATCGTGCGCACAGCCGCGGAGGGGGCCAGCGAGGACCAGCTGACCCACGACGTCCAGAGGCTGACCCGGCAGTGGGAGTCGATCCGCAGCCGCGTCGAGAAGGGCGGAGGGCCGGTGCTGCTGCATTCCGAGCCCGACATGCTCATCAAGATCGTGCGCGATGTCTTCAACGAGGATTTCCACCGTCTGCGCATAGCGGGTGACGACACCTACGCGACCATCGAGAACTACCTCTCGCAGGTCGCCCCCGATCTGCTGCAGCGCGTCGAGCGCTACGAGGGCGAGCGCGATATCTTCGACGAGTTCCGGGTCACCGAGCAGATCGCCAAGGCGCTCGACCGCAAGGTGTGGTTGCCATCGGGCGGCTCGCTCGTGATCGACCGCACCGAGGCCATGACCGTCGTCGACGTGAACACCGGCAAGTTCGTGGGTTCGGGCGGCAACCTCGAGGAGACCGTCACGAAGAACAACCTCGAGGCCGCTGAGGAGATCGTGCGTCAGCTGCGTCTGCGCGACATCGGCGGGATCATCGTGGTCGACTTCATCGACATGGTGCTCGAGTCGAACCGCGATCTGGTGCTGCGGCGCCTCGTGGAGTGCTTGAGCCGGGACCGTACGAAGCACCAGGTCGCGGAGGTCACCTCGCTCGGCCTCGTGCAGATGACCCGCAAGAAGCTGGGCCTCGGCCTGCTCGAATCGTTCAGCGAGCCCTGCGAGGTCTGCGCCGGGCGCGGCGTGATCGTGCACCACGAACCCGTCGCGAAGCACCGCAGCGAGGGGGCTCCCCGCGGCTCCAAGCGGAGCAAGGGCGCGCAGTCTCACTCGCACCAGCACGACGCCAAGCATCAGACGCACGCGATCACCGACGGTGCGAAGAACATGCTCGCCCAGGTGGCTGCGTCCACGATTCAGGGTTCGAAGGCCGCAGATCGCGCCGAGAACGGCGGTGAGGGCGAGGCCGTCGAGGCTGCCGCTCCGCCGCGATCCATGAGAGACGGGCGTGAGCGCCGGACCTCGCGGGAATCCTCGGACCTCACGGGACGGGTGTCGTCGCGGGGGGCCCGTGAGCAGGCCGGGAGGCAATCGGTGGATTCCGGGGCCTCGGCCGCCGGCGGCACCCTGCTCGATTCCGTGCTCGACGCCCTGCCCGAGGCTCCGAGCGCCGGCACCGGCCGTGCTCGGAATCGTCGCGTCTCGACGGCTCCGCTGCGCGGAGGAGTCGAGAAGCCCGTCGCGTCGAAGGACGACGACGCGGTGAAGTCGGCTCAGCAGGTGCTCGCGGAGGCGCTCGACGCCACTGCGCGCCGGAAGGGCGCGGAGCAGGAGTGACACGCTGCACGGCCTATTTGACCGAGCAGGGTAGTTCAAGATATTATTGAGCGTTGGTGTCACCCGAAGGGTGACGACACCTCAGACTTCGAAGGCGGCGCGGCTGCGCTTCGACACGGAAGAAAATCCTCAAGAAAAGGGTGACAAGTGGTTTACGCAGTAGTGCGCGCAAGCGGCCGTCAGGAGAAGGTCGAGGTTGGCTCGATCATCACTGTGAATCGTGTGGTGGGCGACGCCGAGGGCAAGCTCGAGCTGCCCGCAGTGCTCCTCGTTGATGGCGACAAGGTGACGACCGATGCCTCGGCTCTCGCCAAGGTGAAGGTGACCGCAGAGGTGCTCAACGACCTTCGCGGCCCGAAGATCGTCATCCAGCGTTACAAGAACAAGACCGGTTACAAGAGCCGCCAGGGCCACCGTCAGGACCTGACCCGCCTCAAGGTCACCGGCATCAAGTAACCGCGTATCACTGAAGGAGTAGAGACTCATGGCACATAAGAAGGGCGCAAGCTCGACCCGCAACGGTCGCGATTCGAACCCCCAGTACCTCGGTGTGAAGCGCTTCGGCGGCCAGCAGGTCGGCGCGGGCGAGATCATCGTCCGTCAGCGCGGCACCAAGTTCCACCCCGGTGCGAACGTCGGTCGCGGCGGCGACGACACCCTGTTCGCACTGGCGGCCGGCGCGGTCGAGTTCGGTGTGAAGGGCGGCCGCAAGGTCGTCAACATTGTGGCTGCTGCCTAAGTTTCAGGCACACAACGGCGAGGCGGGCTTCGGCTCGCCTTTTGCCGTATCTAGCGAGGGAATTCGAGTATGGTGACGTTCGTCGATCGGGTGCAGGTGCACCTTCAGGCCGGGCGCGGCGGCAACGGCTGCGTGTCGGTTCGACGGGAGAAGTTCAAGCCGCTCGCGGGGCCTGACGGCGGCGCAGGCGGGCACGGCGGCGACATCGTGATCGTCGCCGACCCCCAGGTGACCACCCTGCTCGAGTACCATCGCCGCCCGCACCGCACCGCTGAGAACGGTGGCTACGGCGCAGGCGGGTACCGCGAGGGCACGCACGGCGCCGAACTGGTGCTGCCGGTGCCCGTCGGCACGGTGGTGAAGGATGAAGCGGGGGAGACCCTCGTCGACCTCACCGAGCCCGGCACCCGCTTCATCGCGGCCAAGGGCGGCATCGGGGGCCTCGGCAACAACCAGCTCGCGAGCGCCAAGCGCAAGGCACCCGGCTTCGCACTGCTCGGCACCGAGGGCAAGAGCTGCACCGTCACCCTCGAGCTGAAGACCATCGCCGACGTGGCACTCGTCGGATACCCCTCCGCCGGGAAATCAAGCCTCATCGCCGCGATGAGCGCGGCGCGGCCGAAGATCGCCGACTATCCCTTCACCACCCTGCACCCGAATCTGGGCGTCGTGCAGGTCGCCGACCATCGGTTCACCGTGGCCGATGTGCCCGGCCTCATCGAGGGCGCGAGTGAGGGCAGAGGGCTCGGGCTCGACTTCCTCCGCCACGTCGAGCGTTGCAGCGCACTGCTGCACGTGCTCGACTGCGCCACGCTCGAGCCGGGCCGCGATCCGCTCTCCGATCTCGAGGTGATCCGGGCGGAGCTCGCCGCGTACTCCGTGCCCGAGGGCCAGGTTCCGCTGCTCGAGCGGCCCCAGCTCGTCGCGCTCAACAAGATCGACGTGCCCGAGGCCAGGGAGCTGGCCGACTTCGTGCGACCCGAGCTCGAGGCTCAGGGCTATCGCGTGTTCGAGATCTCGACCGTGTCGCACGAGGGCCTGCGCGAGTTGAGCTTCGCGCTCGCCGAGCTGGTCGAGGCCGCGCGCGACCGCGAGCTCGCCGAGGCCGAGCAGCACCCCCGCATCGTGCTGCAGCCGAAGGCGGTCGACGACGGCGGTTTCCGCGTGGTGACCGAGGGCGGCAGCTACGGGACCATCTACCGCATCCTCGGCGTCAAGCCCGAGCGCTGGGTCGAGCAGACCGACTTCACGAACGACGAGGCCGTCGGCTACCTGGCCGATCGGCTGCAGAAGCTCGGCATCGAGGACGCGCTGGTGAAGGCGGGCGCGACCGCGGGTTCGACCGTGGTGATCGGACCCGGTTCCGGCGTGGTCTTCGACTGGGAGCCGACCGTCACGAGCGCGGCCGAGGTGCAGATGGGGTCGCGCGGCACCGATCTGCGCGTCGATCAGAACGAACGTCGCACCAACAAGCAGCGCCGGGTCGAGTACCACGGCCTCATGGACGCGAAGGCCGAGGCGCGCGCGGAGCTGCAGCGCGAGCGCGAGGCGGGGATGTGGGAGAGCGAGTCGTGACCTCCGAGGTGCTCACGACCGGCGACGGGCTGCTCAGCGCGCGCCGCGTCGTGGTGAAGGTGGGATCCTCGTCCGTCAGCGGCGACAACGCGACGCAGATCCCGCATCTGGTCTCGTGCCTCGCCAGGCTCTACAAGGCCGGGGCGCAGGTGATCCTCGTCTCCAGCGGCGCGATCGCGACCGGTGTGCCCTTCCTGCGCCTCGAGGAGCGGCCCGAGGATCTCGCGACCCAGCAGGCGGCCGCGGCGGTCGGCCAGAACATCCTCGTGAACCGCTATCAGCGGGCGCTGACGGCGCACGAGATCATCGCGGGCCAGGTGCTGCTCACCGCGCACGACATGGAGAATCCCACGCACCGGGGCAACGCCCGGCGCTCGATCGAGCGGTTGCTGCAGCTCGGGATCCTCCCCATCATCAACGAGAACGACACCGTGGCGACCCACGAGATCCGCTTCGGCGACAACGATCGGCTCGCGGCTCTCGTGGCGCGGCTCGTGGGCGCGGATCGGCTCGTGCTGCTCTCCGACGTGGATGCCCTGTACACGGCGCCGCCGATGATGGCGGGCGCCGAGCGCATCGAGTACGTGCCCTACGGCGATCCGCTCGAGGGGATCGAGATCGGCGAATCGCAGTCGGGCTGGGGCACCGGTGGCGCCGCCACGAAGGTGCAGGCCGCCCGCCTCGCAGCGGACGCGGGCACGGCGGTGCTGCTCACCGAGACGAAGCTGCTCTCGGCGGTGCTCGACGGTGAACGGTACGGCACTCATTTCGGGGCGAAGGACCTCGGCGAATCGGTAGGCTAGGGGCATGTCCCAGGCTGATCCCCTTATGCACAAGCTCGAGCTCGCCCGCGCCGCCTCGAAACGGCTCGCGACCGTCACCACGACCCAGAAGAACGCGGCGCTCGAGGCCATCGCCGTCGAGCTCGAGAACGGCGTCGACGAGGTCGTCACCGCGAACGCGAAGGACCTGGAGCGCGGTGTCGAGAACGGCATCGGGGAGGGGCTGCTGGATCGCCTTCGGCTCGACGAGGAGCGTCTGCGCGGCCTCGCCGCCGCCGTGCGCGAGGTGATCGCGCTGCCCGATCCCGTCGGCCAGGTGGTGCGGGGGAGCACCCTCGCGAACGGCATCGCGATCAGCCAGGTGCGCGTGCCCTTCGGCGTCGTCGGCGCCATCTACGAGGCCCGGCCGAACGTCACGGTCGATATCGCGGCCCTCGCCCTCAAGAGCGGCAACGGTGCGGTGCTGCGCGGCGGAAGCGCCGCCGAGTACTCGAACCGCGTGCTCGTCTCGCTGATCCAGCGCGCCGTCAGCCGGGCCGGGCTCGACGGCGACGCGGTGCAGACCATCGACGAGTTCGGCCGCGAGGGCGCCTCGCGCTTGATGCGGGCTCGCGGATACATCGACGTGCTGATCCCGCGCGGCAGCGCCGGCCTGATCTCGACCGTGGTCAACGAATCGACCGTGCCCGTCATCGAGACGGGTTCGGGGATCGTGCACGTGTACGTCGATGCGAGCGCCGACGAGGAGATGGCCGTGTCGGTCGTCAAGAACGCGAAGACGCACCGTCCCAGTGTGTGCAATGCCGCCGAAACGCTGCTCGTGCATCGCGATGCGGCCGAGCGCCTACTGCCGAGGCTTGCGGGCGAGCTCATCGGCGCGGGTGTCGAGCTGAGCGGCGATGAGGCCGCGCGTTCCGCAGTCGCGGGCGTGCTCGCCGCCGACGAGGAGACCTGGGCGACGGAGCACCACGCGCTCGAGATGGGCGTGAAGGTGGTCGATTCGCTCGAAGAGGCGCTCGCGCACATCGAACGGTACTCGACCCGCCACACGGAAGCGATCGTCACGCAGGACTACGCGAACGCCGAGCGCTTCCTCGCCGAGGTCGATTCGGCCGTGGTGATGGTGAACGCCTCGACCCGATTCACCGACGGGGGCGAGTTCGGTTTCGGTGCCGAGGTCGGCATCTCGACCCAGAAGCTGCACGCACGAGGACCCATGGGGCTGCCCGAGCTCACGAGCACGAAGTGGCTCGTGCGGGGCGCCGGTCAGATTCGCTGATCAAACCCGATACACTGGGTGTCAACTTCAGTTATCCGCTATGAATGCAGGGGTCTCAATGTCACTTCTCGCCACGATCGCCGTCGCCGCCGAAGAGGGGCATCACGTCGTCAATGAGCTGCCGATGCCGGGAATCCTCTACGGTGTCATCGCCTTCGCGGTGTTCACCGCCCTGGCTCTGGTGACCTTCTCGTTCCGCGACGTCGCGAACCGTCACGCCGAGAAGGCCGAGGCTTACGCGCGCGAGCACGGCGCAGCTCAGCATCACTAGGACCCGACCTCGGTGACAGCACGACGCCGCATCGGAGTGATGGGCGGCACCTTCGATCCGATTCATCACGGCCACCTGGTCGCGGCGAGTGAGGTTGCGCAGAGCTTCAGCCTCGACGAGGTCATCTTCGTGCCGACGGGAAGACCCTGGCAGAAGCAGAACGTCTCGCCCAGCGAGCATCGATATCTGATGACGGTCATCGCGACCGCCTCGAATCCTCGGTTCACCGTGAGTCGCGTCGACGTGGATCGCGCCGGCCCTACGTACACCGTCGACACGCTCCGCGATCTTCGCGCCCAGTACCCCGATGACGATCTCTTCTTCATCTCCGGCGCAGACGCGGTCGAGCAGATCATCGGTTGGAAAGACATCGATCAGCTGTGGGATCTGGCCCATTTCATCGCGGTCTCGCGCCCCGGGCACGAGCTGTCGCTTTCAGGTTTGTCGGGGGAGCACGTAAGCTTATTGGAAGTCCCCGCGTTGGCTATTTCTTCTACGGACTGCCGCGCACGGGTGGCAAGGGGATATCCGGTGTGGTACCTCGTGCCGGACGGTGTAGTGCAATACATCGCGAAGCACGGTTTATACACCGAGGAAGCGACAGAGAATGAGTGAGCAGGACGACGAACAGCGACCGCTGACCCGCCGCGAGCGGCGGCTGCGGGAGATGGCCGAAACCGGCGCGCTGGATCTCTCGGAGATCGGGAACATCGAGGCGGCGCCGAAGCCGGCGACCCCCGAAGCCGAGACCCCCGAAGCTGAGATCGAGATCTCGCCGTTCCACGAGGACGGCACTCCGCGAAGCCGTCGAGAGATGCGTGAGCTGCGAGAGCGCGCGCTCGCTGAGCGTGCCGCGCTGCGCGAAGCGAACGCAGAGGGTGCCGGGCCTGCTGAGGATACCGACGTTACTGCTGACTCTGATTCGAAGGGCGGCGAGGCGAAGGAGCCCGCCGCACCCGAGGCGGAGGCGGCAGCCGCTGCGGATCAGCCGAGCGGGTCTGAGGTATCCGCCGAAGACCAGTCGGAGCCTGCTGAGGAGGCGGCAGCCGTCGAGGAGCCTGCGTCCGCCGAAGAGCCGTCTGTCGATGCCGACCCAGAGCCTATCGCCGCTCCGATTCCCGCGGTGCGTCCGACGCAGGCCGAGCCCGCGCAGAGCGAGGCTGGGGATGAGGAGCAGGCTGCTGAGGAGAGCAAGCCCGCTGCGGACGAGGAGCCCGCTGCCGATGCCTCCGCCGAAGAGCCGGCGTCGGATGAGGCGGCCGATGCGCCGGATTTCGACACGCTGATCGCGCCGCCGACCGAGCCCTTCACCGTCGCTGAGCTTCGGGAGGCGGAGACGCCGTCCGGTGAGCCGGAGACCGTTTCCGCTGAGGAGCCCGCGGAAGCCGAGCCTGACGCGGAGGATCCTGCGCCCGCGGAGGAGCCCGCGCCAGCCGCGGAGAAGCCCAAACGGAGGTTCCCGTGGCAGCGGAAGGCCGCGGGAAACGCTGCTGCGGAGGGTGCCAGGGAGGAGCAGGCCGCTGCTTCCGAGGATCCGGCGACCGCTGAGCCGGAGGTTCCGGCTGCGGGGGAAGAACCGGCGCCGGCCGAAGCCGATCAGGCGATGGCCGAGACCGCGGAGGCGGCTGGTGAAGCTGCCGCGCAGAAGCCCGTCTTCGCGCCCGAACCGGTCGCCGACGAGGAGGCGGCCGCGATCGCGGAGATCGCGGACCCTGTTGCAGGCGAGGCTGCAGCTGAGCCGGCCGAGGAGAACCCCTCGCAGAAGGCGACTTACTCGTTCCCCGATATCGCCCCTCCGGAGGAGTGGCGCTCGGTGTTCGACGATCCCTCGTCCCGAAAGGTGCCGGATCAGGGTGGCCAGGGCGGCGATTTCGACGACCTCATCTCTCGCGCGGTCGCCCAGGAGGGCACGTCGACGACGGCCGGCACCTCGGCGCTGATCCTGCCCGCCATGCCGGAAGACACCGGCGGGCTTGCCGGGCCGATCGGCACCACGGGCGAACTGTACGTCACGGGTTCGCTGAAGCTGCCGAAGTCGCTCGGCGAGACGGGCGGGCACTCGGCGCTGCACGACTCGATCGAGATGGACCCCATCACGGGTGAGGAGACGGGCGATCCCGGAATGGCCTCGGAGGGGCCGGCGCCGGTGTCGGCACGCCACGCCGTGAGCGCGCGAGCCGCGTCGGGTGTGCCGGTGGTCGCGAAGCCCGCGCGTGAGCGCAGCAAGCTGCCGCTCGTGCTCTCGCTCACGGGTGGAGGGCTGCTCGTCGCGGTCGTCGCTCTCGGAGTCTGGGGCGCGAGCAACGGGATGTTCGGCTAGGCCCCGAGCGATTCCCGATCGATTTCTCGATTGCGGGCGTGAGCTCGCCGAACGAAGGAAGCACACTGAAGACTGAAGTGAACCAGACCCGCGACGTGCTGTCGGATCTGCGCATCGCGGTTCGCGCCGCCGACGAGAAGGGCGCGACCGCTCCCGTGGCGCTCGAGGTGACGGAGCAGTTCGGCCTCGCCGACGTGTTCCTGATCGTGACCGGTAGCGTTGAGCGCAACGTCCAGGCGATCTCGGATGCCATCGAGGACGCGCTGAACGCGGTCGGCGTGCGCACGGTGCGGCGCGAGGGTCGCGAGAGCGGACGATGGGTGCTGCTCGATTTCGGAGACCTCATCGCGCATGTCTTCCATCAGGAGGAGCGCGACTTCTATCAGCTCGAGCGCCTCTGGCAGGACTGCCCGGTGATCGAAGTCGGGCCGATGCTCGAGGCTGCCGATGAAGCGGCGCGGGTCGACGCGGAGGGCGGCGAGTGAATCGGGGTGCGCGACGCGCCCGGGATTGGGCGATTTGCACACCGCACCCCGTGTCGGTGTAAAGTAGAAGAGTTGTCGGGGGAGCACTTCTCCGACTCCAAGGGTCTGTGGCGCAGCTGGTAGCGCACCTGCATGGCATGCAGGGGGTCAGGGGTTCGAGTCCCCTCAGATCCACGTAAAGTTGAACGTTCGAGCCTTGCCCCACATGATCGCGGGGCAAGGTTCTTTCGTTGTGTGCCTGGGAC
>NZ_JBVUAC010000012.1:0-78767 GCF_055791005.1 Leucobacter holotrichiae
AGTTCGAGACCATCATGAACACGACCGTCGCACTGGCGGCGTGACTAGGAACTGTCACCTATACGTGCAGCAGACCCCATGAAACCCGCAGAAACACGCGGTTTCTGGCCAGATTTTGGCAGGGGAGAGATTTTCCCGGAGCTCGTCAGTTGTTCTTGGTTCGAGTCGGGAACCTGGGCCCTTCTCGGAGCCGCCGCATCGCTCGGTCAGAGCGATTTCACTAGGCTGACGCGCTTCCCGCAGTCACCTCCAGCGCCGAGGAAACCCGCACTCGCCCACTTCATCTGATGAATGGTAGTTTGGGTGGTCGGGGAACCAACCCGACGATCCAGAGTGCAGGGGGCGCCCGATGGCGAAACGCGGTATCCAGGGCGTGATGATGCGCGCCACGCAGGCACGCGACCACACCGTGACTGTCCTCTCGAAGGAGGAGATCACACCGAGCTTCATCCGCGTGCACCTGCACTCCGACACCTTCTTCGACGACGCCGAGCTTGCCCCCACCGCTTGGTTGCGCGGATGGTTCCCAGACCACGAGGGCAAAGAGACCGAGCACCAGCGCGGCTACACCATCAGCTCCGGCGACGCCGAGACCGGCCGCTTCTCGCTCGACTTCGTGCTGCACGAGCCCGCCGGCCCCGCCTCGGCCTGGGCGCAGAACTGCGAGCCCGGCGACACCCTGCAGGTGAACACCCTCGGATCCTCCAAGTTCGAGCTGCCCGAGGAACGCCCCGCCGGTTACCTGCTCGTCGGCGACGCGGCCGCGATCCCGGGCCTCGCCGGCGTCATCTCTGCGCTGCCGCACGACGTACCCATCGAGCTCTATCTCGAAGAGCACCACCCCGACGACCGGCTGATCCCGATCCCGAGCCACCCCCGACTACGCACGCACTGGACGCCGCGCACCGGCCCCCAGTCACTTGCGCAGGCGATCGAGGCGCGCGACTGGTCGAACTGGTACGTCTGGGCCACGCCCGAGAGCGCCTCGCTCAAGCAGCTGCGCTCGCGTCTGCGCGACGACTTCGGCTTCCCCCGCAGCGAGATCCACTCCCAGGCCTACTGGGTCGAGGGCAAGGCGATGGGCAAGCAGCGCGGGGGAGACGGAGGCGGCACCGCTTCGATCCCCGGCGCCTCGGCAGGGGCAGGGACGGCGGTGAAGGATCCCTCGCCCACTTCGACAAGCTCAGCGGGCGACGCGAGGAGCTCCGCGAACCAGGCGGCCAGCTCGCCAAACGAAACGACGAACTCGGTGAACCAGCCCACTCCCGTGCGCGGCAAGTGGCGCGCCTCGGCCGGCTCCCGACTGCTCGCTCCGCTGAAGCCGGTCTTCGTCGCGACGGGTGTGCTGCAGGCGATCGTCTCGCTGATCGAGCTGGCGCCGTTCTTCCTGCTGGTCGAGCTCGCGCGCCGGCTGCTGTCGGGCAGCTCGACACCGCAGGAGCTCTGGGCGATCGGCATCTGGACGGTGGTGCTGGTCGGTCTGGGCGCGTTGCTCGGGGCGGCGCTCGTGCTCTGGCTGCACGCCGTCGACGCCCGCTTCGAGCGCGAGTTGCGCAGTCGTCTACTTGCGAAGCTCTCACGCCTGCCGCTCGGCTGGTTCAGCGCCCGCGGTTCGGCTCAGGTGAAGCAGGTGGTGCAGGACGACACGCTCGCGCTGCACTACCTGGTCACGCACGCGGTCGGCGACGCGGTGGCGGCCGCGGTCGCGCCGATCGCGGTGCTGATGTACCTGTTCGCGGTCGACTGGCGTATGGCGCTGCTCATGTTTGTGCCGGTGCTGGTGTACGCGTTCACGATGTACCTGATGATCCTGCGCTCCTATGACACGACGCCGAAGGCGCTGAAGTGGGCAGAGCGCATGCAGACCGAGGCGGGCGCCTACCTTGAGGGGCAGCCCGTGGTGCGCGTCTTCGGGGGTGCGGCGGCGTCGACGTTCCGCGCGCGTCTGGGCGAGTACGTCGAGTTCCTCGACGGCTGGCAGCGTCCCTTCACCGGGCTCAAGACGTTCATGGATCTCGCGACGCGTCCGTCGACGTTCCTGCTGCTCATCTGCGTGTTCGGCACACTCTGGGTGACGAGCGGCGCGATGGATCCCCTCGACCTGTTGCCGTTTCTGCTGCTCGGCACGACGTTCGGGTCGCGCCTGCTCGGGATCGGTTACGGTCTGTCCGGCTTGCGAGACGGGCTGCTCGCGGCTCGGCGCGTGCAGAACGTGCTGGAGGAGCGGGAGCTCGCGGCCCCAGCGGGCGACGGCGGTTCGGGATCGGCGCAGCCGCGCGGCGAGGTGCGCTTCGAGGGCGTGGGCTTCGCGTACCGGCCCGGCGCCCCGGTGCTCGAGGACGTCTCGCTGACGCTCGAGCCGGGCACGGTGACGGCGCTCGTCGGCCCCTCGGGATCCGGCAAGTCGACGCTCGCCGCGCTGCTCGCCCGCTTCCACGACGTGGGGGAGGGGGCGATCCGGATCGACGGCACCGACATCCGAGAGCTCGACGCCGACGAACTCTACGCAAGGGTGGGCTTCGTCTTCCAGGAGACGCAGCTCGTGCAGGGCACGGTGCGCGAGAACATCGCGCTCGCGGTGCCCCACGCGAGCGACGAGCGGGTGGAGACGGCTGCTCGCGCGGCCAACATCCATGACCGTATCCTGCGCATGCCCGATGGCTACGAGACGCGGCTCGGCCCCGACGCGGCGCTCTCTGGAGGCGAGCGGCAGCGGCTCACGATCGCCCGCGCGATCCTCGCCGATACACCGGTGCTTGTACTCGACGAGGCCACGGCCTTCGCCGATCCCGAATCGGAGTTCCTCGTGCAGCAGGCCCTCGGCCGCCTCACCCGCGACCGCACGGTGCTCGTGATCGCGCACCGGCTGCACACCATCGCCGACGTCGAACGCATTGTCGTGCTCGATCACGGCAGGGTCGCCGAGAGCGGAACACACGCCGAGCTGCTCCGGCGCGGCGGCCGATACCGGCAGCTCTGGGACGCCGGGCAGAACACGGCAGTGCGCGGCGGCGCCGCCGCCTCCGCAGAGCCGGAGCCCTCGGCCGCCATGACCACAACCGAGCAGGAGGCCGCCCGATGATCCGCGCAGTTCTCGCGCTGTTGCCCCCGCGCAGCGGCGGCCGCATCGCGGCCCACCTCGCGCTTACGCTGCTGAGCGTTGTGCTGCGCGCGCTCAGCGCGGTGCTGCTCGTGCCGCTCGTCGCAGCGCTGTTCAGCTCGCAGCCCGCCGACGCGTGGCCCTGGACCGGCTGGCTCGTCGCGGCGGTTGTCAGCGGCTGGGCGGTCGACTGGCTCGTCGCGCGTATCGCCTTCGGTCTCGGGTTCGAGGTGCTGCAGCGCGGTCAGCGCGACCTCGCGGAGCAGGTGAACCGCATTCGGCTCACCTGGTTCGACGGCGAGAACACCGCGACCGCGCGTCAGTCGATCGCGGCGATCGGCCCCGAGCTCGTGGGCCTCTTCGTGTACCTCGCGACCCCGATGCTCGCCGCGATCCTGCTGCCGGTCGCGATCGCCATCGCCCTCATGCCGATCTCGTTGCCGCTCGGGCTCGCGGCCCTCGCCGGCGTGCCCGTACTGCTCGGCGCCTTCTGGCTGGCGGGCCGCCTGAGCCGCGCCGCGGATCGCGCCGCCGATGAGGCGAACAGCGCCCTCACCGAGCGCGTGCTCGAGTTCGCCCGCACGCAGCAGGCACTGCGCGCTGCGCGCCGCGTCGAGCCCGAGCGCAGCCACGTCGGCGCCGCACTCGACGCCCAGCACGGCGCCACGATGCGCCTGCTCGCGATGCAGATCCCCGGGCAGATCGTCTTCAGCTTTGCGAGCCAGCTCGCCCTGGTGCTCCTCGCGGGCGTCACGGTCTGGCTCTCGGTGCGCGGAGACATCGGCGCCCCCGAGGCCGTCGCGCTGATCGCGGTCATCGCCCGGTACTTCGAGCCGTTCACGGCGCTCGCGGGCATTGCGGCCGGGATGGAGGGCTCGCTCGCGATGCTGCGCCGAGTGCGCACGGTGCTCGAAGGCCCGGTCGTGCCGACGGGCGCGACCACCGCGGCGGCGGCCGGGATCGCGCCCGAGAGCGCTGCCGGCGTCGCCGGTGCCTCCGAGCAGGCACAGGGAATCGCGCCGCCGCGCATCGAGCTGCGCGGGGTGCGGTTCGGATACGGCGAGCAAGCAGAGCCGGTGCTCGACGGCCTCGACCTGGCATTCGAGCCGGGCAGCACGACCGCGATCGTGGGGCCGTCCGGATCGGGCAAGAGCACGATCCTCACCCTCATCGCGGGCCTGCACCAGCCCGACTCCGGAACCGTGGAGATCGCCGGGATCGACGCCGCGCAGCTCGACACGGATGCGCGGCGCGCGCTCTCGACCTTCGTCTTCCAGCAGCCGTACCTCTTCGACACGAGCGTGCGCGAGAACCTGCTGGTCGGCGACCCGGGCGCCGACGAAGAGCGCGCCGCGACCGCGGCCCGGCTCGCGCGCGTCGACGGGATCGTGGATCGCTTGCCCGACGGCTGGGAGAGCCGGGTGGGCGAGGCGGGCTCGGCTCTCTCGGGCGGTGAGCGCCAGCGCGTGTCGATTGCTCGCGCGCTGCTGAAGCCAGCCCCCGTGCTGCTAGTCGACGAAGCGACAAGTGCGCTCGATACCGAGAACGAGGCCGCCGTGGCCGCGGCGCTCAACGGTGATCCGATCCCGCGCACCCGCGTGATCGTGGCGCACCGACTGAGCAGCATCGGCGCTGCCGACCGTATCGTGTTCCTCGACGACGGGCGCGTGGTCGAGCAGGGCTCCTACGACGAGCTGCTCGCGGCCGGCGGGCGCTTCGCGGAGTTCCACGCCCAGCAGCACGCCGCCGCGGGGTGGCGCATCGGGCGCTGAGCCCGGTTAGGTTGCGGGATCGGCGGCCTGCGCCGTCACCTGCGACCTACTCGGCCGCGACCGCGCGCAGCCGCTCGATCTCGGCGAGCACGTTCTGGCGCGCGCGCTGCTCCCAGAGCTGCTGCGCCGTGCCGGTGCGGTAGATCGCGGGCTGGTCCAGGTAGGTACTGAGAATGCGGGATCTGCCCGACGCGAAGTCCGGCTCCGGCACGTGCGCGTACTCGAGTCGCACGGCCTCCGTGTATTGCTGGTAGCGGTGCGGCGAGGCGGCGAAGATCGAGAGGTCCGCATCGAGCAGGTGGGCGAGCGGCGGCCCCGGATCCCGAACCTCCCGCGCCGGCGTCGTCGCAACGATGAACTCGCCAACCTGGCTCACCAGCGCAGGATCGATCCCGAGTATCGAAAGCGAGTCGGTCGCGAGGTGAGCCGAGGCGAGCTCGTCACCTCCCGACTCAGCGCCGGTCGCACCCGAGTAGACCGCGTCGTGGAACCAGGCCGCGAGCAGCGTCACGGGGGAGACCCGCTCGCCGCGCACGGCGAGGTGATCGAGCGCGAGCAGCACGTCCTCGAGATGACGCTCGTCATGGTAGCTGCGGTGGGGCTCGTTCCAGCGGGCGACGAGGTTCTCGCCGAGCCGCAGCCAATCTTCTGCAGAGACCCGCGATGAGTCCGCGCCGATCAGGGCGCCGAGGCCCGCCCACTCCGCGATCAGGAACTGCCGACGACGCACCGGGGTGACGACCGGGCGCTCCGCCTGCCGCACCCGCAGCCCCGAACCGAGCAGCGCGTGCACCACGTCCTTGCCGCTCACTGGGCGAGCGCCAAGCGCGATCGCCCGTTCGTACAGCGACGCGGCGACGTCGTAGTGATCGAGGTCGAAGCCGCGGCGGGGCACCCCGAGCCGCCGTGCGAAGGCGTGCAACTCGTCGTATCCGGCATCGGAGACGAGATGGCTCCAGAGGGTGCCGTGCGCCGGCCACGCGGGCGGGTCGATGAGGATCGCCATCTCTTCAGGGTAGCCCGCGGCTGCGGGGCGCTGGCGGGGAATCCGGCTCACCCTCCTCAGCGAAGGGTCGAAAAGGGCTGTGAGGACCCGGATCCCGAGCCGTTTTCGCCCTCTCGCGACGAGTGGCCGCCCCGCCCCAGCATCGAGATGACGTCTGTTGCCCCTTGCTGGCACAGGATGGGGCGGCATGAGTCATTTCGATCGAGGAGAGGATCGAGGAGGGGCATCTCGCTCGAAGGAGCGCAACTCCTACGCCTTGCTCGCCCACTCCTCGGCCGGCATGAAGTCCGCGGCAGTCGCGCGGCTCGGGTCGGCCTTCTCGCACTCCCGGTTCGAGCAGTGCGTCACGTGATCCACGACGGTTTCGTCGTCACCCGGTAGCGTGTTGCCGTCGGGCGAGATGGTCACCGCCTCGGCGCCGCACTTCGCGCACACGTACCGAGTCATGAGGTGCTCCTTTCATCCTGGCCTGCGGACGAGCCTGGCCCGGAGGCACGTCCCGGTCCGGCATCCGACCCCGATCCCGCTCCGCTCTCAGACCCGCCCTCCAGCCCGGGCGGGTTCTGAGCGATCTCCCGCAGCACGGCGAGCGCTTCGGCGAACGATCCCGCGTCTCCGTGGCCGCTGACGACGAACGCGCCGTCGGCCCTCAGGTCCCGCTGCACGAGGCTCACGCCCAGTTCCGGGAACCACCACGAATGCGCGCCCTCGGGCTCCACCTCGACGACGGTGCTCTCGAGCAGAAAGCGCGTGGCGCTCTCCGTCTCCGCGGGCAGTTGTTCAGGGGATACGAGTTCGATCAGGTCATCCATGTCCCCACGCTACGCAGCGCTCCCCGCGCAGAACCACCCCTGGACAAAGCGTCCCTGAGACGCAAGGGAGCGCGTTCACCGCTCGAGGAAGTCGAGCAGCGCCTGATTCCACTCGGCGGCGTGGCTGACGTTGGCGCCGTGCGGGGCGCCCCGGAGCACAACCAGTTCGCTGGTCGGGATCGCCGCGTGCGTGCGCGCCCCGGATCCCTCGAGCGGAACCGTCGCGTCGCCGTCGCCGTGCAGCACCAGCGTCGGCACGGTGACGCTCGCCAGGTCGTCTCGGAAGTCCGTGGTCGCGAACGCCGCCATGCACGCGAGCGCTGCCGCCTTGCTCGACTGCTTGGCGATCTCGAATGCGCGCAGGCGCTGCTCGTCACCGACCTGCAGCACTCCGTCGACGGAGAAGAACTCGGTGATGAACTGGTCGTAGAACCGGTCCTCGTTCGCGGTGAGCTCGGCGGTCATCTTCGCCGCCTGCGCCTTTTCGAGCGGGCCGTCGGGGTTGTCGCCGGTCTTGAGCAGGTACGGCGGCACCGCGGATGCGAAGACGGCGCTGCGGATCCGATCGGTTCCGTACTTCGCGAAGTAGCGGGCGACCTCGCCGCCGCCCATGGAGAAGCCGACGAGGGTGACGTCGTGCAGGTCGAGCTCCGTCAGCAGCGTGCGCAGATCCTCGGTCAGGGCGTCGTAGGTGTAGCCGGTCAGCGGCTTGTCGCTGCGGCTGAAGCCGCGGCGGTCATAGGTGATCGCGCGGTACCCGGCTTCGGTGAGCGCGGGGATCTGCAGCGCGAAGGAGTCTCCCGAGAGCGGCCAGCCGTGGATCAGCACGACGGGGCGCCCGTTCCCTCCGGCGTCGTCGACGTGCAGTTTCGTGTCCTTGAACAGTCCGTGATGCGCGGTGACCTCGGTCATCGTGTCGCCTCCCTTTCGTGTCGTCCGTTTCCACGCTAGGGAGCGGGCGAGGGATCCGCAGGGGGTTGCATTCTCCGGGCGATCGTGCGGGTCGAGTTCGCCGCGCGCATCAGGCGGCCGTCGCCGTAGTTCACGCCGCCCCGCAGGCGCAGCAGGATCGCCGCCCAGGCCGTCACCCCGCGCTCGCACACCCACGGCACCGCCCACAGCGTGCTCGAGGGCGGGAAGACTGCGGATCCACCGGCCCGGCGACGACCCTGCTCGGCCAGGAGCAGCACGAGCCCCGTCAGTATTGCCAGGCGCAGGGGCCGCCGCGCCGCCCAGATCCCGAGCGGCAGGATCGCGGCCTCGGCTACGAGCCGCCCGGGCTGCGCCCAGCTGTCGTAGGCCTGGCGCACGCGCTGGGAGAGGAAGTGGCGCGTCGACGGCGGGCGACGCGCGACGTAGATGTCAGGGCGATCCTGAATCATGCCGCCCGCGGCGCGCACCGTGCGCTCCATCTCCAGGTTCTCGAAGAGCACGTCGGGGTCGTACCCGCCGGCCGCGCGCAGCAGGGCTCTGCGCACGCCGTAGGTGCCGGGGTAGTCGGATCCCAGGGCGCGATTCAGCAGCGTGCGCCCGGTGTCCCACCGAGCGTGCCAGGGACGAGGATCGAAGAAGTTCTGCGGCCTCACGAGGTCGGCGCGCTGCAGCGCCCCGACGACCGACGCGAGCGAATCCCGGTCGTAGCGCACGTCGTCGTCGGCGAGGATCACGGCGTCGTGCCTCGCCGCCTCGAGCCCCGTGAGCACCCCGCGCACCTTGCCGTTCTTCCCCCTCGCCACGGCGACGGGCAGGTGTCGCACGAGCGGCGCCGAGGTCGCCCACTCCCGTGCATGCGCCGCGAAGAGCACGGGGACCGAGCCGTCGACGACGGTGACGTCGATCCAGTCGCTGAGTACGCGCAGGTACGCGGTCAGCTCGCCGAGCTCGGCATCGTCGCTCCAGCGAAGGGGCAGCACGTATTCGGCTCGTTCGCGCTCCGCCATCAGTCGTCCGTGCGGAAGCCGGCCGGCTTGTGCGTGCCGTCGCAGAACGGCTTGATGCTCGACAGGCCGCAGCGGCAGAGCGCGACCGTGCGCCGCTTGCGGGGGATGTGCTCGCCCTCCGTGTCGAGCAGTTCGAACTCGCCCCGCACGAGCAGCGGGCCGTCGGGGCAGGCGGTGATCCGGGCGCGGTCCTCCTCGCTCATCGTGCGCCCTCCGGCAGCAGCGAGGACTCATCCCGCGACCAGCTGTCGCGCATGTGCCCCGCGACCTCGCCGTCGACGACGAGGCACGCGGCCGCGCCGAACATGATGTCGGGCAGCAGCTCGGGGCGGTCCTCCGCGAGCGCACCCGCGAGGTCGCGCCCCGCGATCTGCTCGTGCACGGCGTCGGCTTCGACGTGCTCGTCGAAGTAGTCGGTGACCTCGATGCCGAAGCCGAGGCGCCTGAAGCCGTCTCCGTAGAACTTGTTCGGGATCGACGAGGTCATCTCGAAGGCGGCGAGGTGCCCCACGATCGCGCCGATGAGCCGTCGGTTGAGGCCGAACATCGACATCATGTTCTGCGACGCAAGTGTGATCGCCGGCACCCGGTCGAGGTAGGCGGCGTACGTATCGTCGAGCCCCGCGGCGCGCATGCTGGTGGCGAAGATCTCGGCGTGCACGCGCTCGGGCCGCCCGCCGCCGTACTCGTCGGACTGGATCTCGACGAGCGCGGCCTTCGGGCGCCCACGCAGGCGGGGGATCGCCCAGGAGTGCGGATCGGCCTCGCGCAGCGTGTAGATGGAGCGCTGGATCAGGAACTCCCTCGACTGCGCGAGCGTGGCGCGCTTCGCGAAGTACTTCGCCAGGCTCGGGCCGGAGTCGGCGCCGGTCAGCTCGAAGAGCGTCTTCGCGACGTCGTCGGCTCGGGGCTCGGGCAGCTCGGGCACCGTGATGAACTCGCGCAGCTCCCGCTCGAACGCCGCCTCGAGCACGCGGCGTGCCTCGATGAGCTCGATGTCCCACTCGAGATCGGGGGAGAACCGTCCGATCGAGCCGTACGAGGAGGCATAGAGGAAGAAGAGCGCGAGCTGCACGTCATCGTCGGTCCTGATCTCGGACGCGCGCTCGAGAGCTTCCTGCGCAGCGGCGACGAGGCTCGCAGAATCGGCGCCCTCCGTGCCGTCACCGGAGTGGGCGCCGTCGAGGCCGCTCGAACCGCTGAGGCGCAGCAACACGGCGGCGCTGAGCGGGCCGCGCGAGATGAGGTGGACGGGGGAGGAGGGCCCGGTCGGGGAGATAGTGGAAATCGTCACAGTCATATCCGTTCGTTCGTATCTCCAGAGTGGCCGCTCTGCTCCACGGCGCACAGGCCTTGCCCGGGAGCCGCCGATCCGCTATGCGCGCTCACATGCGTCGGCCCCGCCACGAGAGCGGGGCCGACGCATCGGTGACTAGTAGTGCGCGGGCGGATCGCTGCCCGGGAACGACTCCTCGCCCCACTCGTCGACGAGCTCGTCCTCGTGGTCGGGCGACACGTTCGAGGTGCCGGGCTTCTCGGCCACGTCGTCGGGTCGTTCGGCGTCGGGACCGGGGCTGGCCTCCGACCCGGAGGCTGCTTTCGGGTCGCGTGGGGCTGATGCGCCGGTGGGATCGGCCCCCGCTTCCGATTCGCCGCCGGAGCGCGCCTCGGGATCAGTGCTGAGGTCGGGATCGTTCGTGTTCATCGTGGTACCTGCTTTCGTGTGTTCGGGTCCGAAGGTCTGGCGATCCTCGTGGAAGGCGCGTTCGCGGGCGTACTCGTGCACCTCGCCGAAGAGGTCGGCCTGCGCGAGCGCCTGCTCGGCCAGATCGGCGAAGAGCTGCGGGTCGAGCTCCAGCTCGTCCGCGAGCTCGCGCAGCGTCTGCCAGACGCCCAGCTTGCCGATCACGGCGCTGCGCATCAGCTCGGCTTCGAGCACGAGCGTGAGGGGCGAGCGGGTAGTCAGCCGGCCGTTGCCCTTGAGCCTGCCGAGGTGCTCGCCGGCCCAGGCGATGGCCTGCCGGTAGCCGCGGCGGCGCAGTCCGAGGTCGTCGATGAGCTGCTGCAGGAAGGCGCGCTCCAGGCGGATCTCCTCGGCGACCTCCGAGAGCCGGGCGAAGACCGGGGTATCGATCGCCGAGGCCGCCATCCGCTCGATGCGCTCGGCGCCCGCTGTCGCGCCGGTGAGGTGGTCGGAGAGGTAGAGACCGAGCAGGTCCTCGGAGATGCGATCCGGGATCGCGGGAGCGGGCGTCGGGGAGGGTGCGGACGTGGGGTGAGGAGCAGAGCCGGCGGCGGGATCCTGATCAGGATCCGCGGCCGCCTCCGCGTGCGCCCCGCTCCCTCCCCGCTCTCTGCTCGCGGGGAGCCTCGTATCCTCGGGATCGCGGGGCCGCAGCGGGATCGAGCCGGCGCCCCGGCCCTCGGCCATGCCCTGCAGCAGGCTGCGCAGCGCCTCGGCAGCGGTGTGGTGCGGCTGCCAGTCGAGCTCGGCCTTGGCGCGGGTGTTGTCCATGACGGGCACGGCCATCGCCATGTCGATCCACCCTTCGTCGGCCGCGATGAGCCCGGTCTTGTGGCCTCCGAACAGGAAGGCCCGCACGAGCCGAGGCGGCAGCCCGACGTAGCGGCCGTGGTCGAGGATATCCGCGAGATCCTGCGGGGCGAGCACGTCGTCGGCGCAGATGTTGAACGCGCCCCCGACACCCTGCGCGATCGCCGCGACGTAGGCCCGCGCGAGGTCGTCGGCGTGCACGGCCTGCACCCCGCGCAGCCCGCGCGGCAGGGGGAGTGCGGGCGGTTTTGCGCTGTCGAGCAGCTGCATGGGCATCCAGCCGCCCAGGAAGTAGCGCTGAATCTCGGAGGCCGCATCGGCCTGGAAGACGAGCGCGGGCCGCAGCCGGGTGACGGTCACCTCGGGGTGCGCGGCGGCGAACTCGTCGAGCACGCGCTCCTGCGCGGCCTTGTCGACGCTGTAGTGCGAGGTGCGCACCCCCTTCACCGGCCAGCTCTCGTCGCGTCGCTCGAGGGCGGGATCGCGATCCGGATCCGGCGAGTAGGCCCCGACCGACGACGCGACCACGAGCTGCCGCACCCCGGCCGCGGCGGCCGCGCGCGCCACGCGCTCGGTGCCGTCGACGTTCACGCGGCGCAGCAGATCGCGCTGGGAATTGGGCTGGATGAGCCACGCCAGGTGGATCACCGCGTCGGCACCCGCGAAGGCCTCCTCGAGCTCGCGCTCGGCCTCCTCCGCGGAGGTGGCGGCCGCGATGTCGATCGAGGCCCACTCGCAGCCGGAGTAGGGGACGATCTCGGTATCAGGCATGCGCCTGGCGATGCCGAGCACCGAGGTCACCTCGGGAGCGCCGGCGAGGGCTTTCAGCACGGCGGTGCCGGTGTTACCGGTCGCGCCGACGACGGCTACGCGCATGTGGGGCCTCCCTGGGAGTCGGGGTCGGATCGGGGCATCACGGCGACGGGGTGCCGCCGTTGACGTTGAGGGTCTCGCCGATCACGTAGCTCGACTCGGGCGAGGTGAGGAACACGTAGGCGGGCGCGAGCTCGGTCGGCTGACCGGCGCGGCCGAGCGGGGTGTCCTTGCCGAACTCGGGCAGGGCCTCCTTGGGCTGCCCGTCGGAGACCTGCAGGGGAGTCCAGATCGGGCCCGGTGCCACGGCGTTCACGCGGATGCCCTTCGGGGCGAGCGCCTGCGCGAGGCCCTTCGAGAAGTTGTTGATCGCGGCCTTGGTCGAGGCGTAGTCGAGCAGGTGCGTCGAGGGCTTGTAGGCCTGGATCGAGGTGGTGTTGACGATGGTCGACCCCGCTGGCATGTGCTTCACGGCGGCCCGCGCGATGCGGTACATCGCGTGGATGTTGGTCTCGTAGGTGTTCGTCCACTGCTCGTCGCTCAGATCGGCGATGTCCTCGACGGCGATCTGCCGCCCCGCGTTGTTGACGAGTGCGTCGAGGCCGCCGAGCTGCTCGACCGCCTGCTCGACGAGCTGCTCGCAGAACTCGCGGTCGGAGATGTCGCCGGGCAGCAGGATTGCGCGCTGCCCGCTCTGCTCGATGATCTCCTTGATCTCCTCCGCGTCGGGATCCTCGGAGGGCAGGTAGGAGAGCGCGACGTCCGCGCCCTCGCGGGCGAAGGCGATCGCGACCGCCGCGCCGATCCCCGAGTCGGCCCCCGTGATGAGGGCCTTGCGGCCCACGAGCCGTCCGGTGCCGCGGTAGCTGTGCTGCCCGCGATCGGTCTGCGGGATCAGCTTCTGGTCGAGACCGGGCTCGGGCTGATGCTGCTCGGGCGGGGAGATGCTGGGGAACCGGGTCACCGGGTTCTGGAACGTCAGCTGGTCGGTGTTCGAGTGCTCGGACACGGGGCCTCCTTCGGTCGGTGCGGGTGGGTGGTCTAGTGGGTTGAGTGTGCGGGGGTGCGCGGTCGAGTGACCGCGTCAGAGCCGCGGATCCAGCACGACCTTGATGCAGCCGTCGCTCTTCTTCTGGAACATCTCGTAGGCGTCGGGCGCATCGTCGAGCGGCAGCCGGTGCGTGACGAGGTCTTCGGTGCCGAGGGGATCGTCGGGATCCTCGACGAGGGGCAGCAGATCCTCGACCCACGCCTTCACGTTGCACTGCCCCATGCGCAGCTGGATCTGCTTGTCGAACAGCGTGAGCATGGGCATCGGGCTCGCCTGCCCGCCGTAGACGCCGCTCAGCGAGACCGTGCCGCCGCGGCGCACGAGATCGATGGCGCCGTGCAGCGCCGCCACGCGGTCGACGCCTCCGGTCTCCATGAGCTTGCGGCCGACCGGATCGGGCAGCAGCCCCACGGTCTGCTGCGCGAGCTTCGCGGCGGGGGATCCGTGCGCTTCCATCCCCACCGCGTCGATCACGGCGTCGGGGCCGCGGCCCGCCGTGAGATCCCGGATCCGCTCGTTCACGTCGTCGGTGAGATCGAAGGTCTGCACGCCGTAGCGCTCCGCGAGCGCGCGGCGCTCGGGCACGGGGTCGATCGCGGTGACCTGCGCTCCGAGGTGCACGCCGATGCGGGCGGCGAACTGACCGACCGGCCCGAGACCGTACACGGTGAGCGTGTCGCCCGGTCCGACGCCGGCGTACTGCACGCCCTGCCACGCCGTCGGCAGGATGTCGCTCAGGAAGAGGTAGCGGTGATCGGGCAGGTCGGGGCCGACTCGGATCGGGTTGAAGCCCGCGAAGGGCACGCGCAGATACTCGGCCTGGCCTCCCGGTATGGATCCGTAGAGGCGGGAGTAGCCGTAGAGCGCCGCCCCCGAGCCGTACTCCCGCACCTGCGTGCGCTCGCACTGCGTGGTGAGGCCGCGCCCGCACATCCAGCACGATCCGCACGAGATGGTGAAGGGCACCACGACGCGATCCCCGACGGTGAGGCCCGCATCGGGGCCGGCCTCGATCACCCGGCCTATGGGTTCGTGCCCGATGATGTCGCCGGCGTCCATGAACGGCCCCAGCACCTCGTAGAGGTGCAAGTCGGAGCCGCAGATCGCGGTGGAGGTGACCTCGATGATCACGTCATCGGGCTCGCGCAGCGCGGGATCGGGCACTGTCTCGACGCTGACCTTGCGCTTGCCTTGCCAGGTGAGGGCTCGCATGCCTGCTCCCTTCGCCGCGGTGGGTGATGCCTCGCGCTCAATGCTTCCGGCGTCGGACGGCGGCGACAAGGGCCTGGAAATCACAGCCCGCTTGCCGTAAGGTCTGCGCGCGGATCAGCGCGTGCGTCGCCGCAGCACCTCCGCCGGGTGCTCATCGAACTCGGCGCGGTACGCCACCGTGAAGCGCGACACGTTCGAGAACCCCCAGCGCTGCGCGATCGCGGCGAGCGTGTCACCGGACGTCGCTGTGACGAGGTCGGTGCGGGCCCCGGCGAGGCGCGCTCGCCGCAGGCACTCGCGCGGCGTCATCCCGAGTGCGCGTTTGAAGGCGTACTGCAGGCCGCGCGTCGAGATGCGCGCCGCGACCGCGACGTCGTCGACCGTGATGGGGAGGTGGGCGTTCGCGTCGATGTACGAGAGCGCGAGGCGCACGGTCTTCGGGGCCGCGACGGTCTGGTGCGACCGCCGCATCGTATCCGAGAAGGTCGTCGAGAACGTCGCGAGCGCCGTCCACAGCGCATGCTGCTCGAGGCTCGCGAGCAAGAGGGGTGAGGCGTGCCCTGCGTGCTCGGCGAGCATGAGCGATGAGGCGAGGTATTCGAACGCGCGGTCCCACTGCAGGCCTGCCGCCGCGTCGACGGCCTGCGGATCCTTCACCCGCACACGCAGCGTGTCGTCACCCGAGATCTGCCGCGCGAGGCGTTCGACGCGCGCCCGGTCGAACACGAGCGCGCGCACGTTCGCGCGGCCCTCCCAGTGAGCCCGCACGGTCTCGCCGGCCGACGCCCACGGCAGATCGGAGCGCAACGCGCGCCGCGCGCTCACGGATCCGCCGCTGCTCGTGGTGACGCGGCAGGTGAAGAGCTGATCCTCCGGCTCGATCATCGAGCGCACGTCGGCCGCCAGCTCGTACTCGATCACGGAGAAGCCGGGTGTCGACACCGAGAACCAGTCGAGCTCGCAGCGGGCCTCGTCGACCTGCAGCAGCTCGGACGAGGGTGCGAACCGCCGCCAGATCTCGGCCACCTCGACCGCCTCCGTCGAGCGGAACTGCAGGATTTCGGGGGCGCGCTGAATCTGCGGGGAAGCTGACACGTCTCGGCCTTCAGGGTCGGGCACGCCGGTGCGTGCGCCATGAAGCCTAGCGCGAGCGGCCGCCTTCGATAGAACGCGAACAGTTTGTGCGCGATCTGTCAGCGGTGCGTGTTTCCTGCCGGGCCTCCCGCAAGCGGGGGCTGACGCTGCCACGATGGGCACATGGGGTATCTGGTGCACGGGGGTCACACCTATGAGTTCGAGGATCGGGTGCTCGCCCACCTCAAGACGGTCATCGGTCAGAAGCTGCGCAAGCAGGAGTGCTTCTTCCTGAGCTGGTCGAAGAGCGCGGAGTCGGGCAGCGGCCGCGTGTCGGTGTGGCTGTCGCCGCACATCGCGATCGCGTTCAGGTTCTCGGGCAGCCGCCCTCCGCAGCTCAACCCGACCTGGCTCAGGGCGCTGACCTCGCTCTCGCATACGCCGCGCGGCCTCGTGGTCATCTCGGAGGAGGAGGCCGAGGCCTACGCGAAGAAGGAGCAGGCGGGAGCCTAGGTGCCTGCCCTATGCGCCGGGCTACTGCTGCAGGCGGGGATCCTCGGTCGGGTCGGCGTACATGATCGGGCAGCCGCTGCTCGTCGCGTCGGGAACCAGCTCGTAGTGCCACGGCTCGTTCGCATAGGTCTGGCAGAGCCCATAGCTCGCGCCGTAGGCGGAGAGCCAGGCCGGCGCGTCAGCGCCGTCGATGTCGACGGCATCGCCGGAGACGTGCGCCGAGGTCTGCGGGCTCGCGACCCAGCGAGAGGCCTCCTCGAGCGAGCCGTACTGCGAGACGGCGTCGCGCAGCATCTGCTCCTGCAGCTCGGCCGAGCGCCAGCCGCTGTTGACGATGAACTCGACGCCCTGGCTCCGAGCATCGGCGGCCGCGGCCCGCAGCGCCTGCAGCAGCTCGGGTCGCAGGTTTGCAATGCCGTCGTAGCCGTCGTCGAACACCGTGACCCCATCGGGGAGCCGTCCGTCCGAGCCTCCGGAGCGCCCTTCGGCCTCCGTGAGGGCGGGCGCCTGATCGGGAGCGGAGGCCGGGGCCGAGTCGCTGCCGCCGGCGGAGGAGCCGGGAGCGCGGATCCCGATCCGCTCCTGCGGCTGTGTCGACGCGGCGTCCGCGGGCGCAGACGCAGCCCCGACCTGGGAGACGATGACGCCGGTCGTGGCGGCGGCGGCGAGGATGAGACCGAGAACGGCGACCTGGATCGCTCGGTGGCCCTGGGGTGCTGAGTCGGTGCGTTGCATGCCCGTCAGTTAACCGGGGCGGGTGTTGCGAGGACGTACGCGGTTTTCGATATGCCCGCGATATGCCGCTCCTCGTAGCATGGAGGCCATGCGTGTGCTGGTGGTGGAGGACGAGCCCTATCTCGCGGAGGCCGTGCGCGACGGCCTGCGGCTGGAGGCGATCGCCGCCGATATCGCCGGCGACGGTGACACCGCGCTCGAGCTGCTGAGCGTCAACGCCTACGACATCGCCGTGCTCGACCGCGACATCCCGGGCCCCTCGGGCGACGAGATCGCCAGGAGCATCGTCGCCTCGGGCAGCGGCATGCCGATCCTCATGCTCACCGCCGCCGATCGCCTCGACGACAAGGCCTCCGGCTTCGAGCTCGGCGCCGACGACTACCTCACGAAGCCCTTCGAGCTGCAGGAACTCGTGATGCGCCTGCGCGCCCTCGACCGCCGGCGCGCTCACAACCGCCCGCCCGTGCGCGAGATCGCGGGGCTGACACTCGATCCGTTCCGCCGCGAGGTCTTCCGCGACGGCCGCTACGTCGCACTCACCCGCAAGCAGTTCGCGGTGCTGGAGGTGCTCGTGGCGGCCGACGGCGGAGTGATCAGCGCTGAGGAACTGCTCGAGAAGGCGTGGGACGAGAACGCCGACCCCTTCACCAATGCGGTGCGCATCACGGTCTCGGCGCTGCGGAAGCGCCTCGGGGAGCCGTGGCTCATCGCGACAGTGCCCGGCGTGGGGTACCGGATCGATGCCGGCGCATAGGCGGCCCGGCCTCAGCGCGCGGCTCAAACTCGCCCTCAGCTACGCGGGGTTCCTCATGCTCGCGGGAACGCTGCTGCTCGCGGTCGTGTGGATGTTCCTGCTGCGCTACGTGCCCCCGAACGCGACCTACGGCCCGGGAGGCTACTTTTTTCCGGGACGCGGTGATCTGATCCGCGCCTTCCTGCCCGCGGCCGGCTGGGCGCTCGCCTTCCTGCTGGTCTTCGGGCTGGTGGGCGGTTGGTGGCTCGCGGGTCGCATGCTCGTGCCGCTGCGCCGCATCTCCGAGGCGACCCGCAGGGCCGCCGAGGGCTCGCTCTCGTACCGCATCGAGATGGAGGGGCCGCGCGACGAGTTCAGGGAGCTCGCCGACAGTTTCGATTCGATGCTCGCGCAGCTCGAGGCGCACGTGGCCGAGCAGCAGCGCTTCGCCGCGAACGCCTCGCATGAGCTGCGCACCCCGCTGGCGGTCACCCAGACGATGATCGATGTGGCGCGCAGGGATCCGGATCACGACCACCGCGAACTGCTCGAGCGCCTGCGCTCCGTGAACTCCCGTGCGATCGACCTCACCGAGGCGCTGCTGCTGCTCAGCCGCGCCGACCGCCGCTCGTTCGCGCGCGAGACCGTCGACCTCTCGCTCATCGCCGAGGAGGCCGCCGAGACGCTGCTGCCGCTCGCCGAGAAGCACGGCGTCGAGATCGAGGTGGGCGGCGAGGCGGCCCTCGCCGAGGGCTCATACGCGCTGCTGCTGCAGACGACGGTCAACCTGCTGCACAACGCCGTCGTGCACAATCTCGCCGAGGGCGGCATCGTGCGCCTCGTCACCGATGCGGGGCCCGGGTTCGCGACGCTGACCGTCGAGAACACGGGGGAGCGACTCAGCTCTCAGCTGGTCGCGACGCTCACCGAGCCCTTCAGGCGCGGCAGCGAGCGGATTCGCAGCGATCACGCGGGCGTCGGGCTGGGCCTCGCCATCGTCAAGAGCATCGTGCGTGCGCACGACGGCGAGCTCGCGCTGGCGGCTCGGCCGGAGGGCGGCCTGCGCGTCGCGGTGCGGCTCCCCGCCGCGGCGGCGTAACCGCTCCCTGAGCCCGCTGAAGGGAATCCCACCCGCGGCCCGGCAGAACCGAGGAACCCGGGATCCCTCACTCGCGATGGACGCGAGGGCGTCGGCAGTGTGGCCGTCGACGTGCGGGGGATCGGTGGACGAGGCATCGGAGTGCACGAGCACGTCGCGCTGGCCGTAGTGGAGGGGAGACGCCGCGAACGCTGCGCAGGCGACGGTCGCGACGAGCGTGCAGGCGAGGGCCCACCGCGTGATCACCGCGGTCGAGCGGTTCCCCAACGCGCGCCGCGCGAGGGCGAGCAGCGCGAGTCCCGCGAGTCCTCCGGCCGTGTTGACGATCACGTCGGTGGTGTCGGCGCTGCCGACTGCGAGCGCGTACTGCGCTGCTTCGAGCGCGGTGCTTGTCGCGGCGCCCGCGACGGCGACCCTCGACCAGGCTCCGCGGGGCGTGAGCAGCCCCAGATAGAGGCCGAGTGGCGTGAAGAGCAGCAGGTTCGCCAGAACCTCGCGCGGGGCACTGGATCCGTACTCCGCGGTCGAGACGAAGGGCACGAGTTTGAGCAGTCGGGTGCCGGCCGCTCCCGAGTGGGGGACCTCGAGCTTCCACACCACGACCCAGACGAGCAGTACGAGGTACACCGCGAGCAGCACGCAGAGGAGCGCGCGCTGCGCGGGAGTCGGGCGGGCTGCGGCTCGAGGCAGGCGCTGCGGCGTCGCGCTCGCCGCGGCCGGCACGGGCAGCGCGCGGGTTCGGGAGAGGGAGATCTCTGACATGCTCCCACTCAAGTCGACGCCGTGTTGCGGTCGTGTTCGCGAATTTCGATACATCCGCGATATGCGGTGGATCGTCTGCGCCGCTGCGCTCCTCAGGGTGCCGGGTTCCCTTCGACGGGCTCGGGGAACGAGTGCAAGCGTTCAGCGCGAGGCGGCGCGGTCGAAACCCATCGCGTATGCGCGGGCGGCGAGCCGCGCGACGGGACCGCGTGCGACCGCCCCGACTGTCGCGACGAGCGCGCGGTGCGCGCTCGGGGGTCGGGCCCGACCGATGCCCGTGTTGAGCGAGGCGAGTCGCGCGGCGGTGCGCGCCGAGGCGAGCCTGTTGCGCTCCCACCGGGCGAGGCGGCGCTCGGTCTCGGCGGAGCCCTCCCGCAACCAATCGGCGAGCGCGGGGGCGAGCGTCGCGGCGTCGAGCAGCCCGAGATTCATGCCCTGGCCTCCGATGGGGCTCACCTCGTGCGCGGCGTCGCCGATCACGAAGAGCGCGCCGCTGCGCATGCGGGGGAGCAGGAGCCGTCGGATGCCGAACGCGGTCGCCGACTCCACGAGCGACGCGAGCTCGGTCTCCCCGGTGCGATCGGCGACCGCTCGGAGCAGGCGCTCGGCAGGGGCGACGGGCTCGGCAGCGTCGACAGGCTTGGCACGGTCGAGCTGGCAGACGGCTCCCGATCCCGGTCCGCCGCCGAGGCTCCCCCAGGCGACGAGCCTGCGCCCTCCGTTCGGCAGGGGGAACGATTCCACGACGCCCTGCGCGTCGAGCGTGATGATCGCGAGATCCTGCGGCTGCCCCGGGGCGTGCGCGAGATCGGTCATGAGGTAGCGGTCGGCGTGGATGCGCTCGCGGGATCGCGAACCCGGCAGCAGTGTGTCCCGGCCCGAGGCGCCCACCGCCATGATCACGGCGCGGGCGCGCATCTCGAGGTCGACCGCGAGCTCGACCGGGGCATCGACCGGGACATCGTCGTGAGCCTCGCCGCCCGTGGCGCCTTCGCCGGCCAGGCTCACCAGCAGGCTGAGGCCGTCCGCCCGCCGGGTGATCCGGCGCACCTCCGCTCCGAGCACCGGGGCCGGGGCTCCGAACGCGAGCGCGGCCTCCGTCACCGCCTGCGGCACCGCCGCGACGAACGGAAAGCGCGTGCGGCGGCGATCGAAGCGCACCTCGCCCAGCACCCGTCCGCTCCGGGAGCGGGCGATGCCGCGCGGGATGCGAGCGGCCTCCGCGAGCATGCGCTCGGTCGCGCCCGAGGCCTCGAGTGCGGCGAGCGCGGGCGGGTGCACGCCGATGGCGCGGGTGCCGGGTTTCGGATCGCGGCGCCGCTCGAGCACCACGGTGTCGATGCCGAGCCGGCGCAGTTCGGCGGCGGCGCACAGCCCGGCGGGTCCGGCGCCGATCACCACCGCGTCGTGCACCTCGGGGCTCACCGACGCCCCTCCGGCGAAAGATCGCGATGCACCGCGAGCAGCCGGAACGCGGTCGGCTGCTCGGCCGTCCAACCCGCGGGGAGCCGCGCTGCCAGCTCGTCGCGGGTGTAGCTGCGCCGGATGCTGCGCAGGCCGTCGACGCGCAGCAGGGTGCCCGGGGCGAGCGGCGCGGCGCCCACCGAGAAGGCTGCGTAAGCGCGCGGATCCCTCGCGATGTCGGAGTGCACGCTCAGCCGCGTGGCGAGCGCCGCCGAGTCGGCGATGACGCCGTCGAAATCGTCGCCGTTGAGGTGGTGCAGCAGGTGGTTGGAGACGACCACCTCGAAGCGCTCGCCCGCGGCCACCAGCTCGCCGCTGCTCGCCTGCCGGTAGCCGACGCCGCTTCCGCTCGCGCCGGTCTGCGCCACCTCGAGGGCTCGCGGATCCGGATCGATGCCCACCCCCTCGACCGCGAAGCCGTCGCGATGCGCGAGTCGCAGCAGCCTGCGCAGCACGTCTCCGCCACCGCATCCGATGTCAAGGATTCGGGCAGGGCCTGGTGCGGCCGCGAGCGCGGGTCGCACGTGCGAGCGGTACACGCGCCCCCAGCGCGAGACGGCGCGGTTCACGATCCAGAACCGCTGCAGTGTGCGGCGCAGCTTCGCCGGATCGCAGGCGGGGTCGTCCATCAGCTCCGTGAGCCGTTCATCGCGGGAGGCCAGTTTCATGCGCGCTCCGGCTTGCGGGCGTCGCCCGTGCGCAGCGTGAGCCGCGCGGTCTCGACGGTGAGTCCCGGCCCGAAGCAGAGACCGGCCACGCGAGCCCCGTTCGCGAGCGTGGGGTCCCCGAGGATGCGCCGCAGGATGAACAGGATCGTGGCGCTCGACATGTTGCCGAAGTCGCGCAGCACCGCGCGCGAGTGCTCCATCGCCTCGTCGGGCAGGTCGACCCCGCCCTGCACACGATCGAGCACGCTGCGCCCGCCCGGGTGCACCGCCCAGGCGTCGACCTCGCTCAGCGGATCCGCCCCGCCGAGCATGCCCTCGACGACGCCCGCGATCTCTCGGCCGATGATGCGCGGCACCTCGGCCGTGAGCCGCATCTCGAAGCCGCGGTCGCCGATGGTCCAGTCCATGTCCTGCTCGCCCTCGGCCGTGATCGCGGTCGAGAAGTCGCCCATCTCGAACCAGGGGCGACCCGGTTTCGGATCGGCGGACGAGACGACCGCCGCCCCCGCGCCGTCGCCGAACACCGCCGATGCGACGATCTGCTCGGGGTCGCTCGACGAGCGGATGTGCAGCGAGCAGAGCTCCGTGCAGACGACGAGCACCACGGCGCCGGGCCGCGCATCAGCGATCGCCTTCGCCGTTCGCAGCGCGGGGAACGCGGCGGCGCACCCCATAAAGCCGATGTGGGTGCGCTCGGCGGTCGTGGGGATGTCGAGCCGCCTGACCAACAGGTAGTCGGGACCGGGCGCGAAGAAGCCCGTGCACGACGCGGTGACGACGTGGGTGACCTCGGCGGCATCGAACCCGGATCGCTCGAGCGCGTCGCGGGCGGCCGCCTCCGTGAGCGGTGGGGCCTCCCTGCGGTAGACGGCGTTGCGCTCGCCCGTGCTCGGCGCCTGCAGCAGCTCTCCGTCCTCCGAGAACAGCGTGCCCCCGGACCCGATCTGGCCGATCACCGAGTACCGGTGCTCGATGGCGGACTGGTCGAAGGCGGCCCCGATGAGGCGGGCAGTGAGGCGATTCACCCCGGGCTGGGCCGCGAAGAAGTCGCGGGCCCTGGACTGGTCGAGCCGGGCGGCGGGCACGGCGGTGCCGAGGGAGAGGATCTTCGTGGACATGGTCCCATACAAGCCGATGCGCGGCTCCGGCGGGAGGGGTTGACACGTCGGATCTCCGAGAGCGGCCCCCGCGATAGCGGGTCGGGGCGAGCTCGCGCAAGCCCCTGTGCCGGGAGCCCCGGCCGTTCCTACAATCACCGAGAGACCGGTCGGCGTCATCACGGACCGCCCGGAAGCTCTGGAGAACCGTGAGGAAACACTCGAAGGAGAAGCCCATGTCACAGCGAAGCCTTGAAACCCCGACCGACCTGCTGCGCTTTCAACTGCGCACCGCCATGACCATGGAGCAGGACTCGCTCGCGGCCCTGGGCGATCTGGCCGAGGCGGCGCCGTCGAAGGATATTCAGAAGCTGTTCCGCCACCACTCCGACGAGACGCGCGAGCAGATCGAGAACCTGCGCAAGGTCTTCGGGCTGCTCGAATTCCCCGAATCCACCGCGGGGTCGCCCGCGACGAAGGGGATCTCGCGCCAGGCGCACGGCCTCATCGAGCGCTCCGACCGCGCGCTACTTGACCAGGTGACCCTGTCGTGTGCGCTCGGCAACGAGCACTACGAGATCTCGGTCTACCAGTCGCTCATCACCGCGACCGAGGCCGAAGGTGCTGCGGAAGCCGCGAAGCTGCTCTCGGACAACCTCGACCAGGAGACGCACACGAGCGAGGAACTGCTCACGCGGCTGCGCGAGCTCGCCGGGGTGTGACGGCCGAGGATTGAAAACCGGCCGGACCGGGCACAGAGGGGGAGCGGGAGACGAAGATCGGGGGAGGGATGGCCGCTCGGAGCGAGAGGGAGCGCCGGGGTGCCGGCGCGGCGCGGCGGCTCCCCATCTCCCGGGAACCGGCGGGCGACGGTTTCATCTACCGCCTGAACGGGCGCAGGATCACGAAGCGCTCCGAGATCGAGCGCCTGGATGCGCTCGCGGTGCCGCCGGCGTGGAACGACGTCGAGATCGCGCGCTCCCCGAGGGCCAAGGTGCAGGCGCGCGGAGTCGACGCCGCCGGGCGCACGCAGACGATCTACCATCCGGCCTTCAGACGCCGGCAGGATCGGCGCAAGTTCGCGAGGCTCGAGCGTTTCGGCGCCGCGCTGCCCGCGCTGCGGGCAGCCGTCGATCGCGATCTGCGCCGCCGCCGACTGAATCGCGACCGCGTCACCGCCTGCGCGGTGCGGCTCATCGACCGGCAGCTCTTCCGCGTCGGGAGCGCGCGGTACGCCGAGCAGCACCGCAGCTACGGGGTGACCACCCTGCGGGCGAAGCACCTCGATGCCACGACCACCTCGGTCGGCTTCGACTTCGTCGGCAAGAGCGGCAAGCGGCAGCGCGGGCGCATCAGGGATGCGCGCGTCGCCCGCCTGATCGCGCAGCTCGAGGAGCTGCCCGGACCCGAGGTGTTCCGCTTCTTCGATGAGGACGGAGTGGTGCAGCGACTGCGCAGCCGCCACGTCAACGCCTACGTGAAGCGGCACATGGGCGAGGAGTTCACGGCCAAGGACTTCCGTACCTGGGGCGGCACCGTGGTCGTCGCCTCGGCACTGCTCGACCTCTCGGACGAGCAGCTGACGTCGTCGAGGGCGCGCACGGATGCACTGCGGGCTGCCGTCCGCGAGGCGGCGGCAAGACTCGGCAACACCCCCGCCGTCACCCGCTCCTCGTACGTCGATCCGCGGGTCATGGAGGCCGCCGACCGGCCCGAGGTGCTCGAGCGCGTGCAGCGCTCGCTCGCCGGGCGGCGATCCCGCCGCTTTCTCGACCCCGGCGAGCAGGGCACGCTCGCCCTGCTCGCCGAGATGAGCACGACCTCTACGAGTCGCCGATAGCCCCCTGCCCTCCCGCGTCACCGGGTCGGGGGAAGACGATGTCGCTCACCTCGACGCGGCGGTCGGTCACGGTGGTCGGGGCCTCGAGATGCACGGCGCCGCTCGGCAGCACGCCGGCACCGCCGGCCCGCTCCATGACGCGCCACTGCGCGACCCGGTCCTCGCCCGCGTGCTGAGGCGGCAGCCGCCGCCAGAACTCGAAGCCGCCCGCCTCGACGAGTGCTCGCCGGTCGAACAGCACGCACGCGCCGATCCAGGCGATCCGATAGAGCAGTCGGTCGTCGTCGCGCAGCCGCTGCTGCCGTGCCAGGTGCGCGGGGTTGGCGGCGTTGTGCAGCGGCCACCGTTCGAAGGCGTCGAGCCACGGCCTGACGCGCTCGGGGGAGACCTGCCCGTGCGGCCAGGGTTCGAACCGCTCCGTCTCCTCGGGTCTCACGTCGCCGAGGTGCGAGAGGCCCTGCACGGCGTACCCGACGAGCCCGCACTCGGCCTCGCTCATCGCGGCGTCGAGACGCCCGAGTGCGCCCGGTTCGAGCCAGACGTCGTCGTCAAGGAAGAGCACGCGGTCGGCCGAGGCGCGGTCGAGCAGGAACTGCCGCTGCTCGGCCATGCCCCGCCGCGGCAGATGCCGGCGAAGCTCGACGGACCGGCCCTCGGCCTCCAGCACGCGCATCATGGCGCACACCGCGGGCGCGCGGTCGACCCCCTCCTCGGACTGGTCGCTGATGATCACGGCGAAGGGCGGATCCTGCTGCGCGGCGAGCCCGGCGAGGGTCACCGCGAGCTCCGCAGTGCGACCGGCGGTGGGGATGAGTACGTCGATGCGCGGCTGCGGAACCGGTGCCGGATCAGCCCATCGCGCGGCGCCTCGACGAGTGCCGGGATTCATCGCCGTACCGCTTCCGCTTCGCGCGAGAACCACTCGCCGAGCTCCTCGATGGAGCAGACGCAGGTACCCGCGCGCTGCACGGCCACGCTCGCCGCCCCCTGCGCGAACGTCGCGGCGTCCTCCAGAGAAGCACCGGCGGCGCGGGCGGTGGTGATGGCCGCGGCGAAGACATCGCCGGCCCCGGAGGCGTGCCGCTCGGGGGCGGGCTCGGCATGGGTGCGCACGGGATCGCCGTCGCGCCGGAGCAGCACCGTGCCGGTGCGGTCGAGCGTGGCGGCGACCGTCGCCGCGCCGGTGGTTTCGAGCAGGGTCTCGGTGGCGGCGATCGCGCGCTGCGCCCGCTCATCGCCCGAGCCGAGCGAGACGCCCGGCAGCGTCTCCGCCTCGGCTGCGTTGGGGGTGACGATGTCGGGACGCAGATCGCGCCAGCGCCCGGGCCGGTGCGCGTCGACCACGATGAGCCCGGGGCGGGGCATGCGAGCGAGCCGCTCCACCACGAAGTCGTCGAGCAGCGTCGACCCGTAGTCGCAGACGAGCAGCGCGTCGCTGTTCTTCACCGCCCGTTCCGCGCGCTCGCAGAACGCCTCCCTGACCTCGAGCGGCCATGCCTCGTCGCGATCCTGATCGAGGCGCAGCAGCACGTGGTCGTCGACCGTCACGCGCACCTTGGTCGTGGTGCTCGCACCCGCGACGCCTGCGAGGCCGGCCACGTCGACGCCCGCCGCCGAGAGCTGCGCGCGCAGCTCCGCGGCCGCGTCGTCGGCGCCGACGACCCCGACCGCTCTCGCTCGCGCGCCGAGGGCCGCGAGGTTGAGCGCGGTGTTCGCCGAACCGCCGGGTGCCACCGTGCGGTCGATGAGGTGCACCACCGGTGCGGGGGCCTCCCTCGCGACGCGCTCCGCGCTGCCGTTCCACCACCCGTCGAGCAGGTAGTCGCCGATCACGGTCACGCGCGGACGGGCAGCGCGCACCCGCTCGATGCACTCTTCAGGACTCATGACCGTGGCCTCCCTTCGGGCTTCGGACTTTCACGTTTGCGGTCCTCCGCTCGCGGGCATGAGGAGAGGAGAGGATCTTGCGGCGCCCGGCGCCGAGGCCGTTGGAGAGGAGCGACACGATGCGCTGGAGACAACGAGAAGACGACCGCGGCGCGACGACGGGGGCGGACGCGCTCGCGGTCGCCCCGCTGGGCGCCCGCATGGACGGGGTGCGTCGCATCGCGGTGCTGCGCGCGGGCGGCCTGGGCGATCTGCTGTTCACGCTCCCCGCGATCCGCGCCCTCTCCGCCGCCTACCCCGATGCCGAGGTGACCCTGCTCGGCACCCGGCTCGCCGCGGACCTGCTGCAGCGCCGCGAGGGCGCCCCGCACCGGGTGGCGCCGTTGCCGGTCGTGCCGGGAGTGGGCGCCGACCCGAGCGAACGCGGCGACGGGCCCGGCATCGCAGCGTTCCTCGAGCAGCAACGGCTCGTCGGCTACGACCTCGCCGCGCAGATGCACGGGGGTGGCCGCTTCTCGAACGCATTCCTGCTCGAAGTCGGCGCCCGCTGCACGATCGGCACGCGTACGCCCGACGCCGCGCAGCTCGACCGCAGCATCGACTACGTCTACTCGCAGCACGAGGTGATGCGGTGGCTCGAGGTCGCGGGGCTCGTGGGGGCCGCCCCCGTGGAGCTCGAGCCGCGCGTGCGCGTCACGGAGATCGAGCGCGAGCTCGGCGAGAGCTTCAGGGGTGAGGATCGGAGACCGATGGTCGCGATGCATCCGGGAGCGACGGATCCTCGCAGGCGCTGGCCGGTCTCGCACTTCGCGGAGCTCGCCACGGAGCTCGCTCGGGAAGGGGTGAGAGTCGTGCTGATCGGCAGCGCCGATGACGAACGGCGGTTGTGCGGACGCATCGTCGACGCCCTGGGTTTCGACGCGGCCGCGACCGGGCTGGTCGAGGACGCATCGGGGCGCCTGCCGATGCCCGAACTGGTGGGGTTGCTGAGCGCGGCCGACGTGATGGTCGGCAACGACAGCGGACCGCGGCACCTCGCTCAGGCCGTCGGCACCCGGACCGCCTCGGTCTTCTGGTGCGGCAACATGCTGAACGCCGGCCCGTTCCCTCGGCAGCGGCATCGCACGCGGATCTCGTGGACCGCCCGATGCCCGGTCTGCGGCATCGACTGCACACCCGAGCGAGTGGCCGTGGAGCGCTGCGAGCACGACGTCTCCTTCGTCGACGACGTGCCGGTCGAGGCCGTGCTCGCCGACGTGCGCGAGCTGCTCGCGGGGGCGCACGGCGAGCCCGGGACAGGCGATGATCCCGCGGGCCCCAGCGATCCCGCGTGGTGAGCCCGCGTGGATCACGGCCACGACGGCTCCTCCTCCGGGCAGATCATGAGCTCGCGCACCTCGCAGTGGGGCGGCTGCTGCAGCGCGAAGATGACGGCGCGAGCCACGTCCGACGGCTCGTTCAGCTGCGCATCCGACGCCGGCCGGTACTGTTCGGGGCGGTCGTCGAAGAAGCTCGTGCGCATGCCGGCCGGCACGAGCGTCGTGACGCCGAGGCGTCCCTTCGTCTCGGCCGCGAGCGCGCGGGAGAAGCCCAGCACGCCGAACTTCGAGGCGCAGTAGGCGGTGGCATCGGGCAGCGCTCGCAGCGCGAGCGACGAGGCGACGGTGACCACGCGGCCGTGCGAACGAGCGATGTAGGGGAGCGCGGCCCGTACCGCGGCGACTGTTCCGAGCAGGTTGACGTTGATCACGCGCTCCCACTCGTCGGCGGCGACATCCTCGAGCTTGCCGCAGCGGTCGATCCCCGCGGCGGTGACGATCGCGTCGATGCCGCCGAGCTGCTCCGCGAGTTCGGCGACTGCGCGTTCAAGGGCGGGCCGATCGGAGACATCCGCCGCACGAGCGGCGAAGCGGTCATCCACCCCGTCGACGTCGAGGTCGATCACCCCGGGTTCGCCTCCGGCGTCGGCGACGGCCTCGGCTACCGCGGCCCCCAGTCCGGAGGCGCCGCCGGTGACGACCACGCAGCCGATGTGGCGGGGGAAGAGTGAGGTGTGCATGGAATCTCCAATCATCGAGTCGAACGGATCGTGCGGGCTCAGCTCACCCGCGCGAGTGCGGCGGCGAGCCGGGTGGTGGATCTGCCGAGGTGGTAGGGCACCGTCACCGCGGCACCGCCCCAGCTCTGCAGCAGCCCCGCCTCGGGGAGGGCGTCGACGGTGTAGTCCCCGCCCTTCACCCAGATATCGGGTCGCAGCCGGTCGAGCGCCTGCTCGGGTCCGTCCTCGTCGAAGACGAGCACGGCGTCCACGCAGCTCAGGGCGCGCAGCATCTCCACGCGGTCCTGCTCGCGGATGAGCGGGCGCTCGGGCCCCTTCAGTCGCCGCACCGAGTCGTCTGAGTTCACGCACACGATCAGGCAGTCACCCATCTCGCGGGCGGCGGCCAGCGTGCGCACGTGACCGGCGTGCAGCAGATCGAAGCACCCTCCCGAGGCGACCACGGTGCCGCCGCGCTCGTGCACCGCCCGCGCGAGCGCGAAGGCGTCGAGGGGAGCCTCGGCCTCGGAGGGCGCCGAGAGCTCCGGCAGCGAGGCGACGCCACCCGCCGCGAGGTAGTCGCGGGCGGCGGAGACGGCCTCGCGTGCGGCAGCGCGCCGGTCCGCTCCCCGCGCGAGCGCGACCGCCGCGGCCGCGATGAAGCGATCGCCCGCGCCGCAGGTGTCGGCGGCGGCGACGGGCTCGGATGGGATCTCGAGCGGCTCGACGCCCGGCTCGTGCAGCAGCGCGCCGAGCTCGCCGAGGGTCACCAGCACGGCGGCGCAGCCGTAGCGCTCGTGCAGCCGCGCGGCCGCCTCCGCCGCGTGCTCCGGGCCTCGCGCGGTCCCCGCCGCGGCCGTCGCCTCGGGCAGGTTCGGGGTGACGAGCTGCGCTGCGGGCACGGGATCGGCCCCTCGCGGATGCGGATCCCACACGAGCGGCACCGCGCCGCCGCGCCGCTGCAGCGCCTCGCGCAGCTCCGTATGCTCGGTGAGACGTCGGCCGTAATCCGAGACGATGATCGCCTCGGAGTCGGCCACCGCCGAGAGCAGTCGGTCGGTCACGCGAGGGACCGGGGGAGGCTCGCAGCCCTCGTCGATGCGGCACACCGCCTGGTCGGCGGTGCGCACGCGGCGCTTCACCGGAGTGGGGGCGCCGGAGTCGCAGGCGATCACCGCTACGCCGGGCAGACGCTCGCGGATCCGCGCAGCCGCCTCGTCGTCGCCGAGCGCCGTGACCAGGCTGACCTCGTGACCGTCGCCCTGCAGCATCGCGGCGACGAGCCCCGCCCCGCCCGCGCGGAACCGGCGGCCCGAGACCTCGACGACGGGCACGGGCGCGTCGGGGCAGAGCCGCTCGATCCGCCCCTCGACGTCCTCGTCGAGCAGTACGTCTCCGACCACCGTGATCCTCATGATCCGCTCCTCGCGGAATCGGCGACGCGCTCGTCGAATACCTCGCAGACGGCGTGGATCGCGGCCAGCTGACTCTCCTGCACGTGCGGCGAAGCTCCGTCGATGCAGATCGCGTCGTCGCACACCGTCGTCAGCGGGTTGGGGCCCTCGCCCGTGAGCGCCCAGGTGGTCGCCCCGAGCGCGCGGGCCGCGCGAGCGGCCTCGATGAGGTTGCGGCTCGCTCCGCTCGTCGAGATGAGCAGCACCACGTCGCCCGCGCGGGCGTGAGCGCGCACCTGGCGGGCGAAGACCTCGGCGAAGCCGTAGTCGTTGCCGATCGCGGTGAGGCTCGAAGTCTCGGCGTTCAGCGCGATCGCGGAGTAGGCCTCGCGGTCCCCGCGGTACCTGCCGACGAGCTCGGCGGCGAGGTGCTGGGCCTCCGCCGCCGATCCGCCGTTGCCGGCGACCAGCAACCGCGCCCCGGATCGCAGGCGAGTCGCGAGATCGTCCCCCCACTCCTCGAGGTGCGAGGCGTGACGCATCGCGCAGGCGAGCGTGGCGCGGAGGCCCTCGAGATGAGCGGTGACCCGCTCCCCGCTCGCCGGGTCGTGTCGGCGGTTCTTCCGGGGTCGAGTGGTCGTCGTGATCGTCATTGCGCCATCTCCAGGAGTTGTCCGGGCTGCTGACGCTCGCGGGTGAGCAGCCGCTGATAGATGTGTTCCGTCTGCTGGGCGACGCTCGCCCACGTGTAGCCGGCCTCGATGCGGCCCCTCCCGGCTGCGCCGAGCGCCCGGCGGAACGGTTCGTCCCCGAGCAGGCGCGCCGCGGCCTCGGCGATCGCGGCGGGATCGCGAGGGGGCACGTGCAGGCCGGTGATCCCGTCGACCACGCTGTCGCGCAGCCCTCCGACCGCCGCCGCGATGACGGGGGTGCCGCACGCCATGCTCTCGAGCGGCACGATGCCGAACGGTTCGTACCAGGGCGCGCAGATCACCGCGTCGGCCGAGCGCAGCAGGGCCGGCATCCGGTCTCGAGCCACCTGTCCGCGCAGATGGGTGCGATCCGCCACCCCCAGCTCCTCCGCGAGCGCGGCGAGCCGCTCGAGTTCCGCGTCTCGACCGCCGACCGCATCGCCCGATCCGACGATCTCGAGTTCGACGTCGTCGAAGCCCAGCTCGCGCAGCAGCGGGATCGCGCGCACGGCGAGATCCATCCCCTTTCGAGGCACGATCCGCCCGACCGTCAGCAGCCGATGAGTCGCGCCGCGCGGCTCGACCGGCCCGCGGGTGTCGAACTCCACGGGATCGACGCCGCACGGAGCGACCTCGATGCGGTGCGACGGCACCCCCAGGGCGCGCAGCTCGTCGACCTCGTCGTCGCACGTCGCGATGACGGCGTCCGCCTGCTGGCCCACCCGCGGTTCGAGATCGGCCCGCTCGGCCGGGCTCGTGTCCGAGGCGCCCTGGTGGCGCCGCTTGACCGAGCCGAGCGCGTGGAAGGTGTGCGCGACCGCCGGGCGCTGGTGCTCGGGCAGCAGCCGCGCGCCCTCGAGCGCCGCGATGCCCGACATCCAGAAGTGGCTGTGCACCACGTCCGGCGGATCGTAGCGCCACGACGCCGCGAGCTCCTCGGCGAGCACTCCCATGTACGGGAGCAGCTCGTCCTTCGGCACGCGGTGCGCGGGCCCGGCGGTGACATGCACGACGTCGACGCCCGGGCAGAGCGCGACGCGGGTGGGGAGCGCGGCGTCGTCGCGTCGCGTGTACACCGTCACGGTGTGGCCGCGCGCGGCGAGGGCGCGCGACAGCGCCGCGACGTGCACGTTCTGCCCGCCGGAGTCGACGCTGCCGGGGGGAGCGAGCGGGCTGGCGTGTTCCGAGACCATGGAGATTCTCATCGGAGTGCTCCTTCCATTCCGTGCTCCGCGCGGTTCGCGGCGCCGGTCGATCGGTCCGCCGCCCCCGCGGATGCGCGGGAGCGACGAGCTGTGTGCGCCTCGAGATGATCGGAGATCATCGCGTCCCAGTCGCGCAGGAAGCGCTCGAGGCCGTAGTGGGCGAGCGCATACTCGCGGGCCGCGCGGCCGCGGCGGCGCGCCTCATCGGGATCCTCCAGCAGGAGCCTCGCGGTCGCGACGAGTTCGGCTGGATCGGCGGAGACGGCTCCCGCGTCGGCGGGCACCGCTCGCGGCGCCTCGGTCGTCGCGAGCGCGAGCACCGGCATGCCAAGATGCATGGCCTCGAGCAGCGACAGTCCGAGCGAGGTCCAGCGCAGGGGGTGCACGTACGCGCGCCTCCGCGCGAGCTCGGCATGCATCTGCGCGGTCGGCAGATCCCCGATCGGCCGCAGCCGGTCCGGCGCGAGGCCGAGCGCGGGGGGCAGCAGATCGACGTCGATGCCGAAGCAGTCGAGCGTCGCCGCCTCCGCAAAGGCCGGGAGCAGGTCGGTGCCGGTGACCCGCCACCGCCGCACCGGCTCGTTGATGACGACGCCGAGCGAGGCGAGATCGCCGCTGTAGAGCGGTCCGGGATCGGGCACGCCGTGCTCGATGACGTGTACGGGGGCCTCGCCGCAGTCCCACGCGAGCCGGTTGAAGTGCGTCACGTGCACGACCGGGATCTCGCGCTGCTCGGCGAGGGGGTGACGCTCGGTCACGGGAAGTCGCTTGGGCGTGTTGTGCTCGACGAAGACGGCGGGCACGTCGCGTCCTGGGCGGCGGCCGAGCAGGCGCTCGGCGAGCTCCAGCTCCTCGGTGCGCTGCAGCACCACGAGGTCGACCGGCTGCTCGCGCAAATCCGCCGGGTCGATCGGACGCGCTCCCGGGGGCAGCTCGGGCAGAGAATCCCCAGGTGCTGCAGGGATCAGGTACTCGTGGCTGCCGCGCAGGAAACCGTCCATCCACCCTCCGTGGACGTGCCAGACCAGAATCTTCATCGGCGTGCTCCTCTCGTGTCGGTGGCTTCTTCGTCGTGGCGCCCCGCTTCGAGCTCGAGCACGGCCTCCACCACGCTCTCGGCGGAGACGCCCGCGAGGCACGGGTGGCCCGGTACCGGGCAGATGCGTGCTCGCGTGCCACGGCAGGGCGCGTTCTGATCGCCGAGCAGACGGTGCGGCACGCCGTACGGGCGCCAGCGCACGGCCGGGACGACGGGGGAGAAGAGGCTCACGATCGGCGTGCCGACCGCGGCGGCCAGGTGGGCGGGCCCGGTGTTGCCGACCACCACCGCGCTCGCGCCCGCGAGTACACCCGCGAGCTGCGGCAGCGTGCAGCCGCCCGCGAGATCGACGGCCGTCGGCTCCTCGCGGGCGATGAAGCCGGTGAGCGCACGCTCGTCGGGGCCTCCCGTGAGCAGGACCCGGCGCCCTTGCGCCGCCAGCAGGCGGGCCGCGCGCGCGAATCCCTCGACCGGCCACTGCCTCGCGGGCACGGCGGCGCCGGGGTGCAGCACGACGTAGGGGTCGTGGCCGGTGAGCTCGGAGACATCCGGCAGGGTGCCGACCCGCAGCCGACCGTCGTCGGGACCGGGGAAGCCCGCGGCCTCCGCGATGGCGAGCGCCCGTTCGGGCTCGGGAATGTCCTCCGGGAGATCCTCTCCGGGCCGCAATCGCACGTCGAGCAGGGATCCCGGGTAGTCGACCGAGGCGCCGGAGATCCGCGAAATTCCCGCGACGCGCAGCAGCATCGCGAGGGGCAGCGGCGACTGGTGGAAGGAGGTGAGGATCACGGCCTCCGCGACCCGTGCGGCGCGCACCCGCGAGACGAGCGCTCCGAGGTGATCCTCGTCGACCGCCGGCGCGGGATCCGAGATCCAGGGCGCATCCCACACCACGACCTCCGAGACGCCCGGGAGCAGCCGGGCGGCCGGTTCGCCCCTCGGCCCGCACAGCATCACCACGTCGGCCCGCTCGGCCACCGCGCGCACCGCCGGCCCCGTGAGCAGCACGTCACCGAGGCTGTCGAGCCTCGCCACGAGCACCCGGGGCGTCACGGGCGCGCCTCCGCGAGTGCGGGAATGAACCAACCCACCGCCTCCCGCACCGTGCGCGCGACGAGGGGTGCGGCGGCGACCTCCTCCGGCAGCGTCTCCGGTCGCGGCACGAGTACGGCGTGCGCGCCGGCGGCCCGGGCGGCCTCCACGTCGGCCCCGATATCGCCGATCATCAGGATCCGCGCCGGCTCGAGGCCCAGCTGCTCGGCAGCCGAGAGGATCATGCCGGGCAGGGGTTTGCGGCACCCGCAGCCGTCGTCGGGGGCGTGCGGGCAGATGCGCCAGACGTCGAAGGGGCCGAGCAGCGCGTTCACCCGCCGGTCGACCTCGCGTACCTGCTCGGAGGTGAGGAGGCCGCGCCCGATCCCGGACTGGTTGCTGATGACGCCCACCGCGATCCCGAGTTCGCGGAGCCCGTCGAGCGTGTCCGCGACGGTGGGCAGCGAGTGGACCCGATCGGGGTCGCCGTTGTACGGCACGTCCTCGATCAGGGTGCCGTCGCGGTCGAAGAGGACCGCGGAGATGGGGGCGTCGCTGCTGCTCATACCCTTCCGGTTCCCCGGAGGAGAAGCAGTAAACACGACCTCCTCGGCCTTGTTTAGAAGCCGTGCTCTGTGGTAATGGGATCCCTATGCGACACACTGCAGACGACTCACCGAAGCTGCTCGCGCTGCGCGCCCTCAAACTCGGCGATCTGCTCGTCGCGGTGCCGGCGCTGAAGGGTTTGCGCCGCGGTTTCCCCGAGCACCGCATCATGCTCGCCTCGCCGGGCTGGCTCGCGCCGATCGTGCAACTGGTCGACGCCGTCGACGAGCTGCTACCGACACCCGGTCTCGACGAGCCGCTGCCCTTCGCCCCGGGCGACATCGATGTCGCCGTCAACCTGCACGGGAGCGGCCCCGAGAGTCGGGGCCGCGTCGATGAGCTGGGGGCGCGGCTCACGATCGCGCACAGCACCCCGGAGCGCCCCGACGGCGTGCCCTGGATCGACGGTCTGCACGAGCGGGAGCGCTGGACGCGGCTCGTATCCGCCTACGGCCTCCCCGCCGACACCGACGACCTCTCCATCGCCGTTCCCGAGGCACCCCCGCTCGTGGGCGGGGCCGCGATCGTGCATGTCGGGGCCTTCTACGGTTCGCGGCAGTGGCCGGTGGACCGGTTCGCGCGGGTGGCGAGGGCGCTCGCGGAAGACGGGCTGCGCGTGGTGGTGACGGGCGGTGCGAAGGATCGGGAGCGCGCACGAGCGGTGGCGAGGGCCGGGGGAGTGCCCGAGGAGGATGTGCTCGCGGGGAGGGCGGATCTCGCGGAGTTCGCCGCGGTCGTCGCCCGGGCGAGCGTGCTCGTCACGGTCGACACGGGAGCCGCCCACCTCGCCTCCGCCTACGGCACGCCCTCGGTCGTGCTCTTCGGACCGGCCCCTCCCGAGGAGTGGGGTCCGCCCGCGGACGGACCCCACCGCGTACTCACCGACGCGGCTCTGCGTCGCGGTGAAGCGTTCGCGGAGCAGCCCGATCCCGCGCTCCTCGCCGTCACCGCCGATGAGGTCGTCGCCGCGGCCCGCTCACTCCTGCACTCCGCACGCGGAGAGCTCCCGTCGCAGTGATGCGAGCCCGCGTCGGAGGAGCCGCGAGACCTGCATCTGGCTCACTCCGATCTCTGCCGCGATCTCGACCTGCGTCATATCACCGAAGTAGCGCAGGTGCACAGCACGGCGCTCGTTGAGCGGGATCGCGCGCAGCGCCGACCTGAGCGTGACCGAGAGGTCGACCCGCTCCTCCATGTCCTCGGGGTACGCCGGAAGCGCGTCTCCGAGCGACACGCCGGAGAGGTCGTCATCGCCGTCACCGGAGCCGACGGGGGCATCGAGCGAGAGCGCTTGGCGCCCGCCCATGCAGCGGAGCGCCTCGGCAACCCGCGCCGGTGTGCGGCGCACCTCCGTCGCGAGCTCGTCCACGGTCGGTTCGCGCCCCAAGCGCTGCGTGAGTGCGGGCACGCGTGCGCGCAGCTCGAGCGACAGCTCCTGGAGCGCGCGCGGAGGGCGTACCGCCCACGTCGCGTCGCGCAGGTAGCGCTTGATCTCGCCCGAGACGGTCGGCACGGCGAAGGCCGCGATTCCGCTCCCGCTGTCGGCGTCGAACCGCTGGATCGCCTTCGTGAGCCCGAGATAGGCGACCTGGCGCAGCTCGTTCGGCTCGACGCCCGACCCCTGAAAACGCCGGGCGATCGCATCGGCGAGGCCCAGGTACTCCACGATCACCCGCTGCTTCAGAGCGTGTCTGCGCTCGCCCGAGAGATCCGCGGCCGTCGCGAGGGCGCCTGCGGCGCGAGCGTCGCGCGCGATCCGCTCCCGGGCCCGGGGATCCGGATTCCGCTTCGGCTCAGGCGGGTCTCCGCGCTCTGCCTCGTGGGCCCGCTCGGGGCCCGGCTCCAGTGGCGCTGCCGCCTTGCGTGCCGGGGCGCTCGACCCCGAGGAGACGGCGTAGTCGACCAGCGCTGTCCGCATACCCTACCCCTCCTCTCCGGGGGCGGCTGCGGCCGGAGAAACGTCGGTCGGAGGCCCTGTCTGCACCGTGCCCGTGCGCAGTTCACGAGTGTCGCCCCGCGTCGTGCCGGGTTCGCCAGGTCGCGACGTCTTCGGATCATTCGTGCTCATGACTGCGCTCCTCTCTCATCCAGGGCGAGTACTACCCTGCGATTCCCGACCGTAACCGCGGTGCAGGAAGGCCCACGAGGGCTTGCGCTTCCAGGGGTGATGGGCTAGAGCGCGCATACGACGGGCCGCCCGATCTGTCAAGGCCTGGGCTGCTGGGCGGCCAGAGGTCACGATGTGATCCAGGTCGTCTTTCCGAAGCGCGAGCGAGAACGACGAGGCCTTTCATTTGCACAGGAGGTACCGGTCAGTGAGAAACGACACCCTGCAACTGCTTCCCCTGCTTCCGCTCGCCGAACTGCTCGGCATGACCGCGGAGCCGCCTCTCGGAGCGGAACCCGCCGTGCCCGGAAGCCCGGGCGACGCCGGCGAACCGGTGGCGGGCGCGGCAGCCGGACCCGATGTCGCGCAGCTGCGAAGCACCCGCCTATGAAGAGGGCCGGTTACCGGCAGGATAAGCGCGAGAACCTGCCGCGCGAGCAGCGCAAGGCCCTGCGGAGCGCCGTGCGCTGGCAGATCTTCACGATCTGCTACACGATCTGCACCATCACGATCGTGGCCTTCGTGATGGGCGATTCGCAGGCGATGCAGACGGCGTGGTTCGAGGACATGCTGTCGCTGCTGCCGCAGATCTCGTTCCTGGTCGCGCTCCCGTTCGTGCGCCGTCGGCCCGATCGCGAGCACCCGTACGGCTGGCACCGGGCGATGGGGGTCGGGCACCTGCTCGCCGGGGCCGCCCTGCTGGGGGTGGGGCTGCATCTCGCGATCGATGCCGGCAGCGGGCTCCTCTCCGGCGTCTTCTCCGGGGAGCGCACCGAGATCGGCGACGTGGAGATACTGGGGCACTCGGTCTGGCAGGGATGGATCATGGTGGCGGTCATGGCCGTGATCGTGATCGGTCCGGTCTGGCTGTACGGGCCGGCGAAGGCGCGCCTCGCCCCGGTGCTCCACAGCAAGCTGCTCTACGCCGACGCCGACATGGCGAAGGCCGACTGGCAGACCAATGTCGCATCCATCGCGGGAGTGCTCGGGATCGGCGCCGGGCTGTGGTGGCTCGACGGCGCGGCCGCGATCTTCATCGCCGTGGGGATCGTGCGCGACGGGCTGAGCAACTGCTCGGCTGCGGTGCAGGACCTGATGGATCGCCGCGCGCGCAGTTACGACGGCGAACGGTCGCACCCGCTGGGCGATGTGATCCTCGCCTACCTGCGCAGGCAGAGCTGGATCGCCGAGTCGGGCATCAGGCTGCGCGACCAGGGGCAGGTGTTCCACGTCGAGGTCTTCGTGCGGCCCGTCGCGCGCGAGGTGAGCATGGAGCGATTGGCCGAGCTCAGCGAGGGGGTGGCCGGACTCGACTGGAAGGTGCAGGACGTGGTGGTGGTGCCGGCCGATCCGATCCCCGACTACGCGGACCGTCTCGAGGATCGGGATCCCGCTCCCTGAACCTGTTTCCGTTCCGCTCCCTGCGCCTGCCGAGGGGAGCCCGCCCGCTCCACCGGCTTGCGGTTCGACACGGGGTTGTCAACGGGGTCGTCACCGCCGCAGCGTGCGCCTACAGTCGGCTGCATGACGCAGCAGTGGCAGACGACTTCGCTCTGGCGCCTGACCGGGCCGAGCATCGACTCCGACGAGTTCTCGGAGGAGGCGTGCGATGCGGTGGTCGTGGGCGCGGGGCTGACCGGACTCACCACGGCGGTGCTGTTGGCCCGTGCCGGGCAGCGGGTGACCGTGCTCGAGGCGCGGCGCGCCGGTTCCGTCACCACCGGCAACACCACGGGCAAGCTCAGCCTGCTCCAGGGTACGGTCTTCTCGGAGCTGCGTGCGCACGCCGGCGATGCGGCCCTGCAGGCCTATGCCGAGGCGAATCGTGAGGGACAGGCGTGGATGCTGCGCCAGCTCGAGGCCTGGGGTGTCGAGGCCGAGCGGCGCCCGGCCTATACCTACGCCGTCGATGGGCAGCAGCGGGATGCGCTCGAGCGTGAACTCGATGCTGCGGCGCTCGCCGGCGTGCCCGCGTTGGAGACCCGCGATACCGGCCTGCCCTTCGACACCGCCGGGGCCCTGATGCTCGAGGATCAAGCGCAGTTGCAGCCGATGACGGTGCTGGCGGCGCTCGCCCGAGAGCTGCGGGATCGCGGGGGTCGTCTCGTCGAGCGCTGCCGAGTGGTCGACGTCGAGCAGGACGAATCCGGGCTCCGGGTGCGGTCCACCCTGGGAGAGATCCCGACCGGGATCTGCGTGCTCGCGAGCGGGGTGCCGGTGCTGGATCGCGGCCTCTTCTTCGCGAAGCTCGAGCCCTCGCGATCCTTCGTCGCCGCATACCGCGGGGCGGCGCCGGGAAGCCCAGCCCTCCCGCGCGGCATGTACGTCTCAGCGGGCGCGCCGGATCGATCGCTGCGCACCGCGGTCGGTCGGGACGGGGAAGACCTGCTGGTGGTGGGCGGCGGCGCGCACGTGACCGGGCGCGCGAAGGACACCGGAGAGGCGCTGCGCGACATCGACGCCTGGACCGAGCAGAACTTCGGTGTGCATGACCGGGACTGCTGGTGGGCCGCACAGGACTATCGCACGCATTCCCGGGTGCCGTTCGCCGGCCCGCTGCCGCGCGGTGGAGGACGCATCTACACGGCCACCGGTTACAACAAGTGGGGTATGACCAACGCCGTCGCCGCGGCGCTCACGATCGCGGCCGACGTGCTCGGAGGCCATCTCGAGTGGGCGCTCGAGCTGCGCCGGCACTCCATGCGACTGCCCGAGGTGCGTGACGCGCTCGGGGTGAACGCCGGGGTGGCGGGGCGACTCGTCTCGGGGTGGGCCTCGGCGCAGAAGGAGACGATCGATGAGGCGATGCTGCCTGGCGAGGGAGAGGGGATGGTAGTGCGCGATGGCCCTTCCCCCGTCGGCGTCGCCCGGGTCGACGGGCGGCTCTGCCGGGTCTCCGGTGTCTGCACCCACCTCGGGGGCATCCTCAACTGGAACGCGGCGGAGCGCTCCTGGGACTGTCCGCTGCACGGATCCAGGTTCACGGCTGAGGGCGAGCTGCTGGAGGGGCCGGCAGTGCGCGATCTCGATCGCCCGGAGACCTGACGGTCGTCGTCATCCTGCGCGAGCGCCAGCGAGCCGCAGGATGACGCTACTCCGACTCGATGGCGGACAGTCGGTGCGGCACACCCACCGGTTTCGACTCGGAGGAGCCGCGCTGCCGCAGGAAGATCGAGAACGCCACCATGCACCCCACCGCGAGCAACTCGGACTGCCAGTTCTGGAGCGTGCGATTCCAGAAATCCGCGCTCAGCAGGTACTCGCCGAACGAGACCGGCGGCAGCCCGTGCTGCTCCTGCTCGGAGCTGTAGACCACGGCGCCCGCGGCGCCCTGCAGCGCCCACGAGGCGACGAAGATCGCCCCCATCGTGAGCGCGAGCGAGTTGCTGTAGAGCCTCCTTCGCCATCCGCCGACCCGGGCCCACTTGGGGGAGTCGGGCCTCGCGTAGGCCCCCACGAGCTGATCCTCGTCGCTGCCCAGCCCCTCGTCGCCCGACTTCTTCGACTCCGGCGAGCCCCGCTGCACCAGCCAGACCGTAGCCATGATGAACAGCAGGAATTGCAGGAACTCCGACTGCCAGTTCTCGGCCAAGTCGACTGCGAAATCAGAGGAGGTGACGAACTCGAGCCAGCCGCTCGGCGTCCCGCCGTGGCTGGCCTGCTCCTGGTTGTAGACGGAGAGCCCTGCGAAGGACTGGGCCACCAGCACGAGTACGAACGCCGCCGCGAAGACGAGCGAGAGAGCGTGATCCTTGATCCTCATGTCAACGCCCCGTCACCACGATCGCGAACATCGCGAGCAGGCCCACCAGCACCAACCCCATCCACAACCAGAACATCGTTTTCATATCGTGATCGTATGGCCGCCCTCGTTGCGAGGAACAGGCCCTTGCGGAGAGGGTCTCGGTTGTGCCAGGGGATGGGCAAGGAGGATACCCGCTGGGTCGACCGCTGTCGAGGGAGTGCGGGAAGGCCCTCCGGCCGCGTAGTGTCGACGCGAACGGAAAGGATGTGAGCACCGTGCCGAAGTCGAAGACACCGCAGTTGAAGGATCCCGAGCTCTACGACCGCCTGCGCAAGGAGGGCAACTCCGAGGAGAAGGCGGCGCGCATCTCGAACGCCGCGGCCAAGGAGGGCCGCTCGAAGGTCGGGCGCCGCGGCGGCAACGCCGAGGATTACGAGGATCGCACTGTCGACGAGCTGAGGCAGCGAGCGAAGGAACTGGGCCTCACCGGCTACTCGAAGCTGCGCAAATCCGAGCTCATCGACAAGCTCCGCAACCACTGACGCGGGGCACTGCGCTCGGCCGGTCCCGCGTCTCGAGCATCACCCCCAGATGCGATCCGACCGCCCGATCATGATCGAGATGATCACGGCGAGCGGTACGGCCCAGGTGAACACCATCAGCGCCGCCATCAGGCGCAGGCTGGCCGTGCGGCGCGCCCCGCTCAGACGCACCACGAGCATCGCGACCAAACCGACGACCGCCGCGACGATCCCGACCCCGCTCCAGACGGGGTCGAAGCGGGCGAGCAGTAGCAGCACGACCGTGACCACCACGGCCGCCACGGTCGACGAGATCAGCCATCGATCCGTCTTCGTGCTGTTCAGTGCGGGCTGGCGGCCCACCGTGGCGGGGTCGCTCTGCCCGCGATAGGGATTCGGCACCGATGCCTCGGCTTCGGGGGACTGGGTCGACCCGTCGAGGATAGGCCGATCCTGGAATTGCTCAGCGTGTGAAGGTCCCCTCACCGTTCCCTGCCCGGTGCCCGCGTCGAAGCGGGACGCCGGATGCGGAGGATCGGGGCGCTCCTCGAGCTGCCGCTCCTTGTCGTCGGGATCGAGCTGCCGGTCAGGATCGGATTCGTGCTGCGGATGTTCGTTCGCATCCATCGTCGGCTCCTCTCGCAGTCCTGGGCACGGCGAAGCCTTCGCCGTGCTCTATGGCCGAAGCTAACACCCGGGACCACGGCAAGTTCAGGGGTCGACAAACCCCGGGGTTTGGGCTAGCGCTGGCATACTGAGGGCATGTTCCGGATCGGCTGGCCATCCCTCGAGAACCGGGTCGCCCGTGCCCGGTGAACAGCACCCCTACTTCGGGGAGGGGAACTCGGGGGAACGGGCCGGCCCTCCCCGTGTGCTGGCGCACCGCGGCTTCGTTCCCCCGGAACTCGCCGCGGAGGGCGTGGCCGAGAACACCCGGACGGCGTTCGCCGCCGCGCTCGCCGCCGGGGCACGCTATCTCGAATCCGACTGCCGGATGACCGCGGACGGCGAGGTCGTGCTCTTCCACGACGCGGACCTTGCGCGCGTGATCGGCGAGCCGCGCCGGATCGCGGATCTACCGCTGAGGGAATTGTCGGCGATCATGGCCGAGCGCGGGGGTCTGATGACGCTGGCCGGCGCCCTCGAGGAGTTTCCGCGCTCGCGCTTCAACATCGACGTGAAGGTCGCGGGAGCGGCCGACGCGGCGGGGCGGATCATCGCCCCGCACGCACGCCGCACGCTCGTGACCAGTTTCTCGGACGCTACTCGCGTTCGCGCGCTGCGCTCCGCAGTGATTGCGGGCGGGCGCCCGGCCACCTCGGCGGGGCAGCGCGGCATCATCCGCTTGCTCGCCGCTCTCGCGGCCCGTTCCGCGCGACTCCAGGCCCGTGCGCTCGCGGGTGTTGACGCACTGCAGATCCCCGTGCGGCAGGGGCCGATCCGGGTGCTCACCCGCTCTCTCATCGATGCGGCGCATCGCGCGGGTGTCGAGGTGCACGTCTGGACCGTCAACGACCCGAACCGCATGGTCTCGCTTGTGCGTCGCGGCGTGGATGGCATCGTCACCGACCGCACCGATCTCGCCATCGCGGCGCTCGAGTGACGTTCCGTCACCCCGGTGGGGCTCCATTTACCTCCACCCGGGCACACGGGTCAACCCCGATGACGCGCGGCGCTTGCGCTTCTAGTGTGGAAGCGTCGCGGCTCGGATCCGACCTCACGGGCGGTCGGGCCGCGACCCGGCCCGGCGATCGCCGAGCTTGCCGTTCGATGACAGAGGAGGACGACGTGGCGCAGATCTGGGAGCAGAACGAGGAGAAGGACGAAGACGACGAACTGGTCGTCACCGAGCACCGCGATGAGGCCGAGCCCGCCGTCGAGCCCGAAGACGAGCAGGCCGTCGAGACGACGGAGCCGGATCCCCGTGCCGCGCTCGACGAGTTGGGCGAGGACGTGTCGTCTTCGCCGGCGCGTCGAGGGCACGAGGACATCGAGGAGTCGGAGGCCTGATCCGTGGACGAGCGGCGGGAGGAAGCTGCTGACGACGGCAGAGACGAAAGCGCGAACGAGCGCGCCGATCGCAATTGGAACGAGATCCTGCAGGAGGTGCGCGTCACGCAGACCTGCACGCAGATCCTCGGCGGTTTTCTGCTGGCCGTCGCCTTTCAGCGCCGCTTCACCGAGCTCGACGAGTACCAGCTGGTGCTGTATCTGGTACTCGTCGCACTCGCGGGGACCTCGACGCTGTTCGGGCTCTCGCTGGTGGTGGTGCATCGGCGATTCTTCGGTAAGCGGCAGAAGACCCGCATCGTGCGCGTCGGTAATCGCCTGCTCATGGCCAATCTCGCGGTCGTCGCGCTGCTCATCGCCGGTGTGACGAGCCTGATCTTCGACTTCACGGTGAGCCGTACGGCCGGCGTGGTCGCCCTCGTCGCCGCGCTGCTGCTGAGCTGCGCGCTCTGGCTGCTCGTGCCGCTCGGCGGTGCCGGCTCGGGTTCGAGCTCGGGCTCGGGCGCCGACGTGCGCTCGGGCTCGGGCGCCGACGTGCGCTCGGGCTCAGGCTCGGCCTAAGACTCCGACCGCTGCCCGAGCGTGAGCGAGGCCCACCCGGTTCACAGCATCTTGACGAGCGAGCGCTTCTTCATGAAATAGGCGGTGTGCTCGATCTCGCCGCGCTCGCGCTGCTGCTCGAGCTCGCGGATCGCGTCGATCACGAGTTCTTGGGCGGTGACCGCGGTGCTGCTGTCGAACACCACTTCCTCTCGGATCCTCATCCCGTCTCCTTCCGGTTCGAAGTGTCTGGGGCGAGCGTACGCCGTGCCTCCGACATTCTTCGCGAAGAGAGCCCGAGCCGTGCGAAACCGGGGCGGGCGAGAGGGGCCGACTACTCGGCTGCGGCGCCGGGAGCGGGGGAGGGGCACTTCATGTGGGTCGGCTTACCCGGGCCTCCGCGGTCGATGCGATGCTCCTTCATCGACTCGCCGCAGATCGGGCATTTCGGGTCTGCCGGCATCACGTACGGCGGCTCGTCGCGGTCGCCCAACTGTGCAGGCCCCTCGAACTGGTAGAGGAATCGCTGAATCGCCGCGTAGACGCCGGGCACGCCGTCGTAGGGGGTTTTGTGCCAGAGGTGACGCTTCTCGCGTTTTCGTTCGCCCACGAACGAAATGCTAGCACGTTCGTTCGTGGGCAAACGAGATACGATGTTGGAGTGGAAGCTCAGCCGGAAGACCTGCTCGAACTCGATCGACAGGTGTGCTTCGCGCTCGCGGTCGCCAGCCGCAGCGTCATCGGCGTCTACCGGCCTATTCTCGAACCGCTCGGACTCACTCACCCTCAGTACCTCGTGATGCTGGCGCTGTGGGGAGATGCCCCTCTCCGCTTCAGGGAGCTCGCCGAGATGCTGCGGCTCGACCCGGCGACGCTCTCGCCGATCATCAAGCGACTGGAGCAGTCCGGGCTCATCGAGCGCCTGCCCGTGGACGGTGACGAGCGAACCTTCTCGCTCGTGCCGACGGAGGCGGGCAGCGCCCTTCGCGAGCGGGCGCTCTCGGTGCCCCCTGCCGTGGTCGAGCGCCTCGGCGTGCCGCTCGAGCGCCTCATGGCGCTCCGCGACGAACTCGTCGCCGTGATCGATGCCGTCGATCGAGGCCCGCGAGACGGCCGGAGCGATTGAGCGGGGGCACGACTCCTCCAGCACCGATCGACGCTCGCGCACACCGAGTGCGGTGGATCGGTGTGCGTGAAGGTCGATCGGTGCGGGAAGGCAGGCCGGGGAGACTGCGGAGGCTGGGGAGGTTGCGGTGGCTGGGGCAGGGCCGGTCCTCAGCGAGCTGCGCCGGAGGCGACCCGCAGCGCAGCCCCCGTGAGCGAGTCAGGGTTCTCGGCGAGGGCGGCCGGCGGCCCCGTGAAGACCAGCCGTCCGCCGTCGGCGCCGGCTCCCGGCCCGATGTCGACCACGTGATCCGCCTCGGCCACGACGCGCAGGTTGTGCTCGACCACCACGAGCGTCGCTCCTCCCTCGACCAGCTCGGCGAACAGCGCGTTGATCCGGTCGACGTCGCTCGGGTGGAGGCCCGTGGTCGGCTCGTCGAGCACGATCCGCTCTGAGGAGAGATCGATCACCCCGCTCAGGTGTTTCGCGAGCAGCAACCGCTGCTTCTCGCCTCCCGAGAGGGTGTCGAGCGATTGCCCCACCGAGATGTAGCCGAGCCCCACCCGGTCGAGCCAGCGCATCTTCGCGGCGATCGCATCGTGCACCGCGAAGAGTTGCGCGACCCTCTCGGCGGTCATCCGCAGCACGTCGGCGACCGTGCGGCCATCGATCCGCACCGAGAGCGCCCGCTCGTTGAAACGTTCGCCGCCGCAGACCTCGCAGGGGGTCGCCACGTCGTCGAGGAACGCCAGCTCCGTGGTGATGTACCCCTTGCCCCGGCAGCCTGGGCACGCCCCCTTCGAGTTGAAGCTGAACCACGCCGGCTCGAGCCCCGACGCCTCCGCGAACGCGGCTCGCACGTCGTCGGCTACACCCAGCACGCTCAACGGCGTCGAACGGACGCCGCCGCGCAGCGGATCCTGACCGACCACCGTGAATTTCGGATGCTGTCGCGGCAGTTCCTCGGTCGCGAACGAGCTCTTCCCCGATCCCGCCACACCGGTCACGGCCGTGAGCACCCCGAGCGGTACGGAGACGTCGAACCCCGTCAGGTTGTGGGTGCGCGCACCGGACACCAGCACCTCGCCCCGGGCCGCGCGCGGCGCGTGCGTCAGCCGTAGAGGCCGCGCGAGCAGCCGCCCCGTCAGCGTGCCGCTCTCACGCAACTGCGCGGGGGTGCCCTCGAACTGCACGAGACCACCGTGCGACCCGGCTCTCGGTCCCATGTCGACCACATGATCCGCCACTCTGATCACCTGCGGATGGTGTTCGACAACTAGGACGGTGTTGCCGGCGTCGCGCAACCTGATGAGCAGCTGGTTGAGCCGCTGCACGTCGGCCGGGTGCAATCCGGTCGAGGGCTCGTCGAACACGTACGTGACATCGGTGAGCGCGCTGCCGAGGTGGCGCACGATCTTCACCCGTTGCGCCTCGCCGCCCGACAGCGTCGACGACTCCCGGTCGAGCGACAGGTAGCCGAGGCCGACCGAGAGCAGCGCGTCGAGGGAGCGCTTGATTCCCGCGATCGCGGGCTCCACCCGCGCGTCCTCGAAGCCGTCGAGCAGCCGCCGCAGCTCCGAGACCGACATCGCGGTCCAGTCGACGATCGACCGCCCGTCGATGAGGCTCGCCCGGGCCGCGGCATTCACCCGCGCCCCGCCGCATTCGGGGCACACCCGCTGCTCGGTGAGGCGATCCAGTTCCTCCCGCACCGGCTTCGAGATCTTCGACGGGCGGTTCTTCACGTACACGTCGCGCATGCGTGTGACGACGCCGTCGAAGCGGGCGGTCTTCGGGAAGCGGGGGTCCGGATTCGGCAGCTTCACCTGATCGGCGTAGAGGAAGAGATCCATCTCCTCCGCCGTGTAGTCCTTCAGCGGCTTCTTGCGGTCGAAGAGGCCGCAGTAGGCGAACCGCTTCCAACGGTATACGCCCGGCCGGAACTGGCTGAACCGCACCGGGCCCTCGTCGATGTTCTTCTCCGGATCGATGAGCGCCTCGACGTCGATGTCGACCACGGCGCCGAGACCTTCGCAGGCCGGGCACATGCCGCTCGGGTCGTTGAACGAGTAGGCGGGCGAGTAGCCCGCGTTCGGCTCTCCGATCCGCGAGAACACGAGGCGCAGCAGCGGTGCCACGTCGGAGGCCGTCGAGACGGTGGATCGCGCGTTGCCGGTGAACCTGCGCTGGTCGATCAGCGCGGTGAAGGTGAGCCCGCTCATCGACTGCACCTCGGGCGCCGCGAGCTGCGGCAGCCGGTTGCGCACGAAACTCGGGTAGGAGTCGTTGACGAGGCGCTGCGCCTCGGCCGCGATGGTGTCGAGCACGAGCGACGACTTGCCCGACCCCGATACGCCGGTGAACACGGTGAGCGCCTTCTTCGGAATCGTGAGGTTCACGTCTCGGAGGTTGTTGGTCGCCGCGCCGACGACGCCGATGCACTCGCCCGGATCCCCCATGCCGTTCATGGCTCGATCCTACGGGGCGCGGTTCCTGCCGCGACCGAGACAGCGCGCTTCGTTGTCAAGGCCCTGTCGTGCGGGGGCTGCGCTCGCCAGACTGGAGGCGATGACTCGACGAAGGGAGTGCCCATGAGCGATCAGGATCGCCAGGTGCGGTCGGTGGAGGACCTGGATCTGCAGCGCTATCTCGGGCTCTGGTACGAGATCGGCAGGCTGCCGCTGAGATTCGAGGACGACGGTGCGCGCGACGTCACCGCCGAGTACTCGCTGCGAGACGACGGCACGGTGCAGGTGGACAATCGCTGTATCGACGCCGAGGGGGAGCCGACGCGGGCCCTCGGTCAGGCCGAACCGGACGAGGAGCACGCGGGCCGATTGCGCGTCAGCTTCCTGCCGGAGGGTCTGCGCTGGATCCCGTTCACTCGCGCCGACTACTGGGTGCTGCGCGTCGACGAGGGTTACCGGCACGCGCTCGTGGGCACCCCCGACCGCAAGCACCTCTGGCTGCTTGCGCGGGAGCCGCACGGCGACGCTGAGACGGAGCGCGAGTTCCTGGCCGAGGCCCGCGAGCAGGGTTATGATCTGACGCACTGGATCCGTCCGCAGCAGTCGGGGGCCCGCGTCACCGACGAGCAGCTGTCTCACGGAACCGCTGAATAGCGTCGGGCGGCCGTGTCTGCACCCCGAGCGGCCGCTCGAACCACCAGAACCGCCGACGAGATGCGAGGAGGAACACCGATGAACCCCGAACCCCTCGAGACGAGTGCCGAAACTCCCGAGGCCGATCTGCTCGACCAGCTCGCCCCGGCCGACCCGGGCGACGACGCGCCCGATCCCGAACCCCTCGCGACCGCGAGTGAGCCCGTCAACGAGGCCGACTGGGCCGAGCACCAGCGGGAGGTCCCCCTCGACGACGAACCCGAGACGGTCGGCCCCGGGGCGGGCGACGACGAGTAGCGCCGTGCCGGCCTTCCGCCCGCGCCTATAGCGCATCCGGGTGCGCGGACGGAAGGCCCTGGCCCGCCCCTCGGCGCTGGCTAGGCTGAAACCATGACCAAGCAGGCGGAGGAACACGGCAAGACGGACACCGGCAAGAGCGGCATCGCGGGGCTGGTGCAGCGCGCCATCGCGTGGGCGCTCCGATTGCGGCTCGTACGCGCGTACCTGCTCTACTCCGAGCACCGTGGCGCGATGCTCGCCGACAGCATCACCTACCGCGCCCTGTTCAGCGTGTTCGCGGCCGTGCTGCTCGGCTTCTCGCTCGCCGCGCTCTGGCTGGGCGGCAATCCCGACGCGATGAACGCGCTCGCCGACGCGCTCGAAAACTTCCTGCCCGGGCTCACCGACATCGTGGACCCGACGGATATCAAGGCGCAGGCGGGGTTCACCATCGCCGGCATCATCTCGCTCCTCGGCCTCGTCGGTGCCGCGATCAGCGCGATCGCGAGCCTGCGAACCGCGCTGCGCGTGCTCGGCGACCAACTGCACGACGACGGGTTCTTCCTGTGGGTGCTGCTGCGCAACCTGCTGGTCGGGATCGTCTTCGGCGGGCTGCTCGTCGTCGCTGCCGTGCTGAGCGTGGTCGCGTCGGTCGGGATCGGCGCGGTGGTCTCCTGGCTCGGCATCTCCGACGGCGGCACCGCCTCTGACGTGCTCACCCGCATCTTCGGCGTGCTGGTCGTCTTCGTGATCGACACGGTCGCGATCGTGGCGGTGTTCCGATTGCTGTCGGGGGTGCGCGCCCCAGCCCGCGTGCTCTGGGCCGGCGGCGTGATCGGCGGTCTCGGGCTCACCGTGCTGCAGGAGCTGTCGGGGCTCTTCGTGCGCGGCGCCACGGCGAATCCGCTGCTCGGCACGTTCGCGGCGCTCATCGCGTTGCTGCTCTGGTTCAACCTCTCGGCGCAGGTGATCCTCATCGCCAGCAGCTATATCCTCACCGGAACCGAGGAGGCCCGTGACCGGGTGCGCGCGAAGTTCGGCGCCAGCACGCTCGCCCAGCGGCGTCGGCAGCGGGCCGAGGATGCGCTGCACGCGGCAACGCGGGAGCTGCGCGCCGCGCGCGAGGCCGAGCGCGAGGAGCGGGAGAAAGCGGGGCAGGATCCGGATCCGGGTCAAGATCAGGGGTAGGTTCCGGGGCGGGACCAGGATCCGTCCGCCGAGAGCGAATCCGGCCCGGTCGGCGAGCCCGACCCGGCGCAAGGATCCAATCCGGCGCGCTGAACCTCTGCTAACCGGGGCCAGGTGCAGATGAGGAGCCCGCGGCGTGCAGTTGCTCGATCACGCCTGCGATGCGGCGCTCCCGGGTCTCAGGGCGCTTCGCGTCGGCGACGGACCGTGCGTGCTCCTTCCGGCGGGAAGGCGCGAGCGCGTCGAACGCCGCGCGCAGCCCGGGCTCGGCGTCGAGGGTGGCGGCGAGGTCGTCGGGCACCTCGACTGTGCGCTCTGCCGCGTCGAGCGCGATCGCGGCCGTGACGGCTTCGCCGATCTCGACGCACAGTTCGGCGCGAGCAGCCTTCGACAGGCCGATGAGGTACTTCCCGCCCATGGACGCGAGGCGTAGACGGGAGGTGCGGCCGCCGATGGTCACGAGCACGGCGGCGCGCTTGCCGCCGCCGAGCTGCTCGACCTGAGACTCGGTGAGCTCGATCGCGGTGGCGGGGCCCTGGGGTTCGAGCACGGTCTCGATCTGCAGCGTCATGCCCTCATGCTACGCCGGGGCGCAGGATCCGAAGCCCCGTCGAGATAGGAGTTTCGCACGCGGGATTGCGATCCCGCGTGCGAAATCCTTATCTCGACGCCCCCTCGCAGCCCCGGCGGGGGAGCGACGCCGGGGATCGGGCGGATGCAGGCGCTCCCACCCGCGCGTTGCTCTCCCGCACCCGATCCCGAACCCGCGCCATTGCCCGCGAGTCCTGACGGTGGCAGAGTGGGGAGCTATGAGTGATACCCGCGGAGAACCGGCCGCCGAGCGGCCCGACATGCTCGCCATCGGCCAGGACCGCTTCGGCGGGCCCGAGGAGCTGCACGAGGTGCGCCTCCCGAGACCGAAGCCGCGCGTCGGCCAGATCCTCGTGCGGGTGCGCGCGGCCGGGGTGAACCCGACGGACTGGAAGCACCGCGCCGGCGAGTCCTGGTTCCGGGAGCCCACCGTGCCGCTCGGCTGGGACGTCTCGGGCGTCGTCGAGGCCGTGGGCCTCGGATCGACGCTGTTCGAACCCGGCGATGAGGTGTTCGGCATGCTGCCGTACCCGCACGGCGTCGGGTCGCACGCCGAGTACGTGGTCGGCCCGACCCGCGCCTTCGTGCGCAAGCCCGAGTCGATCGACCACGTGCAGGCCGGCGCGCTGCCGCTGGCCGCCCTCACCGCGTGGCAGGCGCTCGTCGACACCGCCGCGCTCGGCCCCGGCGACCGCGTGCTCATCCACGCCGCGGCCGGCGGCGTGGGGCACCTCGCCGTACAGATCGCGAAGGCCCGCGGGGCGTACGTGATCGGCACCGCCAGTGCGGCGAAGCACGGCTTCCTCCGAGAGCTGGGCGTCGACGAGGCGATCGACTACCGCGAGGTCGACTTCGCCGAGGCCGTGCGGGACGTCGACGTCGCGCTCGACACGATCGGCGGCGACTACCAGCTGCGCTCGCTCCGCACGCTGCGGCCCGGCGGCATCCTCGTGTCGACGCTGCCGTCGCCCGCGCCCGGCCTGTGGGAGGAGGCCGAGCGCCTCGGCGTGCGGGCGAAGCTGATCCTCGTCGAGGCCGATCACGGGGGCATGCAGGCGATCGCCGACCTCGCGGAATCCGGTGCGCTGCGGGCAACGATCGCCGGCACCTTCCCGCTCGCCGAGGCTGCACGAGCGCAAGAGGCCGGCGAGACCAACCGCACGGCCGGCAAGCTCGTGCTCGTGATGGACGAGGCCGCTCAGGAGCGCTGAGGGCCCGGGGCTCTCCGTTCTCGCCGGGCGCGTCGCCGCTACAGTTGAGGCATGTGCTCGAGCTACGGATTCGGCGGCGGCCCCCGCGGCCTCGGGCTCACCTTCGATCTGCCGCCCATGCACGAGCCCGACAGCCGTCGGCTGCTCGAAGCCTGGGCGCGGGAGCACCGCGGCCGAGCCCGCATCACGGGGCGATTGGCGCGCAACCTCAATCCCATCATCCATCGCGGGCACGGGGAGCGAGCGGTCGAGCTCGGCTGGTGGTGGCTGCACGACGGCGCGGAGCCGGCGCCCTACAGCGCCTTCAACTCCCGCGACGACACGCTGCTGAGCAAGTGGCGCGCCCCGTTCCAGCGGCGTGCGATCGTGCCCGCGCACTGGTACGTGGAGCGCGGCGTGCCGTTCGGACTGCCGGGCGATGAGCTGTTCGGGATCGCCGCCATCGTGACTCCGGTGCCGCAGCCGGGCGGCGTGCTCATGAGCTACTCGCTCGTCACCCGCGACGCCGTGGGCGCGGCGGCAGGAACCCACCCGCGCATGCCGCTGCTCCTGGCCCGCGAGCTGCACGACGAGTGGCTCGATCCCGAGCGCCCGGGCGACGCCCGGCTCATCGAGGAGGCGGTGAGGGGGTCGGAGCGGCTCGCACTCGAGATCGAACCCCTCAGCGATGCGGGGGTCGTGGATCCCCTGCCCACCCTCTTCTGAGTCCTGCCCTCTGTCGAACGCGGAGTCCCGAATTGCTGGTTCCTCCCGGTTCGAGGCAGCGATTCGGGACTCCGCGTTCGAGAACCGGGACGCCGATAGGCTGGATCCGGAGCTCGGGGCCGCATCCGGCGCCCGGGCAGGCGAAGCGGGGCCCGATCGGCCCCGCACCCCGAAGTGGAGGCAGACATGACGGAACGGGCGACGGCGCGGCACGGACGCGCCGCAGACGGCGCATCTGACGAGGCGCCGCTGCGGGCGGCGGTCGAGGAGCAGTTCGCGAGCACGATGGAGGATCTGCAGCGACTCGTGCGCATCCCGTCGGTGTCCTGGCCGGCGTTCGATCCGGTGCACGTCGCCGCGAGCGCCGAGTCCATCGCCGGGCTGCTGCGGGAGACCGGGCTCTTCGACGTGGTCGACATCCGCCGCGCGCCCGTCGCCGGCGGCGAGGGCACGGATGGCGCCGATCCCGAGCTCGGCCAGCCGGCAGTCGTGGCCCGGAGGGAACCCCGCAACGGCCGGCCCACGGTGCTGCTCTACGCCCACCACGACGTGCAGCCTCCCGGGCGCGACGAGGACTGGAGCACTCCGCCGTTCGAGCCGACCGAGCGCAACGGCCGCCTCTACGGGCGAGGCGCGGCCGACGACAAGGCCGGGGTGATGGCCCACATCGGTGCGATCCGCGCGCTCGCCGCGGCCACCGAGGCCGAGGGGCGCGAACTCGAACTCGGCATCGCGCTCTTCATCGAGGGCGAGGAGGAGTGGGCGTCGCAGTCGTTCGGCAACTTCCTGCGCGAGAACCGGGATCTGCTCGCGGCCGACGCGATCATCGTAGCCGACTCGAGCAACTGGGATACCGAGACCCCGGCGCTCACGGTCGCGCTGCGCGGCGCGGTCGCCTTCAACATGCGGGTGCAGACGCTCGACCACGCGCTCCACTCCGGCATGCACGGCGGCGCGGTGCCGGATGCGATGCTCGCGACCGTGCGTCTGCTCGACACCCTCTGGAACGAGGACGGGTCAGTGGCGGTGGAGGGGCTCACGAGCGCCGACATCGACACCCCCGAGTACGACGAGGCGCGGCTTCGCGAGGAGTCGGGCCTGCTCGACGGCGTGAGCCCGATCGGCCGCGGCGAGATCCTGAGCCGCGTCTGGGCGCAGCCCGCGATCACGATCACGGGCATCGACGCCCCCGACGTCGCCAACGCCTCGAACACCCTGATCCCCAGTGTGCGCGTGCGCGTCAGCGCCCGTATCGCGCCCGGGCAGGATCCCGAGGCGGCGTTCGCGGCGATCCAGAAGCACCTGCGCGCGAATGCGCCGTACGGCGCGAGGATCGAGTTCGAGAGCGGCGACCTCGGCCAGGCGTTCCTCGTGGACACGAGCGGCTGGGCCGTGGCCGAGGTGCGCGGCGCCATGGCCGACGCTTGGGAGCGCGAGCCGGTCGACATGGGCGTGGGCGGGTCGATCCCGTTCATCGCCGAGCTCGTCGAGGAGTTCCCGGCGGCTCAAATCCTGGTCACGGGCGTCGAGGATCCCGACGGCCGCGCCCACAGCCCGAACGAGTCGCTGCACATCGAATCGTTCCGCAAGTCGCTGCTGACCGAGGCGCTGTTCCTCGCGCGCCTCGACCGGCGCGAGGGGTAGAGGAACGCTCGTCAGCTAGAGCAGGGCTCAGTGCTTGTGCGGCGGCGCCTGGTTCGGGTGCTCGGTGCGGTTCATATCGGGGATCCGGCCGCTCGCCGCCGCCTCTGCGCGCAGCAGGTCGCGGATCTCGGAGAGCAGCTCCGCCTCGGCCGAGGTCTCCGGCTCCTCCTCGGGCTCGGGCTTGCGCCACTTGTTCATCGGCACCACGAATACGAAGTAGACCACTGCGGCGACGATCACGAAGTTGATGAGCGCGCCGATCAGGGCGCCGAAGGCGATCGTGCCGCCGCCGGGAAGCGCGACCTGCATGGCGGTGTCGAGCGAGTCCGCCTTGAACACCACGCCGATGACGGGGTTGATGAGGGAATCGACGACTCGCTCGACGACCGTGTTGAACGCGGCCCCGATCACCACGGCGACGGCGAGGTCGATCACGTTCCCGCGCAGCAGGAACTCCTTGAAACCCTTGAACATGTGCGCTTCCCCCAAATCTGTCACGTGTGCGCCTGGAGAAAACGTTAGTGCACCCGCGCCCGAAACGACGGAATCCCGCACGAGAAGGCTCGCGCGGGATTCCGTCGTGGGGCGCTTCCGCCCGGAGTGCTCGTCGTTACATGCAGGCCATGGCATCTTCCATGGCCGCGTCGACGTACTCCTCCATGAGTCCGTTCAGGTCCTCGTTCTCGGCGCTCGCGGGATCGTTGGCGAGCTGGTAGAACTTCTCGTAGATAGCCTGGTTGGGGCTGTCGGCCTCGGCGAGCTGGCGGTAGGCGTCGATGATCTCGGGGGAGATATCGGTGCTCGTCATGTCACCGCCAACCGTGGCGACCCGGTCGAGGGCGGCGCAGAACTCGGGGGAGCGGTCGCCGGTGGTGTCGGCGGGAGCCTCTTCCGTGCCGGGTGTGGTGGGCTCGGCGCTCGCCTCCAGATCCTCGGTCAGTGCATCGCTGTCGCTCGAGTCGGAGGACGGTGACTCGATCTCCGACTGCAGCTCGTCGAGCGAATCGCTGTAGCTGTCGAGCTCGGAGCCGACGCTCGAGAAGACGGCGGCCCAGGTGATGACGATCCCGATGCCGATGAGCACCCCGACACCGCCGGTGATGAGGCCGGTGAGCGACATGCCCTTCGACTGCTTCTTCCGCAGCGCGATGATGCCGAGCACGACCGCCGCGGCGCCGACGAGGATCGTGATGATGCCGCCGACGAAGGGGAGCCAGCCGAAGATCAGCGCGCCGACGACGGCGACGATGCCGAGGATCATGGACGTGATCGCGAGGCCCTTCGGCTCGCGCGGCGCTGCAGAGTACGCGGGGTAGCCCTGGCCCGGCGCCTGCTGCGGCGGCACGGGAGGCACGGGCGGCGCCGGCGGCGCAGCGTTGAACTGGGGCGCCTGCGACTGCGGCAGCGCGGTGGTCGGCTGCTGGTCGGCGTTCTGCTGGAACGTGTTCTGCTGACCGCCGTCGTAGGGCGACCCGTCGAAGCCGGGGAGCACGCTCGTCGGCTGCTGATCGCCGCCCGTCTGCGGGAGCGCGGTGGTGGGCTGCTGGTCGCCGCCGGCCTGCGGGGTCGCGGTGGTCGGCTGCGCATCGGCATCGTCGAAGCGGGGCGGCTCGGGCTGAGTCGGCGGGGCCGGAGGGGTCGGGGGAACCGGCGGCACCGGGGCCTCGGGCGGCGTCGGCTTTCCGGGATCGTTCGTGTCAGACATAGCCGGTTCTGCTCCTTCAAAATCTTCGCGTTCTCAAGAACGTGCCTCGCCGCAGCGAGACGGCCGCTCGTGAACACATCGGCATCGATCATGCGCGAGCCGTTCCTGACCCCCACGCCGACCATCCTATGCGCTGCATGTGACATCTGTGTCTTGACGGAGGGCGGGCGCGACCGAGGCCGAGGGGGTACCGTGGGGAGCATGGAGTTTATCGGCGCGATGCCCACGGTCGACCTCACCTATTCGGACGTGTTCCTCGTGCCGCGGTACTCGGGCGTCGGCAGCCGGCTCGGCGTGGATCTCACTCCCACCGACGGCACGCCGGCGACGCTGCCGCTCGTGGCCGCGAATATGAACTCGGTCACCGGGCCGCGGCTCGCCGCGGTGCTCGCGAGGCGCGGCGGGCTCGCGGTGCTGCCCCAGGATCTGGCGCTCGCCGAAACCGAGCGGGCGATCCGCTGGGTCAAGCGACAGCCCGTCGCCTTCGATACTCCGATCGTGATGCCGCCGCACGCCACGGCGGCCGAAGCGCTGCGCCTGATCCCTCGCGCCGCGGACCAGGCCGTCGCCGTCGCCGACCGCGATGCTGACGAATCGGTACCCGCCTCGGGGATCCGCGGAGCGCTCTCGGCGGCCCGGCTGACCTCGGTGCCGGACGACGCGCTGCTCGGCGATCTCGTCATCGGGCAGCCCGCGATCCTCGACGCCGATGAGCTGGCGGATCCGCGCTCGGCCTTCGACGCGGTGACCGCTGCGAGCGAGTCGCGCGCAGCCGGCGCGCACGGAGCAGATCCCGACGGCACCGATCCGCACGCCGCCGATCCGCACCCCGCCGAGACGGTCTGCGTGGTGAGCGGGGGAGCCCTCGTCGGAACGCTCTCGCCCCGTTCCGCCCTGCGTCAATCCATCTACCGCCCCGCCCTCGACCGCGAGGGCCGGCTCGCCGTCGCGGTCGCGGTCGGCATCAACGGAGACGTCGCGGCGAAGGCGCGCGCCCTCGCCGCGGCCGGGGCCGACGTGCTCGTCATCGATACCGCCCACGGGCACCAGGAGGGAATGATCCGCGCGATCCGCACGGTCGCCGACCTCGGTCTCGGACTGCCGATCGTCGCGGGCAACATCGTCACGGCCGACGGTGCGAACGACCTCGTGAGCGCGGGCGCATCGATCCTCAAGGTGGGGGTGGGGCCCGGCGCCATGTGCACCACCCGCATGATGACGGCCGTGGGGCGCCCCCAGTTCTCGGCCGTGCTCGAGACCGCTCAGGCGGCCCGTGAACTCGGCGCGCACGTCTGGGCCGACGGCGGAGTGCGCTATCCGCGCGACGTCGCCCTCGCACTGGCCGCCGGCGCCGCGTCAGTGATGATCGGATCCTGGTTCGCGGGCACCGCCGAGTCCCCCGGGGAACTGCGCACCGACACCGACGGGCGCCAATACAAGGAGTCGTGGGGCATGGCCTCGACGAAGGCGGTGCAGGGTCGCTTCGGCGGGCTCGACGCCTACGAGCGCGCGCGCAAGGAGCTCTTCGCGGAGGGCATCTCGTCGTCGAAGATCTACCTGGACCCGCAGCGCCCCGGCGTCGAGGATCTCGTCGACATGATCACCTCGGGCGTGCGCTCGTCGTTCACCTACGCCGGAGCCGACTCGCTGCGCGAGTTCCACGTGCGCGCCCGGGTCGGGCTGCAGTCGGCGGCGGGCTACGAGGAGGGCAAGGCGCTGCCGGTCTCCTGGTAGGGCTCGGTGCATCGAGGTCGAGGTCGATCGGGAACGGGATCCCGCCCCCGAGCCGTCCGCCGAATAGGATGGGGGAGTCGGCGCGCACAGCCCGACGGCGCGATCACGAAAACGAGGAGCACCGGTGAAGTACATCTCGACCCGCGGCGGCATGGCGCCGGCACCCTACAGTGAGATCCTGCTCGAGGGCCTCGCTACGGACGGGGGACTGGTCGTTCCGGAGACGGTGCCGCGGCTGAGCGCCGAGCAGATCGAGTCGTGGCGATCCCTCAGCTATCCCGAGCTCGCCACCGAGGTGCTCGGCATCTTCGCCGCCGACTTCCCGCGCGACGACCTCGCGCGCATGTGCCGCGACGCCTACAGCGCCGAGAACTTCGTCGCCCCCGAGGTCGTCCCCGTGACCGAGCTCGAGCCCGGCATCTCGCTCGTCGGGCTCTCGGAGGGGCCCACGCTCGCGTTCAAGGACATGGCGATGCAGTTCCTCGGGCAGTCGCTCGAGTACGTGCTCGCGAAGACGGATCGCGCGCTCAACATCGTGGGGGCGACCTCGGGCGACACCGGATCGGCGGCCGAGTACGCCCTGCGCGGCAAGGACGGCATCGCGGTGTTCATGCTCTCCCCGCAGGGCCGCATGAGCGATTTCCAGCGCGCGCAGATGTACTCGCTCACCGACGAGAACATCCACAACATCGCCGTCGAGGGGGTCTTCGACGACTGCCAGAACCTCATGAAGGCGCTGTTCGAGGATCTCGAATTCAAGCGCGCCCACGACCTCGGCGCGGTCAACTCGGTCAACCTGGGTCGCGTCAGTGCGCAGGCCGTCTACTACTTCTGGGCGTGGCTGCGCGCGAGCGACGGCGTCGCGGCCGAGGACCGCGCCGCATTCGAGATCTCGGTCACGGTGCCCTCGGGCAACTTCGGCAACATCTTCTCGGGTTACCTCGCGAAGACGATGGGCGTGCCGATCCGCCGTCTCGTGCTCGCGGCCAACGAGAACAACGTGCTCGATGAGTTCTTCAGGACGGGGGTCTACGCCCCTCGCGGCGCCGCCGATACCCACGCGACCTCGAGCCCCTCGATGGACATCTCGAAGGCCTCGAACCTCGAGCGCTTCGTGTTCGAGGTGCTCGGGCGCGACCCGGAGCGGCTGGCCGCGGCGTGGCGGGAGCTGGCCGAGACGGGCAGGATCGACCTCACCGCCGAGCTGGCGCGCTTCGAGTCGGAGTTCGGCTTCCAGAGCGGCACGAGCACCCACGCGGATCGCGTGGCCACCATCAAGTCGGTGTTCGAGGCGAGCGGCGTGCTGATCGATCCGCACACGGCGGACGGAGTGAAGGTGGCGCGCGAGCACGTCGAGGCCGGTGTGCCGATGCTCGTGCTCGAGACGGCGAAGCCCGCGAAGTTCCCGGAGATCGTGCTCGAGGCCACGGGGGAGCGGATCGGCATGCCCGAGCACCTCGGCAACCTGCTCGAGCTGCCGCAGCACGTCACCGAGATGGCCGACGATGAGGCGGAACTGCGGGCGTTCGTCGCGGAGCGCGCCGTCAAGCGGTAGGCGACCAAGAAGGCAGCACACAGTACGACAGGGGGAGGCTGACATGTTCGGTGGACGAGCTCGTCGAGAGCTGGAGCAGCGCGTCTCGAGGCTCGAGCGCGGCGCGGGCGCGCCCGAGGGGCCGATCGCACAGACGCGGCACCTGATGCGGGCGGGCGGCGCCTGGGGCGACGGCTTCGGGCTGCTCGCCACGCGCTCGCTGCAGATCATCATCGTGCTGGTGCTCACCGCGGGCGCCGTGTTCGGCATGAGCACGTTGAGCACCGTCGTCATCCCGATCCTGCTTGCCCTCATCTTCGCGAGCACGTTCGCGCCCGTCATGGGCTGGCTGCGGGGCCACCGGGTGCCCTCGGCGCTCGCGACCGTGCTCGTGCTGCTCACGATCGTGCTGCTGCTCACCGGGGTGGGCTGGCTCATCGTCTGGGCCGTGCGCGATCAGTGGGACGAGCTGTCGGCGCAGGCGCAGACCGGTTTCGATCAGGTGATGGACTGGGTGCGCACCCTCCCGTTCGCCCCCGATCACGATCAGCTGGTCGAGTGGCAGCAGAACGTCACGGACTTCCTCACCGGGTTCCTCACGAGCTCGCAGTTCGGCTCGGGGGCGCTCGCGGGGGTGGGGATCGTCACGAACTTCGTCACGGGGCTCATCCTGATGGTGGTCGTGCTCTTCTTCTTCCTCAAGGACGGGCCGCAGATCTGGCGCTTCCTGCTGCGCCCCTTCGAGGGTGAGGCACTGGCTCGCGCGGAGCGCGCGGGCGAGAAGACGGTGCAGACGCTCGGGCACTACGTGCGCGGCACGGCGTCGGTCGCCGCCGTCGACGCGGTGGGCATCGGGATCGGCCTGCTGATCCTGCAGGTGCCCCTCGCGCTGCCGCTCGCCGTGCTCGTCTTCGTGCTCGCCTTCATCCCGATCGTCGGCGCGACGCTGGCCGGCATCCTCGCCGCTCTCGTCGCTCTCGTCGCCAACGGGCCCCTCAGCGCCGTGCTCGTCGTGGGCGTCGTGGTGCTGGTGAACCAGCTCGAAGGCAACTTCCTGCAGCCCGTGCTGATGGGCCGCGCGCTGAAGCTGCACTCGCTCGTCATCCTGCTCGCCCTGACCATCGGCACCGTGCTGAGCGGCGTGCTCGGGGCCGTGCTCGCGGTACCGATCGCGGCCGTCGTCTGGGGCATCATCCAGGTGTGGGACGGGCCGGATCTGCCGGCGAAGGCGTTCAGGCGCAAGCCGGGCGAAGAGGTCTGACCGCGTCACCGCTGCGATACGCTGAGGTCAGGGGCACCGTCCGGAGCCCCGTCGAGCGAAGGAGCCCATGATGCGTGTGCTGTTCCAGATCGTCTCGTAACTGGTGCTGGCCGCGATCGCCATGACCGTGTGCCACTTTGCGCTCCCGGGCTTCGAGATGCGCATCGCGGGATTCCTGGTGGCGCTCGGGGTGTTCACGATCGCGCACGCCGTGCTGGGGCCGTTCGTGCTCAACATCGCCCAGCGATACGCGGCGCCGCTCGCCGGAGGGGTCGGGCTCGTGGCCACGCTGCTGGCGCTGTGGATCGCCACGCTATTCCAGGGCGGCATCACGATCCGCGGCGTCGAGACCTGGGTGCTGGCGCCCATCATCGTGTGGGTGATCACGGCGCTCGGCGGGTGGATCTTCATGGCGCTCGTCGTCGACAGGCGTCTGAAGCGGCGCGCGGCCGAGAAGGCGATGCGGCACAGCAGTTCGTGAACGCGGGTAGTCGCGGTGAAGATCCGCGGAATCATGCGGGACACACCCGGGGTGCGCGGACGGATTTGCTCCAGCTCGCAAAGGTGTGCCAATATATATGAGTTGCCAGCGCAGCGGGGGAGATCCCGGAAGAGCTGCAACAGCGTCCGGCCCCATCGTATAGCGGCCTAGTACGCCGCCCTCTCACGGCGGTAACGCGGGTTCGAATCCCGCTGGGGTCACCGGAAGCGAAAGCCTCACCTTCGGGTGGGGCTTTCGTCGTTTCTCGATCGTATGCGCAGTGGCGGCGCGATACCCGTGCGACGGCGTCGAGGGCGCGAGCCGCTCTCGGGTCGGGCGAATCGAAACGTCCGCGGTCGCGAGTAAGCTGGATACGTTCTGTCAGGCACGAAGAGGAGCGTTCAGTGACCCGCACCATCAAGCTCGCCGTCCTTCCCGGCGACGGTATCGGACCCGAGGTGATCGAGCAGGCCAATCGTGTGCTCGATGCCGTGCTCGCCGGCGGTGACGCGGTGCTCGACCGCACGGAGTTCAAGCTCGGTGCGGAGCGCTATCTGGCGACGGGCGAGACGCTGCCCGAGGCCGAGCAGGCCGAGATCGCGCAGCACGATGCCATCCTCTTCGGTGCGGTGGGCGGGGTTCCGGGGGATCCCCGCCTGAAGAACGCCAACATCGAGCGAGGCCTGCTGCTCAAGCTGCGCTTCGACTTCGACCACTACGCCAACGTGCGGCCCTGCACCCTGTTCCCCGGGGTCGAGTCGACGCTGAAGAACCCGGGCGACGTCGACTTCGTCGTGGTGCGCGAGGGCACCGAGGGCCCCTATGCGGGCAACGGCGGCCGTCTGCGCGCGGACACCCCTCACGAGGTCGCAACTGAGGTCTCGGTCAACACCGCCTTCGGCATCGAGCGCGTGGTGCGCTACGCCTTCGAAATCGCGAGCAAGCGCCCCCGCAAGAAGCTCACCTGGGTGCACAAGACCAATGTGCTCGTGCACGCGGGCGCCACCTGGCAGCGCATTGTGCGGGCCGTCGCCGCCGAGTACCCCGACATCGCCGTCGACTACATGCACGTCGACGCGGCCACCATCTTCATGGTGCAGGATCCGGCGCGCTTCGACGTCATCGTCACTGATAACCTGTTCGGTGACATCCTCACAGACCTGGCCGGCGCCATCGGCGGCGGCATCGGGCTCGCAGCCAGCGGCAACATCAATCCCGACGGCACGTTCCCGAGCATGTTCGAACCCGTCCACGGTTCTGCGCCCGACATCGCGGGGCAGCAGAAGGCGGATCCGACCGCGGCGATCCTGTCCGCAGCCCTCATGCTCGATCACCTGGGCCTCGCCGCCGAGGGCGACCGTGTGCGCGACGCCGTGCGCGCCGATCTCGCGAACCGCCTCGACCCCGCGACCGGCGCGGTCGCGGCGCGGTCCACCTCCGAGGTGGGCAGCGCGATCATCGAGCGGATCGCGGCGCGCTGATCCGCCGCGGGGCCCCTCCCGAACCTCCCTCACGACCGCCCGCACGGGCGACAGAAAGCAACGCCATGACCGAGCTCACCTTCACCCGCACCCCGGCAAACCGTCTCCCCGACGCCGAACGCGAGGCCGTCCTCGCCGACCCCGGTTTCGGCAAGCGCTTCACCGACCACATGGTCTCGATCGTCTGGGACCGCGAACGCGGCTGGCACGACGCCGAGGTGCTGCCCTACGGCCCGATTCCCATGGACCCCGCGTCGTCGGTGCTGCACTACGGTCAGGAGATCTTCGAGGGGCTCAAGGCGTACCGCCACCCGAACGGCGACATCGTCACCTTCCGCCCCGAGGCCAATGCCCAGCGCCTCAATGAGAGCGCGGCGAGGCTCGCGCTGCCCGAGCTGCCGGTCGAGCTGTTCGTGCAGTCGATCCACGAGCTCGTGCGGGCCGACGCGGACTGGGTGCCGAGCGGCGCCGACCAGAGCCTCTACCTGCGTCCGTTCATGATCGCCGATGAGAGCTTCCTCGGGGTGCGAGCCGCCGAGCGCGCCCGCTTCCTCGTGATCGCCAGCCCGGCGGGCCCCTACTTCACGGGCGGCGTGAAGCCGGTGTCGATCTGGCTCTCCGGCGACCTGGCGCGCGCCGGCCGCGGCGGCACCGGTGCGGCGAAGTGCGGCGGCAACTACGCCTCGTCGCTGCTGCCGACGCGCATCGCGGCTCAGCACGACTGCGCTCAGGTGCTCTTCACCGACTCGGCGACGGAGGACACGATCGACGAGCTCGGCGGCATGAATCTGTTCCTCGTGCACCGCGACGGCAAGCTCATCACGCCCGCCCTCAACGGCAACATCCTCGACGGCATCACCCGCAAGAGCCTTATCCGGCTCGCCGAGGACCGCGGACTCGCCGTCGAGGAGCGCCAGGTGACCGTGCGCGAGTGGCGCGAGGGCGCCGCCGACGGCTCCATCACGGAGGCGTTCGCCTGCGGCACCGCCGCGGTGATCACGCCGATCCGCGAATTGAAGAGCGAGCAGGGCGTGCTCGTCGACTTCGGCGATCGGGCGCCCGGCGAGATCACCATGTCGCTGCGCGAGGAGCTCACCGGTATCCAGTTCGGCACGGTCGAGGATCGCTTCGGCTGGGTGGATCGGATCGTCACCGCCGGGGAGTAGCGGGTCGAGCGGCTGAGGCCGCGGGACGGGTGACGCGCACGCCGGTCCGCCCGTATCCCAGCAGATACCAAGACGAAGAGGGGCACATGAAGGTCGTACGTTTCGAAGCAGAGGGCGAGATCTCCTACGGGGTTCTCGATGAGGCCGAAGACGGCAGGGGCGTCGAGATCGTCGAGCTGACGTCCGATCCGCTCGTCTCCGGTTTCGATACCACAGGGCGCCGACTGCGCCTCGATGCCGTACGCCTGCTGGCGCCCGTGATCCCGCGCTCGAAGGTCGTCTGCGTCGGCAAGAACTACTCCGAGCACATCGAGGAGATGCGATCCGAGACCGGCGGCGACGCCCCGGAGGAACCGCTGCTGTTCCTGAAGCCCAACACCTCGGTGATCGGCCCCGGGGATCGCATCGTGAGGCCCGGGATCTCGGATCGCGTCGAGCACGAGGGCGAGCTGGCGATGGTGATCGGCGCCGTCGCCAAGGACGTTCCCGAAGAGGACGCGCTGAAGTACGTCTTCGGGTTCACCTGCGCGAACGACGTGACCGCGCGCGACCTGCAGATCAAGGACGGGCAGTGGACCCGCGGCAAGGGCTTCGACACGTTCTGCCCGCTCGGGCCGGTCATCGAGACCGACCCCGACCTCGGCGACGCCCGCGTCGTGACCCGCGTGAACGGCGAGGTGCGCCAGGACGGACGGACGTCGCAGCTCATCTTCTCGCTCGCGCGCATCGTCGCGCACGCCTCGCAGGCGTTCACGCTGCTGCCCGGCGACGTGATCCTCACCGGCACGCCCGCGGGAGTCGGGCGCCTCGAAGCAGGCGACACGGTCGAGGTCGAGATCGACGGGATCGGAATCCTGCGTAACACCGTGGTGTGACCCGCGCGCCCCGGTGTAGCATGACGCGACGGGCGACGGCGATCCTGCCGCGCTGCGAGAGCCAGATCGAACGGACGGTGCTGAGATGGCAGCCGACACCCCCGCTCCGCCCCGCTTCGGCGTCGAGGAAGAGTATCTGCTGCTGGACGCGACGACCGGTCTGCCTCGCGACGGCGCCGACGGCATGATCGCGGCGCTTCCCGGGCTGCGCGCCGAGCACGAGTACTTCCACAGCCAGCTCGAGACCGCCACGCCGCCGTGCACTCGCGGAGCTGAGGCGTTCGACTCCCTCGCGGAGTTCCGCACTGCTGCTTCGCACGCCGCGACGGATCAGGGTCTCGTGCTCGCGGGCACCGGCCTGCCGCCGGTCGGCGGCGACGCTCCCGGCCGGGTCACCGAGAACGAGCGGTACCGGGAGATCGATCGCACGATGCGGGGTATGGTGCACCGCTATTACTCGACGGGCACCCACGTGCACGTGGAGGTCCCCTCGCGCGACGCGGGCGTCGAGGTCTTCGCGCGCATCGCCCGGTGGTCGCCCGTGCTCGTCGCGCTGACGAGCAACTCGCCGATCTGGCTCGGCGGCGACTCGGGCTATGCGAGCTGGCGGTATCTGCAGCTGCAGCAGTGGCCGAGCTCGGGCTACCCGCCGAGCTTCGCCGATGCGGCCGGGTACGACGAGGTGGTGCAGCAGCTCGTGAGGGCGGGCGCGCTGCTCGACACGGCGCTCGTGAACTGGTCGATCAGGCTCTCCGAGAAGTTCCCCACGATCGAGCTGCGCACCGCCGACGCGCAGCTCGAGAGCGGCGACGCGGTATCGTTCGCCCTCATCTTCCGCGCGCTCGCGCATCGCGCGCTGCAGGAGCGGGAGACCGGTGCCCCTGTTCCCGAGTATCAGCGCGACGCGCTGCGGGGCGCGCACTGGGTTGCGGCGCGGAACGGACTCGGATCCGAGCTGGTGGATCCCGAGACCGGGGCTCCGCGGGCGGCCGCAGAGGTGGTCGCCGACCTGCTCTCCCACGTCGCCGAATCCCTCGAGGCTGCCGGTGACCTCGAGCGCGTGCAGCGCTTCCTCGAGCGCCGGCTCGCCGACGGGGGAGGAGCGGCGCTGCAGCGGCGGGCCTGGCAGCGCGGCGGCATCGATGCGCTGCTCGAGCTCTATCGCGAGGCCTCGTCGGCCGGCTCCCTGTCTTCATCGAGATGACGCGTACGGCCCGTCTTCGGCGGGTTCTGGGCTCCGAGCGTCATCTCGATGACGGTACCCAGCGGGCGGAAAGCGGCGAAGCCCCGGTTCGCGACGACCCCTGATCATCCTCGGGTACACTCGGGGCACCGAGCCGCGAAGAGGAGGCAGAGGTGGCGAGCGGATGGCAGGCACTGCGCCGCGGCGAATCGGCGAGCGAGCGCCGGCGACAGCTCGAGCGCGCCCACGAGCAGTTCGTGGGCTCCGCCGCGATCGCCGCCGATCGGGAAGCGCGTGAGCGATTCGCCGAGCAGGTCGCGCTGCGGCCGGTGGTGCTGGAGTCGTGGTTGCGTTCGCAGCGTCGCACCATCGACCCCGATCGCCCGCCCGACAGGCCGGCGCTGAGCGAGGATCAGCTCGCCGAGCTTCGCCGCGTGCATCCGATCGGCCGCGTGCTGCCGGTCATCGAGCGCCTGCTGCTCGACGCGGCCGAGGACGCCGGTTTTATCGTCGCCGTCGGGGACGCCGCAGGCCGGCTGCTCTGGGTCGACGGAGACTTCCGCCTCCGGTCTCGGGCGGAGGACATGGGCTTCCGGGCGGGCATGGACTGGTCGGAGGGGTCCGTCGGCACGAGCGCCCCCGGGAGTGCGCTCGCGCTCGACCACGCGATCCAGGTGCTCGGCGCCGAGCACTACAACCGGGCCGTGCACCAGTGGAGCTGCACCGCGGCGCCCGTGCACAACCCCGAGACCGGGGCGATCATCGGCGTGATCGACGTGACGGGAGGCGACAGCGCCGCCTCGCGGCACATCCTGCCCCTCGTCGAGGCGACGCTCGGAGCCGTCGAGGCCGAACTGAAACTCGAGTCGCTCAGGGACCTCATCGAAGAACGGCGGAGCGCCGGAGCCCGACTTGCGCCCCGCTCGTCTTCCACGACGCGTCTCGTCGTGCTGGGCCGCGATCCCGCGATCCTCGAGCACGGCGACGCGTCGCTCCCGCTCACCGGCAGGCACGCCGAGATCCTGCTCGCGCTCGCCGCGGCACCGCAGGGGCTCACGGCCGCGGCACTGGCGGAGGAGGTCTACGGCAACGCCGGTTCCGAGCAGACCCTGCGAGCGGAGCTGGTCCGTCTGCGCAAGTGGTGCGAGCAGGCCGGGATCGATCTCGGTCTCTCCTCGCGCCCGTACCGCATGGCTCAGAGGATCCGCATCGACGGGATCGAGATGCTCGAAGCGCTGGAGCGCGGGGCGCACCGTCTCGCGCTCGCAGCCTACGAGGGGCCGGTGCTTCCCGCCTCGACCGCGCCGGTGGCTGAGAGGCTGCGGAGCGAGGTCGATGCCACGCTCCGCGAGGCGATGCTGCAGTCGGCGGGGGCGGATCCGCTCTTCGAGTACGCGCAGCACTGGGCGGGCGACGACGCCGAGGTGTGGGAGACCCTGCTGCAGGTGCTGCCGCCGCTGTCGCCGAGGCGCGCCCGGGTGGTCGCAAGGCTCGAGGCGCTCGACGACGGCGGGTGAGGCGAGGAGCGGCGGGCACCGGCGCTAGCGGCGGGAGGCCCCGGCGGCTCCCCTCCGCTCGGCGGCTGCGCCATGCAACGTTCGTGCAACGGTGCCGGGCGTAGTCTCCGAGCACCGGGAGTCCCTCGGCTCCCGGAATCCAGACAACGACGTCAGAGGAGACCCATCATGACCGTGTACGCCTCCCCGGGCCAGCCCGACTCGCTGGTGCAGTTCAAGAGCCGCTACGAGAACTACATCGGCGGCGAGTGGGTGCCGCCGAAGCAGGGCCGCTACTTCGAGAACCCGTCGCCGGCGACGGGCAAGACCTTCTGCGAGATCCCGCGCAGCACTGCGGAGGACATCGAGCTCGCGCTCGATGCGGCCCACGCCGCAGCGCCGACCTGGAACAGGACGAGCCCTGCCGAGCGGGCGGTGATCCTCAACAAGATCGCGGACAGGATCGAGGCCAACCTCGAGATGCTCGCCGTCGCCGAGACCTGGGACAACGGCAAGGCGGTCCGCGAGACGCTGAACGCCGACCTCCCGCTCGCGATCGATCACTTCCGGTACTTCGCGGGCGCGATCCGCGCGCAGGAAGGCGGCATCTCGCAGATCAGCGAGGATCTCGTCGCCTACCACTTCCACGAGCCCCTGGGCGTGGTGGGTCAGATCATTCCGTGGAACTTCCCGATCCTCATGGCGACCTGGAAACTCGCGCCCGCGCTCGCCGCGGGCAACTGCGTCGTCATCAAACCCGCCGAGCAGACCCCGGCGTCGATCCTCGTGCTGTTCGAGCTCATCGGCGACCTGCTGCCCCCGGGCGTCGTGAACATCGTCAACGGCTTCGGCGCCGAGGCCGGCAAGCCGCTCGCCTCGAGCCCGCGCATCCGCAAGATCGCGTTCACGGGCGAGACGACGACCGGCCGCCTCATCATGCAGTACGCCTCGGAGAACATCATCCCGGTGACGCTGGAGCTCGGCGGCAAGAGTCCGAACCTGTTCTTCGAGGACGTGATGGCTCAGGACGACGCCTACTGGGACAAGACGCGGGAGGGCTTCACGATGTTCGCCCTCAACCAGGGCGAGGTCTGCACCTGTCCGTCCCGTGCGCTGATCCAGGAGTCGATCGCGGGCGACTTCCTCGACGCCGTCGTGGAGCGCACCGAGCGCATCATGCGCGGCAACCCGCTCGACACCGACACGATGGTGGGCGCGCAGGCGTCGAACGACCAGTTCGAGAAGATCAAGTCGTACCTCGACATCGGCAGGCAGGAGGGAGCGCAGCTGCTCACCGGCGGCGGAGTCGAGGAGATCGGCGGCGAGTTCGCCGACGGATACTACATCCAGCCGACCATCTTCCGGGGTGACAACTCGATGCGCATCTTCCAGGAGGAGATCTTCGGGCCGGTGGTCTCGGCGACGACGTTCGCCGACTACGACGACGCGATCCGCATCGCCAACGACACGCTCTACGGCCTCGGCGCGGGCGTCTGGAGCCGCAACGGCAACACGGCGTATCGCGCGGGCCGCGATATCCAGGCGGGCCGCGTGTGGGTGAACAACTATCACAGCTATCCGGCGCACGCGGCATTCGGCGGGTACAAGTCGAGCGGCATCGGGCGCGAGAACCACCTCATGATGCTCGACCACTACCAGCAGACCAAGAACATGCTGGTCAGCTACAAGGAGACGGCAGATGGCTTCTTCTGAGCCGGAGGCCTGCGGGGCGCCGGGGGCGGATCCCTCGGCACCCGCCTCGCCCTCGCCCGAGATCCCCGGGTGCGTGGATACGCGCTCGGAGATTGAGGGCGAGACCGCGAGCCGCCTCGCCTTCACCCCGAAGGCGATCGAGCTCATCGACCTGCTGTGGGAGATGCACGGTCCGCTCATGTTCCATCAGTCGGGCGGGTGCTGCGACGGCAGCGCGCCCATGTGCTATCAGCGGGGCGAGTTCAAAACCGGCGGCCAGGATGTGCTGCTCGGCACCCTGGAGCTGCCGCCGATCCATCCCGGCGAGGACCGGCGCGAGATCGAGTTCTGGATGTCGCGCGAGCAGTTCGCTGTCTGGAGCCACACCCACCTCACGGTCGATGCGGTACCCGGCCGCGGCTCGGGCTTCTCGCTCGAGGCGCCCGAGGGGCAGCGCTTCCTCATCCGCTCCCGCCTGATCTGAGCGCGAGCGGGAGGCAGGGTTGTGTGCCGCACCCTCCTCCCGCGGGCCCCGTCCCGGTAATAGGGTGGAGGCATGACCGAACAGCGCGCCCACAACGGATTCACCCTCCCAGCAATCGGCTTCGGCACCTACCGTCTGAACGGGAGACCGGGCGCCGCCGCGGTGACGGAGGCGGTGCGGAGCGGCTATCGCCTGCTCGACTCGGCGTTCCGCTACGAGAACGAGGGAGCAGTGGGCCGGGGGCTGCGGGATGCCGGGGCGGATCGGGGCTCGGTCGTCTTCACCAGCAAGCTTCCGGGCCGCCATCACGAGTACGACGCCGCCCTGCGCACGATCGAGGAGAGCGTCTATCGCTCGGGCCTCGACGCGGTCGATCTCTACCTGATCCACTGGCCCAACCCGCTCACCGACCTGTACGTCGGAGCGTGGCGCGCCCTCATCGAAGCGCGCGAGCGCGGGCTCGTGCGCCAGATCGGTGTCTCCAACTTCCTGCCCGAGCACCTCGATCGGCTCGAGTGCGAGACCGGGGTGCTGCCGGTCGTGAACCAGATCGAGCTGCACCCCTACTTCCCGCAGCTCGACGCCGTCGACTACCACCGCGAGCGCGGTATCATCACGGAGGCGTGGAGCCCGGTGGGCCGCGGCAACGACGTCGCCGAGCAGCCGGTGATCGCCGAGATCGCGCGGGTGCACGGGATCACGCCGATCCAGACCATTCTCGCCTGGCACGTCGCCCGTGGGGTGGTGCCGCTGCCGAAGTCCGCCGACCCCGGGCGCCAGCGCGAGAACCTCGCCGCGGGGGATGTCGTGCTCTCGGCCGACGAGGTCGACGCGATCTCGGCCCTCGGGCGCCCGGACGGCCGCCTCAAGGACCAGGATCCCGCCGTCTACGAGGAGTTCTGAGCCCGCGGCGCGGCGCGGGTCACCCGGCTCGCGGAGCCCGGTATCGCCTCCGGGATCCCTCATCCAGACGCGGATGAGACAATGGGGGCGATGGATCCCAATAAACTCAACCACGACGCGTCGCCCGCCGAGGGCAAGCTGATCAAGACCCGCTCGCGCGGCGACGGCGCGCGCCCGCAGGTCAGGCCGAAGACCGAGGGCTGGAAGCAGCTCACCAGCCCCGATGGCCGGCCGACGCTGCAGTTCGCGTCGCCCCGCGTCAAGCAGCCCGCCACGCACCTCGCCGACATGACGCTCGCGGAGCGCGAGGCGAAGATCATGGAGATGGGGCTGCCGAAGTTCAGGGCGAAGCAGCTCTCGAAGCACTACTTCGAGCACCGCACCACCGATCCCGAGCAGATGACGGATCTGCCGAAGGACCGCCGCGCGGAGCTCGCCGAGGCCTTCTTCCCGCCGCTGCTCACCGAGGTGAAGCGGCTGGTCACCGACGACGGCGCGACGATCAAGTTCCTGTGGCGCCTCTTCGACGGCGCGCTCGTCGAGTCTGTGCTCATGCGCTACCCGGGCCGCATCACGCTCTGCGTGTCGAGCCAGTGCGGCTGCGGCATGAACTGCCCCTTCTGCGCGACGGGCCAGGCCGGGCTCACGCGCAACATGTCGACCGCCGAGATCCTCGATCAGGTGGTGCAGGCCAACCGTGTCATCGCCGAGGGCGGCCTGGGTCGTATGCGCGAGGCGGGCAACGGGGCCGAGCCCGAGCGGGTCAACAACATCGTGTTCATGGGCATGGGCGAGCCGCTCGCCAACTACAAGCGCGTGATGAACGCGGTGCACCGCATGATCGCGCCGTCGCCCGAGGGCCTCGGCATGTCGGCGCGCGGCATCACGGTGTCGACCGTGGGGCTGGCGCCGGCGATCCGCAAGCTGGCCGACGAGGACATCCCCATCACCTTCGCGCTCTCGCTGCACGCGCCGGACGACGAGCTGCGCGACGACCTGATCCCGGTGAACAGCCGATGGAAGGTCGAGGAGGTGCTCGATGCGGCTTACCACTACTACGAGACGACGGGCCGCCGCGTGTCGATCGAGTACGCGCTCATCAAGGACATGAACGACCACGCCTGGCGCGCCGACCTGCTGGCCGACAAGCTCAACGCTCGGGGCAGGGGCTGGGTGCACGTCAACCCGATCCCGCTCAACCCCACGCCGGGATCCATCTGGACCTCGTCGACGCGCGAGGTCACCCGGGAGTTCGTCGACCGCCTCAACGCTGCGGGGATCCCGACGACCCTGCGCGACACCCGCGGCAAGGAGATCGACGGCGCCTGCGGACAGCTCGTCGCGACGGAGCAGGACAAGGCCGAGGCCGCGGCGTTCGCCGAGGCCGGCTAGGTCAGCGGCTCAGCGCCCGCGCGAGCAGTTCCACGTCGTCGGCGGTGTTCCAGAGATGGAACGCGATGCGCGCATTCCCGGCTCGACCCGAAGCCGTGATGCCGCCGGCGGTCAGCGCTGCGAGCTCGGTGCCGGCGGGGTCCGCCCAGGTCACGATGGCCGAATCGCCCGCGGGCAGATCCAGCACCTCGCGCGCCGCGTTCGCGAGCTCGAGGTCGTGCGCGTGCACGGCGCGCGGATCGAGCGTCGCCAGGGCGCCGAGTGCGGCCTCGGTGCCGCCGAGGGCCGGCCACGCCGGGGAGACGTCGAAGCGCCCCGCTCCGGCCGCGAGCGGCATGTGCTCGGTGTAGCACGAGCTCCAGACGTCGTCGGCCGAGTACCAGCCGGCGGCCAGCGGCACCAGCTGCTCGTCGAGCCCCGCGCGCACGGTGAGGAAGGCGGTGCCTCGCGGGGCGCACAGCCACTTGTAGGCGTGGCAGACCGTGAAGTCGAACGGATCCGCCCCCACGGGCAGCCAGCCGAGCGACTGGGTGAGGTCGACGAGGGTGCGCGCGCCGACGTGTTCCGCTGCGGCTCTGATCGCCTCGGCATCCGCGACCTCGCCCGTCGCCGACTGCACGAGCGAGAAGGCCACGAGTGCGGTGTCCGTGCGCAGCTCCTCGGCGAGTCGTGAGACGGGCGCATATCGCACGCGCACGCCGCGATAGGCGAGCTGTTCGAGCGGGTGCGCCAGCGACGCGAAGTCGCCGGCGGCGCACAGCACCTCGGCGCCGTCGGGCACGGAGCTCGCGACCATGGAGACGAGCTGCGAGACCTGAGAGCCGAGCGCGACCCGGTCGACGGCGACGCCGGCGAGACGGGCGTAGTGCTCGCGGCACCGCTCCGCCTGCTCGCCGAGTGCGCGGGCGTCCGCGCGGCCGGCCCTCCAGTCGTCGATGAATCCGCGCATCGCTGCGACGGTGGCCGCCGTCGGGAGGCCCGCCGTGCACGCCGAGAGGTAGCCGGGCGGGGTTGAGAAGCCGAGTTCGGCGATGGGCAGGATCGCCGGCTGTGTGGCGGAACGGGTCTCGGCCGGGGACTGCGCTGCGGAGGCGGTGTTCATGAGGCCAGGTTAGGAGACCTCGATGCATAATGAAACAGAATCATTCTTATATTTTGCTTCGCTTCCGGTTATGTCCGGCGTACAATCGAGGCCATGAGCACCCAGCGAACTGCCGATCCGCTCGGCTCGATCGACTCCACCGAGCTGCGCATTCTGCATGCCCTCGCGACGACCGGCTCCCTGACCGCCGCCGCGGTGAGCCTGGGGCTGAGCCAGCCCGCGGTGAGCCAGCGCATCAAGCGCGTCGAGACGCGGCTCGCCGTGCCGCTGATCGAACGTAGCGGACGCGGGATCCGGCTGACGCCCGCCGGTCGGATCCTCGCCGACCACGGACGCACGGTCGTCGCCGAGATCGATGCGGCGCTCGCGGCGATCGACGATCTGCGCGGCGAGCGCGCCGGCACGCTGCGCATGGTCGGCTTCCCGAGTGCGAGCGCGACCCTCGTGCCGGCGCTCATGCGCGGTCTCGCCGTGGACGCCCCCGACGTGGCGCTGCAGTACCGCGAAGCCGAGCCTCCGGCCGCGACCGCCATGCTGCGCGACGGCGAGGTCGACTGCGCGCTCATCTTCGACTACGAAGGGGCGGCCGAACTGCCCGCGGGCAGCGCCTTTCTCCCGCTGTGGCGCGAGGAGGTGCGGCTCGTCGTCTCGGACGACCGGGCGAGCGGCGAGGCCGCGGTGAAGCTCGGCGAGTTCTCCGCCGACCACTGGATCGCCGGCTGCGAGAAGTGCCGGGGCCACCTGCTCAGCGCGGCGGGGGAGGCAGGCTTCGAGCCCGACATCATCCAGGAGACCGACAACGTTCCCGCGATGCTCGCGATGGCGGCCGCGGGCGGCGCCGTCGCGCTCGTGCCGGGGCTCGCGCTGGCCGCGGCGCGCACGCTGCCCGACGACGCCGTCGCGCTGCGGCTCGATCCGCCTCGCTACCGCACGATCGGGCTCGTCTCGATGGCGACGGCGAACGAGAGCCCGCAGGTGCGTCTCGCCAAGCGGCTGCTCGCGGGCGTCGACGGATCGTGCTGGGGGCTGGAGCCGGTCGCGTGAGCGGCACGGCCGGGCCCGGTGCGCGAGCCCAGGAGCGCGCGGCGCGGGGGCGGGCATCGGTGGACGCGGTGCTGGATCCGGACCGGCGCTCCCTGGTACAGCGGCGCACGGTGCTCGTGCTGTCCGCAGGCACCGTGCTCTCGGGCTTCGGAACGGGCGCCTCGCTGTCGGTCGGTGCGCTGGTGCTCGCCGAGCTCAGCGGCAACGAGGCCATCTCGGGGCTCTCATCGGCCCTGTTCAACGCCGGGGCGGCCGTCGCCGGGATCCCCCTCGCCCGCATCGCCGCGAGGCGCGGCCGCCGTGCCGCGCTCGTCACGGGCAGCGGCATCGCAGCGCTCGGCGCGCTGATCGCGATCATCGCCGGAGCGGTGCACGCCTGGCCCCTGTTCGCTGCGGGGGTCGCGCTGGTCGGTGTGAGCAGCGCGGTGTCGCTGCTGGCACGGTTTGCGGCGACCGACCTCGCGCTGCCGAACGATCGCGCGCGCGATCTCTCGTTCGTGGTCTGGTCGATCACGATCGGTGCGGTCATCGGCCCGAACCTGATCACCCCCGGCGAGGCCGTCGGGCGGGCGCTCGGCATCCTGCCGCTCGCCGGCGTCTTCCTCTTCGCACTGGCGGCCCAGGTGCTCGCGGCGCTCGTCAACTGGTTCGGGCTGCGACCCGACCCGTTGCTCGCGGCGCGGCTGCTGCCGCCGGAGACCGCGAGCACCCCGGTGATCGCGTCGAGTTCGGGCGAGTCGGCGGAGGCGGGCGATGCCGTCGCCGCTGGAACGGACCACGGCGCCGCGACCGGCGCGAGGAGCCCGCGGGCCAGGTGGCTCGTGATCGTCGGGATCGCGATGGCGCAGGCGATCATGGTCGCGCTGATGGCGATGACACCGCTGCACATCATGCACCACGAGGGGACCGCAGCACTCGTCGGCATCACGATCAGCATGCACATCGCGGGCATGTACGCGCTGTCGCCGGTGTTCGGCACCCTCGCGAGCAGGTTCGGGCGTCCGCGGGTGCTCTGGCTCGGGTGGGCGCTGCTCGCCTGCGCCGTCGTGCTCTCGTACATCGCGGGCCCCTCCCAGATCCTCGTCCAGATCGCGCTCACGACACTCGGCCTCGGGTGGAGCGCCGTGACGGTAGCGGGAGCCGCGCTGCTCACCGAGCTGACGCCCTCGACCGTGCGGCCGAAATGGCAGGGGAGATCCGACACCATCATGAGCGCCTCGGGCGCCGTGGCCGGGGTGCTGGCGGGCGTCGTCTTCGCGCTGGGCGACTTCGCGTTCCTCGCACTCGTCAGCGCGGTGTTCCTGGTGCTGGGTGCTCTGGCGACGCTGTGGGGGAGGCGCTGAGCGGCCCGAGCCGAGCGGCCTGGCATTAGAATGGAGCACGATGTCTACGAGCACCGTTCCCCAGTTCTCCACCGCCACCGGCAGCGACGTTCGCGTGCGCTTCTGCCCGTCCCCGACGGGTACCCCGCACGTGGGCATGGTGCGCACCGCCCTCTTCAACTGGGCCTACGCCCGGCACACGGGCGGCACCTTCGTCTTCCGTATCGAGGACACCGATGCCGCACGCGACAGCGAGGAGAGCTACGGGCAGATCCTCGATTCCCTGCGGTGGCTCGGCCTCGACTGGGACGAGGGCATCGACGTCGGCGGTCCCCACGGCCCCTACCGGCAGTCGCAGCGCGGTGAGATCTATCAGGACGTGATCGCGCGCCTCATCGAGGCCGGCTACCTCTACGAGAGCTACTCCACCGCCGAGGAGATCGACGCCCGCAACGAGGCGGCGGGCCGCCCGAAGCAGCTCGGCTACGACAACCACGATCGCGACCTCACCGACGAGCAGCGCGAGGCCTTCCGCGCCGAGGGGCGTCAGCCCGCACTGCGCTTCCGCGTGCCCGACACCGATCTCTCGTTCACCGACCTCGTGCGCGGCGACATCTCGTTCCCGGCCGGCTCGACCATCGACTTCGTCGTCGTGCGCCCCAACGGAGCCCCGCTCTACACGCTCGTGAACCCGGTCGACGATGCGCTCATGGGCATCACCCATGTGCTGCGCGGCGAGGACCTGCTGTCTTCGACCCCCCGCCAGATCGCGCTGCACAGCGCGCTCGTCGAGCTCGGCATCGAGCAGGCGATCCCGCAGTTCGGCCACCTGCCCTACGTGATGGGCGAGGGCAACAAGAAGCTGTCGAAGCGCGATCCCGAGTCGAATCTGCTCAACCACCGCTCGCGGGGCTTCATCCCCGAGGGGCTGCTCAACTACCTGTCGCTGCTCGGGTGGTCGCTGGCGCCGGATCGCGATGTGTTCTCGCGCGACGAGATGGTCGCGGCGTTCGACGTGGCGAACGTCAACCCGAACCCGGCCCGCTTCGACCAGAAGAAGGCCGACGCGATCAATGCGGACCACATCCGCCTGCTCTCGGAGGACGACTTCGAGTCGCGGATCCTGCCCTATCTCATCGCGGGCGGAGCGCTCCCGGTGGAGCCGAACGAGCAGCAGCTCGATATCGTGCGTCGGGCCGTGCCCCTCGTGCAGAGCCGGATCACCGTGCTCTCGGACGTCGTCGGGCTCATGGGATTCCTCTTCACCTCGACCGACTCCCTCGTCTACGAGGAGGACGCGCTGAAGTCGCTGAAGGACGACGCGCCGCAGGTGCTCTCGGCGAGCATCGATGCGCTCGAGGCCGTGCCGGCCGAGGAGTGGCAGACCGAGCGCATCCAGGGAGCGCTGCAGGCGGCCCTCATCGACGGCCTCGGGCTCAAGCCGCGCCTCGCCTTCGGACCGCTGCGCGTCGCTGCATCGGGGCGGCGCGTCTCGCCGCCGCTCTTCGAATCGTTCGAGCTGCTGGGCCGCGACGAGTCGCTCGCTCGTCTGCGTCGGCTCGCAGCGCAGCTCTCGGGCCGGGAGTAGCCGTGTCAGCCGCGGATCACCGGGAGCCGTCGCCGCCGATCGACGGCGACCAGCCGCCGCGCGTCGGCGTCGCGATCGTCGGCGGCGGCCCTGCCGGGCTCTCGGCCGGGCTGCAGCTGGTGCGCGCGAACCGGCGCATCGCGATCCTCGATTCGAACCGACCGCGGCACTCCGCGACGCTGCAGTCGCACGGGTTCCTGACTCGGGACGGGGCGTCTCCGCTCGAACTGCGCCGCCTCGGCCGCGAGGAGTTCGAGGCGTACCCCACCGCGGTGTTCTCGCAGGCGATGACACGCGAGGTGATCCCGCTCTCGGCCGATGAGGCGATCGCCGTCGGATTCCCCGACGGCATCGGCTTCCGGGTGCGGGGCACCGGGATCCGCGGCGCCGCCGACGTCGATTACATCGCGCGCAGGGTGCTCCTCGCGGCGGGCCTCACGGAAGAACTGCCGGCGCTGCCCATGATCCGCGCCTACTACGGCACCGCTCTGCACAGCTGCGTCGAGTGCGACGGCTTCGAGAAGACCGACAAGCCGCTCGTACTGATCGGCGAGACGAGCGACGTGTTCGCGCGCGCCCTGCTCATCAGCCGCTTCAGCTCCGACCTCATCGTCTTCACGAACGGCGCCGATACGGTGCGCCCCGAGCAGGAGGCCCAGCTCGCCTCCATCGGCATTCGCGTCGAGCGCAGGGCCATCGACGACGTGGTGGGCGAGCGAGCCGAGATGACGGGCGTGCGAATGGCAGACGGCGAGGTGATCCCTCGCGTGGGCGGTTTCGTGCGCCCGCGCTGGCACGCTCCCGTGGAGTTCATGGGCGACCTGCAGCTCGATCGCGACGACTGGGGCCTGGTGACGGTCGACGAACGGGGGGAGACCTCCGTGCGCGGCGTCTACGCCGTCGGCGACATCGTGCCGCCGGGGCCCCAGCAGCTCATCATCGCCGCGGGCAACGGGGCGAGGGTGGCGGCCAAATTGAACATGGATATGATCCGAGGCATGCTCGGGGTGGGACTGATCGATGAGTGAGACGCAGCAGATGAACGCCGCACAGGGATCCGACGATCCGGCGAAGTACCTGACTCCCGGGGCCCGCGCGGCCGCGGCGGGAGGGCGCTACGCGACGATCTCGGCGGTGTTCGTCGGCATCCTGCTGATCTCGAACGTGGTCGCGGTGAAGCCGATCGCGTTCGGGGCGATCCCCCTCGGAGAGTTCTCGCTGCCGCTCGTCTTCGACGGCGGAGTGTTCCTCTTCCCGCTCGCCTACATCCTGGGCGACGTGCTCGCCGAGGTGTACGGGCTGAAGGCGTCGCGTCGAGCGATCTTCACCGCGTTCGCCCTCGCGCTGGTGGCCTCGCTGACCATTCTCGCGGTGCAGGTGTCGCCCCCGGCCGACGGCTGGGAGAACCAGGAGGCCTTCTCGGCGGTGCTCGGTTTCGTACCGCGCATCGTGGCGGCGAGCCTGGTCGCGTTCCTGGGTGGGCAGCTGCTGAACGCGTGGGTGCTGGATCGCATGCGCCGTCGCACCTCGGGACGATTCCTGCGGACGCGCCTCATCGCCTCGACCATCGCCGGGCAGTTGATCGACACCCTGCTGTTCTGCACCATCGCGTTCGCCGGGGTCATCACGGGTCTCGACTTCGTGATGTACGTCGTGCTCGGTTACGTGGTGAAGGTTCTCGCCGAGGTGGTGCTGCTGCCGGTGACGACGCGCGTGATCCGAGCGGTCCGGGCAGCCGAGGAGCGCTCCGCCTAGTCTCCGCTCGACCTGCGACGCCCCGGGAAGCCGCTGCTCCCCGGGGCGTTTCACATCTGTCGGCCTCGCAGCCGTGCTCGGGTCAGCCGGCGTAGCGGGATGCCGCCTCGCGCGCGAACTCGAGGCCATACTGGCGGCTCAGGATCTCCTCGCGCAGCTCGCCGAAGGTGCCGTCGGTGATCGACTCGCGGATCCGCTCGACCAGACGCACGATGAATCGTTCGTTGTGGATGGTCGCGAGCGTCGAGCCGAGCATCTCCTTCGACTTGAAGAGATGGTGGAGGTAGGCCGCGGTGTAGTTCTCGCAGGTGTAGCAGTCGCACTCGGGGTCGAGCGGCTCGAAGCGCCGCCGCTGCGTGGCCGCCTTGGCGTTGATGCGTCCGCTGCTCGAGTACATCGTGCCGCCGCGCGCCTGGCGCGATGGAGCGACGCAGTCGAACGTGTCGGCCCCCGCCGCGATGCCTGCGAAGAGGTCGTCGGGCTCCGAGATCCCGAGCAGGTGCCGCGGCTTGTGCTCGGGGAGCTCCTCGCTCACCCAGCCGCAGATGGTGCCGAGCTCGGCTTTCTCGAGGGCGCCGCCGATCCCGAACCCGTCGAACTCCTGCTCGGGGGCTTCGGCGCCCCGCATCTCCGCGAGCCCCCGGGCCGCCTTGCGACGGAGGTCCTCGTACTGGGCGCCCTGCACCACGCCGAACAGCGCCTGATAGGGACGATGCGACCGCTCGGCAGTCTGGCGGGCGTGCTCGTCGAGGCATCGCACGGCCCACCGGGCGGTGCGGTCCACGGAATCCTCCTGATACGCGCGGGTGTTGAGCAGCGTCGTGCACTCGTCGAAGGCGAAGATGATGTCGGCGCCGAGCTGGTGCTGAATCCGCATGGACACCTCGGGCGTGAAGCGGTGGCGGTCGCCGTTGAGGAACGACTTGAAGGTCACGCCGTCCTCGTCGACGTGCGCGAGCCGCTCCTTGTTCTTCGCGATCACGTCGTCGCTCTGGTGCATTCCCTCGGTCATCGAGATGACCTTCTTGAAGCCGACCCCGAGCGACATCACCTGGAACCCGCCGGAGTCGGTGAAAGTGGGGCCGTGCCAGTTCATGAACTTGCCGAAGCCGCCCGCTTCGTCCACGATGTCGCTCCCCGGCTGCAGGAAGAGGTGGTACGCGTTCGCGAGCACCGCTTGGCCGCCGAACTGCTTCACCGTCTCGGGAAGCACCGCCTTCACTGTGGCCTTCGTGCCGACGGGGATGAACGCCGGGGTCTGGATGTCGCCGTGGGGAGTGCGGATCGTGCCCGCCCGGCCGAGCGGGCGGCCGTCGCTGCCCCGCACCCCGCCATGCTCGAGACGGTGCTCCACGGTGAAGCCGAAATCGGCGGGGGAGGGAGGGACGGGGGACAGGGTCTGCTCAGTCACGACCTCCATCTAAGCAGGGGAGAAGGCCTCATCGCCTGAAGGCCGCGTCTCGCGGCGGAGCGGCGCGCCCGGGAGATGTGGTTGGGGAAGCGGGTGGGGTGGGTTTTGGGTGTGTGAGGTGGGGTGGGGTGTCGGCGTGGGGGTGGTGGTCGCTGGGGTGGGTTTGGCGGTTTGGTGCGGGGACACGCCCGGGGTGTGGGTGGTTGTTGTGGGGGTGGGGGTTTGTGCGTAATGTATTCCCTTGTCAGCGCG
>NZ_JBVUAC010000013.1:0-77106 GCF_055791005.1 Leucobacter holotrichiae
GACGAGCTTGTCCATCCGGCGTGTGGACACGCCGGCAAGGTAACAGTCGGCGACGACGGTGATCAGCGCGGTCTCGGCGCGTTTGCGGCGCTCGAGCAGCCATTCGGGGAAATAGGTTCCCTGCCGAAGCTTCGGGATCGCGACATCGATCGTACCGACCCGGGTGTCGAGGTCGCGGTGTCGGTAGCCATTGCGCTGCGTGATCCGGTCGGATGAGGGCTTGCCCCATTCAGCGCCGACCACGGCGTCCGCGTCCGCGGACAAGAGCGCGTTGATCATGGTCTGCAACAGACTGCGCATCAGATCCGGGGACGCGTCGGTGAGAGCTTCGCTGAGCAGGCCGGCAGGGTCGACAATAGTAGGAGCGGTCATCGTGTTGATGCCTTTCGAGTGGGTTGTAGGAGATTCCTCGAAGGATCACACGGTGACCGCGTCCACGTTCTACGACGTGCTGGCCACCGTGCGCTACACCACTTTACGGGGCACTACTCTCAGTCCGTCGCGGATGACTTCGCTCTCGCTCGCGTACGCCCCGGATGCAACGCGCTCTTTCAGGGCGTCGGCCATGCTGTTGGGGAGGGTGATGCTGAGCTGCTTCGTGGTGCGCATGGTCGAACCTCGCTTTCGATATGACTCAATCATATCAAGCGGCCTGTTCGTCATTAAAGACGCAACCCACCAAGCAGGTTGGGAGTGTTGGCACAGCTTCGCCCATGCAACTTTCTCGACCATTCCCCGGTTCCATTCTCGCAGGCAGCCCGCGAAGAGCAGGCCGCCACCGCAGGATTCGGCACCACCCTGGCGCATTCCGTATTGATTGCGCGCAGACACCCGCGACCCCCGGAGACGCGGCCCGCAGAAAGCCGGCCCCAGCAGACGTTCGATCGCGCAGACGCGGCCCGCACACGCAAAAGGGCGGAACCACCCGAAGGTGATCCCGCCCCGCTTCGCCGATGCGAAGAGCCGTAAGCCCTGAGACTTAGGCGAGCTTGACGCCCGCGCCGGCCTCCTCGAGCTTGGCCTTGGCCGCCTCGGCGTCCTCCTTCTTCGCGCCCTCGAGCACGTTCTTGGGAGCCTCCTCGACGAGAGCCTTCGCCTCGCCCAGGCCCAGGCCGGTCAGCTCGCGCACGACCTTGATGACCTGGATCTTCTTGTCGCCGGCCGACTCGAGAACGACGTCGAACTCGTCCTTCTCCTCGACGGCCTCAGCAGCGCCACCGGCAGCCGGAGCAGCAGCAACCGCAACCGGAGCAGCAGCCGAAACGTCGAAGGTCTCCTCGAACGCCTTCACGAACTCGGAGAGCTCGATGAGGGTGAGCTCCTTGAACTGCTCGAGCAGCTCTTCAGTCGAAAGCTTAGCCATTGTGTTTCTCCTTGATGTTTGCCCTCACGCGGTGCGTGCAAGGCGGGTTTGTGTGTAGCGAACCGGCGTGTGCCGAATCCTTACGCGTCCTGCTTCTCCTGCAGCGCACCGAAACCGCGTGCGGCCTTGGCGGGCAGGGCGGCGAACAGCTGTGCTGCACCGACCAGAGCAGCCTGCATAGCGCCTGCGGCCTTGGCCAGCAGCACCTCGCGGCTCTCGAGATCGGCAAGCTTGCCTACCTCTGCAGCGGTCAGGGCGTTGCCATCGAAGTAGCCCGCCTTCACCACCAGAAGAGGGTTTGCCTTGGCGAAGTCACGCAGAGCCTTGGCGACCGCGACGGTGTCACCGTGCACGAAGGCGAGAGCCGAGGGACCGGCGAGCTCGTCATCGAAAGCGGTGATCCCGGCGTTGTTGGCCGCAATCTTGGTCAGCGTGTTCTTCGCCACAGCGTACGTCGCGTGCTCGCGGATGCTGTTGCGGAGATCCCGCAGCTGGGCAACCGTGAGACCGCGGTACTCAGTCAGCAGAACGGCGGTCGACTCTTCAAACTTCTGCTGAAGATCGGCAACCGTAGCGTCCTTCGTAGCCATGGCGCTCCCTAGCTTGTCGTACCCGTGCGGCGGATGCCGCTCGGGGGCCGTGCCGCTCGAATGCCCCGCGCCCTGAGCCGGGCTCAGAAACGACGAAAGCTCCGGCGCGCACGCACGGAGCTTCTGTGAAGATCGGGATCGCGATCCCGCATCTCAAGGAGTTCGTACCTGCGCAGGTCTTCGCTTGCGCGAACGTTACGGGATCCTCGCGGATCCTACCGACGGTCTTTGGCCGTCGGAAACTCTATCACACTTTCGCCGCCTTCTGTCATCCTGCGTGCGCGATCAGCCCGCGGGCTTCAGCATGTAGCCCGCACCGCGCACCGTGTGCACCATCGGTGCGCGGCCGGCATCGATCTTCTTGCGCAGGTAGGAGATGTAGAGCTCGACCACGGTCGACTTGCCGTTGAAGTCATAGGCCCACACCCGATCCAGAATCTGCGCCTTCGACAGCACGCGGTTCGGGTTACGCATCAGGTAGCGCAGCAGCTCGAACTCCGTGTTGGTGACCGTGATCGATTCGCCGGCGCGAGCGACCTCGTAGCTGTCCTCGTTGAGGGTGAGGTCGCCGACCCGCAGCACCGGATCGGGCTGCTGCGCGAGCGCCATCTGCGAGCGGCGCACCAGGCCGCGCAGCCGCGCGATGAGCTCCTCGAGGCTGAACGGCTTCACCACGTAGTCATCGCCGCCCGCGGTGAGACCGTTGACGCGATCCTCGACCGAATCGAGCGCCGTCAAGAACAGCACCGGGAACATCCGACCGTCGGAGCGCACGCGCGTGAGCAACTGCATGCCGTCGAAATCGGGAAGCATGATGTCGAAGACCGCGACGTCGGGGTCGAACGACCGGATCTTCTGAAGCGCCTCTTCGCCCGTCGAAGCGGTATCGACGTCCCACCCCTCGTAGCGCAATGCCATCGCGACGAGCTGCGTGATCGATTCCTCATCGTCGACGACGAGCGCGCGCATCTTTCCGCCATCGGCGCGTTTCAATGCCTGAGATTCCATGTCTGCCTGAGTACCCTTCTCACCTGGCACGCGTGCGCTGAGAAGAAGTCAGCGCCGAGACGCACCAGAATTCTGTACCCCCGAGCGCGATGACTGCCGAGCGCGCGGGAATCTGTCGGTACGAGCCTAATGGTTCCCTCTCCGCCACCGCACCCAACAGATGATGAGCATCGGCACCCCCTGGCAGGATTATCAGCAAACTTTCCAGATTTCCTTTCTACTCAGGTCTTTTAGGCGACAGCAGCTGGATTTCGAGGCGCGCGGACCGGCTTGGAGGGCACTCCGCGCCGGGGCGTGGAAGACTGGAGCGGTGAGCGACACGATCCCCTCCTATCTGACCCGCATGGTCACCGACGGAACGGATCGTATGGCGTGGATGCGAGCCCGGGCGCGCGGCATCACCGCGACCGACGTCGCGAAGCTCACCAGCGCCCGTGCGATCGAGGCCGCCGCTCACGAGAAGCTGCACGGCAGTCGCTTCACCGGCAACGCCTACACCGCGCACGGCAAGGCTCGCGAGCCCGAGATCGCCGCTTGGGTGCTCCGGGAGCACGAGATCTCCCCCAGCCAGGCGCTCTTCCACGCGGAGGCCGACCTGCGACACCTCGCAACCCCCGACGGGCTCGCGCAGCGGCAGACCGGCACGATCGAGCTCGCCGAGATCAAGACCACCAACAAGGAATGGCGATCGATCCCGCGCAACTACCTGCGTCAGGTCTGGTGGCAGCAGTACGTGCTCGGCGCGGAGCGCACCCTCGTGGTGTGGGAGCGCCACGAGAACTTCGTGCCGGTGGGAGATCCCGAGTGCCGGTGGGTGGATCGGGACGAGAGTGAGATCGAGCGGCTCGTGAAGATGGCGGGCCAGCTCATCGACGTGCTCATCGCGCGTACGACCTGAGCCGGTCGCGGATGGTCTTCGGGTTGCCGGTTGCCGGTCCCGTTCCTCCGGGCCCCGTTCCCGGCTGCCGGCTGCGGTTACCCCGGGCCCCGTTCCCGGTCCCCGGGCTGCCGGCCCCGTTCTTCCCGGTCCCCCAGACCCGGCTGCCGGCCCCTGAATCGGGCGGAACACCGCTGCTCGATGGAACTGGGGTCGCTTGGGGGCGCTTCCCGGGGCTCGAAAGCGCCGCGAGTGACCCCGATTTCAGTGAGGAACTCTGGGGCGGGCGAAGGCGCGGCCGCGCGGAGCGGCGGCCGTGGGGAGCGGCCCCGAGTCGCCGCCGTCGGCGGCGACGATCACCAGAACGAGACGGTCCCCTGGTCGGTGCGCCCCTGCGGCGTAGGCGGGGCCTCTTGCACCTGGAGGTTCGCGAGCCGCTGCTCCATGCGCGTCGAGTGCTCGTAGTTGCGCTCCATGAGGTCGTGCAGCGCGTCGGCGATCCGCTCGCTCCCGGGCACGTCGGCCAGTCTCAGGCTTTCCGCCCCGTGCAGCAGATCGATGTCTCCGGCGCCCCACATGCGCTGCAGCAGGCCGCGGCGTGACCGCACCTCCCGCACCCTGCCGAGGGCGACCTCACTGCGATGATGCGAGAAGAGCCCTCGTCTGAGGATCACACGGCGGGTGGTGACCGTCGTGCGGTGCGCAAGCCAGGAGAGGATCGGCAGCACCCCGAGCAGCAGAGCGAGCAGGATCGCCGCCGCTCCGGCGCCGAGGTTCATCCAGGCGGAGGGCAGCGCCCCCACCCAGAACCCCGCCGCAGCCGCGATCACAACCAGGGCGATGACCGGCGGCGCGAGCTTTCGCCCGTGCCGCCGGAACCGCACCACCACGACCTCCGGCTGCGAATAGTTCGCCGGAGCGGGGCCGAGCACCGACTCGACCTCCGCCGTGACCGATCGTGGGGTGCGGGGTGGCATGACCCTATTCTGCCGGGTTCTGCTGAGGCGCAGCGCCGAAACCGTCGAGGCGGTCGCTCGCGGTGGCGCCCGCGCGCTGTGCCGCTTCGCCGGCCGCCTCGGCTGCCGCGCCTGCCGCTTCCGCGGCCTCGGCCGCAGCGTTCGAGGCGGAGGCCGCAAGACCCTGTGAGGCCTGCGAGAGTCGGTCGCCGACCGCCGAGTGACGCGCCGCGTCACGCGAATCGGCCGTGTCCGCAGCTCCTCGCTGGGCACGATCCCGCTGCGCCTCGCCCGACTCGCCCCGCTGCGCCTCGCCCGCCCGCGAGCGATGCGACCGAGCCTCGCCCGACTGCGCCTGCGCCCTGCCCGCCGCCGCACCGGCAGCGCCACCGGTGACCGCGCCGTTCAGCATGCCGACGAGGTCGATACCGACGGTCTCACGCGCCATCTCGAGCATGCCCTTGATGTTGCCCATCGCGTCGCCGGTGATCTTCGACGACCCGTCGGCCGAGACCACGGTCATGTTGTCGATCGCACCGATCGCCTGCGCGTACTCGCCGGCGATCTCCGGCAACAGGTGGATGAGCTCCTGAGCCAGTACGGCCTGCGACTGGGTCTCGAGCGCACGTGCGCGCGCGTCGATGGCCGCGGCCTCCGCGGTGCCCTTCGCTTCGAGCGCGGCGGCCTCGGCCCGACCCTCGGCTTCGAGCGCCTCGGAGGCCGCGATACGGGCCGCCCGGTTCGCCAGACCCTCCCGCTCGATCGCCTTCGCGCGGCCCTCGGCGGCCGACACCGACGCGGCGGCCTCGGCCTTCGCGAGCGCCTCGACCCGGTAGGCCTCGGCCTCGGCGACCGCGCGAACGTCGGCGTTCAGCTTCTCGGTGCGGAGCGCGACCTCCTTCTGAGCGGTGATCTGCTGCTGCTCGACGATCGCCTGCTGCTGGATCGCCTGCTCGAGCGGCTCGGCGGCCGATGCCTGCGCCGTCGCCTTATCGGTCTCGGCCTGGATCTCGGCCTGGCGCAGCTTCAGCTCGCGGTTGCGATCGAGCAGCACCTTCTCGGCCGAGATCTTCGCCTCCTGGGAGGCCTGGTACGCGTTGGTCTCGGCGATGTCAGCCGCCTGGCGCACCTTCGCGGCCTCGGGGCGACCGATGTTGGCGATGTAGTCGGCGGCGTCGCGGATCTCCTGGATCTGCAGGGTATCGACCACGAGGCCCTGCTTGGTGAGGGCCTCCTCGGCGGCCTCGAGCACGCTCTGGGCGACGACGGCGCGATCACGGATGATCTGCAGCACCGTGAGCCCGCCGATGATCGAGCGCAGCGAGCCCGACAGCACCTCCTGCGTCGACTCGTCGATCTCGTCGGAGTTCGAGAGGAATCGCTGAGCCGCGGCGCGGATCATCTCCTGGGTGCCACCCACCTTGACCACTGCGACGGCCTGAGCCTGGATCGTGATGCCGTCGGTGGTCTGCGCCTCGGTGGTGATGGAGAGTCTGCGCGAGCGCAGCGAGATCGTGAACGACTTCTGCACGAAGGGCACGACGAATACGCCGCCGCCCGTGACCACTTTCTGCCCGGAAAGATCGCGGGTCTTGTTGCCGGCAGCGTCGACGACCTCCTTCCCCTTCCCACCCGTGACGATGATCGCCTCGTCGGGTTTGGCGATGCGGTATCGCTTGATGATGACGAGAGCCACCAGCACCAGCGCGATAACCGCGCCGAAGATGCCGATGATCGCCGGGCTTGCGAGCAACATTCAGTCTCCGTTCATTGGGTCGAGGGGTCTGTGGCAGAACCTGGGTCGGCAGCGCGTGGGGTGCCGTCTGCGTCGGCCACCCGCTGGATCGGTTCGACACGCACCGAGGTGGAGGTGATCGTCTGGATCACGCGGACCATCGATCCGCGTGGAATCGCCGTGTCAGCCGAGGCCGCGAGTGAGATGCGCTCGCCGTGACGCGTGACCGCGACCTCGCCGAGGCCGCCCTCGGGGATCGCGAGCACGACGGCGCCCTCGGAGCCGACCAGATCGCCGCCGCTCACGGCGGTGCTCGACTCGGCCCCGCGGATCATGCGCGACAGCCACCACGCTGCCGCGCCGCCCACGAGCCCCGCCAGAGCGCCGACGATCGCGGCGACCGGGGTGGACATTCCCGCGCCGACACTCGCGAACGAGGTGAAGCCGAAGATCGCCGTGAATGCGGCGATCGTGGTGAGGCTGAGGGGGCCGTCCCCGAAATCGAAGGCGTCGAAGATGCCGTCGAGCAGCAGGGAGATCAGCAGCAGGACCCCGCCGACGATGCCGATGATGAGGAAGATGCCGCCGGTGATCAGCGAACCGTCGAGCAACCGCTCGAACCAGCTCATGATGCCATCCATCGCGGGCCTCCTCTCATGCGGCGCGTTACTGGCAGGGTATCAAGGGCCTCGGACATCGTGGCGCCTCACGAAGCCGAACGCCGCTCGACGTCGTCGATTCGGGGCACCGCGGCGAGCAGTTCTCGGCCGTAAGCGGTGCGCGGGGCGCGGAAGAAGTCGGATCCGCCGCTCTCCACCGTCGCGCCGTCGCGCATCACGAGCACCTCGTCGCACAGTTCGTGCACCACCGCGAGATCGTGAGAGACGAGCACCAGCGTCACGTCGAGGTCGCGGCGGAGCTCCTGCAGCAGCGAGACCACGCTCGCCTGCACGGACACGTCGAGCGCGCTCGTCGGCTCGTCGGCGACGATTACCCGCGGCTCCACGGCGAGCGCGCGCGCAAGCGCCACCCGCTGACGCTGCCCGCCGGAGAGCTCGTGCGGGTAGGCGCGCGCGAGCTCCGGCTCGAGTCGCACCGCCTCGAGCAGTTCGGCGATCCGGGCGCGCCGGTCGGCACCGCCCGTGCCTAGCCCGTGCACCCGCAGCAGTTCGCCGAGCGTCTGGGCCACGGTCATGCGCGGGTTGAGCGACGAGTACGGGTCCTGGGGCACGAGCTGGATCGCCCGCCGTTCGGCTCGCCCGCGGCGCAACGGCTGCGGGCGACCGTCGAGCAGCACGGAGCCCGAGGCGAGCGGCAACTGCCCTGCGATCGCGCGGGCGAGCGTGGTCTTGCCGGATCCCGACTCCCCCACGATCCCCAGCGCGCCGCCCCGCCGTACCGCCAGCGAGACGTCGGCGACCGCCACGGTGCGCCCGTAGCGCACGCTCGCGCCGCGCACCTCGACCGCGGGGAACGGCCGCGCCGCGGGCAGCTCAGGCAGCTCACGCAGCTCACGCAGCTCACGCAGCTCGGGCAGCGTCGGCACCGCTTCAAGGAGGTCGCGGGTGTACGATTCACGCGGATCCCGCACCACCCGCGCAGTCGCCCCCGCCTCCACGACCCGCCCGCCGCGCATCACGACCACCCTGTCGCACATCGACGCGACCACGGCCAGGTCGTGACTCACGAACACGAGGGTGATTCCGCGGGTGCGGCGCAGTTCGTCGAGCAGGTCGAGCACGCGCCGCTGCACCGTCACGTCGAGGGCGGTCGTCGGCTCGTCGCAGAGCAGCACCGAGGGGTCCCCCGCCAGAGCCATCGCGATCACGACGCGTTGGCGCTGGCCGCCCGAGAGCTGATGGGGGTAGGAGCGGGCGATCCGCTCGGGATCGGGCAGCCTCACCAGTTCGAGCAGCTCGATCACGCGAGCCCGGCCGCCCTCTCGCGACTCGCCCTGCGCGGCCTCGACCGCCTCGCGCAGTTGCACGCCCACACGGGTGAGCGGATCGAGTGCGGTCAGCGGATCCTGGAACACCATGCGCACCGACCCGACGACCGACACCTCGCCGCTCGCGATCCGGGTGCCCGCGGGCATCATGCCGAGCAGTGCGCGCAGGGTGAGGCTCTTGCCCGACCCCGACTCCCCCACGACGCCGAGGGCCTCGCCTGGTGCCGCCTCGAGGTCGAGCCCGTCGACGAGGGGCGATCCCGCGCTCGACTCGACGCGCAGCCCGCGCACGCGCACTTCGCCCGCCCGGGTACGAGCTGCGGCGTCGGGGCTCGGCGCCCCGGCTCGGCGCCGAGATGACGCGTGCGGCCCTTTCGCCGACGAAACAGGGCCGTTCGCGTCATCTCGATCGCTGCCCACCCGCGCCGCACGGCCCACCCGCGCCGCACAGCCCACCCGCGCTGCACCGCCGACCCTCATCGCATCGCCCACGCCGTCGCCGAGCAGCGACAGAGCCACCCCGGTCAGCACGACGGCGAGCCCGGGCAGCGCCGACAGCCACCAGTGCGTGGTGATGAACGCCTGCCCGTCGGAGATCATGGTGCCCCAGTCGGGCGTCGGAGGCTGTATGCCGAGCCCCAGGTAGCCGAGGGTGACGATCGCCACCATGATCAGCACGATCTCGGTGGCCAGCAGCACGATCGCCTGCGGCAGCACGTTCGGCAGCACGTGCCGTATCAGCACCCGCGCGTGCGACAGTCCGCCCCCGCGGGATGCCTGCACCCAGCCCGCATCGCGCAGCGAGGCCGTCATCGCCCGCAGCACCCGCGCATACCCCACCCAGCCGACCAGGGCGAAGGCCACGACGATGCCGCCCTCGCCCGCACCCACCGCGAACACGATGGCGATCACGATCACATAGAAGGGGAAGGCGATCACGGTGTCGACGACGCGAGATCCGACCCAGTCGACCGCGCCCCCGAAGTAACCGGTCACGAGGCCCACTGCGACGCCGATCACGAACGGGGCGACCGCGGCGAGCAGGGCGACGCGCAGATCGGTCTGGCCTGCGAACAGCATGCGCGACAGCACGTCGCGGCCGAGCTGGTCGGTGCCGAACCAGTGCTCGGGCGACGGCGGCAGCAACCCGCCCGTGAGATTCTGCCCGCTGGGCGAGTACGGCGCGATCACGGGTGCGAGCAGCGCGGAACCGAGGATCAGCACGAACAGTACCGCTCCGCCGATGAAGGCGGGCGAACGGAGAGCGCGTCGCCAGAACGTCATCGGCCGCCTCCCCCGCCGACGCCCGGGCGCGGAGATCGCAAATCCAGACTCGTGCCGCCGGGGAACCCTCCCGCACGATCCGACAATGCCCCGCCGACGCGATCGGTTCGCTGAAGCGCGAACGAACGATTCTCCGCTTCGCGGCCCTCGGATACGCGCAGCCTCGGGTCGAGCAGCGCCGCGAGCACCCCGGCCAGCGTCGTCACCAGCACGACGAGCACCGCGCAGTAGAGGGCCACCCCCTGCACGACCGGGAAGTCGCGGCTGCCGATCGACTGGAACAGCAGTGTGCCGAGACCGCCGATCCCGAACACCTTCTCGACCACCAGGGTGCCGCCGATCAGGTACGCCGTATTCACGCTCAGCAGCGTGAGCGCGGGCAACGCCGCCCCGCGCACCACGTGCCGCCAGAGGATGCGCCGCTCAGGGATGCGGGCCGCCCGCAGCGTCGTCACGAAATCGGCCGAGAGCACCTCAAGCAGCTGCGCGCGCAGCGAACGGATGAGCGGCGGCGCCATACCCAGCGCCACCGCGAGCGCGGGCAGGAAGAGGCTGCGCAGCGGTTCGCCCGGCCCCGATCCGACACCCCCGACGGGCAGCCAACGCAACTGCACCCCGAACACGATGATGAGCAGCAGGCCGATCCAGAACAGCGGCATGCCCATGCCCACCGCGGGCAGCACCCGCACCGCGTGGTCCACCCAGCCGTCGCGGCGCAGGGCGGCGGCGAGCGCGAGCGGCACCGCGATGACCACGGCGAGCAGCACGGCGAAGACGACGATGCCGAGGCTCACGGGCGCCTTTTCGAAGATGAGCTCGCGCGTGGAGGCCCCGGTGACGAGCGAGTCGCCCGTGTCGAACCGGGTGGCGAGCTGCCCGAGGAAGTCGGTGAACTGCCGCCACAGCGACTGGTCGAGGCCGAGCTTCTCGCGGAGAGCCGCGACCGCCTCTGGCGTCGCGCGTTCTCCGAGAATCATGGCCGCAGGATCCCCCGGCACCATGCGCAGCAGGAAGAACACCGCCACCACCACGCCGAGCATCACCGGGACGACGCGCACGGCGATCCTGCCCCCCGCCCGCAGCGCGCGGGAGACAGCGCCGCGGGCCCGCCGCGCTGATGTCGCCGTCTGTTGGTTCACGGTTTCACCCTACTGGCGGCCTCGGACATTGATCGAGACGCAGGACCCCCGCCGCGCCGGGCGAGCTCGCGCGGCAGGCTTGCCGGGCTAGGCAGGCAAGCCGGCCAGGCTCGACGGACTCGCCAGGCGCGCCCGGCCCGGCGAGCTCGCTCGCCAGGCGCGCCCGGCCCGGCGAGCGCGCCCGCCCAGCCCGACCCCGCCTACTCGGCCCCGCCGCCGGTCAGCCAGGCCTCCTCGAACCGCACGCTCGAGTTCGGCAGCACGGTGAAGCCGTGCACGTCCGCGGTCGTCGCCTTCAGGTTGGCCGGGAAGAACAGCGGGATATACGGCACCTCGTCAGCGAGGATCTGCTGAATCTCCTCGTAGATCGCCTGGCGCTCGTCGCCGGGGGCGGTCGTGCGGCCTTCGTGCATGAGCTCGGTCACGCGATCGTTCGTGTAGTGCGTCCAGTACGACTTGCTGAAGCCCTCGGGGTCGGCCTGGAAGGTGATGAACCCGTTGGGATCGGGCGCGTCGGACTGCCCGCTGTTGATCATGAAGTCGTAGTCGTAGGCGAAGAAGCGCTCGCGGAAGACCGCGATGTCGAGCTGTTCGATCTCGACATCGATGTTGATCTCGGCGAGGGCCTCCTGCACGATCTGGGCGATCTGCGCGCGCTGCGAGTTGCCGCTCGCGATGAGCAGCGTCGTCTTGAAACCGTCGGGATAGGCCGACTTCGCGAGCTCGGCCTTCGCCGCGTCGACGTCGAAGTCGAGCGCTTCGACGGTGTCGTTCGCCGAGTAGGTGATACTGGGCGGCAGCAGCGAGTTCGCGACCTCGGCGGTGCCGAAGGTGGTCGCCGAGGTGATCCCCTCGCGGTCGAGCGCGTGGGCGATGGCGCGGCGCACGTGCGGATCGGCGAACTGCTCGCGCTGCGTGTTGAAGAAGATCTGCTCGGTCGACCAGCCGTCGGTCTGCGAGAGCACCGTGTCGGCGGAGTCGACCTCGGCGGCGTTCGCGGCGGGCACCGTGTCGATCGCGTCGACCTGGCCGGCCGCGAGCTGCTGGCGCAGCTGCGTGTCGTCGGCGATGAACTTGTAGACGAGGCCGTCGAGGTAGGGCTTGCCCTCCTGCCAGTAGTGCTCGTTCTTCACGAAGGAGAGGTCGCCGTTCGGATCCCACTCCTCGACCGCGAACGGGCCGGTGCCGATCGGGTGCTTGAAGAACTCCTCCTCGCTCACGCCGCCGAAGTCCGCCGGGAAGATGCCGTTCGAGAAGCCCGACAGCTCCGACAGGAACGGCGTGTACGGGGACTCGAGCGTGATCGTCACCTCGCGCTCGCCGGTCTCCTCGATGCTCGCGATCGGAGCCGTCAGCGGCAGCGGGCCGCCGACCTCGAGGTGGCGGTTCAGCGAGAACACGACGTCGGCCGGTGTGACCTCGTCGCCGTTCGAGAACTTCAGCCCGTCGCGCAGCGTGAAGGTGTAGACGAGGCCGTCGTCGCTCTCGTCGTACTCGGCCAGCCAGGGGCCGATCTCGCCGTTCTCGTCGAACGCGACGAGCGGTTCGAAGATCTTGTCGATCGCGAACGCATTGTTGGCGGTGATCTGCCGGTTGAGGTCGAGGTCGTTCACCGATGCGACCCGCCCGAAGGTGAGGGTGCCGCCCGCGACGGGGGTGGCGGGATCCTCTCCCGCGCCCTGCGGCTGCGCACCTCCCGCGCATGCGCTGAGCAGCAGCGCGGCCGCGGCGATCGAGGCGGTCGCGAGCGCGAGGCGGCTGCGCGAGGCGGTGCGGGGGTGTCTGGTCACGGGGCTCCTCCGGTGAGGCTCGGGGTCGGGTCGGTGTTGCGGGATCGGGCTCGGGCTCAGGATCGGGATCGGGATCGGGATCAGGATCGGGATCAGGCTCAGGATCGGGATCCCGGCGCGCCCGAGTGGTCCACGTTCATACCGTAACCCCGTTCCCAGCAATGAACCACTTTGCCTCCGATCCGCAGAACCACGTGCCAGCCCGTCGCCCCTCACCCGTCGTGCCAGCCCATTCCCCGGTCCACCCGTGGCCGACCGAGGCGCCGCGTCCCCTGAACGCGGAGTGCCATTCTGCGTGTACCCCACGGTGCATACCAGCAGATCGGGACTCCGCTGCGGAACGCACGAGGGCAAGGTGACGCGTCGGGCCAGACGCAGCTCGCTCGGGCACCGACTCAGGTGCCGGGCGACGCGACCGGATCGACCAGATGCCCGCCGCGAATCACCGCAACGATGGATTCGGGATCGCTCAGCGCCCCCGGTTCTCGAGGATCACGGCGCAGGATCACACCGTCTGCGACGGCACCCTCGGCGATCCGCCCCGCCGGCGCACCAGGCGCAGCCGACGCACCCGACGCAGCCGACGCACCCGGCACAACCGACGCACCCGGCGAACCATGCGCACCCCGCCCGACTCCCGCGCTCGAGTCTCTCTCCCCAACCCGGGCCAGCAGCTCGGCGCCGGAGCGCGTCGCGGCGATGAGAGCTTCCTCCGGAGAGAGCCCCGCCTCGACCAGCGCGTCGAACTCGAGCGCGTTGGTGCCGTGCTGATCCGAGGTTCCGTAGTCGGTTCCGAGTGCGATCGCGAGCCCGGCGTCGCGGGCGCGCAGCACCGCTCGCGGGTGCGCTCCGGTAGCCTCGTCGACCCGTGCCCGCAATGCAACCGGCAGCACCCCCGCGTCGATCATGCGCTGCACGAGGCGGTAGATGCGCAGCGTCGGTACGAGCGTCATCCCGCGCTCGGCGGCGCGGCGGGCCTGGTCATCGCTCAGGAAGATCCCGTGCTCGATGCTCAACGCGCCCGCCTCGATCGCGTGGTCGATGGCTTCCCCGCCCCAGGCGTGCACCATCACACCGGCGCCCACGCGATCCGCCCGCCGCACCGCGTCGCGGATCTCAGCAGCCGTGAACGTCGGTTCGAGGCCCGCGCCCGCGGGCGAACCTACCCCCGCCGTGCCGTAGAGCTTCACCCACTGCGCGCCGCGCTCGAGCACCTCTGCGACCGCGCGGTCGAGTCCCCCGGCGGCGTCGGCGTCGGAGCGGTCGATGATCCGCACCGAGAGCTGCACCCGCGGCCTGCGGGCCTGCGGGATGGCTCGCAGCATGCTCGCCTCGAGCCCGCCGGCGTCTCGCACGCTGGTGAATCCGGCGGCCAGTGTTGCGGCGAGCGCCCGCTCGGTCGCAGTGAGAGTCTGCTCTTCACTCAGCTGCGCACGATCCGCACCGTCGAAGGCGTGCCAGGCAGCGTGCAGGTGGGCGTCGACGAGGCCCGGTATCAGCCACAGACGCTCGGCGTGCAGTGCTGAGGCGTCGAGGTCGCCTGCGCGCTCGGTACCCCCGAACGCGAAGACTCCGTCTGACCACGAGACGCGAGTCGGCGCTGAGAAGCCGCCGCGGTCGCCGAGGATCCGGATCGCGCGCGCCGCAAGACTCACGAGAGCCGCATCCGTGCAGCCAACTCCCGCTGCGGCCGCAGCGTCGCCCGCCGCGTCGCCCGCGGACCCCGCCGCGCCGCCCGCGGAGTCCGCGGCGCCCGCAACGCCACCCGCGGCTCTGCTCCCCATGCTCCGTCCATTCCTTTATCCTCCTCCGCCGCGACGCGGAGTCTCAAACTGCTGGTATCCCCTCGATTGAAGCAGCAATTCGGGACTCCGTGTTCCGAAGGCTCGGCGCAGGGTGTGAGTTGCCGCTGGGACGGAGGCGGGAAGCGGTCGATTAGACTGTTGCGGTGACCAGCGCTTCCGAAGTTCAGCCCGCCCGCACGTCCGCGATCCTGCAGCTCGTACGAGGCCTCTTCCATCTCGTCGCCGTCGTCTCGGTGTCGGTGTGGGGGTTCGTCGCCTGGCCGCTGCCGTTCCCGGGTCTGCTCACGGGCTTCGGGTTCCTGGTGCTGTCGGTGCTGCTGTGGGCGCTCTTCCTGTCGCCGCGGCCCGTGCTGCGCACCGATCGGTTCGCGCAGGCCCTGTTCGAGCTGCTGCTGCTCGCGGCGGCGGTCGCCGCGCTGCTCGCGCTCGGGGTGATCTGGATCGTTCCTGCGGCCTACGGCGTCGCGGGGGCCGTGGTCGGCTTCATCGCGTCGACGCGCGGGGCCTGATCTCGAGCCGCACCCGCTGATACGGCGCCGATCGCCGCGGAATGGCGCGGGGGCTGATCCCCGGTCCCGCGCACTCACCTCAGAAGGCGGGCGTGATGCACGACGCGCTCGCCCTGCTCGGCCTCCCCGGAGATCACCCGCAGCAGCAGACGTGCCGCAGCGCGCCCGTAATCGCGGGCGCGGAGATCGATACCGAGCACACCGACCGAGCCCGGTTCGGCGGCCATCGTCGCGAGGATGGGCCGCGGTGTTCGGGCGGATCGCGTTTCGCCCCACAGGGCGCGCGCTCGCATCGCGAGACCCTGTCCCACCCAGACGATCGAGTCGGCACCGGTAGCGGCGAGGTCTTCGAGCACGCTCCGGATCGCGTCGTCTTCAGGCGTGACGGGAAGCCGGCGCAGCACCGACTCGATCCCTCGGGCAGCGCACCACGAGCGATAGCCGTCGACGACGTGCGTGGCCCAGAGGGGCTCCCGCTCGGACTCGAGCGCGACAAGCGCGGGCGCCGCGCTGCCCGCCGAACCGAGCGTGTCGAGCACCTCCCGCACAAGCCCTGCGTGATCGGCCGCGATCCAGGCCGAGACACGCTCGCGCTCCGGCCCCTCGTAGTCACCCACTGAGACGATCGGCACCGGGCCGACGCGTGCGATTGCCTCGCCGAAGCTGCTCGGCGCCGGGTCGAGCGCGAGAAGCCCGTCGATGGAGGGGCGCCGGCCGGCGCGCGGCGCCCCGGTGTCCGCGAGCAGCAGGAGATCGTTGCCAGTTTCGGCGGCAACGTCGGCGGCACCGAAGGCGAACTCCATGTAGAAGGAGAGCTCTCGGACATCGGCGGGAATGTGCAGGCCGATCGCGCCGTGAGAGCCGCCGCGGAGCCGCTGCGCGGCCCGATTGGAGACGTACCCCATGGCCTCGGCCTGGGCGAGGACCCGCTCGCGGGTGGCCTCGGAGACCCTACCCCGGCCGTGCAGCGCTGAGGAGACGGCCGTCTTCGATATCCCGAGCGCCTGCGCGATGTCGACGATCGTCACAGTTGAGCCGGTCATAGGACACAGTCTAGGCCGGGATCGAGGGTGCCATTCCTCGTTCGATGGGTTATGCTGGCCGCAATGCGGGAACGTTCCCGCATTGCGGGCGCATAACCAGCACATCCCGCACGTGGCGCAGGACATTCGCTCCCGAAGCCCCCGCCACCCCGACCAGCACGCACCCCCCGACAAAGGAGTCTCCGTGACCTCATCCCCAACCCCGGCCCCTTCGGGCCTCGCCTCCCTGACCTCGAAGGTGGTGCTCGGATTCATCGGCACCTGGGTCATCGCGCTCATGGCGGCCAACCTCGTCCCGGTGCTCATCGCGGCGATGCGGCAGGATCTCGGCGTGGACATCGGCACCGCCGGCGCGCTCGCCACCGGCATGACCGCCGGCTCAGCGCTGGCGATGTTCGTCACCAACCGCTTCGTGGCCCGCGCCGACCGCCCGCGGCTGGGCCGCGTCGGCCTCGTGCTCATGGTGGTCGGCTACGGCGTGCCCGCGATCTGGCTCGCTACACCGACGGTCATGGGCGGCCTGATCCTCGGCGGGATCGGCGCCGGCATCATGATCGCCACGGGCACTGCAGCGGCGTCCTCCACGCGCAACCCGGACCGCACGGTCGCGACCATCATGATCATCAACCGCGTGGGCGCGACGGCGCTCCTCGCGATCGCCCCGATCTTCCACAACGACCTGCGGACGGTACTCATCGTCATCGCGTCGCTCGGCATCTTCGGCCTCATCTTCGCCGGCGGCCTCCCCAATCTTCCCGCGGATCGCGTTCCCAGCACCCAGACCGCCGCGAACGCATCAGGAGCTCCGCGCGCCGCGATCCGTGGCACCATCACCGTGACCGCCGTGGTGCTCGCCATCTCGATGGCGCTGTGGTCGCTCACCGAGGACATGGTCTACTCGATGACCAGCGTGCTCGCGCAGCAGTCCGGTCTCTCCCCCGAGGTCTCGGGCATGCTGCTCGCCGGCAAGGTGGGCGGCGGCCTCGTCGGCGCGCTCGTCGCACCCCTGCTGCTGCGCTGGCTGGGCCGCAGCTGGTCCCTCGTCGCGCTGATCCTCATCAGCACCGCGACCAAGTTCATCATGATCACGAGCGCATCGGCCGCTGCCTACAGCGTCTCGATCATCGTCTGGGGCACAGCCTACGGAGCGCTGCTCGTGCTCGTCACGGGCCTCGCCGCGGTCATGGACGTCACCGGTCGCACGGGCGTGCTCGTCTTCGGCTTCTATATCGTCGGGGTGGCGTTCGGCCCCCTCATCGGCGGGCAGCTCATCGGCGTGCTCGCCCCGCTGCAGTACGCACTGCTGGTCACCGTGCCGAGTGCGCTGTTCGGGATCGCACTGTTCGTGATCGCCCGCAGCCGGCGCAAGTTCGAGAGCGGCAACACCACCGCCGTGGTCGTGCTGCCCGAGACCGATGCCGAGCACGAGGAGGCACGGGCATGAGCGCGCGCGAGGCGGCCGACTTGGTCGTGCACGCCGCGAGGATCCGCACCTTCGCATCAGAGCCCGGCAGCATCGCCTCACCTGCCGACGCACCCGAAGCGGTCGCGGTACGCGACGGACGGATCGTAGCCGTCGGCTCTCGCGAAGAGATCACCGAGCTGATCGGACCCGGCACCCGGGTCGAGGAGCACGCGGGAGCCACCGTGATGCCCGGTCTCATCGACGGACACACGCACGTCGTGCTCGGGCTCGAACTCACCCGCGGCGAGCAGCTCACGGACCTGTCGCTCGACGAGGTGCGGAACCGTCTCTCGGAGGCCGCTCGCAACGCCGAGCCGGGCGAGTGGATCATCGGATGGGGCGTGGACCCCAACATCTTCACCGAGAGCGGATTCACCGGCCGGATCTTCGACGACGCGACGGCGGGGCACCCGGCGTTCCTCCGCATGCGCGATGCGCACTCGGCCGTGGTGAACAGCGCGGGTATCGCGGCCGTCGGCCTGACCGGAGCCGAGCGGTTCTCCGATGAGTCCGAGGTCGGCGTCGATGCCGAGGGCCGCCCGACCGGCTACCTGCTGGAACTCGCGGCGATCGACCTCGTGCTCGGCCGCATGCCCGCCGAGTCGCTCGAGGTCCGCGCGCAGCGGCTGTCGCGGCTGCTCGACGGCATGGCCGCAGCGGGGATCACTTCGACGCACGTGATGGACTTCCATCCGTGGAGCCGGGAGCTCCTCGAGCTGCTCGAGGGACGGGGCGACCTGCCGGTGCGCCTCCGCTTCTCTCCCATGGTGCCACCCGGCTCTGACGAGGCAGCGCTCGCCGAGATCGCCGCGCTCCAGGGCCTCGCGGGTCGTCGCTGGCGAGTCGAAGGGGTGAAGTTCATGATCGACGGCACCGTGGACAACGGCTCGGCCTGGCTCGAACACCCCGACTGCTACGGGCAGGGCACCCGCTCGATCTGGACCGACCCCGAGACCTACCGGCGTGCGCTGCGGTTCTTCGCCGAGCGGGGCGTACCCACCGCGACCCATGCGATCGGCGACCGGGGCGTGGCGTTCGTGCTCGACTCGATCGAGTCGCTCGGCGACGTCGCCTCGCGCGCGCCCCACCGGATCGAGCACATCGAGACGATCCCGGACGACACGCTCGAGCGCTTCGTCGCCCTCGGGGTGGCTGCGAGCATGCAGCCGATCCACGGGGTGCGCCACACGCTCGCCGACCGCTCGGACAACTGGTCCGTTCGGCTCGGTGAGGAACGCGCCGCGCGGGGCTGGCGCGCGGGAGATCTGCGGCGCTCCGGCGCGGTCGTCGCACTCGGCAGCGACTGGCCGGTGACCCCGTTCGACCCTCGCGCGATGATGGCCGAGACCGTGCTGCGCCGCCCGCTGGCCCGACCGGAGCTCGCGCCGGTGCAGCCCGAGCAGGCGCTGACGATCACCGAGGCCCTCGAGGGGTACACGACGCACGCGTCGCTGGCGGCGGGCCTCCCGGACGAGGGCGTGATCCGCCCAGGCGCGCGAGCCGCGTTCACGGTGTTCGCGAACGATCCGCTCTCGATGTCGGCCGAGGAGCTCGCCGCGGCCGAGATCGTCGCCACCTACGTGGACGGCGCACGCGTGACGGTCTCCGCTCACGCGGAATACGAAAGCCCATCGGCGGGTTGAGACTCCCGTGTCCTACTCCTCCCCCGATCCAGGCCCCGCCCCTGCGAACCCGCGGCGCACGGTCGCCGGCGCGACCCCCGAACAGCTCATCCTCGGCCTCGACACCTTCGGCGATGTCACCCGCACCAGCGACGGCGCGCCCGTGCACCACGCGCAGGTGATCCGCGACGTGGTCGAGCAGGCCGCGCTCGCCGACCGCCTGGGCGTCGACGCGATCACCCTCGGCGAGCATCACCGCGACGACTTCGCGCTCAGCAGCCCCGAGATCGCGCTCGCCGCCATCGCGGGCCGTACCGAGCGGATCCTGCTGGGCACCGGCGTCACGGTGCTGTCGAGCGACGATCCAGTACGGGTCTACGAGCGCTTCGCGACGCTCGACGCCGTGAGCAGCGGTCGGGCCGAGGTGATCCTGGGCCGCGGATCCTTCACCGAGTCGTTTCCGCTCTTCGGCTTCCGACTCGAGGACTACGACGCCCTGTTCAGCGAGAAGCTCGACCTCTTCGCGAAGCTGCGCGGCGAGGGCGCGGTGACCTGGTCCGGGCGGCACCGCCCACCGCTCGTCGAGCAGGAGGTCTTCCCCAAGACCGAGCGCGCGAGCGGTGTGAACGCCTGGATCGGCGTCGGCGGCAGCCCGCACTCGGTGCTGCGCACGGTGCAGGTGGGCATCCCGATGATGCTCGCGATCATCGGCGGGGATCCCGAGCGCTTCGTGCCCTTCGCGAATCTCTACCGCCAGGCCCAGGATGAGCTGGGGAAGGATCCGATGCCGCTCGGCGTGCACTCGCCGGGGCACGTCGCCGCCACCGACGCGGAGGCCCGGGATCAGCTGTGGCCGCACTTCGAGGCGAACCGCAACCGCATCGGTGCCGAGCGCGGCTGGCCGGCGACGACGCGCGCCGAGTTCGAGCGCGAGGCGGATGCGGGATCGCTGTACGTGGGCTCACCCGAGACGGTGGCGCGAAGGATCGCCGAAACGGTGCGCACCCTGCAAGCCGACCGCTTCGATCTCAAGTACGCCACGGGCACGATGCCGCACGAGCAGCTGATGTCGAGCATCGAGCTCTACGCCACGCGGGTCATCCCGCGCGTGCGCGAGCTGCTCGCGGGCTGAGTCCCGGGATCAGGCCTGACGGCAGCCCCGGGATCAGGGCTGACGGCAGCCTCGGGATCGGGGCTGCCGTCAGGCCCGCCGCGCCCCGTGCTCAGCGAGAGCGGCCGGTGATCCCGGGAAGTACTCCAGAGTTCCGGCTGCAGTGTTCAGCCCCACGGTGAGGAGCGTCGTCCACTGCTCGTGCAGCGGCTCGGTCTGGTCGGGGCGGAAGCAGACGGGGGCGAGCGCGCCCGGCTCTCCGCACATCGCAGCGGCGCGCTGCTCGATCGGCAGACCCGACATGCCGGCGCGCTGCTCGGCGAGATGCGCGAGCCGCACGTATGTAGTCGACTTGTCGCGCGTGGCCTCGCCGGGCAGCTGGGCCTCGGCGACGAAGTTGTTCGTGTGGATCAGCCAGCCGTCGGCGTCGGGCCGCAAGACGCCCACACGCTCGGGGGATATCTCGAAGCACGCGGCCCTGTGCGGCTCGTCGGCCCGGGCCACGACGGTCAGCACGGTCGAAGCGCTCGCCGGCGCCGACGCGATGATGGCCTCCGCCTCGTCGACGCTCGTCGCCTCGTCGAGCACCCGACGGGCGATCGCGTGCACGGGCACGCCGTCGAAGCCCCTGTCGCTCGCGTGGTGGAGGATGTTGAAGTGCACGCCGATCCCGGCGTCGTTCACGCCGATCTTGCCGAGCACGCCGAGCTCGGTGAACATCGTCACCCGCCCGACTCCGCGCTCGGCGGCGACGGGTGCATCCGGAGTATACGAGAAGATCATCCCTGTCGGGCACAGGTGGGCGTGCCAGTCCCAGGTCTGGATCGTCTCGGGCACCGCGGGCCCGCGCGGGGCGAACACGGCGGTCGAGCACTCCCCCTCCGTGTCGGGTGCGACGACCGCGAGCACCTCGGTTCGCGCGTTGAGCGCTGCGAGCTGCCACAGCGGCACCTCGACCGCCTCCGCCGTGGCGGCGAGCTCCTCAGCGAGATTCGGGGCCCAGGCCTCGAGAGCCGCGAAGCAGCTCTCGGCGATCCCTCGCACCCGATCCTCGGGCAGGCCCCGGATGGCGAAGAACTCGAGATAGCGGGCGACCGCATCGCGGATCTCCTCGCCGAACCGGCCGCCGATCTCGGCTCCCCTGCTCGCCGGATCCGCACCCGCTACCGTGGCGTTGATGATGTCCAATGTCTTCCTCTCCTGTTGAGGGGGCCGGTGCCCCTACTTCGCGGCCTCGAGCAGCGCGTCCCACATCACTTCAGACGCGATCGCGCCCAGAGCGGTCGCGTTCACCGACAGACGTCCGCGCGACGAGCCCGGGGTCGAGGGGAGATCGATCTCGTCGGTCGTCACGGCGAAGAGCGTGTCGCCGTCCATGTCGGTGTGGAACGGCTGGATGCCGCGGTGCATCGAGCTGTGCACCTGCTTGGCGAACTGATTCAGCTCGACGGGGCTCATCCGAACGTTCGTGATGACCGCACTGATGGTGGTGTTGCCGGCCTCCGTGGCGGCGGGGAGCTGCTCGGCGAACGCCTCCTGGTAGTCGAACACCGGATGGCGTCGCGCGCCTGTGCCCGCGTCGTAGTTGCCGCGCACGATGTTGCCCGCTCGATCCACAATCACGCCCACCGGATTCGGCACCACGATGGCGAGGATGCGCACGTCGCCGAGACGGCGGAACGCCGCGCCCTGGCCGGTGATCTCGGTGCGATCCCAGTCCACCTTGCCCGCGGAGGCGCTCATGCCCGCGCCCGCGCGTCCCTGGGGGAACTCTCCCGGAACGGCGAACTCGAGCGCCGCGCGGCCGAGCGCCTTGTCGGGGTAGACCGCTGTCGAGCGCGCCGAGAAATCGTAGATGATCGCTGAGGAGACGAGCTGGAGTTCTGCGAAACCGGTGCGATGTTCCTGGCGCTCGAGGAGCGCGTCGCTCACGCCGGCCCCCGCCTCGAGCCCGTACACCGATCCGCCGGCCAGGCAGATGGCGTGGTTGAAGTCGTAGCCGCCCGAGAGCCCCACCGCGCCGCCTCGTGCGTCGACCGCGGTGCGTGCGCCGGCAGGGATGCTGATGACCGTGGCGCCGGTCGGTCCCTCGTCGTAGTGCGCAGATCCCACGCCGACCCCGGGAAAATCGAACCGCAGGGTCTCGCGGCCCGCGCTCCTGACCGGCGCGAGGTCGAAGGCGTCGTTGCCCGGCCCGCCGAAGACGGGAGGCCCCGCCAGCCGAGGGGCGGGGTTCACAGCGATCCCGCCGTCGATGTCGGTGAGCGCGTGCTGACGTGGGGTGTTCATAGGGTCTCCAAGAGTGTCTGCGAGTAGGGATGCTGGGGGTTGCGGAAGAACTCCTCCGTGGACGCGGTCTCGACGAGATCCCCCCTGAACAGCACTGCGACGCGGTCGGCGACCCGCTGCACCGCCCCGAGGTCGTGCGAGATGAAGAGGGCGCCGAATCGATGCTCCGCCTGCAGCTCGCGAATGAGCGCGAGTATCTGCATCTGGACGGCGACGTCGAGTGCGCTGACGGCCTCGTCGAAGACGATGAATCGTGGTTCGGTGACGAGCGCTCGAGCCACGGACACGCGCTGCCGCTGGCCTCCCGAGAGCTCGTGGGGGTAGCGCTCGGCGAACGCGGGGTTCAAGCCGACCTGCTCGAGCATCTCCATCACACGCCGCCGCTGCTCGGCGCGCCCGAGGTCGCGGCGAGCGACGGTGAGCGGCTCGCGCACCGACTCGCCGACCTTGCGCCGGGGGTTGAGCGACCAGTGCGGGTGCTGGAGCACCGCCTGCAGCTTGCCGGCGTTGGCTCTGCGCGAGCGGGTGAACGGGTTCCCGAGCAGCAGCACCTCGCCCGAGTCGGGCCGTTTGAGGCCCAGCGCGACCGAGGCGGTCGTGGTCTTGCCCGATCCCGACTCCCCCACCAGGCCGAGAGTCTCGCCCGGCGCCACCTCGAGCGTCACCGAGTTCATCGCGCGAACGGTCCGGCGCTTCGAACCCGCCCCGCTCGTGAACGTGACGCTGACATCTCGCAGCTCCAGCACGGGGGCCATGTCCGACGCCGACATCATTCCGCCTCCCTCGTCGCAAGATCCACTCGCGCCGGTATCGCGGCGACCAGTGTCCTCGTGTAGTCGGCCCGCGGGTCGTCGAGTACCTGCACGGTCGGCCCCTCCTCGACGATACGCCCCTGGTGCATCACCACGATCCGGTCGCACCATCGACGCACGGCTCCCAGGTCGTGGCTGATCCAGATGAGGCTCGCACCCGAGCGCCGCACCAGGTCGACGATGAGCGTGAGGATCTCGTCGCGCACCTGGGCGTCGAGCGAAGCCGTGGGCTCGTCGGCGATCAGGATCTCGGGCTCGCGCGCCATGGTGAGCGCGATCGCGATGCGCTGCGCCATGCCGCCGGAGACCTCGTGCGGGTAGAGCCCGAGCACGCGCTCCGGCTCGAGGATCTTGACGCTCGCGAGCAGCTCGGCGAGCGACTCCGCATCGGTCGGCCGTCCGAGCGGCCTGAGCGCGAGCTGGAGCTGGCGGCGGATCCGCATCGTCGGGTCGAGCGACGCAATGGGATCCTGCGGAATGAAGCCCAGCGACTCGCGTCGCAACGCCCGTATCGCCTCGGGTGCGAGATCCGAGAGATCCCTCCCGAGCACCCGCACCGAGCCGGAGACGACGCGGCAGGCGCGCGGCAGCATACGGCCGATGGCCTGCGACAGGGTGGACTTGCCGGATCCCGACTCGCCGACGATGGCGAGCAGCTCGCCCCGGGCGACGTCGAGGTCGATTCCGTCGAGCGCTCGGGTAGCACCGAGGCGGGTGCGGTACTCGGCGCTGAATTCGGTGATCGCAACAGCCGGGGCAGCGGAGGCGTTCGCGGTCATACGAGGCTCCTTGTCTCTCGCGGATCGAGACGATCGCGCATCGTATCGCCGATGAGGTTGATGGAGAGGATCGCGACGACGAGCACCGCCGCCGGGGCGAACAGCAGCCAGGGCGCCTGCAGCATGTAGCTGCCGCCCTCCTGGATCAGCAGTCCGAGCGAGGAGCGAGGAGGCTGCACGCCGTAGCCGAGGAAGCTCAGCCCGCCCTCCACGAGGATGCCGACCGACAGCGCGTACGTTCCCTGCACGGCGACGGTGCCGCTGACGTTCGGCAGCAGGTGGCGGAAGAGGATCACCGGCGCCGATACGCCGCTGATCTTCGCGGTGGTGACGAAGTCGCGCTTCGCGACCGACATCGCCGCAGCGCTCACCATACGAGTCATCAGCGGCACCGTGACGAGCACGATGCTCGACAGCACCGCCGCCTGCCCGGGCCCCACGACCGCGGCGATGAGGATCGCGAGCACGATCGACGGGAACGAGTAGAGCACGTCGCTCAACCGCATGATGACCTCGCGCCCCCAGCCGCCCGCGTAGCCCGCGACGAGGCCGAGGATCACGCTGATGACGGCGGTGCACACGACGGCGAGGGTCGAGAGCACGAGCGTGGTGCGCGTCCCCTCGAGCAGGCGGGCCAGCAGCGATCTGCCGAGAGCGTCGGTGCCGAGCGGGTAGCCCGCCGACGGCGGGCTGAGCCTGGGGCCGACGATCTTCGCGGGGTCGCCCGCGAAGGGGACGACCGCGGCCACCACTGCCACGAGCACGATGAGGCCGAGCGCGCAGGCGGCGGCGGTGAAGAGCGCGTCGCGAGGCGGCCGGGTCTTAACCGCGCGCTTCCTCTTCGAGAGCGGGAGGGAGTAGGTGGTCATGATCCTGCCTTCCCGGTGACGGTGACGCGCGGATCGAGCGCGCTCGTGATGAGGTCGAGCACGAGGCTCAGGATGACGAAGACGGCTGCGGCGAAGAGCACTGTGGCCTGCACGACCGCGAAGTCGCGGCGACCGAGCCCTGTGACCATGAACGATCCGAGACCCGGCAGGTTGAACAGGGTCTCGATGATGACGGCGCCGCCGAGCAGGTACGCGGTGATGGTGCCGAGCAGGGTGAGGATCGGGATGCCGGCGTTGCGGAGCACGTGGTGGCGCACGATGTGCCGCGGGGTCTCCCCGCGCGCCACCGCAGCCGTGATGTGCGGTTCGACGAGCACACCCATGACGGCGTCCCTCGTGGTGCGCGCGGTCGCCGCAACGCAGAACACGGAGAGCACGAGCGCCGGAAGCAGGAGCGCCTGGAACGTCGGCCAGAATCCCGTGCCGATGCTCGCGAACCCGCCGACCTTCAGGCCGAGCGAGAACTGCGAGAAGACGAAGATCACGATGCTGCCGAGCACGAACTCGGGCACGCTGATACCGATGCTCGACACGACGCGACCGACGGCGCCGCCCTGCTTCGCGCCCGACCGCACCCCCGTCCAGATGCCGAGCGGCACCCCCACGAGCAAGGTCACGGCCATCGCCATGAGCGTGAGCGTCGCGGTGACCGGAATGCGGTCGAGCATCTCCCCGGACACGGAGGTCTGCGTGACGTAGGAGGTGCCGAGCTCCCCCGTGAGCACCTGCCCGATCCACGCGAAGTACTGCACGAGGATCGGCTGGTTGAGTCCGTACGCCTCGGCGAGCACCTGCCGTTCCTCCGCCGAGGAGAGCGGGCCGAGGATGATGTCCTCGTAGCTGCCGGGCATGAGCCGGATCGCGACGAAGATGAGCACCGAGACGCCGAGCAGGGTGATGAGCGCGCTCACCACCCGCCCGGCGGACCAGCGAAGGATCTGCAGCATCCGGAACTACTCCCCGGCCATCCGGTAGTCGACGATGTTGCGGAGGAAGTCGCCGTACCCCTCGTTGCTCTGAATCGTGGGGCTCACGGCCGCGGTGTCGAAGCCGATGATGGAGGGCCGGTGCACGAGCGGCACGATCTCCGCGTATTCGTCGGCGGACGCGCACAGCTCGGTCAGCGCCTCGGCGCGCGCATCTGCGTCGGTCTCGCTCGCGCCCCGGGCGATGAGCTCGTTGAGGTCCTCGTGCACGCCCGTGAACCCGACGTTGAAGAAGGCCTGCTCGGGGTTCCACCACTTGGTCACCATCGAGGGGTCCGCGTAGCCGGCGAACCACCCGATCGACAGGTCGAAGTCGCCCGGCTGCGCGGTGAAGACCCGCTCGTTGTAGGTCGCGGTGTCGAACTGCTCGATCTCCACGGTGACGCCGATCTCCGCGAGTTGCTGCTGCACGAGCTGCGCGATCTGCGCCATGACCGGCTCAGCGGTGTAGACGATGAGGTCGAGCGTGACGTCGCCCGCGCCCTTCTGCTCGATGATCGCCTTCGCATCCTCGACCGCGGCCTGCTCCGAGGGCAGCTCGTCGACCCGGCACGCGCCGGGCAGGTTGGAGGGGGTGATGCCGGTCGGAGCCGTCTCACCTGCGAAGACGATGTCTGCGATCGCCTGGCGATCGATCGCGGTGTTGATCGCGAAGCGCACTTCCTGATCGTTGAGCGGGGAGTCGGGCTTCTGCGAGTTGACGAAGACGTAGTAGAGATCGCTCTGCGTCTGGTTGACGACCTGCAGGCCCTCGTTGCCGCCGAGCTGCGAGAGCGAGTCGATGCTGACGAAGTTCGCCATGCCGGCGCTGCCCTCGCGAAGGGCCGCCTGGCGGGTCGACTCCTGATCCACGATCTGCAGCTCGAGGGTCTGCACGGCGAGATCCTCGCCGCCGTGCCAGTCGGGATTCGCCGTGAAGGTCCACGATTCGTCCTGCCTGTGGTCGGAGACCAGATAGGGGCCGGTGCCGAGCATCGTCGTGCTGAGGTCGAGGCTGCCGTCGTTCACCTCCTGCATGGGGAGGATCGCGGCGGGCGTGTTCGCGAGCGCGGCGAGGAATGGCGCGTACGGACTGCTCAGCTTCACGGTGACCTGGTCCTCGCCGGTGGCCTCGATGGATTCGACCGGCCCCATCTGACCCGACCAGACGCTCTGGCTCGCCACCTGGCGCTCGAGGCTGCCGACGACGTCGTCGACGGTCACCGCGCGGCCGTTCGAGAACTTCGCGGAGGTGTCGATCGTGAACACGTAGCTCGTGTCGTCCGGCTGCTCCCACGAAGTGGCGAGTCCCGGCTGGATCTCGAAGCTCTCGTCGGTGGTCACGAGCGTCTCGTAGACCAGCCCCATGATCATCCAGGAGCGAGCGGTCTGCGCAGTCTGCGGGTCGAGCCCGTCGGCCTCGCTGGTGTCATAGTCCAGCTGAACGGTGAGAGCGCCCTCACCGGTGAGCGCATCGTCGGCGACGGCGAGGAAGCCCGGCGCAGCCTCCGTCTGCTCGGCACCGCCCTGCTCCGCGCCGGGTGCGGCGCAGGAGGTGAGAACGCACGCAAGACTCAACGCGATCGCGGCGCCGGCGGCCGCCCGGGAGCGGGTTCGTTGGTTGATCAACACCTTGGTGACTCCTTCGACAGTGGTGGTGGCCCGGGTTACGACGATGCACTCCGGCCGGTCGCGTCCGCCGATGGACGCGCCTTGGATGATCACGGTACATACATAAATCGTTTTATGCAAGTCTCTTCCGGATGACACAAATCCATTTACTCCCCGTCATCCCGCTATCCTCGTACGGAGAGCCCGAGGAGGCGCAATGGCCCGGTACCCGAACGTCACGATCAAAGACGTCGCAGCTCGAGCCGGCGTGTCGATCACGGCGGTGTCCCACGCCCTCAACGGCAAAGGCACGCTCTCCGACGAGACTCGCGAGCGCATCCGCGGCGTCGCGCAGTCGATGGGCTATCAGGCGGACGCCCTGGCCCGCGGGCTGCGCCGCTCGCAGATCGGTGTGATCGGGATCGTGCTGCGCCCTCTCGACGCGCTCGAGAACTACAGCCCGCCGGGGGTCGACTACTTCCTCAGGTTCGCCGGAGCCGCAGCGGTCAGCGCCCTCGACCACGGCCTCAGCCTGATGCAGGTCGCCGATCTCGTGAAAGGCCCGGTCACCCCGCTGGCGTTCTCCCTCGACGGTTACATCGTCACCGATCCGGTGCGCGACGATCCCGTGGTCGCCCTCCTCGAGAAGCGCGGGATCCCCTACGTCACCCTGGGCCGGGATCTCGGGAGACCCGAGGCCTCGAACTGGGTGGCCTCGGCTGACGCCGAAGCCACCCGGATGGCGCTCGAGCACCTGCACGAGCAGGGCGCTCGCACCATCGTCTGCGTGGGCGGAACCGACGACAACTCGTGGAACGCCGACGCCGAAGCGAGCTATCGCGACTGGTGCGAGCGCACCGGTCGGCCCGCGCGATTCCTGCGCAGCCCCGAGGGGCTCGGCGAAGCGGGCGGGCGCGACCTGGTGCCCGCGATCCTCGAGGGCGGCACACCGGACGCCATCTACTCCTTGACCGGGCGGCACGCCGCGGGAATCCAGGATGCGATGCGCGAACGGGGCCTCGTCGCGCCGCGGGACTACCTTCTCGCCTGCGGCACCGATGCAGATCAGACGAGAACGTCGGATCCCCCGATCACCGCGATCGACCTGCACCCCGAGCTTCTCGCCAAGGAGACCGTGGCGCTCCTGGTGGCCATCACGCGAGGCGAATCCCCCGCCCGCGGCCGCCTGCTGCCGTCGGAGCTGCTCGTGCGGCGCTCGTCACTGCGCGACGCCTGAGTCCGCCGAGTCAGCTCCGCCACAGCCCAGTCTGCTCGGCCCACCGCCCAGTCGACCGCCTGCCGATCGGGCGCCCGATCCAGCCCGCCTCAGTCCCCGACGTCTTCGCCCTCCGAGGGGTCCGTCACACCGACCTCACCCATCAGGTCGGCGACATCGGCGTGACGATGGTCGCCGTGGAGCAGGTCGCTCCGAACCCGCGCGTGCACGTCGGCCGGCATGTCCTGGCTCAGCTTGAACATCGCAGACTCGGAGTCGATGTCGATGGTGAACGACACGACGCCCGAGAGGATCCGCTCGAAGACATGCTGCGACTCCGTCGGATCCCAGGGCTTGGCGCGGCGACCTTCCAGCTGCTCCACGGTGCGCTCGACGACCGCGAGATTCTCCGCGGGCTCCTCGAGCACCGTGACGCGGCCCGTCAGGTGCACGGCCGCGTAGTCGAGGGTCGGAACCGCGGGGCTGAACTCGTAGGCGCTCGGCGAGACATAGGCGTGCGATGACGAGAATACGAGCAGCACATCCGGTCGCTCGGCGAAGGCCCTCCAGTGTTCGTTGGCCCGGCCGATGTGCCCCCACAGACGAGCGCCCACGAGCGTCTCGCCCGGTTGGGCCCCCGGCGGGAACACGACCGGGGTGTGCGTGGCGAGCGGCGCTCCGTCCGTCGAGCTGACCACGACGGCGAAGGGGTTGTTCCACACGAACTCGGTGATGGCTCGCCCCGATGGAGCGGGATAGCTGGGATAGGTGTGCATCGAGTACCGCCTCCCTGCGGTGTGGGACGGCTCGCTGCGACGGAGCCGGAATAAATCGTTTTATGTGCGGTACTGTATCAAACTAAAACGATTTATGGAAGGCGGGCCCGCACAGTAGACCGCCCCGTTGAAGCACCGATCGACGTTCGAGCACCTTGTTCTCCCCGGAACAGGTGCATAAACGTCGATCGGTGTCGAAGCGGAGCCCGATGACGCGGCCGGTCCCGAAAAACGCCGCAGCGACCGTCCCGGAAAACGCCGCAGGGGGCCGGCGCCGAAGCGCCGACCCCCTGAATCCTGCAGCTGCGCGCAGAATGACGAAGAAGCTAGGCCAACTCGCGCGGTGGCGCGACCAGCGTTTGGCTGCGGAACGCTCCGCGTCCCGCTCTAGGCCAACCGAGCCTGCAGATTCTCGTCGATCGCGGCGAGGAACTCCTCGGTGGTGAGGTAGCCCTGATCCGGGCCGACGAGCAGCGCGAGATCCTTGGTCATCTTGCCCGACTCGACGGTCTTGATGACGACGTCCTCGAGGGTGTGGGCGAAGTCGATCAGCTCCTGGTTCTCGTCGAGCTTGCCGCGGTGAGCGAGGCCGCGCGTCCAGGCGAAGATCGAGGCGATCGGGTTGGTCGAGGTGGGCTTGCCCTGCTGGTGCTGACGGTAGTGACGAGTCACGGTGCCGTGGGCGGCCTCGGCCTCGACGACCTTGCCATCCGGGGTTGCGAGCACGGAGGTCATGAGCCCGAGCGAACCGAAGCCCTGCGCCACGGTGTCCGACTGCACGTCGCCGTCGTAGTTCTTGCAGGCCCAGACGTAGCCGCCCTCCCACTTCATGGCCGAGGCGACCATGTCGTCGATGAGGCGGTGCTCGTAGGTGAGGCCGGCAGCCTCGAACTGCTCCTTGAACTCGGTGTCGTAGATCTCCTGGAAGATGTCCTTGAAGCGGCCGTCGTAGGCCTTCAGGATCGTGTTCTTCGTGGAGAGGTACACCGGGTAGTTGCGCGAGAGGCCGTAGTTGAGCGAAGCGCGCGCGAAGTCGCGGATCGAGGCGTCGAGGTTGTACTGCACCTGGGCCACGCCGTCGCCGGGAGCCTGGAAGACCTCGAACTTCTGGGGCTCGCCGCCGTCCTTCGGGGTGAACTCGACGGTGAGGGTGCCCTCGCCCTGGAACCGGAAGTCGGTCGCGCGGTACTGGTCGCCGAACGCGTGACGGCCGATGATGATCGGCTTGTTCCAGCCGGGCACGAGGCGGGGGATGTTGGAGATGATGATGGGCTCGCGGAAGATCACGCCGCCGAGGATGTTGCGGATCGTGCCGTTGGGGCTGCGCCACATCTTCTTGAGGCCGAACTCCTCGACGCGGGCCTCGTCGGGGGTGATGGTGGCGCACTTGACGCCGACGCCGTGCTTCTGGATTGCGTGGGCGGCGTCGATCGTGACCTGATCGTCGGTCGCGTCGCGGTGCTCCATGCCCAGGTCGTAGTATTCGAGCGTGACGTCGAGGTAGGGGTGGATCAGGCGGTCCTTGATGAACTGCCAGATGATGCGGGTCATCTCGTCGCCGTCGAGTTCGACGACCGTGCCTTCAACCTTGATCTTCGCCAACGCGTCTCCAAGTCTCGTGGTGTGAATTAAGCCGGGTCAAGTCTACCCGACACGCGACGTTATCTCGACGTCGAGATACATCAGGTCCTTTCGACCGCGCGGAGCACCTCGACGACGCGCAGATCCGGATCGAGCACCACCGCGTCCATCCGCCTGCCGACGGCCAGATCGCCCACGTCGCTCCACCCCAGCGCGCGCGCCGCGTTCGTCGCCGTCATGCGCACCGCGGCGCGGAGAGCGGCATCGCTCGGGTGCGATGCGGCGAGGGTCGCCGACGGTTCGGGATCGGCTGCGAAAGGTTCGGCACCCGCAGATTCGGGATCGGCGCCGCGATCCGCCCCCTGCCCCCCGCCGCGCGCGCCCGCGACCCAGCTCCGGAAGAGCCCGTCCATCATCGCGGTGCTGCCCGCGATCGTCTCGGATCCGGCCAGGCGCGCAACGCCGCCGGAAACCTCGACATCGAGCGCCCCGAGACGGTAGGCGCCGTCGCCGCACGCCGCCGCCCCCATCGCGTCGGTGACGAGCAGCGCACGATCGTTCCCCGACTCCGCTGCCGCCCACCGCGCGAGCCGGGGGTGCAAGTGCGTGCCGTCGGCGATGAGTTCGATCGACACCCGCGGATCCTCGAGCAGCGCGAGCACCGGCCCCGGCTCCCGGTGATGCAGCGGCCGCATCGCGTTGAAGAGGTGGGTCGCCATCGTGGCTCCGGCCTCGATCGCCCGCACGACGCAATCGTAGTCGGCGTCGGTGTGCCCCACCGCGACCACGACGCCGGCCCGAACGAACCGCTCGATCGCTGCGAGCGCGCCGGGCAGTTCGGGCGCGATCGTCACCATCGCGATCGCGTTGGCGGGCGCCGATCCCGCGCCCGCGCCGGCGCCAGCTGCACCGCGCCCCGGCGGCGCACCGGCCGCGAGCAGGGCGTCGATCTCGTCCGGATCGGGGTGCCGCAGCAGCCCGGGATCGTGCGCGCCCGCGCGCGCGGGGCTCAGCCAGGGCCCCTCCAGGTGGATGCCCCGCAGTGCGCCCGCCGCGACGAGGCCGGCGAGTATCCGGACGCTGTCGAGCAGGCGCTCCGGGGTGTCGGTCACGAGGCTCGCAAGGCTCGTGGTGGTGCCACGGGCGAGGTGCGCGTCTCGGGCGCGCAGCGCGAGCGATGCCGACCCGTCGGCGTACCCCGCTCCCCCGCCCCCGTGCACGTGCACGTCGACGAAGCCCGGCACGAGCGTTGCATCACCGAGGTCTCGGGTCGGGGGCGAGGCGGGGGCACCGCTCCCGACGCCGGTGATCCTGCCCCCCTCGAACGACACCCACCCGGGCGCATGCACGGCGGAGGACGTGACCACCCGCGCGGCGGCGAGGATCCCGGTGTCGGGCCCCCCATCGGTTCCGGTCTCCGGCCCCAGATCCGCCCCGGTCACGCCGCACCGCCGGGCAGGTGATCCTGCACGTACTCGTAGTAGTCGGAGAGCCGCAGCTTCGAGGCCGCGGCCCGGTCGATCACCACGATCGCGTCGCGGTGCAGCTGCAGCGCGCTCGCGGGGCAGACGCTCGCGAGCGGTCCCTCGACCATCCTCGCTACGGCGTCGGCCTTGACCTCGCCCTGCGCCACGAGCAGCAGCTGCCTGGCTTCCAGGATTGTGCCGAGCCCCTGCGTCACGCAGTGCACCGGCACCTGCTCGGGCGAGTCGAAGAACCGCGCATTGTCGGCACGCGTCTGCGGCGCGAGGGTCTTGATGCGGGTGCGCGAGGCGAACGACGAGGTCGGCTCATTGAAGCCGATGTGCCCATTGGTCCCGATCCCGAGCAGCTGCAGGTCGATCCCGCCGGCTTCCCGGATGCGGCGCTCGTACGCCGCGCAGGCCGTGTCGAGGTCGTCGGCAGTGCCATCGGGCACGTGCACGCGCGCCGGATCGAGGCGGAGCGGCTCGGTGACCGTGCGGCGGATGACCGAGTGGTAGCTCTCGGGGTGAGATGGGTCGAGCCCGACGTACTCGTCGAGCGCGAACGCGCTCACCCCTGCGGTGTCGATGGCGTCCCGCTGCACCAGCGCGGCCAGCCGCTCGTAGGCGCCGACCGGCGACGATCCCGTTGCAACGCCGAGGACCGCGTTCCGGTCAGATCGCAGCACCTCGGCCATCCGCTCCGCGGCGGTATCGGCGACGGCGTGCGAGTCTGGGACGACAACGATCTCCATCGGGGCTACCGACCGTCGAAATCGAAGTCCGTGCGGTAGCGGTCGCTCGGCATGATGCCTGCAGCCTTGGCGCCGTCGATCGGCAGCGCGACGCCGTTGATGAACCTCGCCTGCTCGGACGCGAGGAACCGCACCGTCGCCGCGACCTCCCGTGGGTGGGCGATGCGGGGGTCGGGGCAGCTCGCGAGCACGCGGCGCTGAGCCTCGCCCCGCTCGACACCGACGAAGTTCGCCCACACCATAGGAGTGTCGATCGGACCGGGGCAGATGGCGTTCACGCGGATCCCGTCGGCGGCGTGAGCGAGCGCGAGCGACTTGGTGAGGCCGACCACCCCGTGCTTGCTGGCACTGTATACCGGATCCGCGGCGCGCCCGACGACTCCGCCGTTCGACGCGTTGTTGATGATGACGCCGCCGGCGGAGTTCGCCAGGAGGTGCGGGATCGCGCTCCGTGCGACGTAGATGGTCGAGCGGAGGTTGACCTGGAGGAGCCTGTCGATCCGCTCGTCGTCGTGATCCGCGAGTGCTCCGTTGAATCCGATGCCGGCGTTGTTGAACACGATGTCGAGTCGTCCGAACACGTCCACCACCGCCCGCACCACCCGATCGGCCTCGTCGCTGCGACGGAGATCCGCCTGCTCGAAGCGGACCGACTCCCCGAGCTCCCGGAACAGCTCGGTGCCCCCCGCATCGGAGACATCGGTTGCGAGCACGCTCGCGCCGGCCGCGGCGAGCTCCCGTACGGTTTCAGCGCCAATGCCGCCTGCGCTGCCGGTCACGAGAGCAACGCGCCCTCGGAGCTCTTGAGACGTCATGATCTCGCCCTCCATACCGTCCTGACGCGGTCTATACCAGACGCACGGACGGCTGACACTCTACAAGCTATTTCCAGCAAGGGCAACGACTCGGACTTCCACGCTCGGCCGTTGCGGTCCGGACCGCACGTCACTATCCTGCTCAGAGACGCAGGTCGGGGCGCATCGTCCGAGCGGGCGTCTCCACGGGGTCGCCCGCCCGAGCGCTCGACGCATCGGAGGCGTCGCGGCGGCAGCACACCAATCTCGATCGCTCAGGAGGTGACGATGACGCAGACCAAGGGCGAAGAGGTGCGGCAGCGCCTCAGCACCCTCATCGCGGCGGCCGAACCGGGGCACCGGCTCCCCCCGGAGCGGGAGCTCATGCGCACCTTCGGAGTCGCACGCGAGACGATCCGCCGCGCGCTGGATGACCTCGTCTTCGAGGGACGGCTCGTCAAGCGGGCGGGCGTGGGAACGTTCGTCGCGCGTCCGCGGCTGACCAAGCAATTCAGGATGCGGTCGTTCACCGAGGAGATGCGCGCGCAGGGAATGAGCAGCTCCTCCCGTCTGATCTCAGCGACGACCCGCGCCGCGGGTGCCCGGACGGGGGCCCAGCTGAGGATCTCCCCCACGAGCCCGGTCCTCTCGATCCAGCGCGTCCGGCTGGCGAACGACGAGCCGATGGCCATCGAAACGCTGCGGCTCCCGCTGGACCTGGTGCCGGATCTGGCGGTCCGCGAGCTCGAGTCCCGCTCGCTCTACGAGACCCTGCGGGAGGACTACGACATCGAGCTCGTGTCGGGATCGCAGCGGATTGAGGCGACCGTGACGGACGACGCCGAATCCGCGCTGCTCGGGCTGGCGCCCCAGAGCCCGGCCCTACTCGTGGACCGCGTCACCTGGACCGCGGAGGGCCGGAGGGTCGAGGCCGCCCGATCCGTCTACCGCGGCGATCGGTACCGCTTCGAAGTCGACCTCACCGCATAACGGAAGGACCGCACGCACCGCCATGACCCACACCCAGCATCCCGTCTCCCGGCTCGCCGGCGAGTATCCGGCGTCCGCCATCCGCGCCGTGTTCGACCGGGTCGCGCAGTTCGAGGGCGTCACGAAGCTCACCGTCGGCGAGCCCGACTTCGATACTCCGCCCCACATCGTCGAGGCGGCCGTGCGCTCGCTCCATGACGGCGAGACCCGGTACAGCGCGAACGCCGGCATCCCCGCCTTCCGGAGGGCTATCGCCGAGCACCACGGCCACCGCTGGGCGCGTCCGCTCGCGGAGGAGCAGGTGATGGTCGCGGCGGGCGGCATGGAGGCGCTGCTGCTCGCGCTCGGCGTGGCGCTCGATCCCGGCGACGAGATCCTGATTCCCGACCCGGCGTATCCCAACTACCTCGGCCAGGTGCACATGCTCGGCGCGAGACCGGTCCGGATCCCGCTGAGCGCCGCGGACGGCTTCCGGCTCACGGCGGATCGGATCGAACCGCTCATCGAAGCGCGGACGAAGGCGCTCATCATCAACTCCCCCTCGAACCCGCTCGGCACCGTAATTCCCGCCGACGAGCTCCGGCGCATCGCCGAACTCGCGGATCGGCGCGGTCTCATCATCATCTCCGACGAGGTCTACGACCGGGTGGTGTTCGACGGACGCGCGCACGTCTCCATCGCGCAGGTCGACCCCGCCTTCGAGCGCTTCCTCGTCGTCAACTCGCTCTCGAAGAGCTACGCGATGACCGGTTGGCGAGCAGGGTACGTGATCGGACCCCCACGCCTCATCGCGCCCATGCCGCGCATGCAGGAGGGCATCTCGTCGTGCCTGCCGGTGTTCGTCCAGCGCGCCGGCATCGCCGCCCTCGAGGGGCCGGAGGACGCGACGCGCGCAATGGTGGAGTCCTACCAGCAACGGCGCGACCTCCTGGTAACGGGGATCGCAGACATTCGAGGCCTCGACTGTGCCGTGCCGGAGGGAGCCTTCTACCTATTCGTCGACGTGCGCGGCACCGGCCTCTCGAGCGAGGTGTTCGCCGAGCGCCTGCTGCAGGAGCAGCGCGTGGCCGTGATCCCGGGCACCGCCTTCGGAGAGCGCGGCGAAGGCTTCGTCAGGATCTCCTACGCCGCGAACGAGGCAACGCTGACGGCGGCGCTCACCGAGATTCGCGCATTCGTAGACGACGGTGCGGCGCATGCCTAGGGGATTCGCGGGACCTCCGGAACCGCCCGCAGGCGCCCCCGGTGCCGAATCACTCATCGTCGACGTCGGCCAGTCAGGGATGCGCTTCCGAAGCCTTCACGGCGCCACCGTCGAGGAGTGGGACGGACCGCCGCTACGCGCGTCCGATCCGCGCGTTCGGCAGGTCGTGTCGGCAATTGTCGGCGCGCTTCGCCGGATGCGGACCGCCCCGTCGCGCCTGGCGGTCGGCTCGAGCGGGCTCGACGACCCCGCCCCGGCGGCGCGCGCCCTCGCCGAGGCCCTCGACCCCGCGCCCGCTCGGATCGTCGTCGCGCACGACTCGGTGTCGGCGCACGTCGGCGCACTGTCGGGGGGCTCTGGGGTCGTCCTCGCCGTCGGCACGGGGACCGTCTGCCTCGCCTCGGGTCCGCGGGGCGTGGCACGGGTCGACGGGTGGGGCGCGCTCCTCGGAGACGGGGGCAGCGGGTACTGGCTCGGCAGGCTCGCCCTCTCGACCGCACTGAAGGATCTCGACGGACGTCGCATGGCGCCGCTCCTGCGCGCGGCCGCGGAGGAGCGCTTCGGAGAGCTGAAGGCCTTCGCCGCCACGCTGCCCGCCCGGGCCGACCGCGTCTCGTTGGTCGCGGCGTTCGCGAGCGAGGTCGTCGCCCTCGCGCGCCGCGGAGACGACGCAGCGGCCGGGATCCTGCGAGAGGGGGCCGTCGAACTCGCGGAGTCCGCTGTCGCGGGGCTCTCCCGGGCCGGCTGGCCCGCCGGGTCGGCGCCGTCCGTGTCGTACGCGGGCTCGCTCCTCGCGGCCTCCGAGGAGTACCGGCGCATGCTCGTCGCGGAGCTCGCCGGGCGGTGGCCGACGGCTCAGTTCCGCGCACCCGACGGCACGCCGCTCGACGGAGCCGCGCGCCTACTCGACCTCGACCCGGCGCATCCTCTGCACTCGAGCCTCGCCATCGTCGGAGCGCCGACCACGTGAAAGGACCGCACTTGGACCCCTCGATCACCGCCCTGCTCGGCAGGCTCGTGGTTTCCTGCCAGGCTCACGAAGGGAACCCGCTGCGCGGGCCGGACTCGATGGCGCGCATGGCGCAGGCCGCGATCATAGGCGGCGCCGGGGGCGTCCGCGCCGAGGGCGTCGCCGACGTGCGAGCCATCCGCGCCGCCGTCGATGCGCCGATCATCGGACTGGTCAAGACCGAGCAGCGCGACCGCGACAGCGTGTTCATCACCCCGGGCTGGGACGAGGCCTCGGCCGTCCGTGCCGCGGGGGCGGACGTCATCGCGCTCGACGGGACGCCGCGACCCAGGCCCGACGGCGTCCCCCTCGGCAGTCTCGTCCGCCGCATCCACGACGAGCTCGGCTGCCCCGTCATGGCCGACATCGACTCGCACGCCTCGGCCGAGTACGCGATCGAGCAGGGCTGTGACCTCGTCGGGACCACGCTCGCCGGATATACATCGGCCCGCCCCGCGACGGAGGGACCCGACCTTGAGCTCGTGGCGGAGATCGCGACGTTCGCGAGCGTCCCCGTCGTCGCCGAGGGCCGCTTCTGGACCCGGGAGGACGCGGTCGCCGCCATCGAGGCCGGCGCATCCGCGGTGGTCGTCGGCACCGCCATCACCAACCCCATGCTGACGACGGCACGCTTCGCACGGGCGGTGGCGGAGCGCAGCGGGGCCGTCGCCGGATAGCCGGACGAGAGCGGCCGACACGGGGGCCAGACCGACTCAGCCCTCGACCGGCGGGCTCTTCACCCCGTGGCCCGTGAGCATCAGGACGACGGTCGCGCCCTCCTCGAACCGCAGCTGCTCCACGGCCGCGAGCGCAATGGCCGACGACGGCTCCACCCAGATCCCGCCCCGCCTCAGCGCGCGCGCCGAGGCGATCGTCTCGGCCTCGTCGACCGCCACGACCTGGCCGCCCGTGCGCCGCACGGCGTCCAACGTGATCAGACCCTGATCCTCGTAGCCGCGCAGCGGGTCGGCGATCGCCGTCGCCACGGTCGGCGTCTGCCGCACGGGCTCATGCAGCAGGCGGCGCCACTCCTCCCGCTCCTCCCCCGTCGACGCGGAGGCTGTGCCGCTCGAGACCGTCTCAGCTGAGGCGGACGAGACCGCGGCCGCGCGGGTCGCCGCCCAGGCCCGAGCGATCGGTGCGCAGCCCGCGGCCTGCACGCCGACGAGGGCCGGCACACGATCCGCGTCCCCGCGCTCCACCAGCTCGGCGAAGCCACGCTCGATGCCGCTGAGGAGCGGGCCGGCACCGATGGGAACGATAACGGCACGGGGTACGCGCCCGCACTGCTCGAGCAGCTCCGCGGCTACCGTGCGGTACCCCTCGGTGATGTACTCGTTCTGGTAGGTCGTGGAGACGTTCATGTACCCCTCGCCCGCGAGCGCCGCGGCCTCGGCGTACGCGTCGCTGTAGTCGCCGGGGATCTCGGAGACCTCGGCACCGTAGGCGCGGCACGCGTCGAGCTTCGCCATCGCGTTCGAGGAGCTGGCGACGATCACGCGGCAGCTGAGACCGGCCGCCGCCGCGTACGCCGACGCCGACACCGCGGCGTTCCCCGTCGAAGCGACCACGAGGCCCCGCTTGCCCTGATCCACCGCGACAGATGCGGCGAGCGCCATGCCCCGGTCCTTGAACGAGAGCGTGGGGTTCTGGCTCTCGAGCTTGCCGAGCAGCGAGATCCCTCTGTCGCCTGCGTCGATGGGCACGAGCGGGGTCGATCCCTCGCCGAGCGTGATGCGGGTGCGCGTGCCGGGCAGCATCGACGCGTGCCGCCAGATCCCTGCGCCCCGCGCGCCGTCAGGCATTGGAACGCCCCGCCGCGCGGAGCGCTGCCCGCGCATGCTCGCGGATGCCGCTCCAGTCCTCGGCGGCGATCTCGTGCGGTCTCGCGAGCGATCCCAGCCCGACGGCCACGGCTCCGGCGTCCAGCCACTCGGCGGCGTTCGCGTCGCTGATCCCGCCGCTCGGCACGAACTCGAGTTCGGGGAACGGCCCCCGGACCGCCGAGATGTACCCCGCACCGACCTGTCCCGCGTGGAACAGCTTGAGGAGGTCGAACCCGGCGGCCCTCGCCTGCATGACCTCGCTCGGGGTCTGCACGCCGGGAAGCGCCGGCATTCCGGACTCGCGCATGGCCTCGAGCAGCGGCTGCGAGATTCCGGGCGAGACGAGGAAGGCCGCCCCGGCCGACACCGCCTGATCGACGTGCTCGGGGGCGGTGATCGTGCCGATCCCGACGGACGCCGGCGCGTCGGAGAGGTCGCGAACGATCCCGAGCGCGCCGGGGACCGTGAGCGTGAGCTCGATGATTCCGACGCCGGAGTCGATGAGCGTCTCGGCCGCGCGCCGGACCTTCGCGGGGTCATCGCCGCGCAGCACTGCGACCAGGCGCTCATCGCGGAGCAGGTTCAGGAATGCCAAAGGACGACCTCGATTCAAGATTGGCTGACTCTCGAAGATTTTGGAATGCTATTCTGAAAACTTCAGAACCACTCTAACCCGTCTGCGATCGGAGCGACAATGGATGTCATCGAACTCACCCGGCAACTGGTCTCGATCGATTCCCAGAACCCGGGGGCCGGGGAGCGGGAGATCGCCGGCTTCGTCGACGCCTGGTGCCGCGAGCGCGGTATGCCCTCCCGGATCGTGGAGCTCCAGCGCGGGCGGCCCAACGTGGTGGTCACACTCGACCTCGGCGAGGGTCCGCACCTCGGCCTCACCGGACACCTCGACACCAAGCCGATCGGCGATGCGCTCTCCGCGTGGAACACCCCGCCGCTCGAGCTCACGATCGACGGGGATACCGCGTACGGTCTCGGCGCCACCGATATGAAGGGCGCCGTCGCCGCCATGCTCGTCGTGGCCGAGCGCATCGCGGCCGCGCCCTCGCGCGGCCTCGGCAAGCTCTCCCTCGTGCTCACCGCCGACGAGGAGCAGGGGTCCGACGCCGGCGCCCAGTCGCTCATCGCCTCCCCCGAGCTGCCGGACGTCGACGCGCTCGTCATCGGCGAGCCGAGCGGCATCGACGACCCGTGGGAGGCGATGTTCCTCGTGTCGCGCGGGATCTGCTGCTTCGAGGTGGAGATCACGACGACGCAGGGGCACAGCGGCCTGTCGCCGCGCCTCGGGCGCAACGCCTCGCTCGTCGCCGCCGACGTGCTGCGCGCCTTCGAGTCCTTCGCTCCCCCGGTCGACCGCCCGGGCAAGGTGCCCGCGACCCCCACCGTCAACCCCGGAATGATGGTTTCGGGCGGTGTCTGCTTCGGCGTCTGGCCGGGGCGCTGCACCGTCGGCATCGAGATCCGCACCGTGCCCGGCATGGACCGGGACCGGGTGCGCGCCGCGATCGAACAGTTGGTGCAGCGGACCGTCGGAGACGAGGCCACGGCCACGATCACCTACGAGCCCGGGTCCATGGGCTGGATGCCGGCGACCGAGATCGATCCCGATCACCCCGTGGTCCGGATCGCCAGCGCCGCGGCCGAGTCGGTGCTGGGTCGCGCGCTCCCCTTCGCCCCCTACCCCGGCGGCACGGACGCAGCCTACTTCATGGGCGAGGCCGGGGTACCGACGATCGTGAGCCTCGGCCCGGGCTGGCTCAGCGTCGCGCACGGCGCGAACGAGAAGGTCGGCGTTTCGCAGCTCCACCAGGCGGTCGACCTCTACGAGCACCTGGCTCGGAACTATCCCGCCGAGGGGTAGGTTACCGTTCATGACGACTCCGAAGTATCTGCAGATCGCCGAGCGCATTCGCACCGAGTGCGGCACGCTCCACGAGGGCGCCCAGCTGCCCGCCGAACAGGAGCTCGCCGCCGCGTACCGCGCCAGCCCGATGACCATCCGGCGCGCGCTCGACCTCCTGCAGGAGCAGGGGGTCGTCACGAGAATCCCCGGGCGCGGCACCTTCGTACGCCACGGCATCATCTCGAAAAGCAGCGCGCTGACGTCGTTCACCGAGGACATCACGATGCGCGGCATGACCCCGGGCACCCGCGTGCTCGGCGTCGACGAGGTCGTCCCCACGAGCGAGGTCTCCCGCGACCTCTCGCTCGGCCGGACCGAGCTCGTCTTGCAGCTCGAGCGCCTGCGCTTCGCCGATGACGAGCCGATCTGCCTCGAAGTCGCGCACGTGCCCCAGCGATACGCGAAGACCCTCGGGGACTCCGCGCTCGTCTCCCTGCACCGGGGACTCGCGTCGATCGGACTCGCCCCCGACAGCGCGACGCGCCGAGTGCACGCCGCTATCGTCACGGATCGGCAGGCGAACCTCCTCGGGGTCCCTCCCGGCTCGCCGACGCTCAACATCATCCAGGTGTTCTTCGACGACCGCGGGCGCCCGATCCAGCGCTCGAACGCATGCTTCCGCGCCGACCGCTACGAGACCTACAGCAGGGTCCGGCGCGCCGAGAACCACCCACCCACCGAAGAAACGGAGTAACCCCCATGGCCAAAGAAGCGATGCTCAGCGATCAGCTGCCCAACCCGGCGGGACCCTACAGCCACGTCGTGGAGGCGGGCAACATCGTGTTCACGTCCGGCTTCGGACCACAGGATCCCGCAACCGGCGCCGTGCCCGAGGGCATCACCGCGCAGACCGAGCAGGTGATCTCGAACGTCGAGACCGCGCTGAAGCTCCGCGGCCTCACGCTCGCCGACGTGGTCAAGACGACCGTGCACCTCGAGCGCCTCGATCGCGACTTCGCGGCCTACAACGAGGTGTACGCTCGGCGGTTCCCGAATCCCTACCCGGCGCGCACGACCGTCGGCAGCACCCTCGCGAACATCCTCGTCGAGATCGACGCCGTCGCGGTCCGCACGCGGGACTGACCGATGACCGCGACGCGACTCTCCTCCCGGGTGTGGCTTGTCGGCGGATCCGACGGCCCTGCATCGACCGATGCATGGGACGGCAACCAGTACCTCGTCTGGGATGGGGAGCGCGGCGTTCTCATCGACTGCGGCACGGGCCGCGGCAGCAAGGCCTGGCTCGATCAGGTCGCCTCCGTCACCGGGGACCTGCGGACCGTCGATGCCCTGCTCATCACGCACTACCACGCGGATCACGCCGGTGGCGCAGCCGCGGCGGAGCGGGCGGGGCTGCGCGTCCTCGGCAGCCCCGCTACCGCGAAGGCGTTGCGCGACGGTGACGAGCAGACAACCTCGCTCGTCCGTGCGCGCCGTGCAGGGGTGTACCCCGCCAACTACCACATGCCGCCCGCGCCCTCCGCCGAGGAGGTGCCGCACGAGCTCCGCTTCGGCCGAAGCGTGCTGCGTGCGATCCGCGCGCCCGGCCACTGCGACGGCCACCTCGTCTTCGCACTGGAGGAGCCGGACGGGGTCGCCCTCTTCACCGGGGACACGCTCTTCCCGGGTGGTCGGGTGAGCATCCAGGCGATCCCCGACTGCCGCCTCGACGCCTACGCCGACACGATGCATCGCCTCTCACGGCAACCCGTGGTCGCCCTCTACCCGGGGCACGGCGGCGCAGAGCTCGACCCGGGCTCCGCCGTGGAATCCGTGCGCTCCGCCTCGTCGAGCTTCGCCCGCCTGGTGCCCCCGCCGAACTTGCTGAGCTGATCCGGGCTTCGCGCGGTCCGTTTCGCTCCCACCCTCGGTTACGTGAGAAGCCGCAGCGACCTCTATGGTCGAATCGATCGGGGAGCGTACTCGTGGTCGACGCACGCCCCGGCACCCTGCGTGAGGCACAAGGCTCAGACCGCGTACGACCCCTCGGACCCGGCGAAGCTCAGGGCGGCCCAAGTGGCCGGATCGACCTCTGCCTGCGCCGCCAGCACGCCGGCCGGCGGCAGGAGCACCGAGTCCGACGGCGCGATCAGGACGCGCGCGGCGAGCAGGTGGCCCCAGCGCAGGCGTTCAGCGGGCGATGCGCCGCGAATGGAAGCGCTCAGGTACCCGGCCGCGAATGCGTCACCCGCGCCTACCGGTTCCAGCACCTCGACCGTGGGCGCCGGCTCCCGGAAGACGTCGTCTCCGATGAAGGTCGTGGCCCCTTCGCCGCCGTCCTTGACGACCACCTCCGCGGACCTCGCGAAGATCGCCGGGATCTCGTCGGCGCGCTCGATCCCCCAGACGTGCTGCGCCTCGTCGAGGCCGACGAACACGGTGTCGGCGAGTCCCCCCAGCTCCGCGAGCACCGGGGCAGCCTCGGCCGTCGGCCACAGCGGTGCCCGGTAGTTCACGTCGAACGAGATGCGCTTCCCCGCGGCCTTGGCCTCGCGGACGATGTTGAACAGCGTCAACGCGGCCCCCTTTCCCAGCGCAGCGGTGATCCCGGTGACATGCAGGCGGGCCGCACGGGCGACCAACGGGGCGACATCGCCCACGCCCAGCGCCGACGCGGCGGATCCGGAGCGGTAGTAGTAGACGCTCGGCTCCCCGCCCGGGTCCTTGAAGTAGACGCCGGTGGGCCGGTAATCGTCGATGACGACCTGCGAGACGTCGATCCCGATCTCCGAGAAGGAGCGCAGCAGCCGGCGTCCGAACGGGTCGTTGCCGACCCTGCTGCCCCAGCCCACGGCGTGACCGAGCTGCGACAGGTAGCTCGCGACATTCGACTCGGCTCCGGCGGGGAACAGCGCGGTTTCGGCGGTGCGCTCCAGGGACTCGCCGTGCGACGGCACGAGCACCACCATGCTCTCCCCGACGGTCGCGATGTCGAGCCGAGCGAGCTCCGCTCCGTCGCCGCTCACAGCCATCCCTCGTTCCGGGGAACCTCGGGCGCCCCGGTCTCCAGGGAGCGCGTCATCGCCTCCGCGATCGCGATGCCCCACACGGCCTCGGTCATCGGCATCTCGGTGTTCCCGTGCGCGCCGCGGACCACGCCGAGGGCGTGCTCGACCTCCGCGCGAATGGCGCCCCCCACGCGGTCGCCCGAGACGGGCCAGAGGAACGCGTTCGGCGACCACGAGCCTGCGTCGTTCCACACCGTCAATCCGTCGTTCTGCAACCGCTGGCGCATGACGCCGGTCGAACCGTGCGCCTCGGCCTCAGCGATGATCGCCCCCGGGAGCTCCAGCGCGCCCGACTCGGTCTGCGGTGCCCCCGCCGGGATCGTCCACGCCGTCTCGATCGTCACCATCGCACCGCCCGCGAACTCCACGATCGCCGACACCACGGAGGGGGCGTTGATGCCCGCCGCCTCGCTGCGCGACGCGTACACCCGCGTCGCCGGACGCCGCACGAACGAGAGCGCCACATCGATGTCGTGGATGCACGACTCCCACACGGGATCCACCCTGCCGCCGAAGTCCCCGAACCACTGGCGCGAGAAATCGCGTCGGAGGCGCAGCGACCACAGGTCGCCGATGCGCCCGGCCGACAGCGCCTGCCGCATTGCGCGATAGGGCTCGGCGAAACGGGAGATGTGCCCGGCGATCACCTCGCGTCCCGCGCGCTGCGCCGCGTCGACGGTCCCGAGCGCGTCCTCCACCGACATGGCGAACGGCTTCTCCATGAACACGTGGCGCCCAGCGGCGAGCGCCGCGAGCGCCAGTTCGGTGTGGGTGGACTCGTCGCTCGCGATCACCACGATGTCCGGGTCGGCCATGACGATGATCTCGGAGAGATCGGTCCCGTGATGCTCGGCGCCCCAGGTCTCGGCGAACGCCGCGGACCGGGCGGGATCGATGTCAACGACGCCGGCGAGGACGGTGCCCGCCTCGCGCCAGACCCGGGCGTGCAGGGTCCCGAAGCGGCCGGCCCCGACGATGACGACCCTGGTGTGCTCACTCATCCGCCACACCCCTCGGCCCCTGGTCCCGGATCGCCTCGATGGAGACGTCGGTCAGATATCCGAGCGCCTGCGAGATCCGGTCCGCGGTGCCCCTCACCAGGGCGCCGAACTCGTCGAGCCGATTCGCGTCGAAGCGCTCCACGGGAGTCGAGACGCTGACCGCCGCCTCTGAGCGGCCGAACTGGTCGAAGATCGCCGCCCCGACACAGCAGATGCCCGGCTCATTCTCCTCGAGGTCGGTGCTGAAGCCCTGCGCACCGTCATGCTGCAGCTGCTCGGCGAAGGCATCCGCGTCCTCCACGATCCCGAGCTGACTCCTCGAGTCCTCCAGCACTCGGTTCACCACCTCGGCCGAGGCGCTCGACAGGATCGCCTTCCCCATCGCCGTCCGCACGGCCGGCATCACCGAGCCTACCCGCGAGACCATCCGCACGGGATGCCGGCTGTCCAGCTTCTCGATGTACACCACATGCGGGGAGGTCAGCATGCCCAGGTGGCAGGTCTCGCCCGTCGCCTCGTTCAGCTCCTTCAGGTGCGGGAGGGCTTCGCTCCGGAGGTCAATGCCCGCCAGGTAGGCCCCCGACAGCACCAGGGTGCCGATACCGACCCCGTGCAGCCCGTCGCTCATCTCTCGGGCGAGATTCTTCGAGCGCAGCGATGCCAGGATCCGGTGCGCGGTCGTCATCGTGAGGCCGGTCTCCCGCGAGAGGTCCGCGAGGCTGATTCCCGTGGGGTGCGCCGCGAGCGAGTAGAGCACGGTGGTCGCGCGATCGAGGGCGCGGAGGCCCTCAGGCCCGCGCCGGCCGCTTTCGGCGGGTCGCAAGGGTGCCGTCTGACTCATGAGCTGTGATTCCTCCTGGGGATAGCGCGATCACGCGCGTTTGCTGGTCGAGATGCGCCGGAGCTGCTCGGCTACGCGCAACACCGCCGTCTCATATACATCTTCGCCCCATTCGGGGTCCGCCCGTGCCGGATCTCCCACGAGACCGAGCTCATTGAACTCCTCGAACCGTCGATGCCTGACGGCGGGGTCGGTGCTGAAGAGCGAGGGGTCCGGGAAGACCTCCGAGTCGCCCGCCCCGGGAGCGGGGAGCTCACCGACGAGTTCGGGCCACAGGTGCTGGGAGATCGACGTCTCCAGGGCGCACGCATGACCCAGTGCCCGCCCGCCGAAGCGCTCGATCGCGACGTCCCGCAGGGTCTCGAAATAGGTGAGCCCCCAGGCCGACACGTTCTGCTCGAGCAGGCGCTGCAGAGCGGCGCCCATGGGTGCCCGGTTCCCGCCATGCCCATTGACGAACACCGGCACGAATCCGTCCTCGAACAAGCAGGTCGCGACATCGCAGATCATCCGGATGAAGGTGTCGACGCCGAGGCTCAGCGTCCCCGGGAACGAGCGGTGGTGCACGGAGCATCCTACCGGCAGCGGGTCGGCCAGGAAGGCATCGTCGACGCGCGCGACCGCATCGCGCGCGACGGCGGAGGCGATCCAGATATCCGTCGCCAGCGGCAGGTGCGGCCCGTGCTGCTCGACCGCGCCGATCGGCACGACGACCAGAGACCCCCGGGCCTCCGCGGCCTCGGGACTCGTCAGCGCACCGAACGCGGTGCTCCGTGCATGCTCGGTCATGATCAGCTCAAGTCGAGTGTGAAGGTCTGCACCTCGGTCATCTCCAGAACGGACCACGGCCCGCCCGAGCGACCGATGCCGCTCGCGGCTCCCGCGGCGCCGCCGGCGGGGATCGAGGGCTCCCAATAGGCGCTCGTGTCGTTGATGTTCACGTGGCCCACGCGGAGCGTCTCTCCGAACGCCAGGCCGCGCTCGACATCCCGCGTGAATACGCCGCCGTGCAGGCCGAACCGGCTGGAGTTCAACAGCTCGCGCAGCTCGTCGTCGGTCTCGTAGTGCACGACGGGCGCCACGGGGCCGAAGGTCTCCATGCGGTGCAGATCCGAGCCGGCCGCGACGTTGTCCACCACGGTCGGCAGCACGTAGTTGGCGGTGGGAGCGCCCTCGAGCAGCGCCCCGCCCGTGACGAGGCGAGCGCCCTGCGCGACGGCGTTCTCGACCTGGCCGAGCACGGCCGCGGCGAGCTCGCTGCGGTGCACCGGCCCCATAGTGGTCTCGCGCTCGAACGGGCTGCCGAGCACGAAGCGCTTCGACTGCTCGGCGATCGCGTCGGCGAGCTGCGAGGCGATCGAGGCGTGAGCGAGGATCCGACCGGAGGCCGTGCAGATCTGGCCGGCATTCGCAAAGGATCCGCCCGCGATGCGCGCCGCGGCGAGCTCGATGTCGGCGTCGGCGAACACGACCGTCGGCCCGTTGCCTCCGAGCTCCAGGAAGCTGGGCTTGCCGACGGCCGCGATCTGCACGGCGTTGCCAACCGGGGTCGAGCCGGTGAAGCCGACAGCGTCGACGCCGGGGTGGCCGGCGAGCGCCTGGCCGACCACGGGACCGTCGCCCGTGATGAAGTTGACCGACCCGGGAGGCCAGATCTCGGCGATGATCTTCGCGAGCAGCGCGTGCGTCGAGTTCACCGACGGGGCCCCGATCCACACCATCGAGTTGCCCGCGGCGAGTCCGGGGCCGAGATAATACTGCGTCGCGATGCCGAGCGGGAAGTTCCACGGCGTGAGGATGCCGTAGACGCCGCGCGGGCGACGCACGGTCATGACCCGCTTGCCCGGCGTCGAGACCGGGTAGTGCTGCTCTAGCATCCAGCGCGCCTGCGCGCCCGCATCGGCCATCGCCACAGCACTCGCGCCGATCTCGCCAGGCGCGTCGCCGTAGTAGGTCTTGCCGTGCTCGTTGGCGAGCAGCGCGGCGAACTCATCCGCGTGGGCGCGGATCGCGTCGCCGGTCCGCCGCAGCAGCTCGGCGCGGCCATCGAGCCCTAGCGCCGCGAGGGCGGGCAGCGCGGCGCGCGCGGAAGCGACGGCCCGGTCCACGTCCTCGGGGGATCCGAGCAGGATATCGGAGACCTCCTGCCCCGTGGAGGGCGATGTGTAGATGCGGTGCTCCCGGTCGGGCGCGTACGTTTCGCCGCCGATCACCATCTGCGGATGCTGCAGTTCCAGCGTCATCTTGCGTTCCTTCTCTCAGTGTGACAATTCAGCGGGACGACCGGGCACCGCGGAGGGCGTCGACCGCCCGATCCACGTCCGCGCCGTCCGTGTACAGGTGCGTGCCGAACCGCAGGCGTCCGAGCCGGGCCGCGGCCCGGATCCCCGCCTGCTCGAGCACCTCGCAGATGCTGGCGGCATCGGGGTGCGGGACGGCGGTGATGTGTGAGGGGAGCTCGGACGGTTCGACGGCGAACCCTGCCTCGACAAGTCCCGCGCGCAGCTGCTCCGCCCTCCCGACGGCGTGCGACTCTCGATCGGAGGCGCTGACGGTGCGCAGGAGGTCGAGCCCGGCCTCGGCACCCACCCAGGCCAGCCACGCGGGGCTCTGCGTGACCCCTCGCCCGCCGGGAAAGGGGACCCCCGGCGCGCCGTAGGAACCGCGCAGGTCGTTGTCGGCCATGCCGTAGGGGCTGGCCTCGACCAGGGGGCGCAGATCGAGATCCTCCCTGATGTAGGAGTAGCTGGTGCCGCGCGGCCCTAGGAGTCCCTTGTAGCCGGCGGCGAACACCGCTTGGAACCGCTCGGCGGGCGGCCCGAGCTGCACGATCCCCTCAGACTGGGTGCTGTCCACGATCACGACCGCTCCCGCCGCGTCCGCGGCCTCGACGAGGCGGACGAGGTCGGGCCGCTCGCCGGTCGCCGAAGAGACCGAGGAGATCGCGACGACGCTCACATCGCCGCCGAGCCCATCGATGAACGTGCTCGATGCGTACGGCCCCGACACGGTCGTCACGCGCGGCTCACCGAAAGCGGCGAAGACCGGGAGTGCGAGCGAGCGGAACTCATCGGCGTGCAGCAACACGCGGCCCGGCCGACGCGCGAGCGCCTGAGCGGTCGCGGCGACGGCGGGGACAATCGATGCCCCCGTCCCCACCGCCGCTTCATCGGCTCCGGCGAGGTCGGCCCAACTCTGGCGGCAGCGCCGGACTGATTCCTCCCAGCGCTCGAAGCGCGCCGCCCCGCTCAGCCAGTCGTCGAGCGCGCCGCGCAAGGCCTCGATCGTCGCTCGCGTGGGTGCGCCCATGCTGGGCGTGTCGAAGTACCCCACCGCAGCGCTCCCGAAGCGGTCGCGCACGTCGCACCACCGGCTCATGGCTAGACCAGCTCGACGTCCTCGGGCTGCCCCGACTCCACCGACCGCAGGATCGCGTCGTTGACCGCGACATCGCGCATGGCCTCCTCCACCGAGATGACGAAGGGCAGGTCGTTCTGCACGGCATCGACGAAGTGGGCGAGCTCGGCCGCCAGGTCGCCGCTGATGCGGCCGTTCACTTCGGGCCAGTGGAGGGCGTCGGGCAGGTCGAAGCGGTCCTTGCCATACACCTTCACGCCGTGGTCGCGTACGTCGATCTCGACGATCCCCTCGGTGCCGAACAGCTCGAACCGACCGTCGATGAGCACCGGGGTGTCGACGGGCCGGGTCCACCCGTTGAACAGCTCTCCGACGGCGCCGTTCTCGAGATCGAACACGGAGAGGATCGCGTCCTCCGACTCGACGCCGAGCGACGGCATGAGCTTGCTGACGGCGCGCGAGTACACGCGGGTGATCCGCTGGCCGGTGATCCACTGCACGGCGTCGACGTCGTGGATGCCGACGTAGAAGAGCACGCTCGAGTTGCCGTTCATGCGGGTTCCGACGCCGCGGTCGGCGACACGGCCTGCCTTCAGGTGGAGGGGCTCGCCGATCCGGCCCGCGCGAACGGCCTCGGCTGCGGCGACGTAGCGCGGGTCGTGGCGCATGATCTGGCCGACCAGCAGCCTGGCGCCGCCCTTCTCGGCCGCCGCGGCGATGCGGCGCGCCACCTCGAGTGTGTGCGCCATCGGCTTCTCGAGCAGCACGGGCTTGCCCGCCTCGAGGAGCGCGACGGCCGCGTCCTCGTGCAGCTTGTCCGGCAGCGCGATGACGTACGCGTCGATCGAGTCGTCGGCGAGGGCGTCGGCGACGGAGCCGTAGTGCACGGCGCCGAGCTCATCGGCGACGGCGCGCCCGAGCGTCTCGTTGAGATCCACCACCGCTGCGAGGGTGGCGACCGGGGAGTCCTTGACGGTGCGGGCGTGCATCTTGCCCATGAATCCTGCGCCGACGACGGCGATATTGAAGGACATGTTCAACCTTTCGTGTGAGATCTGGAGATGTTCCGGTCAGGAGGTGCGGCGCTTCTCGAGGAACCGGATCCCCGCGTCGATGATCACCGCGAGGACGATCGTGGCGCCCTTGAAGAAGTCGATGTTCTGGGCGCTCACGCCGATGACGACGAGACTCGTGGAGATCAGGCTGATGATCACGGCGCCCGTGATCGTGCCGATGACCGTGCCCTTGCCGCCGAAGAGGCTCGTGCCGCCGATGATGGTGGCCGCGAAGGCGTCGAGCAGCAGGTTGGTGTTCGCGATGTTCGTGTCGACGATCTGCACCTTCGCGACGAGCAGGATCGCCGTCAGGCCTACTAGCAGACCCGCGAAGATGTACACGAGCAGCGTCTGCCGGATGACCGGAACGCCGCGGGCGATCATCGCCTGGGAGTTGGACCCGATGCCGTAGGTGTAGAGGCCGAAGCGCGACCACCGGGCGAGGCCCGCGACGACGAGGGCGATGGCCACCGCTGCGATCACGAGCAGCGGGACGCCCAGGGGCCGGCCGGAGCCCAGCCCGACGAGGAAGTCGTCGCCGACGATGACGGTGCCCTGCTTACCGAGCAGCAGCACGATGCCCTGCACGCCGGCCATCGTCGCGAGCGTCGCGATGAACGGGGGCATCGCGAACACCGCGATCAGCACGCCGTTGATGGCGCCGAGCGCGACCCCCGCGAGGAGGCCCCAGAGCAGCGAGAGCACGAGCGGCTGCCCCTGCTGCAGGCCCCCGCCGACGACGAGCGCGCACATCGCCACGCCGAAACCCGCCGACAGGTCGAGCCCGCCCGACACGAGCACCCACATCGCCCCCAGCGCGAGCACCAGGATCGGAACCGCGTTGACGAGCACATTGACGAGATTGCCGGGGCTCAGCACCGCCGGACTGATCGACGCGACGATCACGAGCAGCAGCACGAGGAGCAGCAGCGGCGCGAACTTCACGGTCAGGGCCCGCACGCGCGGGCCCGCGGTCGCGTTGCGACCGGGCACTGTGGCGACGGCGGTCATCGCACTACCTCCTGTTCCTCGACTGCGGCGGCGGCGTTCTCAGCTCCGCGTTCGCCGAACGCGTCCTGCATCACCTGCTGTTCGGTGACTCCCCGCGGGTGCTCCGCGACGGTGACCCCGTCGCGGAGGACGATGATCCGGTCCGCGATGCCGAGCACCTCGGGGATCTCGGAGGAAGTCACGACGACGCCCGCGCCTTTGCTCTTCAACTCCATGATGAGCGAGTGGATCTCGGCCTTGGCGCCGACGTCGACGCCGCGGGTCGGGTCGTCGAGCAGGATCAGCTTCGGATCGAGCGCGAGCCACTTCCCGAGCACGACCTTCTGCTGGTTGCCGCCCGACAGATTCTTGATGAGCAGGTTCGGGTTCGACGGTCGCACCCCCATGCGCTGCATCTGCGCGTCGACGAGGCCGCGCTCGGCGCGGCCGCCGACGACGCCGCTCTTCGCGGTTCTCCTGAGCCACAGAAGGCTCATGTTCTCCGCGACGGTCATCTCGGGGAAGATCCCTTCGTCGTGCCGGTCCTCGGGCACGTACGCGAGCCCCGCGTTCGCGAGCGAGTTCAGCGTGCGACCGGCGACCGGCTTCTCGAACACGCTGACGGTGCCTGCTTTGGCACGGTTGAGCCCGGCGATGGCCCGGATGAGTTCGGTGCGGCCGGAGCCCATGAGCCCGACGAGACCGATGACCTCGCCCCGGCGCACCGTGAGCGACGCGTTCACGAGGCGGTGCCCGTCGGCGAGGCCCGAGACCTCGGCCAGGGGAGAGCCGATCTCCGACTCGACGCTCGGGAACACGTCGGCGACATCGCGCCCGACCATCATGCTCACGAGGCCGGCGGAGTCGATCTGCGAGAGCTCCGGCGCGCCGACCACGTGCCCGTCGCGCATGACGACCGCGCGGGAGCAGAGGTGGTAGATCTCGTCCATCTTGTGGGAGATGTAGAGGATCGCGGTGTTGCGCTGCTTCAGCCGTTCGATCAGCTCGTAGAGGTGGTCGCGCTCCCGCGAGGAGAGCGCCGAGGTAGGCTCGTCCATGATCACGAGCCACGCGTCCTCGCGCACCGCGCGCACGATCTCGATCATCTGGCGGTGGCCGACGCTGAGCTCACCGACGACATCGGTGGCCTTGAAGGGCATCTCGAGCTCCTCGAGCAGCTTCGCGGTCTCGCGCTGCATGGCCTTGCGGCGCAGCGGGCCGAAGCCGCCGATGCGGAGCTCCTGTCCGAGGAACATGTTCTGCGAGACGTCGAGCTCGGGGACGAGGCTGAAGTGCTGGTGGATCACCGCGATGCCCGCCTTGCGGGCGTCCTCGGGCCCCGCGAAGGTGACGGGCGCGCCGTCGAGCGCGATGTGGCCCGAGGTCGGCTGGTGGTTGCCGGCGACGACCTTGACGAGGGTCGACTTGCCCGCGCCGTTTTCCCCCATGAGCGCGACGATCTCGCCCGGCCGCACGTCGAAGCTCACGCCCTTCAGCGCCTCGACTCCGGAGAAGGACTTGCGCACGTCGACGATATCGAGTCTCGTGTGCTTCTGGCTCGCGGCGGCTGCGGCCTTGCCGCCCCGCCGATCCGCGAGGGCCCGGAGGGAGTTGAGGAAGAAGGTGACGTTCTCACGGATCTGCACGATCACCTCGCGCTGCGAGACGATCACCGCGACGACCGTCAGGAGACCCGTGTAGACGTAGATCAGCGACTGGTCGACGCCGGCGAACGAGAGGCCGGCCGAGAGCAGCCCGACGAAGATCGAGCCGAGGAACGTCGCGACGATGGACCCGCGGCCGCCCTTGAGGCTCGCTCCGCCGATCACGGCGGCCGTAATGGCCTGGAATTCGAGGTTCAGGCCCGCCATCGGCTGCGCTGAGCCCGCACGCCCGATCGTCAGCAGCGCGCCCACGCCCACCATGAGGCCGAGCGCCATGAAGGCGAGCATCTGCACCGAGCGGCCGGGGACCGCGGAGGCGGAGGCGGCCGAGCCGTTGCCGCCCACCGCGAAGAACCAGCGACCGACGAGCGTGCGGCGCAGGAGGAGGGCGAAGAGCACCAGCGCGATGACGGTGACGATGATGGACCAGGGGATGCCGAACAGCGCCTCCTGGCCGAGGAACACCATGGCCGGGTTCTTCACCGGGACGGCGCTTCCGCCGGAGATGCTGATGGCGGCGCCGCGGGCGAGTGCGAACATGCCGAGCGTCGCCATGAATGCGTTGACCTTGAGCACGGCGACGAGGAAGCCGTTGAAGGCGGAGACCAGCAGCGCGACGGCGAAGATCGTGAGGATCGCGAGGAAGGAGTTGTCTCCGGTCGCCCCGAGCACCTGGGCCCCGAGCACGGAGCAGAGCGCGAGCGAGGAGCCGACGGAGAGGTCGATGCCGCGGACGATGATGACACCGGTCATCCCGAACGCGACCAGCGAGATCACCGCGGTCTGCACGACGATGCTGATGAGGTTGAACGGGGAGAGGAAGCCCTGGTAGAGGGCGCCGAAGAGCACGACGGCGATCACGATCGCCACGATGAGAATCAGTGTCGTACGGCGCTGCTGATCGCGGAGGAATGTCCCGGCGGAGGAGAGTGCGCTCATATCGCGGTGGCCTTTCAAACGGAGAAGAGGCGTGAGAAGGATCGGTATCGCCGGCCGCGTTCGCGCGGCCGGCGATACCCAGGCGGCGTTACTGGCCGACCGTCATGGCGGCGTCGTCCTGGTCGGCGCCGAACTCGGCGACGTAGTCGAGTGCGACGTCCTTGGCTTCCTCGGTCGTGACCGTGTCGATCTCGACGCCCGAGTCGGCGATCTTCTGGGCCGACTCTTCCGAGGAGATGACGTAGGTCGGCATGAAGAGATCAGTGTCGAACTCCGATCCGAGCGCCAGGCGTGCGGCGACCGCGGTGTTCCACGCGCCCACGCGGTGGGAGCCGGTCAGGATGTTCGTCAGCACGCGACCGGAGTCGATGTACTCGTTCACGGACTCGTCGCCGTCGTTCGACACGAACGGGATGTCGAGGCCGGCCTGCTCGACGACCTTGATCGCGGGGAGCGTGAGGCCGTCGGAGATGCTCGCGACCGCGGCGAGGTCGGGGTTGTTCGTGATGACGGTCTGGGTGACCGAGCCCGCTTTCGAGCTGTCGAAGTCGGTCGGCTGGGTAATGACCTCCACTTCGGGGAACTCCTCGGCCATCGTCTTCTCGAAGGCCTCCTGCCGGGTGTCGGAGACGTAGTTGCCGACCGAGCCGATCAGGAAGAGCACCTTGCCCTTGCCGTCAATCGCGTTGCCGAGGATGCGAGCCTGCTGGACCCAGTTGTCGTAATCGGGGTAGAGCGTGTTGTGGTTCGCGTCGCCGCCGACCTTGTTGCCCATCGTGATGACGTCGATGCCGGCGTCGGTGGCCTTGTCGATGACATCGACGAGTGCGTCGGCGTTGACCGGGTCGATGAGGATCGCGTCCTTGCCCTGCGCGATGAAGTTCTCGATCGTCGAGATCTGCTTCTCGATCGAGCCGTCGACGCTCTGCCAGGTCACCTCGACGCCGTAGTCATCGGCGATGTCCTCGGAGGCCTGCTGCATCTGCACGAAGAAGGGCAGCGAGAGGTTGATCTCGGCGACGCCGATCTGGGGCGTGTCGCCCGAGCCGCCCCCGCCGTCACCATCGTTCGAGCCACCCTGACCACCGCTGCAGCCGGTCAGCATCAGGGCCGCTACAGCCGCACCAGCTATCACACCGGTTATCCGTCGACGCGCCGTTGACATCCACATATTCTCTCCAGACTCTGGCCTGCCCGCGCCGAGGACCCTCCGCCGACGCGGTCTCCTTCCATAGCTCTGCGCCATATTTTGGAAGGTTCTTCCAGATAGTACAGATCCACTCTAATGAGCGCAAGGGCGGACTTCCCGCGAAGATGGTCGACCCACAGGTCATCACCCCGGGGCGGCAGGCGCCGCCTCCTCGAGGGCCCGCTCATTCGAGGGCATGCGCGCCGACATCGGCGCCCGCGTGACCGAGTCGCCCTTCATCGCCGAGCTCGAGGCCTCCTCCCGCAACCGCGTCCTCCGCAGAGGCTCCCCGGCGGTCGCCCTCGCCCGCAAGCGGTGCTCCTGCGGCGCGGTCCTCGGGGTTCTCCCGGGTTTCCCCAACATGACTCCGGGTTTCCCCCGATGCCCTTTGCGCCTCACCGTTCACACGCTAGCCTGTGAGACATGAGCGCTCTGAGACTCGAAGAACTTTCCGCTGCGACCATCGTCGCCGTGAACACGCTCGGCCTGAAGCCCGGCCAGGAGCAGTTCATCACTCCCGTCTCCTACGCGGCAGCGGCCGCCGTCACCCCGGCGCACACCGCGTGGCAGCGCGTGGTGCTCGACGGCGATCGAGTGGTGGGGTTCATCCACGGCAACTTCGATCCCGACGCTCCGCAGGAGGAGTTCCGCGCGGCGCTGTGGCGCATCAACGTCGATGCCGAGGCGCAAGGAATGGGCGTGGGCACCTTCGCGGTGAACGCGCTCGTCGAGGAGGCGCGCCGTCGCGGCGTCGAACGCCTCACCGTGCTCTGGGAGCCGGGTGAGGACGGGCCGGAGGGCTTCTTCCTCCACATGGGCTTCAAGCCGATCGATGAGACGCCCTACGGCGAGGTCGTCGGCGCAATCGACCTCGCAGATTGACCGGGCCGCTCCGCCCGGGCCCGCTCGGCTCGGGCGGGCGCGGTATCGCCGTCTCCGTCGCGTCGTCGGTGCTGTTCGGAGGCATCTACTTCGCCACCCCGTGGCTCGCCCCGGCTTCGGCCGAGTCCATCTGGGCGCTCCGAGATCTCATCACCATCCCGGTGATCGCGCTCGCGCTCGTGGTGATCCGCCAGGGGCATCTCATCACCGAGATCGGGAGCCGCATTCGTCGCAACCCGCTGCTGCTGCTCGGGATCCTGGCCTGCGGCGCGCTCATCGCCGCGCAGCTCTGGGTGTTCAGCTGGGCGCCCCTGCACGGCCGCGGCATGCAGGTGGCGCTCGGCTACTTCCTACTGCCGCTCGTGCTCGTGGTCCTCGGGCGTTTCCTGTACAAGGATCACTTGGCGTGGTGGCAGTGGCTTGCCGCGGGCATCGCCGCGCTGGGCGTCGGCTTCGAGCTGATCCGGGTGGGCGGAGTCTCGTGGGAGACGCTGCTCGTCGCGCTCGGATACCCCGTGTACTTCGTGCTGCGGCGCGCGCTCGGGATCGCCCACCTGGGCGGCATGTTCTGGGAATTTGCGGCGCTCGCCCCGGTGGCCGCCGTGCTTCTCGTGCTCGAGGTCGTCGACGGCGGAGCCCTCGCGGCGAATCCGGCGCTGCGGTGGGCCGGGCCCCTGTTCGCCGTGGCATCGGGGGTTGCGCTCATGTTCTACATCGCCGCTTCGCGGTTGCTCACGATGAGCCTCTTCGGCCTGCTGGGCTATCTCGAGCCGGCACTGCTGATGGTGGCGGCGATGCTGAACGGCGAGCGGATCGCGGCCGGCGAGGCCGTCATCTACGGGGCGATCTGGGTGGCGGTGCTGGTGCTGGTCGCGGGCGGGATCGCGCAGCTCCGCCCACGTCGAGGGCCGCGATCCGCCGCGTGACGCCGCTTCCCCCTCGAGATACGGATATTGCACGCCGGATTGCGCTCGTGGGTGCGAAATCCGTATCTCGACGGGGGGGATCCAGGAGCGGGGCTGGGCCGGGCGGGGCAAGCTGGGGGCCGGGGCGGAGGGATGGAGGCTGGGCTGGGCAAGCTCGGCTGGGCAAGCTGGGCTGGCGCTGGCGCTGGCGCTGGGCCGGGGGCCAGGCCTGTCCACAGCCGACGCCGCGCGATTCATCCCGTCGCGAAACACAGTGAGTCGAGGGGGCTTCCCGTGTATGGTTCTCGCATGAGCGAAGCGATAGACGCCGCCTGCGAGCACCACACCCACGGCTACATCGAGCACAAGGACGAGCTGCTGAAGCGGTTGCGGCGCGCCGAAGGACAGGTGCGGGGCGTGCACCGCATGGTCGAGAACGATGACTACTGCATCGACATCCTCACCCAGGTCTCCGCGGCGACGAAAGCGCTCGAGCGAGTCGCCCTCGCCCTCCTCGACGATCACCTCGCGCACTGCGTCGCGTCGGCGGCGGCCGAGGGCGGAGAGGTCGCGGCGGAGAAGCTGCACGAGGCCTCCGCGGCGATCGCTCGACTCGTGCGCTGAACCGGCCGAGCGAAGAAGCTCCGCGGCAGTCGGTTCACTTCGGCAGGCTCAGGGAGCAGAGATCGCAGCCGTCAGCGAGCGGAGATCCTTATCCCTGACGCAGTGCTGTCACCGCTCGCATCGATGCTCGGAGGCGGATCGTGCGGCCCCTCGGTCCCTGCGCCATTCGCGCCCGCGTCGGCACCGGCATCGCTCGCGTCGCCCGATCCCCCGGCATCCGCCGTCCCCTCGGCCCCAGCACCGGAGCCGTCCGCGCCGGCTCCCGCAGCGCCCGCATCCGCGGTACCTGCAGCCCCGGCGCCGGAGTCGTCCGGCGGGGGCGGCTCGGTGGTCGGCGGCGGAACGTACGAGTTGGCCTCCGCCTCGGCCCGGGCCTGAGCTTCCGCCTCGGCCTCGGCCTGCAGTCGCTCCTGCTCGTCGATCACCGCTGCGGTCGCCTGCACGAACGCCTCGACACGTCCAAGGAGGAGCATGGAGCGGAGCGGATCATTCAACTCGACTCGAGTGGCGCCTTCGGTTCCCTCGGGCACCTCGGAGGCCAGCACCAGCGTCGCATCCGAGAGGCGCATGAACTCCTTCGAATCCACCGCCTTCGACGCCGAATCCGCCGCTGCGGTCATCGTCGCGTTCAGTTCCACCAGCGTCGGCTGATCCAGTTCCTCGACGGGCAGCTTGGCAGCCGTCGTCGCCGCGAGTTCGGGAGCCCCGAGAGCGATCTCCTCGGCCGTCGAGAGGGATCTCGTCGTCGTCGCCTGGAGCTTCTCGAGAGCGGCGGTGCGCCTCGTCATCCGATCCTCGAGGTCTTCGAGATCCTTCCGATCCCCCGAGATCTGCCGCTTCACGCGGTCGACCGCCTCGAGCGTGACCGTCTTCTCGGCCTGCACCGGATCAGGCGTCTCGGCTTCCACTCCGGCGAGACTGCCCGCCACCATCGGCGAGACCGCGAACCACGAGACCGGCACCGAGGCCGGATCCTGCTGCAGGGTGCGCTCCACGTTGCGCAGCAGCATGGGGGGCACCTTTGCGGGCTGCTGCGGCAGTACCTCGGTGAGCTCCGTCGCCGCGCTCGTCAATGCCGCGACCTGCGCCTCGGGCAGCACACCGGCGCTCGACGATGCCAGAGCCTTGAGCCGCGCCGCGAGCGTCTTCGCCTCTTCCTGCTGCAGATGCAGCAGCACCGCCGTGGACTCGAGATCGGCCTCGGTGTCGCTGATACCGCTCTGCAGGTCTGCAGCCTCAGCGACGAAGTCGTCATAGCGGGTGGCTTCATCGAGGTACACGATCTGAGGCGCCGCGATCCCCACCGTGATCAGCACCACGGCGAGCGCCCCGAGCGATGCCATGAGCACACGATTGGTGCGAGTGCTCGAGCGCTGACTGCGGGCGGGGATCCATGCCGGAGGGTCGCCGATAGCACCCGCGGCAGAAACAGGCTCTGCCGGGTCGCTCTCGTTCTTCACGTCCATACCACTCACACTGAGAATCCACGCGCCGCCGCGGCAGCCGAAACAAGAACCCAGTGTAACTCAGCGGAGGGCCGCCCGGCACGCGCGCATGCTCTGTTTCAGGGGAGTAACATAGGAACCTATGTACCGCGACTTCTCGGAACCAGACTCTCGGCCGCGGTGCAGAGAGGCGCTTCGGGGGAGGTGACGTGACCGCAAAGGCACCGCAGTGGGAGCGCCGCTACTCGCGCAAGCTCCTCTGGACCGACACCTGCGTGGTGATCTTCACCGTCTTCATCAGCCAGGTTCTCAGCCTGCTCTACCTCGCGCCGGTGCAGGACGCGCCGCCCTCCATCCTCAGCCGGGTCGAATTCTCCCTGGTGCTCTGCGCGGGCTGGCTGCTCGCACTCGCGTTCTACGACTCCCGCAATCCCACTGTCTTCGGTACCGGACCCGAAGAGTACAAGCGGCTCTTCAACGCCACGATCGTCACGTTCGGCGTATCCGCTCTGATCATGCTGCTCTTCGATCCGATCGAACTGCGCCGCGACTCCATCTACATCGCGCTGCCCGTGGGCCTGGTGCTGCTGGTGCTCGGGCGGTGGATCTGGCGCAAGCGCCTCCATCAGCAGCGTCGCCGACGCAAGAACACCTACCGCACCCTCGTCGTCGGCGATGAGGATCACGCCGCGCCGCTGGTGCGCCAGCTGCGCTCGAACATCATCGTCGGCTTCGAACTCGTCGGCGCGGTATCCAGCTCGCCGGTGGGTTCGGAGCTGGTCAAGGGCCTCGAGGTCGTCGGCGACTACGACCAGCTCATGCAGGCGATCGAGGCGCACGACGCCGACACGCTGATCATCGCCGGCGGTGCGGCGCTGCCGCCCCAGCGCATCCGCGCAATCGGGTGGGAGCTCGAGGGGCGCAACGTCGACCTGATCGTGGCCTCCTCCCTCACCGACATCGCGGGCCCCCGCATCCACATCCGCCCCGTGTCGGGCCTTCCGCTGATCCACGTCGAGTCACCCCAGTTCACGGGGTGGCGCTACTACGCGAAACAGCTCTTCGACCTGTTCGTCACGCTGCTGATCCTCCCCCTCGCACTGCTCGTGATGGGTGTGATGGCGATCCTGATCAGGATCGACAGCCCCGGTCCCATCATCTTCCGCCAGACCCGCCTCGGCCTCAACGGCACCCCGTTCACCATGTTCAAGCTGCGCTCCATGAAGCAGAACGCCGAGGACGAGCTGCCCGGCATGCTCGATGCCTCCGAGGGCAACGGGGTGCTGTTCAAGCTCAAGTCGGATCCGCGGGTCACCCGCATCGGCAGGTTCATGCGCCGCCACAGCATCGACGAGCTGCCCCAGCTCTTCAACGTGCTCCGCGGCGAGATGTCGCTGGTGGGCCCCCGGCCGCCGCTGCCCGCCGAGGCCGACCAGTACTCGCGGTGGGCGAACCGGCGCCTGCTCGTGCGGCCGGGCGTCAGCGGGCTCTGGCAGGTGAGCGGTCGCAGCGACCTCTCATGGGACGAGAGCATCCGCCTCGACCTCTTCTACGTCGAGAACTGGTCGATCACGGGTGACCTGCTGATCCTGTGGCGCACGTTCCGCACTGTTCTCAAACCCCGAGGGGCCTACTAGATGTCGACCGGAATCAAGGTTGCCGCGCACTACTTCATCGCAGTGGTGTTCGGTGCCATCTACGCGGTGCTGAAGCTCGTGACGCGGGTCGACCCCTGCAAAATCACGTTCCTGAGCCGCCACTCCGACGGCATCACGCGCGATTTCCGCATGCTCATCCAGGAGCTCGAACGGCGGGATCCGAATATCGTGATCGCCACCGTCTCGAGCCGCTTCGAGGGGAACCCGAGGGCGGCGCTCCGTTTCGGCTTCGCGTCGCTGCGCAGCCTGTACCACCTGGCCACGACGAAGGTGTGCGTGCTCGACTCGTACTGGCCCGCAGTGTCGTCTCTGCGGCACCGCCCCGAGCTCGTGGTCTTCCAGGCCTGGCACTCGCTGGGCAAGATCAAGCAGTCGGGCCGGCAGACCCTCGACCGGGAGCAGGGCCGCTCGCAGAAGCTGGCGCATTCGATGCGCATCCATGAAGGCTACGACTGGGTCATCGCGGGCGGCAAGGCCTGGAACCCCTTCTACTGCGCCTCCTTCGGCGTCGACGAGTCGAAGCTGCTGAACATCGGGCTGCCCCGGGCCGACTACCTCGTCAATCACCGTCAGCAGATCGCCCGCCGCGTGCTCAAGAGCCACCCCGAGCTGGCGCAGAAGCCCACCATCCTCTACGCCCCCACGTTCCGGCGCGGCAGCGGCCCCGACACCGGCGCGCGGGATCTGGCGGCCGCGATCGACCGCGATCGCTTCACCCTCATCGTGCACGGGCACAAGGACGGCAACCTGCTCATGCCCGACGGCGAGTACGTCACATGCCCCGGTTTCACCGGGCCCGAGCTGCTCACCGTGGCCGAGTACCTCGTCACCGACTACTCGGCGATCGCCGTCGAGGCCGCGCTCATCGACGTGAAAACCCTCTACTATGTACACGACCATGATGAGTACCTGGCCACGAACGGGCTGAACATCGATCTGTTCGAGGAGATGCCCGGGTGCGTCTCGGAGAGCGCGGAGGAGATCGCCCGGGTGATAGACGGCGAGTACCCCATGGATGCGCTGCGCGCGTACCAGGCGAAGTTCATCTTCGACAGCCCCGGTCGCTCGACTGAGAATCTCGTCGACTGCTTCTTCGAGAAGGGCGGCCTATGCACCCGCTGATCAAGCGGAACGTGAAGCGGGCGAAGCTCGTCTACCTGTGGATCACCCGCATCCTGCTCGCCAAGAGCCACCTCAAGGTGCCGCTGCACACCCGCCTGCGCTACGCGATCTTCGGCGGTTTCGTCGCCGATCAGTACGTGCTCTACGACCTCAAGCGCAACTCGCGGCACGAGTACCTCTCGGAGTTCGACTGGTACCGCTCGCGGTGGATCAACGAGCCCTTCGACTCGATGCTCAACAACAAGATCGTGTGCAACGAGGTGCTCGAGGATCACGTCGACGTGCCGCCGATCCTGTTCGTGAAGAACAAGGGGCGGCTCTTCTCGACCGACCGGCCCGAGTCGAAGCGGCCGATCTCCGAGGTCGTCGCGTCGCTGCGCGAGCACGGGGCGATGTTCTTGAAGCCCCTCGGCTCGGGCAAGGGCAAGGGCGTGCACCGCCTCGACGCCGCGGACGGCGGCTTCATGATCGACCGCCGCCCCGCCACCGAGCGGGAGGTGATCGCCTTCCTCGAGGATCAGGACGGCTGGTTCCTGTCCCTCGGCGTGGAGCAGCACCCCGTGCTCTCGACGATCTTCCCGGAGACCACGAACACTGTCCGCCTCATCACGATGCGGGATCCCGAAACCGGCGCCGCCCGCGTGTTCTTCGCCGTGCTGCGGATCGGCACGGCCGCGACCATCCCCGTCGACAACGGCAGCCGCGGCGGCCTCGTCTCGCTGATCGACCTCGAGGAGGGCACGCTGAGCGCGGCTCGACCGCTGTGGGCGCCGGGCGAGTTCAGCACGCACCCGGATTCGGGCGAGCGGATCGAGGGGGTCGAGCTGCCCGGCTGGAGGATCGCGAAGCAGCGCATCCTCGATGTCGCCGGCCGGTTCCCCTATCTCCAGTTCGTGGCCTGGGACGTGCTGCTCACCGAGCAGGGACCCTGCGTGATCGAGGCGAACACCTCCTCGGGCGTGAACATCATTCAGATGTGGGGCGCGCAGCGGCAGGGCGAGCTCGGCGACTTCTATCGCGCCCACGGGGTGATCGAGTGAGCGTGACGCGCTACGTGATCATGGCGAACGGCCGCGGGATGCGCTGGGGCGGGCATCTCGGAATCCCGAAGCACCTCATCACGGTCGACGACGAGACGCTGCTGCAGCGCCTCGTGCGGCAGATCGCGGATCACGCGGATGATCCCGACATCGTCATCTCGTCGAGCGATCCGCGCTACGACACACCGGGGGCCCGGCGCCACGAGCCCGTGACGAACGAGCTGGAGATCGACCGGTTCCCTCCCGAGCTCATCACGGAGCCGGTCTGCTTCCTCTACGGCGACACCTACTACACGGATCGCGCGATGGCGCGCATCGTGGAGCCGGAGCATGAGGAGGATTCGCCGCTGCGCTTCTACGGTGACGAGCGCTCGATCGTGGCGGTGAAGGCGCGCGAACCCGAGGCGATGCTCACCCACATCAGGCGTGTTCGCGAGCTGTACCTCGCCGGCAAGATCGCGTCGTGCATCGGCTGGCACGTCTACCACTCGTTCACCGGTCTGCCCTTCGAGGGCAACCAGATCGGGCGGCACTTCGAGCGCCTCGACGGCGAGACCGCAGGCTTCAACAAGCCCGACGACCTCAAGGCGTTCAGGCGCAACTACGACCTGCTCAGCGCGGGAGCCGAGCGCGTCATCGACTACGAAGCGGGAACACCATGAGGAGTTCACAGCCCGCTCCGATCAGACGATAACGTTGAAGACGTGCAGAAGTTGAAGCGGGCGAAGCGGTACATCGACGAAGTGAGCCGGGAGACCGGCTGGTCCCGAGCACAGGCGGCCGCGCGTATGCTGCGCGCGAAGCGCGAGCACGGCATCGGTCTCCGCCGCTACGTCGAGGAGCGCCTCTACCTCGTGCCGCAGAATCGGCTCTCCGAGCACCGCGTGAAGCGCAACGCCCAGATCGCGTTCGTCGCGAAGCGACGGGGCATCGGCTATGAGGAAGCCCGCGAGGTCATGGATCGCGCCCGAGACGAATACGGTGTGAGCTACCGGGAGTTCGTGCGGCGGAACCTCTGGAAGTTCAAGACCGCGGCCGACCTCGACAAGCGCCTCGAGCGCATCAGAGCACAGGATCGGCGCTTCGTCGAAGAGGTCTGCAACGAGACCGGCTGGTCGTTCGAAGAGGCCGAGCGGAAGATGCTCGAGACGAAGAAGCGATGGCCCGCTGTGACCTTCCGCAAGTACGCCGCCTTCAACTTCCACGGCATGACCGACGATGAGATCGACGCTCGCGTGTGGCAGTGGATCGAGACCTCCTCCGAGAACCGCCGTCGGGTGATGCAGGAGTCGGGCTGGACCGCCGAGCAGGTGCGTGCTCACATGACCCGGTTCGAGGCCGAATTCGGGGTGATCCCCGCCTACTACATGTGCTTCCGCGGCTGGGAGCTCAGCGATGAGCAGATCGAGAGCTACGCGACGGTGGCGCACTCGCAGCGTCTGAGCACCGCGTACAACGATCCAGCCGATCTCGCGATGGCCCGCGACAAGGAACGCTTCGACGAGGTGTTCCGCGACTTCTTGAATCGTCAATTCTGGTCGAATGCCGAAGGCGCGACGTTCGAGTCGTTCTCGGAGTTCGCCCAGGGCCTCGATGCCATCTTCTGCAAGCTGCTCCGGTCGGGCGGCGGCGTCGGCGCGTTCAAGGTCGAACTGCCCGGCGATGAGGCGGGCCTGCGCAGGGTGTACGACGATCTCATGGCGAAGCCGCGCATGCTGGTCGAGGAGGTGCTGCAGCAGCACCCCGAGATGGCGGAGTTCTACCCGGGTTCGATCAACACCATCAGGGTCGTGATGATCGAGGACGAGGGGCGGATCAGGATCATCTCGACGGGCATCCAGTTCGGGCACCGCGAGGTGACCGACAACTTCACGAATGACGGGATGGTCTGCGCCGTCGACACCGATTCGGGCACGGTACTCACCCCGGCCGTCGACAAGGACGGTGCGGTCTACGAGACCCACCCCGTCTCGGGCAAGCGGTTCGAGGGGTTCCGGGTGCCGAACTGGGATCTCGTGCTCGACACCGCGAAGCGGGCCATGGGCGTGCGCGAGGGCCTCAGATATGTGGGGTGGGACATCGCGATCCAGAACGACAAGGTCAGCATTCTCGAGGCCAACACCGTGCCCGACCCGGTGCTGCTGCAAGCCGCCTACGCTCCGCAGAAGGAGGGGAAGCGCTATCTGTACGACCCCTTCCTGCAGAAGATCTAGAGCGCGCCGAGCAGGGCGGAAAGAGAAGACGGACACGCATGGCGAAGACGGTTTCCGCCGAGGGCGGCAGGTTCAAGATCACGCGCGGCGGCGCGACGCTGATCGCCTTCGATGAGGCACTCGAGGGGGCGGTCGAGGTCCCCGGCGAAGTCGCGGGCGCCCCGGTCATCAGGATCGGCCCCAAGGCCTTCGCCGGGCATGCCGCTCTGCGCGAGGTGATCCTGCCCGAGTCCGTCGCCGAGATCGGCCGCGCAGCATTCGCGGAGTGCAAGAGCCTCGCCGAGATCCGCCTCCCCTACGGTCTGAAGCGAATCGAAGACCGCTGCTTCGCAGGCTGCGCGGCGCTCAGCGTCATCTACTACTTCAGCATGACCGGCATCAGCGCGGTCATGAAGAGCGATCCGACGCTACGCGAAGACGTGCTGCCTGCGTTCATCGAGCACATCGGCGAGGCCGCGTTCGCGAACTGCCGCAGCCTCACGAGCGTGATGATCCCGTACCAGGTGCTCACGGTTTCCGCCCGCGCATTCGAGGGGTGCGAGAGCCTTGAAACGGTGAGCCTGCACAAGCGCATCACGAGGGTGGCCCCGCACGCCTTCGCCGGCTGCACGCGTCTGCACGAGTTGCGTCTGCCGAGCAGGTGCAAGAAGATCGGCAGAAACGCGTTCGCACCGGATACCGTGCTCGTCTGCGATGAAGAGTCGGCGGCTCTCGGCCATGCGCAGAAGACGGCTCAGCCGCACCGAGTGGCCGAACCGGTGCCGGTCGAACTCTCGAGTCAGATGATTCCGCGCCGCTCAGGCGAGGACCACGTGCCCTTCTACGATGAGAGCGTGCTGCGCAGGGCGATCGACAGCTACGAGATCCGACACCCCTCATACGAGCTCGTGAACCGGGAGCATCGGCAGCTTCCGGAAGCCACGCCAGCGCGCTTCGAGTTCGACGACGGCGTGTACCGCGGGGAGGCGAAGACCCCGGGGCGAGCACGCATCATGATGGTGGCAGACATCATGGCACGACGGCGGCAGCAGAACGCCGCTGCGGGCCCCGAGGGATTCGGCTTCGGTTTCAACCGGGTGCGGTCGCTGCTGCAGGAGTGCGACTTCGCCATCGGCAATCTCGAATCGACGGTCTCGCCCTCGGCCCCGTTCAACAGTGAGCGCAGCCACGTGAACGCGCGGCCGCACCTCAATGCGCCCCCGGAGTTCCTCGCAGCGGTACGAGGGGCGGGATTCGATGCAGTGGTGAACGCCCAGAACCACATCTACGACTCGGGCACCCAGGGGCTGTTCGAGACGCTCGACTACCAGAACCGCTTTCAGCTCATGCACACGGGGGCCTTCGCGTCACCGAACGATCAGCCGTATCTCCTCGTCGATGTCGGGGGCATCCGCATCGGCGTGGTGGCCTTCCTCGACGGGGCGCGGCAGCCCATGAAGAGGGCCAACTTCACGCCCCACGGCCTGGATACGCTCTTCCCCACCTTCGCCCGGCAGGGAGTCAATGAGCACATCGATGCCGCCCGCGCCGCTGGAGCGGAGTTCATCATCGCCTACGCGCACTGGGGCAAGGAGTACACGACCGACCTCAGCCCCAGACAGAGGCAGTACGCCCAGATGCTCGCCGATGCGGGAGCCGACTACATCGTCGGCGCGCACTCGCACTGCATTCAGCCGTTCACGCTGATCAAGGCTTCGGGCGGGCGGGCGGTTCCCTGCCTCTACTCCGGCGGCAACTTCCTGTGCGACATGAATATCAAACCGCCCATCACCCGCGACACGCTCATACTCGACCTGCAACTCGAACGAGCGCCCGATGGCAGGGTTCGAATCGCCTCGAACACCTACCACCCGTGCCGCATTCTCGAGGTGCGCAGGCAGCAGGGACGCAGTCACTATGCGGTGTTCCCGACGAACGCCGAGGTCAAACCGGAGAGCTTCCGCAAAGCGCTGCGCGAGGCGCGGCCGCGGATCGTCGAGGCCGTGGGCGATGGGATCGAGCCCGCAATTTGATGAGGACTCTATGAGAAAGAGTCCTCCCAAAAACACTTCGACCACGACGTCGGTTGCTGAGGATGGTACTTTAGCCGAAGCAAACCCAGGGAGAAAACGCATGAGCACTACCGCAGAGGCTTCAACGACGAGGCTGAACAAAACCTTGAAACCTCACTGGGTCTGGGCCATCGCCCTGGGCTCCGCCGTCGGGTGGGGCGCGTTCATACTCCCCTCCGACTGGATGGGTACAGCGGGCCCCGTGGGCGCGCTTCTCGGTTTGACGATCGGCGGCATACTCATGATCGTCGTGGGCGTGAGCTACGGCTTCCTCGCTCAGACTTTTCCAGTTTCGGGCGGAGCTTTCGCCTACACCCTCGTCGGTTTCGGACGTCTCCACGCATATATCTGCGCTTGGTTCATGACTCTGGGATATGTCTCGATCGTTGCACTCAACGCCTCGGCTCTCGCGGTACTCGCCCGACAGATCGTGCCGCAGGTAGCCGAGATCGGCTATCTCTACACGATCGCCGGCTGGGATGTCTATCTCGGTGAGGTGCTCATCTCGACCGCCGCGCTCATTGTCTTCGCAATGCTCAATGTGAGGGGCAGCGGCAATTCTGCTCGGCTGCAGTTCTACATGTGCGTGCTGATGGTGGCAGCGGTGCTCGCCATCCTCATCGGTGTGCTCGCTTCTCCTCAGGGACAGCTCGGTAATATGGAGCCGATCTTCAACCCCGAGACCCCCGCTCTCGCGGGTGTGCTCGCAATCGTCGCCATCGCGCCGTGGGCGTTCATCGGCTTCGACAACATCCCGCAGACCGCGGAGGAGTTCAGTTTCTCGGCGTCGAAGGCTTTCAAGCTCATCGTCTGGTCGCTCGTGGCAGCCACCGGCCTCTATCTCGCAATGATCACCGCCACTGCTGCTGGTGCCCCATGGCAGTCGGAGCTTGCGAAGCAACCGGTCTGGATGACCGCCGATGTCGTCACGGCCAACCTCGGACCGCTCGGTCTTATTCTGCTCTGCGTCGCCGCCTTCATGGGCATCGCCACCGGCCTCAACGGGTTCTACATGGCCGGTTCGCGGGTCCTGCTCGCTATGGGCCGTGCACAGATGGTGCCGGCCGCGTTCTCCAAGGTTCACCCCAAGCATGGCACTCCGAGCACGGGGATCTGGTTTGTGCTGGCCGTCTGCCTGGTAGCTCCCTGGTTCGGCCGCACCGCTCTGAGTTGGATCGTCGATATGGCGTCGATCGGATTCACGTTCGCGTTCGCGTACACCTGTCTCTGCGCCTTCCGCATGTTCCGCTGGAGCGGCCAGGCAGAGCCGGTGCCTGGCTCTGCCTCGACGACACGGAAGCTTCTCGCGGGTGCCGGGGTCATCGTCGCGATCGTCTTCACGATCCTGCTGCTGGCACCGGGCTCCCCTGCACAGCTTTCGGGCCCATCTCTCATCGCCATGGGCGCGTGGGTGCTGATCGGCGTGGTCTTCTACCTGTCGCGTCGCGGGCACAGTAGCACTGTCAGCAATGATGAGGTAGATATCGCCGTGCTCGGTTCAGTACGCCCGGAGTGGGTGCGTTCGATCTAGCTCCAATGTCTTCGCCGAATGACGATGCCAACAAGGCCAGTCCCCGCTCCTGCGCATGAATTGCTTGTCGTTCGGGCCAGTCGCCGTCAGGCCGAGAAAGGCGGCAGAACCTGGTCAGATTAGGGACAGAGATACTAGCGTTAAGCACGAAGACCTCGTAAAGATCAGGACGTTAGACACCCTGAATTCTCTTACGAGGTCTTCGTTGTACTCGATTAGGTCCACGGCCCGATCTGCACCCTCAAATACGAAGAGCCGCTTAACCTGCTTCGATTGAGTAGTACCAGCAATACCTTGTGCAGTCTCTACAGCAACTAGCTACCTGAACCTTGCAGCAGCACCTCGTACAAATCTGCCATCGAACCGGCAACCACTTGATCGTTCGGTTCGAAATATGGGTGGAAGGAAGTCTCCTCGACGTAGACACCACTATATTGAGGGCCCACACGATCAGGTGTGCGAATCACGATATCAACTGCCGCCCACCGCATTTGAGGCAAGGCGCGTGTAGCCCGAACAGCAAGTCGGGTAACAGCTTGAAGCTCCTGGTCAGACAGCGTCAGTTCTTGCTTAGAAAGCGCGACTAACGCCTTCTCCGGTGTTGCGACTACACGCAGCCTTTGTCCGGAACGACGTACTTGTGCATACCAATTCTTACGTCGGTTAAACAACCCGGGGCTGGCTGCAGCCTCCTTACCGATAATGATGGAGAACCCTGTCCCAGCATGGATTCCGTATGGCAGCAAGGTGACATCCGTGCCGAACTCATTACGGAAGGCATCCAACTCGTCGACGTTGCGGACCACTCGACCATGAAGACGCGGTATTCCCTGCTTTGCAAGTGCGCGCAGCCAGGCGCCGCGTCTACGCATAACCTGGTTCGCTACCCGCGAATCCCTGATCGATGTGGGACCTGCAAACCACGCACCCGTTCCGTCCACAGATTCAGCCGTCCAGAGGCGGGCATTATGCTGAGTGACTTCGTATCCTTGCCCCCGCAAGTAGTCCTGGAACAGCTTAGTCAGGGTTACCTGACGAGCACCTCCAGCGGGAGAATCTTCAAGCAAAGGCTCTGGGCGAGAGTTCAGTTGCAGTCCGATCGGAACCGCCGTGGGTTCGGGAGTCGTGTGCGCGTACAGCGCGCGCCAAAGCTCAGCCCCCATATCCCTCGGAGGCCCATAAACCGGAAAATTCGAGCCATCAATCGAGGCGTTGGTATTCATCTCGATCACATATGGCTGTCCAGTAATTTCATCAACAAGCAAGTCGACACCCGCCCACGCCATTCCCGGAATTGCCGCAACGGCATCAACTGCGGTTTGCTTAATCCTTGGATCTACGCTGTCAAAGCACCCTTCCGAGTCGCCACCGCTAGTGATGCCGTTCACATCTCTCACGATCACCTGCTGGCCCGGCTGCGGCACAGATGACCAGTTCAGACCACCTCGCCTTAAAAGCCCGGTGGCGACCTCATCCATCAAGATCGGCATATGTCGAGTTGTCGGGTTCGCCTTACGAGCTTCGTTCTTCTGAGCAACCAGTTCTGCGACGGTTGAACGCCCATCACCCATTACGCTAGGAAGAAGCCGTCGAAACACTCCAGTGCATTTTTCTGGAGTTGCATGCACTCGGTATTCAAAGCCGTTCACGAACTGCTCGACTAAGATTCTCCGGCCATATTTGCGAGCCCGCTCATACCCTTCACGAATATCGGCTGGGTCGGTCACGTTCACCGTGACCCCATTTCCCATAGCCCCGTTCAGGGGCTTGATTACCACGCCGGTATTCAGTTCCCTCTGGGCCGCAACTGCCTCGTCTGCCGAGTTCACTTCGCGCCCGTCCGGCACAGAGACCCCTGCAGCTATCAATAGATCCTTGGTGATCTGCTTATCATCCACGATCGCCGCTCCGACGGCTGATTCAGGTCCGAAATGAGACGAGATAGGAACTCGACGATCATTAAGGATGATCCAACCGGTGAAGCGGCCCAGCCACTCGACGGAGGCGCGTTCGCGCCTCGCAGCGCGCACCACTGTAAGTGCCCCGAGATGCACCCGCTTCTCTCGTTGCTCCCGGATGATCGCTAGAGATTCTTGATCGTTGTAGTCATTCTGTTGCTGTACGGGCACAGCGTGTTCTCCTTGTTCTTGAAGTTCGGACGCAGCCGAGTTCATCAGCACTCTCCCTCATTACATGCAGTTAAGGGCCGACATTTACTCAACTCTGCCCCGGGCTCAAAGGACTAGATAGAGGAAACACCTATCACGAACGAGTCCTCCGTAATCTAAGTTTCACACGATACGCCCAAAGAGCGGGTAAATGACTTTGTCAGTGAAACTCGCGGATCCAGCTGCCTTGAACAGAATGGCATCACCAGGGTGAATCTCCCTAGCCACGGCGTGGTTGAGGTCTTGCACAAGATCGAAATGCCGTACCTCGATGGCGTGTTCGCCAGCGACACTGGCTGTATAGCGCATTCCCCCACCCGTACACAGAAGCAGATCGATATTTAGTTCGCCGAGCTTCTGCCCTATGAACTCATGATTCTCTTGCACTTTCGAGCCCTGCTCACCCATGTCGCCGAGTACCGCCACCCGCCGCCCATGTTCCGAAACGGGCAGTTCGTTCAAAACCTCCAAAGCCGAGGTCAAGGACAGAACATTCGAGTTATAGGCGTCGATGAGAAGTGTGTAACCCCCGTGCTCGACGACGTTCTGCCGTACACTCGTCGGCTCATATCTAGAAAGTCCAGCAATGATCTTGTGGGGTGGAACGCCAGCAATCGATGCGACAGCAAACACTCCCAGTGCGTTGCTGACGTTGTGAATCCCCTTAACCCTCAACTCGCATGCATACTCTCCTTCTGGTGACACCACATTGAAGTAGGTACGCGTCGGAGTCGACCTCACATTTGTAGCGTAGTAATTGAAGTTCGGGTCGCTTACGCCAAAACGCACAACCTTGACTCCCACATCTACGTTCCGCAGATGCTCACTATCCCCGTTAAGCACGAGGGTTCCACCCTCAACCATGCCGTCAGCAACCTGAAGATTCCCCTCGATCACTTCACGGATCGAACCCATCTGATCAAGGTGCCCCTCGCCAACAGAGGTTACGAGGCAGATGTTGGGGCGAATCAGCTTCGAGATGGCGCTGGCCGAGCCAGTAGTTCCTTCATGTACTTCCTGGATAAAGGCTTCATGTTCTGATGCAAGCTTTTGAATCGCGTTCCCTGAGCGCGTGACCGTATTGCCGTTCCCCACAACGTGCAGCGTCTTGTAGTGCCGGCGCATGACCACTCCGAGCATATCTTTGCTGGTAGTTTTACCGGCCGTGCCCGTGACTGCGATAGTGAGCGGGGTATATTTCTCTCTCACGGCCGCCATCAACTGAAGATATGCGTCCCACGGGTCTTCGACGACGAGGGTAGGTATGCCTGAGATCTGCTTTTCGGCAATAACCATCCGAGCTTTGACTTTCTCGGCGTCGGCACGCTTCACTTTGTCAGGGAAGTGATGCCAAGTCGTGCGAGTCGCGATCACCGCTGCACAATCATCGGCCAGGTCGCTGGTGCGTATCGAGACTCGAGTCAATGGCGTGTCATACTGCCCACGAAGCATCCGTCTCGCATCGTCAGTGAACTCAACCCCCAGAATCTGTTCGATTTGCGCCGGGCTCAACTGAGGCTCGTATCCGGTAGCCGGCGTCACCCTGCGCGCATCATGAACTTTAATGCTTTCTCCAAGCAACTCACTGAGACGTTCCACCGCCCCTTCAACTTGCTCGGGTTCCAATCCGGGCGTGTAATAAGGTGTTGCCGGCACCGTGGCCGAGCTGGCACCCCGATAGTGAACGAACCGCCTCATAGGGATGAAGGAGTCCTCGACCTCCACTGCTCCGGTTGCCGTGCGGCGCAGCACAACTCTCAGGAGCGGAGCCACGGTGTTCTCAGGGTTCCGTACCTGGCCTGAGGAGAATACGCCGAGGGAAGTCGCAAGCGGCACTTCCCTACCATCAGTAGTTTGGAAACGTGTGTAGCGAGAGATCACAGGATGACTGCAGATAACGTAGTCGGCCCCTGCCTCGGCCAACTCCTTTGCTGACCTTGTACGTTCGGCAAGCCGATAAGCACCCGTGGCAGACCGGCAATCCAGATAGCTAAGCACAAAATCGGCACCACGCTCACGCACCTCCGATATCACTTCGGATGCGCGATGCGCATCGAAAACGCTCAGTAGTTTCTCCGCGCCCTCATGAGTGATCACGTTGCGTGTTCCGTACATGTCGAGCGTGAAGGAAAGCACCGCAACGCGGATTCCGTTGACCTCAAACACCGGCGCCTTTTGAGAGCCCAGCCCGCTCGGCACGACGCCGTTAGCTGAGAAAGCTTCCTCCGTGGCAGCGATACCGGCCACACCGAGGTCAAGATTATATGGGTTCGCAAGCGCGAGGCAGTCGAAACCGGCATAGTTCAAAGCTTCAATGTACTCAGACCGTGCGTTCATATAGTGTCGACCGGCGTGCTTTCGCGACATCACCGAGATGCTGGGATAGTTATCAGCAACGATTGAATTGAACGATCCAATCGCGATATCGGCAGCGCCAAGACAATCGGCGACATGTTTGAACATCGAGCGGAACTGATACTTATCCCCGACCCGTCCGATGGCTTCGGTCTCAACACCATATGCAAGTGTCCCCGCGCAGACCAAGGTGGCCTCGTTTAGAGCTGTGTCCTCAGTCTTGCGCCATACCGCTTGTTCCTCATCGAACTTGAATGAGGGCTCTGGCAGCACATCATCTGCCCGCAATTCAGCGAAAGCGGGCTCCTGTATCTCATAGTCGCTGTAGCGATGACTGGAAGAGAACTCCTCCTCCGTCTGATCTGCCCGGAAATTCTCTTTGCCGAGTTGCCGGTACTGGGCCCCCATCGTTCGGTCAATTCGTTTCATATCACCGTTGGCCTGCAACGCGTCGTAGCCATACGCCCCCTCCGCGAGGTCCTCGCACGGAATCACCTTCACAAGTCCGCGATTGCCCTGATCTTCCAGGATTCGGCAGGGGATGTACCCGTCACCCTTTACGATGACCCGGTCCTGTTCATCACGAGCAAGCGTCAACGAGGCGATAAAACTGTCTCGGGTAATGGGCGGTTTACGGTTGTTCTCTGAGAGAAAGTTCCCCCCTGAGTACACGACAGGAACTCTTCGGTTATCACTCGACCTCACGACAGAATACGGCTGAGGACAGTGGGAATGCGAACCGAAGATGTAGTCGGCTCCGCCGTCGGCGACCATAGCTGCGTAGGCCTCCTGACGAGGCGAAATGAAGTCAGTGTACTCCCGCCCCCAATGACAGTAGGCAAGTACAAATTCGGCTCCGGCTTCGCGAGCTCCTGCTATATCTTTCCGAATTCTATCGGCATCGAAATGAGCCGCGAGTGTTTGCAATCCCTCTTCGGTGAAGTTCGCTTGCTTGTTCTTCTGACGCGCGTCATCCAGATAGGCCACGATGCCGACGCGGAAACCCTTGACGTCTAGAAGTAGATACCTCGGTTCATCGGGTCCCGCATACATGCCGCCGTGGATGATCTGGGCCCGGTTCAAAGCATCCAGGGTCTGCAACACACCTTTGGCCCCGGTGTCGTACATATGATTCTGAGCATTTATGGCCACGTCGATCCCGGCTTGCCTCACTGCAGCAAGGTAGGCAAAAGGAGCATTCATATGAGGACGGTCGTCCGCATAGACCTTCCTATGCATGTAGGGATACGCCTCAGCCACCATAGTCTCAAGATTTCCGATCGCCAGATCGTACTGATCGAGAAGAGGTTTTACAGCTTCGAAGCTCTCCGTGAAGTCGTAGACGCCGTCCGCGTCCAAAGCACTTCGCTGCTGTCTAGAACTGCACATGAGATCGCCCGTCATTGCGATAGTGATCTCCTGAGCCGGCACTTCCTGTGACACCGAGCGGTATACCTGCCCATCGAATTCGAACCTTGCGGGACGAATGGGGGTGGCGTTCGAGTCCGCTTCATCTGTACGATCCACTTCGTCGACTGGAGGGCGTACCTCGTATTTGTCGATCAGATTCTGCAGGACTTCAGGCTCATTCAACACATCAGCAACGGTCGTCTTACCTCGAGCTCCCATTGCTGAGTCGATCGACGTCGCGTCTCCCGTCAGCACATCCGTGGGGTATCCGGTATCAATTGCGAACCGGTGAGCTGAGGATCCTTCTTCTGTCACGACGAGAGTGCTCCTAGTGAATGCATTCTCACCCACTGACTGCACCGATGCAGGCACGCGGAGGCGCTTCAGAGAAGGACAGGTGAAGAACGCCTGACTTCCGATTCTCTCAAGATTCGAATGAAGCCAAACGGTTTCGAGCGCCAGGCAGCCTTCAAAAACCCCCTGGCGCAACCGAGTTACTTTAAAAGGCACGACGACTTTTCGGAGCGCGGAGCAGTCCTTGAAGGCTTCACTCCCAATGTATTCCAAGGCGATCGGAAAGGCTCTTTCAACAAGGTTCCTACTCACCGTCATCTTGACGCTGATCCCCGTCTTCACGAAGTGAGGGAGCTCCTTCAAGGATGTGCACCCGGCAAATGCTCGTGACGCAATCCTCTTCAATTCGTATGGCAGATACACCTTTCGAAGGCTGGTGCAACCTTCGAATGCTTGGGCGTTGATTACTTCGAGGTCAGTTGGAAGTTCGACCGTCTCCAGTGCACTACAGCCCGCAAAAGCTTCAGCCCCCAGGCTGGTAACAGTCTGGGGAATAGATACCGACGTGACCTGCTCATTGCCTTTGAAAGCCCCGCGTCCAATGATCGTTACTGGTTTGCCGTTCACCGAAGCTGGAATCGTGAATTCGGTCCGAGGTCCTTCCCAGCCGACAACCTTGACAGACTCGGCGCCAACACTGAACTTGAGCCCATCAGAACCATCGCTGACATTCGGGATCTGCGTCTTTACCATGAACGATTCTTCTCCTGACTGAATAGCGATGTCTGTCGCATCTGCTGGCCGCTTGACGTCCATTCGTCACCTACAGCAGTCGGTCTCCCCAGTTAACTCGCCTTTAAGTATTCCCCAGGGGACCTCGCACTGCACAATTTGCACAAGAAGTGGACTCAGCTTACGTCCGTTGTGCGATAGCTCCTCGGTTAGACACTTCGCTTTCCGGAGTTCAGCAGACCTCCTTGATAGCGCCTGGGGCACCGCAGATTCGAACAGAAAGCCCACAAACATCTACGGTCAGATGCCTGCACCCACATTCATCTCAGGTCGATTGGCAATACTAGTAAGGAGAAGTCAGATGGAGCGGAGGAACATGCGCAAAAAGAAGCTCGCCATACTTCTTTCAAGTGCGCTGGTCCTCGGTCTTGTTGTTATTGGCGGATGGTCTACATCTCTTATCGACCTACCAGTCAGCGAAACACAGGCCCCAGTCACTTCCACGAGTTCGTCTTCTAGCGAAGCCACCACCAGCGAAGATGAGGAACCAGGTTCCGCTGACCCGCCGACGAAACGTCGGGCCATACCTCCTGAAGAGCCGAATTTCAGCTCTGCCCGTGAACTCGCGATTTCAATCTCTTATCCGATGATGGACGACGGCAGCTTAAACCCTGACGCGTTGACCGGCGGTGGTCCTGCAGACATTGGCATGGTGGGCAAGTCATACAAAGAGGCCCGTCTGCGCGCCGTCGGAGTGGCGAGCGAGGCAGACAACCTTCCCCTACCCCGCGCGGGCTACTCTTTCGCAGACTGCGGTGCCTATGTAGCAACAGTAATCATCAATACGATTGACCCCAGCTACCCGGCTATCTTGACCAATGAGCAGAGTGACTATCTTGAGAGCCACAAGAGCGGATGGATCAAGATCGGTTCTACCACTAGATTCGCCCCTGGAACATATCAGCCGGGAGACGTGTTAATTTCCGACCCCAAGAAAGGCGTGATGGGCCATACCATGCTTTGGATCGGCGACCATGAAGGCTTCGAGAACGTCGTCTCCGACGCCTCCTACGATCCGAACGCCGACAGCACGACGGCTCGGCTCCCTGTGCTACACACACGCGAGTTCAACAAAGACGGCACAGACGGATATGGCCGCACTTACAGCGTTTATCGCTATGTCGGTTAGCCTTCCGCTTTGAACGAATCCGCAAGGCGAGCTTCACAAAGCCTCGAAGTCCTCTAACTCTCCCGCCGGAGCAAAAGCGAAGAGGATTATCTGCCGCGGTCGCATGAGGTGATTTCAAGAAGTATCTTGGTTCCGCGATGCCCCCTGAGCCAATACTATGATCAGACTGTGCACTTGCGATTAATCGCATTCTGTCTTCCAGCACCTAGCAGCACAGTTCCGACCAACGGAGTTCATCGACTGGGGTCTGCTGAAGCTTTGGTTGAGTCCGGGGTTTATGCCGCCAACCCGACGGCATCCATCATTATGGCCTCGAACTC
>NZ_JBVUAC010000014.1:0-48114 GCF_055791005.1 Leucobacter holotrichiae
GGAAGCTAAGACTGACAGCGCCAATGGTACTGCGAGGGGGACCTCGTGGGAGAGTAGGACACCGCCGGACACCCATTACATTGAGGGTCGTACCAGTGAACGCCGAAGACGGCACTCACCGGTACGACCCTCAACACATTTACACCCAAATAGCGTACTTTTCGGGAGGCAACCCATGAACGATCGACCCCAGCGGGACGACTCCGCGGATCGAGGCCCCCGAAAGCGCAGCGGTGATCGGACCCGTGGAGGGTTCCGCTCGGGCAACGATCGGAATCAGCGGTTCTCCGGCAGCGGTGATCGCCAGCAGCGCGGCGATCGCGGCCCGCGTCGTGATGGTGATCGCGACGACCGTCGGCCTCGCCGCGATGGCGACTTCCGTGACGACCGAGGTGCGCGTCGTGACGGTGATCGTAATGACCGTCACCCGCGTCGTGACGGCGCCGACGATCGTCGTGCTCAGAGCGGCGAGCGGAACGGGGCGCGCCGCCCCTTCCGTGAGGGAGGGCAGGAGCGTCGTCCCCGTCGCGACTTCGGTGAGCGAGACGATCGGCGGCCTCGCCGCGATGGCGATTCTCGCGATGATCGACGTCCGCGCCGCGACTTCGGCGATCGCGATGACCGTCGTCCGCGCCGCGACTTCGGTGATCGCGATGATCGACGTCCGCGCCGCGACAGCGACCGCGAAGGCGGTGGTCGCGGAGGTGACCGTCCGCAGCGGAAGGAGAGCTTCGGCCGAGGCGGGACCCGCGGTGGCGGCCGCAGCGACCGCGGAGGCCGCGATCGGGAGTACACCGAGGCGGAGCGGCTGCAGCACGAGCTGCGCCCGGTGAGGGCAGAGCATCGTGATCCTGTGATCCCCGACGACGTCCGGCCGAACGATCTTCACCCGGCGGCTCGAAACGAGCTGAAGACGCTGCAGGCGGATGTGCAGGAGCGCGTCGCGCGTCACCTCGCCATGGTCGCTCTGCTGATCGACGACGATCCCGAACTGGCGCATCAGCACGCTCTCTCCGCGAGCCGCCGCGCCGGTCGCATCCCGGTGGCCCGCGAGACGCTCGCGATCACCGCGTATCGCACGGGTGACTTCGCGCTGGCGTTGCGCGAGCTGCGCACCTACCGCCGTCTCAGCGGCCTCGAGGGGCACGTCGCGCTGATGGTGGATTGCGAGCGCGGCCTGGGGCGCCCTGAGAAGGCGATCGAGACCGCACTCGAGGCGGACACCTCGAAGCTCGATACCGAGCAGCGGGTGTACCTAGCGATCGCAGTCTCGGGTGCTCGCCTCGATCTGGGGCAGACCCAGCAGGCGCTGTTCGAGCTCGAGATCCCCGAGCTCAACCCGAAGCGAGCCTTCTCGTGGAGCCCCGAGCTCTTCGGCGCCTACGCGGCCGTGCTCGAGGACCTCGGCCGCGAGGACGAGGCGCGCGAGTGGTATCGTCATGCCGATCGTGCCGCGGGAGCACTGCAGGATCATCTCGGATCGCTCGACGAGCTCGAGGTCTTGGAGATCCGCGAGTCCGAGCCTGTGCCCGACGAGGAACCGACCGACGAGGAAGCAAGCGACCGGGAGCCCTCGGACGACAGGGACGTCGACGCTGAAGCGGGCCTCGACGGTACCGTGGCGGACCTCGGTGGCGTCGAGCCGGAAGAGGCGGCCGAGATCACGGCAGAGGTGGACGCACTGCTCGCCGAGGCGGGTATCGGCGATGCGGGTGCCGCTGGGGCAGATGCCGGCGGTGCCGACGGCGCGTCGGAGGCGGAGGAGCGGGAATAGTGGCCCTGTTCGGCAAGAAGCGGACCCCGCTCGGCGCCGCGCCGATCGACGGCCGCGAGCTGCTGCTCTCCGATCTGGACGGCGTGGTGTACCGCGGCCCGGGCGCGATTCCCGGTGCCGTGGAGCAGCTGAATCGCGCGGCTGAGCGCGCTCGCCTCGCGTACATCACCAACAACGCCTCTCGCACGGATGCGTCCGTCGCCGAGCATCTCCGGCAGCTCGGGCTGCGCGCCGAGCCCGACGACGTCGTCACCTCCCCGCAGGCGGCGGTGACGTTGCTCGCGAAATCGGTGGCACCGGGTTCTCGGGTGCTCGTGGTCGGTGGAGACGGACTGGTCGACGAGCTGCACAAGGCCGGGTTCGAAGTGACCCGCAGCGCCGATGACGATCCCGCAGCGGTGGTGCAGGGGTTCGCGCCCGAGGTCGGATGGGTGCATCTCGCGGAGGCGGCGTTCGCGCTCGCCGAGCAGCCCGGCCGTGACCCGCTGCCGTGGATCGCGACGAACACGGACTGGACCATCCCGGTCGCTCGCGGCCTCGCCCCGGGTAACGGCACGCTCGTCTCAGCTGTCCACACTGCCGTGCAGCGGCTGCCGATCTTCGCCGGGAAGCCAGAGACTCCGATCTTCGAGGCCGCGTTCGGACGCTTCGGCACGCGCGACGCGCTGATGCTCGGCGACCGGCTCGACACCGATATCAAGGGAGCGCGCGCGGCTGGGATCCCCTCGCTGCAAGTGCTCACCGGCGTGGATCGGCCGAAGCAGCTCATCGCGGCCTCGCAGGATATGCGGCCCGACTACATCGTCGCCACGCTCGCGGAGTTGCACGAGCCGTATCCGCAGACGGAGGTGCTGCGCGACGGCACCGTGCAGGTGGGAACCGCGAAGGTGCGCATGGACGGACACATCGCCCAGGTGGTCGCCGAGGGCGATTCCCCCCTCGATCTGCTGCGAGCCGGCTGCGCAGCAGTATGGGGATCGGGGCTCGCGATCTACGGACTGAAGGTCCCGGAGATTCTCTATGAGGATCACTGGCTCTGACTCCGCGGAATCGTCGGGGGTCTTATGGTCGTCATCCTGCGTGAGTGAAGCGAAAGGACTCTGCTGCCCGCGCCGCCCGCCGATGTCCGAGGCGGCGGCTAGGCTGGTCGCATGAGCGAAGGCAAGCATCGGATCGATCCCGTATATGGCGAGGACGGTCTGCTCGGGCGCCTCGACGTGATCGAGGCGCAGCCGCTGGCGCAGCGGGCCGCGGGCTTCGAGCAGTTGCACGACGAGCTGCTCGCGGAGCTGCAGCGGGGGGATCATGGCGGGTCCTGAGGGCGAAGCCGGTGCGGTCTGGCGGGGTGGGGCGGAACGTCTCGACAGGGTCCTGCCCGTGCTCGGGCTCGCTCGGTCTCGCAGCCAGGCGGCCGAGCTCATCGCGGTGGGCGCGGTGCAGCTCGACGGGAAGCCGGCGGCGAAGGCCGGGGTTCGGGTGGCGGCGGGGAGCCGGATCGAGGTCACCGGAGGCGACCACTACGTGAGCCGCGCGGCTCACAAGCTCATTACGGGCCTCGACGAGTTCGGCGTCGACCCCGGTGGGCGCCTGGCGCTCGATCTCGGGGCGTCGACCGGCGGGTTCACCCAGGTGCTGCTCGAGCGCGGAGCGCGCCTGGTGCAGGCGATCGACGTGGGGCACGACCAGCTGGTGCCCGCCCTGCGCGACGATCGGAGAGTGCGCCTCGTCGAGGGGCGCAACGCCCGCGACCTCACACCCGAGAATCTCGCGGCCGACACGGGCGAGCCCGAGGCGCCGAGCCTCGTGGTCGCCGACCTCTCGTTCATCTCCCTCGGCCTCGTGCTCCCCGCGATCGTGCGCTGCGCCGCGCCGAACGCCGACCTGGTGCTGCTCATCAAGCCGCAGTTCGAGGTGGGGCGGGTGCGCGACGGCGTCGTGACCGATCCCGCGCTCCGAGCCGAGGCGATCCGCATCGTGCTGCGTGCGGCGGCGGAGCAGGGACTCGCGGCCAGGGGACTCGCGCGCTCTCCCATCGCGGGCGGAACGGGCAATCGCGAGTTCCTGGTGCATCTCGCAGCCGCCGGGGGCGTGCATCCGACAGAATGGGAGGGGCGGATCGCGGAGCTCTGCGGTGAAGAAGGCCGCGTGGTTCCGAGCGGCGGATCCGCATCCGCACACGAGCGAACGGAGAGCCATGAGCACTGCGCATGAAGCGGGCGCGAGGCGTTTTCTCGTCGTCTCGCACACGCACCGCGACGAAGCCGTCGCGGCCACGGTCGAGGTGGTCTCGGCGCTGCGGGCGTCGGGCGCCGAGCCGGTGCTCGACGCCCACGACCGGCAGGAGTTCGCGCCGCACCTGAACATCGAGAGCATTGCCGAGCTCGGCGAAGACGTGCTGATCCACGAACTCGAGGCCGCGATCGTGCTGGGCGGCGACGGCACGATCCTCCGAGCCGCTGAGCTGCTGCGCGGCTCCGAGTGCCCGATCGTCGGGGTCAATCTGGGCCATGTGGGCTTCCTCGCCGAGATGGAGAACTACGACCTCGCCGAGACGATCGACCGCGTGCTGCGCCGCGACTACACGGTCGAGGAGCGGATGACGGTCGACGTGCAGGCGGTCTGCGACGGCGAGATCATCGCCGAGACCTGGGCGCTCAACGAGGCCAGCGTCGAGAAGCGGCGGCGCATGCTCGAGGTCGAGATCGGCGTCGACGGGCGGCCGGTGTCGAATTTCGCCTGCGACGGCGTTGTGCTCGCGACCCCCACCGGCTCGACGGCGTACGCCTTCTCGGCCGGCGGTCCCGTGGTGTGGCCGACGGTTCAGGCCATGCTGATGGTGCCGATCGCCGCGCACGCGCTCTTCGACCGCCCGCTGGTGACGGGCACCGACTCCGAGCTGAGCGTGCGCATCCTGCCCGAGAACATCGGCCCCGGCGTGATGTGGTGCGACGGCCGTCGTCGCACCGAGCTGCCGGCGGGTTCGACCGTGAGCATCCGCCGCTCGAAGCACTCCGTGCGCCTGGCGCGGCTCAACCAGGCGGTGTTCTCGGATCGCCTGGTGCGCAAGTTCCACCTTCCCGTTTCGGGGTGGCGAGGCGCACGCCGCGAGAACGGAGGCGCTGAGTGATCGAGGAGCTGCGCATCCGCGACCTCGGGGTGATCGCCGACGCGACTCTGCCGCTCGGCCCGGGGTTCACCGCGATCACCGGCGAGACGGGCGCTGGGAAGACCATGGTCGTGAGCGCGCTCGGCCTGCTGATGGGGGAACGGAGCGACGCCGGGGCGGTGCGCAGCGGTGCATCGCAGGCGCGGGTCGGCGGGATCGTGCGCACGACGGACCCGGTAGTCGCCGAGATCGTCGAGGAACTCGGTGGAGACATCGAAGACGACGAGCTGGTGCTCAGCCGCACGGTGAGCGCCGAGGGCCGAAGCCGGGCGAGCGTCGGGGGCTCGAGCGCCCCCGTCGGCAGCCTGGGCCGGCTGGCCGGGAGGCTGTTCGCCGTGCACGGCCAGTCCGAGCAGCTGCGATTGCGGTCGGCCGCGGCGCAGCGGGATACCCTCGACCGCTTCGGCGGCGAGGAGATCGCGCAGACTCTTCGCGAGTACCGCGCCGCGCATCGCGAGCGGCAGGAGCTGAGCGCTCGCGTGGCCGAGCTCACTGAGGCTCGCGACGAGCGGGCCGCCGAGGCGGCGCGGTTGCGTGCCGAGCTGGAGGAGATCGCCGCGGTGGATCCGCAGCCGGGCGAGGAGCAGGAGCTTGCGCAGCGCATCGAGCTGCTGAGCAACGTCGAGGAGCTGCGCGCGGCGACCTCCTCGGCGCACGAGGCGCTCGCGACCGACTCCGACGACCCGATGAGCCGGGACGCGAGTTCGCTGGTCGACGAGGCGGTGCGCGAGGTGGAGCGCGTCGCGGGGCACGACCAGCGGCTGGAGTCCGTGCTCGAGACGCTGCGCAGCGCGAGCTTCCAGCTCGCCGACGCCGCGCGCGAGCTCGCGGCGTACGCCGCCGATCTCGACCAGGAGGGTCCGGGCGAACTGACGCAGGCCAACGAGCGCCTTGCCGCACTGAACGGACTGTTCCGGGTGCACGGCGCGAACTCGGCGGCGGTCGTCGAGTACGCCGGAGGCGCGGCGAAGCGCCTGACGGAACTCGATGGCGACGACCAGCGGATCGACGAGCTCACTGCGCGCCTCGAGCAGCTCGGCGAGCAGGAGCGGGCGCTCGCGTCGCGCCTCACAGAGCTGCGTACGGAGGCGGCGGATCGCCTGTCCGGGCTGGTGTCGACCGAACTGCGGCAGCTCGCGCTGCCCGACGCCGAGTTCGTGGTGCAGGTCGCGCCGCTCGAGACACTGGGCGGCTCGGGAGGCGACGAGGTGCAGCTGCTGCTCAGCCCGCACCCCGGCGCGCAACCCCGGCCGATCGCCAAGTCCGCCTCCGGCGGCGAGCTCTCCAGGGTGATGCTCGCGCTCGAGGTGGTGGTCGCGGCGGTCGACCCGGTGCCCACGTTCGTCTTCGACGAGGTCGACGCCGGCGTCGGCGGTGCCGCCGCGATCGAGATCGGCAGGCGGCTCGGCCGGCTCGCGCGCTCCTCGCAGGTGATCGTGGTCACGCACCTCGCCCAGGTCGCGGCCTTCGCGAACAACCATCTGCAGGTCGTGAAGGACTCGTCGGGCGGTTTCACAGAGAGCAGCTGCCGGCGCCTCGAGGGCGGTGATCGGCTCGCCGAGATGGCGCGACTGCTCTCGGGGCTCAGCGATTCCGAGAGCGCCCTGGAGCACGCGGCGGAGCTGCTCGCGCTGCGGGATTAGGGGCGCGGGAATCAAAGGATCGCCTCGGTGCGAGGAGTGTCCGAGGTAGGTGCTACGCTCCACACATGGTGAAGATCTTCGGTCGCCGCCTGGGCGGCGGTACGGCGAAACCGACGCTCAGCGACAACGCGGCCGCGAAGGCCGCATACCTCGATTCGCATCCCGAGGTCGTGCACGCCGATCTCGAGCAGCTCGACGCCGAGACCCGCGAGATGTACCGCGACGCCCGCGAAGCTGCGCTCGACGCCCGCGAGGAGCGTGCGAAGTCCTCGACGCGCGAGTTCGTGCTGCGCGCGCCGTTCCAGCTCGGCTTCACCGTGACCCTCGGCGTGCTCGTCGCGCTGCTCGTCGGCTCCATCATCGGCCAGCTGAGCACCATCATCATGTATGTCGCCGCGGCGCTCTTCATCGCGCTCGGCCTCGACCCGGTGGTGCGCGCGCTCGAACGGCACGGGATCAAGCGACCGCTCGGCATCGGCGTGGTGTTCGGCGGATTCGTGCTGGTGATCGGGGGTCTGCTCGCTATCATCATCCCGATGATCGCGAACCAGATCACCCTGCTCGTGCGCAGCGCCCCCGCGCTGGTACAGGACCTGAACAACCAGCCGTGGTTCATCGACATCAACCAGCGCTTCGGCGAGTTCGTCGACTTCGACGGCCTGCTGCGGATGGGCCAGGACTTCATCGGCGACCCCGAGAACCTCGCCCAGATGGCCGGCGGCGTGTGGCAGGCCGGCATCGGCATCGCCAACGGGCTCACCGCCGGACTGATCGTGCTGATCCTCACCCTCTACTTCCTGTCGTCCCTGCGCAGCGTGAAGCGGGCGTTCTACTCCCTCGTGCCCCGTTCGGGCCGCGCGAAGGTGATCGACATCACCGAGCAGGTCACGAAGTCGGTGGGCGGATACGTGAACGGCATGGTGGTGCTGGCCTTCACGAACGCGGTGCTGGGCTTCGTCATGATGACGATCGTGGGCGTGCCGTTCGCGGGCCTCGTTGCGGTGGGCGTGTTCTTCCTCGCGCTCATCCCACTGATCGGATCGGTGCTGGCCACCGTGCTCGTCTCGATCGTGGCGCTCTTCGACTCGCCGATGACCGCGATCATCGCGGCCGCGTACTATCTCGTCTACATGCAGATCGAGTCGTACCTGCTCACGCCCCGGATCATGAACCGAGTGGTGTCCGTGCCGGGCTCGCTCGTGGTCATCGGTGCTCTCGCCGGCGGCACGCTGCTCGGCCTGCTCGGCGCTCTCATCTCGATCCCCGTGACCGCGATGGTGCTGATGATCATCAAGCAGGTGTGGATGCCGCGCCAGGAGATGCGCTGACCGCGCTGCAGCAGCGCGGGTCGATTCCAGCGAGCGCACCGGCGCGCATGAACAGCAGACCTCGAAACCCCGCCACTGTCTCCGGGGCGGATCAACTGATAGGATCGAAGCCCGTGGGAACAGAGCAGCGCACGGAACAGACCGGCATTACCAAGCACATCTTCGTGACCGGGGGTGTCGTCTCCTCTCTCGGTAAGGGGCTGACCGCCGCGAGTCTCGGCAACCTCCTCACCGCGCGCGGGCTGCACGTGGTCATGCAGAAGCTGGATCCGTATCTCAACGTCGATCCCGGCACCATGAACCCCTTCCAGCACGGTGAGGTCTTCGTGACCGACGACGGCGCCGAGACCGACCTCGACATCGGACACTACGAGCGCTTCCTCGGCATCAACCTGTCGCAGGCTGCGAACGTCACCACGGGGCAGATCTACTCGACCGTGATCGCCAAGGAGCGCCGCGGCGAGTACCTCGGCGACACGGTGCAGGTGATCCCGCACATCACCAACGAGATCAAGCGCCGCATGCGACTCCAGGCCGAGGAGGATCCGCGCCCCGATGTGATCATCACCGAGGTCGGCGGCACCGTAGGCGACATCGAGTCGCAGCCGTTCCTCGAGTCGGCCCGCCAGGTGCGTCACGAGCTCGGCCGCAACAACGTGTTCTTCGTGCACGTCTCACTCGTGCCCTTCATGGGCGCCTCGGGCGAGCAGAAGACCAAGCCGACCCAGCACTCCGTCGCGGCGCTGCGCTCGATCGGCGTCCAGCCCGATGCCCTCGTGCTGCGCAGCGACCGACCCGTCACCGACGACAACCTGCGCAAGATCGCCCTCATGTGCGACGTCGACGAGGACGCGGTGGTGAACGCCGTCGACGTGCCCAGCATCTACGACCTGCCCCGACTGCTCAACGACCAGGGCCTCGACCAGACCATCGTCGAGCACCTCGGCCTCGACGAGCGCGCCGGCGACGTCGACTGGGCCGGCTGGCACCCCGTGCTCGACGCCGTGCACCACCCGAAGGGCGAGGTCACGCTCGCGCTCGTCGGCAAGTACATCGACCTGCCCGACGCCTACCTGTCGGTGACCGAGGCGCTGCGTGCCGGCGGCTTCGCGCACTCGACGAAGGTCAACCTCAAGTGGGTGCCCTCCGATACGTGCGAGACCCCCGAGGGCGCGCTCGAGGCGCTCGGCGACGTCGACGGCATCTGCGTGCCCGGCGGCTTCGGCATCCGCGGCATCGAGGGCAAGCTCGGCGCGCTGCGCTTCGCGCGCGAGAACGGCATCCCCACGCTCGGCCTGTGCCTCGGCCTGCAGTGCATGGTGATCGAGTACGCCCGCAACGTCACCGGCCTCGAGGGCGCCTCGTCGACCGAGTTCGACCCTGACACCTCGGTGCCCGTCATCGCGACCATGGCCGAGCAGGTCGACATCATCGACGGCGGCGATCTCGGCGGCACGATGCGCCTCGGTCTTTACGAGGCGGCGCTGGCCGAGGGATCCCTCGCTGCCGAGCTCTACGGGACGCCCACCGCCACCGAGCGCCACCGCCACCGCTACGAGGTGAGCAACCGCTACCGCGACCAGATCGCCGAGTCGGGCCTCTCGTTCTCGGGCACGAGCCCCGACGGAGCGCTCGTCGAGTACGTCGAACTGCCCCGCACCGCCCACCCCTTCTACATCGCCACGCAGGCGCACCCCGAGCTGAAGTCGCGCCCGGGCAAGCCGCATCCGCTCTTCGCGGGGCTCGTCGGCGCCGCGATCCAGCGTCGCGACGCGGCGCAGCTGTTCGAGGTCGAAGAGGGCGAGTAGAGGTCATGGCCGGTGAGGACGCCGTGGTGCCGGGCGGCCCGCGAGACCACGAGGGCGAGGGCCCTCTGGTCGACCAGCTCGCCGAGGTGCCAGTGCTCGACAGCGAGCTGCTCGTGCGCGGACGGGTCTGGGACGTGCGCCGCGATCGCTTCGAGTTCGGCGGCGACGTGCTCACCCGCGAGTACCTCGATCACACGGGTGCCGTCGCGGTCGTCGCGCTCGACGCCGATGACCGGGTGCTGCTGATCCAGCAGTACCGGCACGCCATCGCGCATCGCGACTGGGAGATTCCGGCGGGCCTCATGGACGCGCCGGGGGAGTCCGGGCTGCTCGCCGCGCAGCGCGAACTCGCCGAGGAGGCCGACCTGCAGGCCTCGCGCTGGGACCTGCTGCTCGATCTGTTCCTGTCGCCGGGCGGTACCAGTGAGGCGATGCGCATCTTCCTCGCCCGCGACCTGTCCCCGGCCGAGCACGACTACGTGCGCGGGGAAGAGGAAGCGGAGCTGGTGCCGCGCTGGGTGCCGCTCGATGAGGTCGTCGAGGCAGTGCTCGCGGGGCGCGTGCAGAACGCCGTCACCGTGAGCGGCGTGCTCGCCGCGGCGGCCTCCCGGGGGCGCGACTGGTCGACGCTGCGCGATCCCGAACTGCCCTGGGTCGCCCGCGAGGCCGCGCGGGGCACGCGGTCGAAGTAGGCGGGGCACGGGGAGGCATGCGCTGATGGGGCTCACCGCGCAGCAGGGGGCTGAGCGCTATCTGCGGCACGTCACGCTCGAGCGCGGGCTCTCGGCGAACAGCCTCGCCGCGTACCGGCGGGACCTCGACGCCTACGCCGCCTGGCTGGAGGCGCGCGGCATCTCCGACCTCGGGCACGTCACCCCCGACACGCTCTCGGAGTACGTCGCGGAGCTGAACGGGGGCGACGCCCGGCTCGCACCCGCCTCGATCACCCGCCGGCTGTCTACGGTGCGCGGCATGCACCGCTTCCTGTTCGAGGAGGGGCTGCTCGAGAGCCACGCGGGCAGCGGGGTGCGCACGCCGAAGCCGGCGCTCCGCCTGCCCAAGGCGCTGCCCGTCGAGGAGGTCGAGGCGCTGCTCGCAGCAGCCGGTGGCGGTGAGGACGCGGCCGCCGATCAGCCCGTCGCGCTGCGGGATCGCGCGCTGCTCGAACTGCTCTACGCGAGCGGCGCCCGCGTGAGCGAGGTGACCGCGCTCGACCTCGACGACCTGCTCGCGGTGCCGGGCCGCGGCGACGCGTGGGAAGACCCGGAGCACGCGCTCGGCGAGGGCGGGTTCCTGCGGGTGACCGGCAAGGGATCGAAGCAGCGGATCGTGCCCTACGGCAGCTACGCGGGGCGCGCGCTCGCCGCCTACCTCGTGCGCGCCCGGCCCGCGATGGCGGCGCGCGGCAGCGGCACGCCCGCGCTCTTCGTCGGACCGCGCGGTGCACGGCTCTCGCGTCAGAGCGCCTGGCTCGTGATCCGCGCCGCGGCGGAGCGCGCCGGGATCTCCACCGAGGTGTCGCCGCACACCCTGCGCCACTCCTTCGCGACGCACCTGCTCGCGGGCGGCGCCGACGTGCGCACCGTGCAGGAGATGCTCGGGCACGCCTCGGTGACCACCACGCAGATCTACACCCAGGTGACCGCCGACACGCTGCGCGAGCACTACCTGATGTCGCACCCGCGTGCGCGGGTACAGGGCTGATTCGGCGTCGTGTGCGCCGTTTTCGCGATGCGGATCAACGCTGGCGCGTTGCTCTGTCGCATCGCGCACCCGCGTGCGAAGTAGCGGCTCCCTGAGCCTGTCGAAGGGGGTGAAGGATCGGGATCCGACCCTGCCGAGATACGGAGTTCGCACGTTCGGGCGCGATCAGAGCTGCGAAATCCGTATCTCGGCGCGGGTGAGGGAAGGCTCGGGTCGGGCGCAGGGCGGAGACGGGTCGGTCGCGCTGTATGCGAGGGCCCCGTCTACAGGTGCAAGCGCTTGGCGAGCTCGTGCCGCACCTCGGCGCTCCGAGCGTGCTGCAGGAGCCCCAGCACCACGAGGCTGAGTGCGCCGCAGATGGCCGACGGCAGCGGGGTCGTCACCCAGCCGAAGACGAGGAACCCGATGGGCGCGATGCCCAGCAGCACGGCCAGGCCGCTGTAGACGATGTGCTCGCCGACCTCGATGCGCATCACCCGCACCGTGATGAGCAGGGCGAAGATCGAGCAGGCGCAGACGATCGGCACCGCGTACGTGAGCGACCACCCGCGCCAGCCGGTGAGGTAGTCCCAGTACACGCAGACCAGGCCGACCAGGATCACGAGATACACCGTGCCCTTGGCGACGTTGCGTCGCTTGCGCACCGCCATCAGCACCACGAGCCACATCGCGATCACTCCCAGCCAGACGGAGCGAAGCGCGCCGATGCCGTCGAGGCCCCTGCTGAACAGCAATTGCACGACGAACGATGAGAGGATCACCGCGAGCGACGCGAGGAACAGCACCCGCAGCACCCTGCGCCGGGAGAACTCGAGCGGCACGGCCGGCAGCGGGCTCGGGGTCGCCTCGCCGGAGATGGGCCCCTCGCAGAGCGGGCAGCGGGTCCAGGCTCCCTCGATGTCGACCGCGCACTCCGGGCAGTGTCTCATAGCTCCTCCTCCGAGAGTTCCGCCTCGGTCACCCGGGCTGCGGCGACGGTGACCTCGATCCCGCGCGAGGTGAGCAGTCGCGCGAACTCACGGATGTGGTCGGTCTCCGTGAACGGCGAGGTGAAGGTGATCGTGAGCAGTCCCGCATGAGAGATGGCGCAGAACTGCGGCCGCACCGCGGAGACGTGGAACAGCATGCGGCCCACGCGTGATTCCGCGGGCTCCGGGAGGGTTACGCGGCCCAGATTCGAGACGGCGACGCTCAGCCCCCGGTTGTTGGCCCAGTTGATCAGGCCCAGGAGCACGTCCTTGAGAGGCCTCGGCACGATCCTCAATCCGATCATCCGCTCGAACCGGATGAACCTTCGCAGCTTCCGTCCCAGCGCTTCGGGGCTCGCCTTCGGTCGGAATTGCGCCTCCAACCTCCTGCAGATCGAGCCGAGATCGTCGGTTCCCTCGCCGTAGGTGTGCGCGACGCGCACGGTCGCGAAGAAGTTCCGCGCCGACGTCGAGGGGTAGAACTGGCGCAGGTTCACCGGCACTGACGCCGCGATGGTGCGCGCTCTGCCGAGTCCGCCCGAGGACGAGCGGACGGCTTCGAAGAACAGCGCGGTCAGATACATGGTGAGGGCGACTCCCTCGGCGCGCGCGAGTGCGAGCACCTCATGGGCCGGGGCGGTGAGCTCGACTGCTCGCGTGCGGTTGTCGGGGGTGCGCGTTCCCCTCACCCGGTGCACCTGTTCGCCCGGCCGACGCCGCAGGCGACGGAGGCTCCAGCGCGCCTCGGGCGCGGGCGGCGCGCTCTCGGCCACGGTGAGCGCGGCCGGCGTCGCCGCGCGGCTGAACGCGGATCCGGGAACGGCTGCTTCTCCGCCGCGCCGGCGGCGGAAGTAGTGGGCGAAGCTGTCGGAGGTCAGCTCGTGCACCGGCCCGGCCGCGTCGTCACCCGGCCGCGGGGCGGCGTCCGCTCGAGAAGGGTCGAGGCGCTCTCCGGAGCGGGGCGGATCGGCGCGCGCCTCGCCGGCGTCACCCCTTTCGGGCGGGTGCTCGGGATCCCGCAGTCGGGTGTAGACGGCCAGGAGGTCGGAGAGGAACCACAGGGCCCCGGTGCCGTCGGACAGCGCGTGGAAGATCTCGAGGATGACGCGCCGACGGTGGTGCATCACGCGGAACAGCAGATTCAACCGGTCGGCCTGGTAGATGGGCGCGCAGGTGTGCTGCTCGTCCTCCGTGACGATCGGATGCAGATCGCTGTCTTGCAGGTAGTACCAGAAGACCCCGCGTCGCAGCACCGCGTGGTAGAGCGGGTATCGCTCGTACGTGGTGTCGAGGGCCCGCTGCAGCAGAGCCGGGTCCACGTCGTGGTCGACCTCGGCGCTGAGGCGGAACACCTTCGGATCCGCATCGCTGCGGGCCGCGAGGAAGATGTTGGAGGCGTTGTCGAGCCGCACCCAGGCTCGGCGGGTCATGGCATGCCCTGCTGGACGGGGCTCTCCTCAGCGGAGCCGCCCTGGGCGTCGCCGTCGAGGAAGCCGTTGATCACCTCGTACGCCTCCCGTAGCGACCGGGAGAAGCGGGGCAACGCGATGAATCCGTGCAGCGCTCCGTCGACGCGGTGCAGCTGCACCGCATTGCCAGCGGCCTCGAGCGCGCGGCAGTAGGCTTCGCCTTCGTCGCGCAGCAGATCGAGCTCAGCCGTGATCACCAGCGTGCGCGGCTGCCCGGAGAGATCCTCCGACATGAGCGGAGCCACGAGTCGGTCGCGACGCCGCTCGGGATCGGGAACGTAGAGCTCGAAGTAGTCCTGCACCTCGGCGTTCGTGAGCCGGTAGTCCTCGCCGTGATTGCGCACCGAGGCGAAGGGAGAGGAAGCCGGATCGTGATCCCAGTGGGTCACCGGATAGAGCAGGATCTGACGGCTCGCTCCGCGCCGGCCGCGATCCCGCAGCAGCAGCGAGACGACGGCGGCGAGATTGCCCCCGGCCGAGTCGCCCACCAGCACGATTCGGTCGGCGCTGTCGGCGCCCGCCCGCTGCGGGTCCTCCAGCAGCAGTCGGGCGACGTCGTAGCAGTCCTCCAGGCCCGCCGGGAAGGGGTGCTCGGGCGCGAGGCGATAGTCGACCGACAGCACGGTGCAACCCGTGAGATCCGCCATCGTCGCGCACGCCGGGGTGTAGCTCTCGATATCCCCCGTCACCCAGCCGCCGCCGTGGAAGAACACGAGCACGTCATCGCGCAGACGCTCCTTCGGCTGGAAGGTGCGAACCGGCACCCGGTGGCTCGCGCCATCCGGGCCGATCCGCCAGTCCGATGCCTGGTACCGGGGGACCGGAAGCGCGGCGAGACGGCGCTGGCGGCGGCGCACCTTCTCGTAGTCCTCCCGCATATTGAGGCGCGGGGCGGCGAATAGGCTCAGCGCCGCCCGGAACAGCCGGTTCACGGGAGGCCCGCGGTGTCGGGAGATGAGCGGTGCATGCCCCCAGCATAGAGAGGCTTCCTGTCGCTGCACCCTGTCCCTCGCGCACCGATCTGCTCTCGAGCACACCGAACTCATGGTTTTGATGTGCATCTCGGCAGATCGGTGCCGCTGCGGCGAGACCCGCGGGATCCTCGACCGCACATCGGGCGCGATAGGATGGGGCGTTAGCGAGCGACACGAGAGAGGGGCCGGGTATGGCAGACACTCTGTTCGAGTTGGGCCCGACCGGCCGACCCGAGCGCATCATCCCGCCGCCGCCCAAGCTCGAACGGCACGGGCCTGCGCGCATCATCGCGATGTGCAACCAGAAGGGTGGGGTGGGCAAGACCACCAGCACCATCAACCTCGCGGCCGCGCTCGCGCGCTACGGCCGCCGGGTGCTCGCCGTCGACTTCGACCCGCAGGGCGCGCTCTCCGCGGGCCTCGGCGTGCCCGCGCACGACGTTCCCACCATCTACGACCTCATGCTCGGCAAGGAGAAGGATCCGAAGACGGCCATCCAGGGCACCGACACCCCGGGCCTCGATGTGATCCCCGCCAACATCGACCTCTCTGCAGCCGAAGTGCACCTCGTGACGGAGGTGGCGCGCGAGCAGATCCTCGCCGGCGTGCTGCGCAAGGTCGCGGGCGACTACGACGTGATCCTCGTCGACTGCCAGCCCTCGCTGGGTCTCCTCACCGTCAACGCGCTCACCGCGAGTCACGGTGTGCTGATCCCGCTCGCCTGCGAGTACTTCGCGCTGCGCGGGGTCGCCCTGCTGGTCGAGACCATCGAGAAGGTGAAGGATCGCCTCAACCCGGCTCTCGAGCTCGACGGCATCCTCGCCACCATGTACGACGCCCGCACGCTGCACGCGCGGGAGGTGCTCGAGCGCGTGGTCGACACCTTCGGAGACAAGGTCTTCGACACCGTGATCGGGCGCACCGTCAAGCTGCCCGATGCGCAGATCGCGGCGAAGCCGATCCTCGACTACGCACCGTCGAACGCCGCTTCCGAGGCCTATCTCAAACTCGCCCGCGAGCTCGTGCAGCGGGGCGCCGTCGCCTGAACGCCGTCATGATCGCGCTTGCAGGCGAACCCGGAGAACGCGAGGCGTCCGACGATTCGGCTGAAACCGCAGCCGGTGCGGTCGCCGGTGCAGCCGCCGATCCCGCCGACGCCGCAGCCGCCGATCCCGATGCCGACGACGGCGCCTTCCGCGTCACCCTCGAGGTATTCGACGGCCCCTTCGATCTGCTGCTGAACCTGATCGGCAAGCACGAGCTCGACATCACCGAGGTCTCGCTCAGCCTCGTCACCGACGAGTTCATCGCGTACCTCGCATCGCTCGAGGGCCAGGGGCTGATCGAGTTGGATCGCGCCTCGGAGTTCCTGGTGGTGGCGGCGACGCTGCTCGACATGAAGATCGTGAGCCTGCTGCCGCAGGGTGAGGCGGTCGACGCCGAGGACATCGCGCTGCTCGAAGCGCGCGACCTGCTCTTCGCCCGACTGCTGCAGTACCGGGCGTTCAAGCAGGCGAGCGCCTGGTTCCAGGGGCGGTTCGACGCCGAGAGCGCCCGGCATCCGCGCCTCGTTCCGCTCGACGCCAAGTACCGAGAGCGCACGCCCGAACTCGCCTGGTCGCTGTCTGCCGCTGACTTCGCGGCGATCGCGACGCTCGCGTTCGCACCGCGCGAGATCCCGACGGTCGGGCTCGACCACCTGCACGCGCCGCTCGTGTCGATCAGGGAGCAGGCCGCGATCGTGGTGTCGATGCTGCGCCCGGCCGACGGGCGGGGCGGCTCGAGGTCGTTCCGGGAACTCGTGGCGGGCGTCGACGCGGTGAACGAGCGCGGGGTGATCGTGGCTCGCTTCCTCGCGATCCTCGAGCTGTATCGGCGCGCGGCTGTGACGTTCGAGCAGGCCGAGCCGCTGGGGGAACTGCGCGTGCAGTGGACCGGCGAGCACTGGTCGGATGAAGAACTCTCTACGCTGGGGAACGATTATGACTGAGCAGGATGGGATGGACGGCGCGGCTGAGACGGAGACCGGGGCGGCGAGTGAGCTCGCCCGCGCCCGCGAGCAGCACACGCTGGCGCAGCAACTCGAGGCCCTGCTGATCGTCGCCGACGAGCCGCTGAGCGTGGTGACGCTCGCCACGGCGACGGATCGGCCGCTGCGCGAGGTGCGCGCCGCGCTCGCGGGCCTGGTAGCGGAGTACGATGGTGCGGAGTACGACGGCGCGGCAGAGGAAGGATCCGGATCCCGGATCACGTCCCAGCGCGGCTTCGAGCTGCGCGAGGTCGCGGGCGGCTACCGCTTCTACGTGCGCGAGAGCCTCGACCCAGTCGTCGCCGATTTCGTGCAGCAGCAGACCCCCGCGAAGCTCTCGCAGGCGGCGCTCGAGACGCTCGCGGTGGTCGCCTACCGCCAGCCGATCTCGCGGGGTGCGATCGCCTCGATCCGCGCGGTCAACGTCGACTCGGTGGTGCGCACGCTGCTCGCGCGCGGGCTCATCACCGAGGTCGGGCAGGATCCCGAGACCACCGCCACCCTCTACGGCACGACCGAGGCGCTGCTCCGGCACCTCGGCATCGAAGACATCTCAGAGCTGCCGCCCATCGCGCCGCTGCTCGACGACCCATCGGAAGGATTTGAGCATGAGTCGCTCTGACAGCGGAGCCGGCGGCGCGGGCCCCGGGGGCAGCTTCGAGGTCGATGGCCAGGCTGTCGAGATCGACATGGCCGAGTGGGGGTGGGATCGGCCCACCTCCCAGCCGGGCAGCCGGGCGGATGCGGCCGAGGACGACGGACGGGTGCGCCTGCAGAAGGCTCTCGCCCACGCGGGCGTCGCTTCGCGTCGCGCCTGCGAGACGCTCATCACGAGCGGGCGGGTGACGGTGAACGGCGAGGTGCAGCGCGAGCTGGGCAGCCGGATCGATCCCGAGCACGACGCCGTGCGCGTCGACGGCGTGGTCGTGCAGCTCGACGTGTCGAAGCGCTACTTCGTACTCAACAAACCGCGGGGCGTGGTCTCGACCATGCGCGACGAGAGCGGACGTCCCGATCTGCGGGAGTTCGCGGATCGGGTCGACGACCGCCTCTACAACGTCGGCCGTCTCGACACCGACACGAGCGGGTTGCTCATCCTGACGAACGACGGGGACCTCGCCCACCGCCTCGCCCACCCGAGCTTCGGCGTGCAGAAGACCTACATCGCGAAGGTGCGCGGGCGCGTGACCGCCGCCGTGATCCAGCGCCTGCAGGACGGCGTGGAGCTGGCGGACGGGCCGATCCGCGCCGATCGCGCGAGACTGCTGCCCGACGGATCGACCAGCTCGCACTCCCTCGTCGAGGTGACGCTGCACTCGGGCCGCAATCGCATCGTGCGCCGCATGCTGGCCGAGGTGGGCCACCCGGTCGAGGAACTGGTGAGGCGGCAGTTCGGCCCGCTGCACCTCGGCACGTTGCGCGTCGGTGAGATGCGCGAACTCTCTGCCGCCGAGCGCGGTGCGCTGCTGTCGGCGGTCGAGGACGGGGGCGCGGGGGGCGGATCGGATCCCTCGCGGCGCTCGGGATCGCGGGGCAAGCCGGGTGCCAAGGGCGGTAAGGGTGGCCAAGGCGGCCGGGGAGCGAAGGCCGCGAAGGGCACCGAGGACGGTGCGGGCGGCGCGGCGACGAAGGGCGTGAAGGGGGCGGGCACGCAGCGTCCCGGCGGCGCCATCAGCGCGGGCCGGCCCGGCGACGGGAAGGGCGCCAGGGGCATGCGCGGGGTCGCGTCCCGGGGCAACCCGCACGGCCGGGGCAAGCGGCCCCCGCGCTGACGCGCCTCCTGCCCTCGCGCTACCTCGCCCCGACCCTCGCCCTGACGCGTAGCTGCGCCGCCGGGCCCGCGCTGCCCGGCTACGCGGCGGGGCGGCTCGGCTCGAGGCTCGCGAGCGTGCCGAGGAGCGAGAGGGGCACGAGCGCGGGATCCGCAGCCCCGTCGCGCACGATCGCGGCGATGCGCGATCCGAGTCCGGACGTCGTGGCCCCCATGCCCGGCCCCGAGAGCTCCGGTAGCGAGGCCAGCACCTCGACGGTCGCGGCCTCGACCGCTCGCGCCGCGTCGGCCTCGCCGAGGTGGCCGAGCATGAGGGCGAGCGACAGGATCGCGCCCGACGGGTTCGCCCAGCCGGTGCCGGCGATGTCGGGCGCGGAGCCGTGGATCGCCTCGAACATGCTGGGTGCGGAGCCGTCGAGGTTGAGGTTCGCGCTCGTCGCGACGCCGAGCCCGCCCTGGATCACCGCGCCGAGGTCGGTGATGATGTCGCCGAAGAGGTTGTCGGTGACGACGACGTCGAAGCGCTCGGGGGAGAGCGGGAGATGGAAGCACATGGCGTCCACGTGCACGTAGTCGGTCTCGACCTCGGGGTAGCGGGTCGCGACGTCGGCGACGACCTCCTGCCAGAGCTGCCCCGCCGCCACGAGGATGTTGGTCTTATGGCAGAGCGTGAGGCGCTTGCGGCGAGCGGCCGCGAGGCGGAAGGCGAAGTCGACGACGCGCTCGATGCCGGGGCGGGTGTTCAACGACTCCTGCATCGCGACCGCGTTCGGGGTGCCGGCGTGCACGGTCGAGCCGCGGCCGACGTAGGCGCCCTCGGTGTTCTCGCGCACGATCACGAGCTCGCAGCGCTCGGGGGTGAGCCCGGCGATGGGGGTGGGCACCCCGGGGTAGAGGCGCACGGGGCGTACGTTGGCAGCCTGCTGGAAGCGCTGGCGCATTTCGAGGATGAAGCCGCGCTCGAGGATGCCGGGGGTGACGCGCGGGTCGCCCATGGAGCCGAAGAGGATCGCGTCGGCTCCGCGCAGCTCCTCCTCGAGCGCGGCGAAGAGTTCGCCGGTCTCGAGGTAGTGGTTCGCGCCGGCCGCGTACTCGCGGCGCTCGGTGCGGAAGCCGTAGCGGGCCTCGGCCGCGTCGAGCACCTCGAGCGCGCAGCCGACGACCTCGGGACCGATGCCGTCGCCGGGCAGCACCGCGATCCGGTGCGCGGTGGTCTGGGGGGAGCGCGTCATCGGGGATCCTTCCGTGGAGTGCGAGGGCGACGCGGGTGCGCAGCGGGCGTTGTTGCGTCGCAGATCTTGAACTATATTAACTGGTAAGACCACTCCTGGCGAGTGATCCGACCCGCTCTCCGCGCACGGCCGCGACGCCGCGGCCGAGTCGCGCGGGACACCAGCAACCCGGCAGCAAGGATCCAGCCCATGCACGCAACGCCCGCACGGCTCGCCCCCGCGGGAGCCCTCCCCATCGGCGCCGACTGGCGCGAGCTCCCCGACTCCGCCGACGTCGTCTTCCCCTACGACGGCAGCCTCGTGGGGCGGGCCCCCGTGAGCCGTGCCTCCGACTCCCGCGATGCGCTCGACGCGGCCGAGGCCGCCCGGCCCGAGGTGGCGGCGCTCACCACGGCGCAGCGCAAGTCGATCCTCCTCGCGGTGCACGACCGGCTGCGGTCCGACGCGCAGCGCTTCGAGGACCTGCTCGTGCTCGAGACGGGTAAGCCCCGCGTCGACTGCCGCACCGAGGTGAACCGCACGATCGTGACCCTGCAGGCGACGGCCGAGGAGGTGTCGCACGTGCACGGCGAGACGGTGCCCCTCGACCTGCAGGAGCTCGGCCGCGGCATGATCGGCTATTACACCCGCAAGCCCGCGGGCGTCGTCGTCGGGATCGCCGGCTTCAACTACCCGGTGCTGCTCGCGACCCACAAGCTCGCCCCGGCGATCGCCGCCGGCTGCCCGGTGATCGTCAAACCCGCCCCCAACACGCCGCTCGCCACGATCGAGCTCGTCGCGATCGTGCGCGAGGTGCTCGCCGAGCACGGCGTCACGGGCGCCGCGGTGCAGCTCGTGAACGGCGACCCCGAGGTGGGCGAGACGCTCGTGCGGGATCCCCGCGCCCAGGTCGTCTCCTTCACAGGATCGGCGAAGATCGGCCACCTCATCGCCGGTCAGGCGGCCCCCCGCAAGACGCTGCTCGAGCTCGGATCGAACACCGGCTTCATCGTCGCGGCCGACGCCGACGTCGAGGCCGCGGTCGATGCCGTGCTGCGCGGCGGCTTCTACGCGAACGGCCAGGCCTGCATCTCGGTGCAGCGCGTGGTGCTCGAGCGCCCCGTCGCCGAGGCCTTCACCGCACGGCTCGTCGCGCGCATGGACGAGCTCGTCGTGGGCGACCCGCGCGACATCGCGACCAACGTGGCGCCCGTCATCAACGCGGCGTCGGCGGAGCGGATCCGCGGCACCGTCGAGCGCGCGCTCGACGCGGGCGCTGCGCTGCTCAGCCCCGCCGAGCTCCCCGCTCCCGGCGCAGAGGCCTCGGGCGGATCCCTCGTGCCGCCGATCGTGCTCGGCGACGTGCCGCGCGACGCCGAGGTCTGGCGCGAGGAGATCTTCGGCCCGGTCGTCTGCCTCACCGCCGTCGACTCGGTCGACGAGGCGGTCGAGCTCGTCAACGACTCGCGCTACGGGCTGCAGGCCGCGATCTACACAGCCTCGCTCGAGAGCGCCTTCGCCGCGGTCGAGCGCCTCGAGGTCGGGGGCGTCGTCGTGAACGAGATCCCGGGCTTCCGATCCGACATCATGCCCTACGGCGGCGTCAAAGACTCGGGCATCGGCCGCGAGGGCCCCCGCTACGCCATCGAGGAGTTCACCGTCACCCGCATGGCCATGATCCGCCCCGCACCCCGAAAGGTCACCGCATGAACGCCATCCAGGCATCCCCCGACTACGCCCAGCTCTTCCGGCTCGACGGCCGCACCGCCGTCGTGGTGGGCGCCGGCGGTATCGGGCGCGAGGCCGCCCTGGCGCTCGCCGCCCACGGTGCGCGCCTGGTCATCGCCGACCTCTCGCTCGACGCGGCGCAGGCCACCGTCGCCGCGATCGCGGAGCGCGGCGGCGAGGCGGAGGCGTACCGCCTCGACGTGCTCGACGATGCCGAGGTGGAGGCTGCGGCCGCGCGCTTCGGCGATGCGTCGGCGCTCGTGTTCACGGCCGCGATGAACGTGCGCAAGCGCATGGAGGACTACACGATGGAGGAGTACGACCGCGTCGTGAACCTCAATCTGCGATCGTCGTTCCAGCTGATCCGGCACTTCGGCAAGGCCTTCGCGGCGAACGGCGGCGGCTCCATCGTGGGCTTCGCGTCGATCCGCGCCCAGGTCGTGGAGCCCGGGCAGGGCGTCTACGCCGCCACCAAGGCCGGGCTGGTGCAGCTCGCGAAGACCGCCGCGGCCGAGTTCGGCGCGCGGGGGGTGCGGGTGAACGTCGTCGCCCCGGGGATCGTGGAGACACCGCTGACAGCGCAGATCAAGCAGGACGAGGCCTGGGACCGCGCCTACGCCACGAAGAGCGCACTCGGCCGCTGGTCGCGCCCCGACGAGCTGGCCGGAGCGGTCGTCTACCTCGCCTCGGACGCCTCCAGCTTCGTCACGGGCTCGACGCTGATGGTCGACGGCGGGTGGACCGCCATCGACGGTCGCTTCACCCCGCCGACCGCCTAGCGGCGAGGACCAGATAACGCGGAGTCCCGAAGCGCTGCTACCCGGGGAAGGGAAGCAGCACTTCGGGACTCCGCGTTGCTGCGAGTGGGTCGGCCGCGGCCTCCTCAGCGGATCTTCGACCAGTCGACCTCGGCGTCGGTGCCGCGCACCGTCTCGAACCAGTGCGCGACGCGCAGCAGGCGGTCGTCGGAGCCGATGGGGCCGGCGATCTGCAGGCCGACGGTGCGGCCGTCGGCCTGGATGCCCGCGCCGATCGACACGGCCGGCTGCCCCGACATGTTGTAGGGCACCGTGAAGGAGATGTGCCCCATCGTCTGCAGCGGGTCGGTGATGGGCATCGGGTCCTCGGCGGCGAAGGCCGCGACGGGGGAGACCGGGGAGAGCACGAGGTCGTAGGGCGCTGTGGCTGCGCGGGTGAGGCGCGCCATCTCGTCGGCGCAGCCCCGGTTGCGCACCGTCTGCGCGGCGGAGAAATCGGCCCCGGCGGAGCACCACTCGACGATGAAGGGCAGCACCAGCGCGCGGTCGGCCTCGCTCAGCAGCTCGAGGTCGGCGTAGGAGCGGCTGCGCCAGAAGTCGACGAGCCCGTCGAGCACCTCGGCCGGCACGAACGGTTCGAGCGGCTCGACGATCGCGCCCGCGGCGGCGAACCGCTCGGCCGCGGCCTCGATGAACGCGCGCGTCTCGGGCTCCACGGCCAGACCCGAGCCGGCGTCAAGCTGCAGCGCGACCCGCAGGCCCGCCGGGGCGAGCGGCTCGAGCGACCACTCCATCGCCGGGTAGGGGCGGGTGAGGTAGTCCCGCTCGTCGGGCCGCGCGACGAGCGACATGAGGCGGATCGCGTCGGCGACGGTGCGGGTCATCGGGCCGGCCGCGCGCCCCGTGTAGGGCACGTCGAGCGGGATCAGGCCCTCGCTCGGCTTGAGCGCCGCGAGCCCTTGCCAGGTGCCGGGCAGACGGATCGAGCCGCCGATGTCGGTGCCGATGTGGAAGGGGCCGTAACCGGCCGCGGCTGCGGTGCCGGCCCCCGCGCTCGAGCCGCCGGAGGTGAGCGACGGGTCGATGCCGTTGCGGGTGATCCCGTGCAGGCTCGAGACCCCGGAGGAGAGCATGCCCCAGTCGGGCATCGTCGTCGACCCGACGATGACGGCGCCCGCCTCGAGGAGGCGGTCCGTGGTCGGCGCGTTGGCGGCCGGGACGGGCGGGTTCGGCAGCGCTGTGCCCGAGGGCTTCGGCTTCCCGGCGCGCGCGATGTTCTCCTTGACCGTCGCGGGTACGCCGTCGAACGGGCTGAGAGGCTCGCCCGCGGCCCAGCGCGCGGTCGACGCGGCGGCGTCGACGCGCACCTCCTCGGGGTCGTGCAGGTAGAGCGCATTCAGTTCGGTCTCCCGCTCCGCGATGCGGGCGAGCACGCTCTCGGCGACCTCGCTCGGGGTGAGGGTGCCGTCGGCGTAGCGCGCGGCGAGGGTGCCGGCGTCGAGGGCGGAGAGATCATTATGAGGCATGGGCGAGCTCCTGACGCAGAGTGAGGGACGATTCGATGAGCCGTCGCGTGTACGGGTGCTGCGGGTTGCGGTAGACGGTCTCCGTGTCGCCCGCCTCGACGATCTCGCCCGCCTGCATGACGATGACCGAGTCGCAGAGGTGGCGCACGACGTTCAGGTCGTGGGAGACGAAGACGAGGGTGAGCCCGTACTCGTCGACGAGGTCGGCGAGCAGGTTGAGCACCTGCGCGCGCACCGACACGTCGAGGGCGCTGACGGGCTCGTCGGCCACGACCACCTCGGGGCGGCAGATCAGGGCCCGGGCGATCGAGATGCGCTGGCGCTGACCGCCCGAGAACTGGTGCGGGTACCGCTCCGCCGACGAGGCGGGGAGGCCGACGGCCTCGAGCATCTCGGCGACCATGCGGGAGCGCTCGGCGGCGCTCTCACGACGGCCGGGCACGAGCAGCGGCTCGGCGATGATCTGCTCGACGGTCATGCGGGGATCGAGGGAGCCCATCGGATCCTGGAACACGATCTGGAGCTGCTGCCGCAGTTGGCGCAGCTGCGGCTCCCGCGCGCCCGCGACCTCGTTGCCGGCCACGACTGCGCTGCCGGAGGTCGGCTGGTCGAGGCCCGCGAGGATGCGCAGCAGCGTCGACTTGCCCGAACCGGACTCGCCGACGACGCCGAGGCGGCCGCCGCGCGGCACCTCGAAGGAGATCCCCTTGAGCGCCTGCACCTGGGGCGCCGGCTGGAAGAGACGCGTGCGGCCGCGCGTGTAGGTGCGCACGAGGTCGGTGACCCGCATGACGGGTTCAGCGACGCGGCTCGCGGGTGCCGAGCTGGCCGGCGGCGTCGCGGATCCGGCACCCTCGGACGCCTCAGCCGATCCCGCGCCTTCCGCGCCCTCCGACCGCTCGCCGGCCCCGGCCGCGGGCGCCCCTGCCCCGGACCCGGGCTCCTCCTCGCCGACCGTGGGCGGCACGTAGTCCTGCGCGCTCGCGACCGTGAAGAGCCGCCCGTCGGCGTCCGTCGCCTCGAGGTCGGAGGCCGCGAGCAGGCCGCGGGTGTAGGGATGCTGCGGACGCGTGAAGATCTCCTCGGTGGGGCCCTCCTCGACCACCCTGCCCTGGTTCATCACGAGCACGCGCGTGCACATGTTCGCGACGACCGCGAGGTCGTGGGTGATGAAGAGCAGCCCCGTGCCGCGCTCGCGCACGAGCTCGAGGATGAGGTCGAGCACCTGCCGCTGCACGGTCACGTCGAGCGCCGTGGTCGGCTCGTCGCAGAGCAGCAGCGCCGGATCGTTGGCGAGCGCCATGGCGAGCATGACGCGCTGCCGCTGGCCGCCCGACAGCTGGTGCGGGTAGGCCCGAGCCGCCTGCGCGGGGTCGGGCAGCTTGACCGCGTCGAGCATCTCGACAGCGCGGCGCCGCGCCTCCGACTTCGAGGGCGCGAGCCGGTGCTGCAGCATGATCTCGGCGACCTGGTCGCCCGCGCGCATGAGCGGATTGAGCGCCGTCAGCGGCTCCTGGAACACCATCGCCATGTCGCGGCCGCGGATCCGCATGAGCTCCGACTCGGGGGCTTCCAGCAGGTTGCCGGCGTGGCCGTCGAGGCGCACCGAGCCGTCGGCCGTGACCCCGTTCGGCAGCAGGCCGAGCAGGGCGGTCGTGGTCATCGACTTGCCGGATCCCGATTCGCCGATGAGGCCGATCCGCTCGCCGTGCGCCATGTGCAGCGAGAAGTCGTGCACGAGCGTGCGGTGAGGCGTGCGGACGTTCAGGCTCTCGACCGAGAGCAGCGTCTTCGTTGCGGTGGTCATCAGCTGCGGCTCCCGTTCAGCTTCGGGTCGAATCGATCGCGCAGGCCGTCGCCGAGCAGGTTGAATCCCATCACGGCGATCGCGATGGCGACGCCGGGCACGATCGCGAGCAGGGGGTGGGTGCCGAGGAACTGCTGCGACTCCTGCAGCATCCGGCCCCACGAGGGGGTGGGCGGCGGCGTGCCGAGGCCCAGGAAGCTCAGGCCTGCCTCTGCGAGCACGGCGAGCGCGAAGGAGACCGAGCACTGCACGACGACGATGCCGATGATGTTCGGCAGCACGTGCCGCAGCGCGATCCGGAACCGCGACTGGCTGGCGGCCCGCGCCGCGAGCACGTACTCGGTGTTCATCACCTGGAGGGTGCCGGACCGCGCGACCCGCGCGAATGCGGGGATCGTCGAGATGCCGATCGCGACCATCGCCGTGAGCGTCGAGGCGCCGAACACCGCGGCGAACATGATCGCGAGCAGCAGGGCCGGGAAGGCGAGCGCGATGTCGGAGGCGCGCATCACGATCTCCTCGATCCAGCCGCCGCGGATGCCGGCCAGGATGCCGAGCGGCGTGCCGATGAGCAGGGCGATCCCGACCGAGATAACGCCCACGAAGAGCGTGATGCGGGCGCCGACGAGCATGCCGGAGAAGAGGTCGCGGCCGTACTTGTCGGTGCCGAGGAGGTGCTCGGCGCTCGGGCCCTGGAGACGGTCGGGCGCGTTCACCTGCACGGGGTCGTAGGGGGTCCAGACGAACGACACGAGGGCGGCGGCGACCACGATGCTGACGAGGATCAGGCCGGCGACGAGCGTGGGGGAGAGGCGCCCGCGGTCGCGCCGGGAGCGGGGCGGGGTCGGGGCCGCGAGCGCGGTCGTGCGCGGGGCCTGCGACGGGGGCGTCGGAATGTGCTTGGTATCCATGGTCACGCGCTCTTTCGCATCCGCGGGTCGACGATCGTGTAGACGATGTCGATGACGAGGTTCAGGATGAGGGTGATGGCGACGAGCACCATCACGACGGACTGCACCGTCAGGAGATCCCGGTTGCCGACGGCGTCGAGCAGCATCGAGCCGAGGCCGGGGATCACGAAGACGCGCTCGATCACGACGGCGCCGATGATGAGCGCGGCGATCTGCACGCCCGTCACCGTGATGACGGGGATCGCGGCGTTGCGCATGCCGTGCTTGAGCAGCGCCTTCGTGGGACTCAGGCCCTTCGAGCGGGCGGTGCGGAGGTAGTCCTCGCTCATGATCTCGAGCACGGCCGAGCGCACGTAGCGGGTGAGGATCGCGCCCTGCACCGAGGCGAGGGCGAGCACCGGCAGGATCAGGCGCCTTACGAAGTCGCCGGGATCCTCTGCCGGAGGCGTCCAGCCGCCGGAGGGCAGCCAGCCGAGCCCGACCGCGAAGACGAGTACGAGCAGGATGCCGGCGAGGAAGCCGGGGACCGCGACGCCGAGCTGGGAGGCGGCGCCGATGAGGATGCCGGAGGCGTTGCGGTGCCGCACCGCGGCGATGGTGCCGAGGGGGATGGCGGCGAGCAGCGCCACGGCCATCGCGGTGAGCACCAGGATGAGGCTCACCTGCAGGCGGTCGATCACGAGCGGGCTGATGTCCTGGCGGGTGACGTACGAGATGCCGAAGTCGCCGGTGAGGAGGCCCCCGACCCAGTCGAAGTACTGCACGATGAGGGGGCGGTCGGTGCCGAACTCGCGCCGGGTCTGCTCGAGCAGCTCGGGGCTCGCGTTCACGCCCAGGGCCACCTGCGCCGGGTCGCCGGGGACGAGGCGCATGAACAGGAAGACGACGACGGTCGCGACGAGGAACGTCACCGCGAACCGCGCGAGGTTGATGAGTATCCGGATGGCCATGCTGGTCCTCTGAATGAGCGGTGCCGCGGCCGGGCGCGGCGGGATCGGGGATGACGGGCGGCCGCTCGCGCGGCCGCCCGTCAGCGGGTCACTTCCAGGAGAGGCCGGTGAGGTCCAGCGACTCCACGATGGAGTTCTCCGGCATGCCCTCGAGGTCGGCCTGGGTGATGACGATGTTCGGGAAGAGGAACAGCACACCCGACGCAGCGTCGGCGACGATCTGCTTCTGCACGTCCTGCATGCCCGAGATGTAGCCCTGCTCGTCGGCTTCGTCGGCCGCCGCGGCGATGGGCGCGATCTTCGAGTTGTCGTAGCCGATGTAGTAGTCGGGGTTGTTGAAGACCGTCAGCAGGTCGCGCGCCTCGACCGCGAGCACGGTCGTCATCTGGTAGTTGTGGTTCGTGAATACCTCGTCGAGCCAGACGGCGGGGAACTCGGAGGACTGGATCGTGACGTCGATGCCGACCTCCTTGAGCTGCGACACGACGATCTCGGAGACGGACTGCGCGTAGGGGCGGGTCGGCACCGTGTACGTGATCGAGAGGTTCTCGGCGCCGGCCTCCTTGAGCAGCTGCTTCGCCTTCTCGGGGTCGTAGGGGTACTCGTCGTTGAGGTCGACGTAGTAGGGGTCGGTCGGGGTCGCGTAGGTCGCGACGAGCGAGCCGTACCCGTTCCAGGCGGTGTCGATGATCGCCTGGCGGTCGAGCGCGTAGAGCACGGCCTGGCGCACGCGGACGTCGTCGAACGGCGCGACGCGGTTGTTGAACGAGAGGGAGACCTCGCCGCTCGAGGTGCCCGCGGTCACGGTGTACTGGTCGTCGCCCTCGAAGGTCTCGACGAGTTCGGGCGCCTGCAGGTTGACGATCGCGTCGACATCGCCCGTGCGCAGCGCGTTCGTGGTCGCGGTGGCGTCGGCGAAGTACTGCAGGGTGACCTGCTCGACCTCCGGGGTCTCGCCCCAGTAGTCGTCGCGGGTCTCCAGCACGATGTTCTCGTTCTGCTTCCACGACTCGACGGTGAAGGGGCCGGTGCCGACGGGCGCGTTCGCGAGGTCGGCCACGCCGTCGGGAGAGAAGATCGCGCCGACCGGCGTCGCCATGTCGAAGAGCCAGGCGTTCGACGGGCGGCTCAGGTGCACCGCGACCTCGGTCGGGCTCGTCACCTCGACGCTCTCGACGACGTCCATCTTGGCCTTGAGGGTGGTGGTCCAGTCGGTCTTGACCCGCTCGAGGCTGAACTTCACGTCCTCGGCGTCGAACTCGTCGCCGTTCGAGAAGGTGACGCCCTCCTGCAGCGTGAAGGTGTAGGTCTTGCGATCCTCGCTGACCTCCCAGTCCTCGGCGAGGAGCGGCACGATCTCACCGCTCTGGTCGACGCGCACGAGGCCCTCGTAGACGTTCGTCATGAGGGCCTGGGGGATCGCCGCGCCGGCCGTCTTGGTGAAATCGAGGTTCACGGGCGCGCCCGTGAGCGCGACGGTGACGTCGGTCTTATCGCTGCCGGATCCGGATCCCGAGCCGGCGGAGCCTGCCGAGCCGGCCGAGCACGCCGTGAGCGCGAGGGCGCCGGCCGCGGCGAGTGCCGCGGCGAAGATCATTGGGTTCTTGCGTCGCATCGTTGCTTCCTCTTGCGGGTGGTGGCCGACGGGCATCGGCCGCTCTGGGCGCCGGCGGCGCGGGTGGACCGCCGGGTGGTTCGAACGGTGCTGGTGGCACCCCTCCGCGACCATCTTCCTCGATAAGCGCGCTCGAACCGCGAGGTTCGAACCAGGATACATGGTAAGGCCACTTGTTGCACCGCTAAGATAGGGACACCTCGGCCCGTCGTCGAGCGTTCCGCATCGCCGCGGCGACGCTCCGCGGGTCGGATCGCAACCGAGCCGCTAGGAGGCGCCCGCCGTTGTCCACCCCGCACAGCTTCGCTCCCGCCGTCCCGGTGCACACCTACCAGCGCATCGTGGAGCAGATCGAGCACGCCATCGTCACGGGCGAGATCCCCGTCGGCTCCCAGCTCGCGAGCGAGCGGGAGCTCATGGTGCAGTTCGACGTGAGCCGGCCGACGGTGCGCGAGGCGCTGCGGGTGCTGCAGAGCATGGGCCTCATCGAGTCGCGCCCCGGCACCCGCGGCGGCCCGCAGGTGCTCGCGCCCTCGCCCGAGACCCTGCGGCGGTCGTTGCGCGCGATGCTCGGCACGGCAGCGCTCGACCTCGCGGAGCTCGTGCAGTACCGCGTCGTGCTCGAGGGGACGGCGAGCGCCCTCGCCGCGCTGCAGCACTCGGAGGCCCAGCGAGATGAGATGCGCGTCGCGGTCGAGCGGATGCAGCGGGCGGCCGAGTCGAACTCCGATGACTTCGCCGATCTCGACCTCGCCTTCCACAAGCTCATCTGGTCGGCGAGCGGCAACCGCATCTTCGCGCTCAGCGGCGAGGCCGTGTCGGGGGTGCTGCGCTCCGTGATGCACCGCGACGCCGAGGGGCCGCACCACGACAACCGCGTGAAGCTCGAGTCGGCCGCCATCGACCGCGGACTGTTCGACGCCATCGAGCGACGCGACGCGACCGAGGCGGGCAGCATCGCCCGCAAGGCCGTCGCCAACCGCTTCGGCCCGCTGCTCGAACCGGAGCAGCAGGCCGCGCTCGCGCTGCTGGTGGGGTAGGGGTCGGGATCCCGAGTCGCCCGGCGCAGCCCAGCGCCTCACGCGGCCCGTCGGCGATGGAGCCGACGAGTCACGTTCGCGCCGCGAGTTCCGCGCGTGGTGCACATGCGCGTCGCCCTCGGCGGCGCGCTGGGAGCGCGGCGCACAGGGCCGCCGCGGCGAGGAGCACGGCGAACCCGAGCACCGCGAGCGGCAGCCCGACCGCGCCCGCCGCGAACCCCAGCGCGAGCACCGGCAGTGCGCTGCCGAGGTAGGTGACCGTGTAGACCGCGCTGACGGTGGCTCCGTTGCGCGAGACCGGCACGGCCGCGACCGCCCGGCCGAATGCCGCCTGGAACGCGAGTCCCTGGCCGACGCCCGCGACGATCCCGCCCGCCACGACGAGCTCGGCCCGGCCCGTCAGCGGCGCGAGCCCCAGCATCAGCACCCCGGCCGCGAGCAGCGGAAGCCCGAGCGGCTCGCGCCAGCCGCCGCGCAGGGGCAGCAGCTGCACGCACGCCGAGGCGAGCAGGGTGAGCGCCGCGAGCAGGCCGACCGCGGTGCGCGACCCGCCCGGCAGCAGTGCGGCGAACGCCGAGGGGGCGAGGGAGAGGCAGAAGCCGAAGAGGGCGAAGCTCAGGAAGCCGATGCCGGCGGCGCGGCGCACGGCCCGGCAGGCCGCGGCAGGCGGGGCCTCAGCGGCGGCGGGAGCTTCTGCGGCGGCGGGGGGTTCAGCGGCGGCCGGAGGTTCTGCGGCTTCCGAACCGGCCGGGGCGGCGCTCGCCGGGCGGTGCGGATCGGCGGAGAGAGGCTCGGCGTCCTCCGGGCGGCAGACGCCGTGCGGCACGGCCGCGAGGATCACGGGCGCGAGCGCGGCGAGCACGAGCGCGAGCGCCAGGAACGGCGTGCGCAGCGGCGTGCCGAGGCCCGAGAGCGCGCCGCCGAGTACCGGGCCGAGCGCCACGCCGCCCGAGCTCGCGAGCAGGGTGAGCCGGCCCGCGGTACCGGGCCGCCCGACCAGCAGCACCCGGAAGGCGCTCGACGCCGTGCCCGTCGCGGCGGCGATCGCGAGACCCTGAGCCGCGCGGGCGGCGCAGAACCAGCCGAGCGTCGGGGCGAGCGCGAGCCCCAGGGTCGCGCCCGCCCCGACCGCGAGGGCCGCGACCAGCACCGTCCGCCGGTTGAGGCGGTCGGCGTGCCTGCGGAACGCGATCAGGCCGAGCAGCATGGCGATCACGTAGCTCGAGAACGCGAGCGAGACGCCGAGTGCGTCGATGCCGAGCCGCACCTCGAGCAGCGGGTAGAGCGGGGTCGAGAGGTTCGCCGCCACGAGCAGCGAGGCGAGCGTCAGGGCGGTCAGTGCGACCCGGATCTTGGGGCGGAAGGCCGCGGCGGTGGCGAGCGGCGGGGTGATGAGAGCAGGGGTGGCGCTCACGGGGTTCTCCGTTTCGGGCGTGCCCTTGTGGGGCGGTGTCCGGGATCCGCGTCGCGCGGGGTGGTGCACGTGCGGATCTCAGTGGTGGGCGGGTGCACTGACCGTGCCCCGCTCACATTCAAGGTCCGTTCTTCGAATCGCGCAAGCGAAGTTCTTTCGATTGATCGATATGCTCAATCTCAAGACGTGCATATGGGCAGAAGGTGAGCAGAATGAGCGTTCTCGATCAGACGGATCGCCGCATCCTCCGCGAGCTCGACACCGACGCGCGCATGCCGGTCGCGATGATCGCGCAGCGGCTCGGCCTCGCCCGCGGCACCGTGCAGGCGCGCCTCGACAAGCTCGACGCCGCGGGGGTGCTCCGCCTGCCGAGCACCCGCATCACCCCGCAGGCGCTCGGTCGGCCGGTCGCGGCGAGCGTGCAGGTGCAGCTCGACCAGCACCAGATCGCCGAGGCGATCGCGGCGCTCGCCGATATCCCCGAGGTGCTCGAGTGCTTCGCCCCCGCCGGCGACACCGACCTGCTGCTCCGCGTCGTCGCGCGCGATCCCGAGGACCTCTACCGGGTCAGCGAGGAGATCCGGCTCTGCCCGGGCATCATCCGCACGTCGACCAGCCTCTTCCTCCGCACCGTCATTCCCTACCGGGTCACCGGTCTGCTCGCGGGGGAGTGATCCGCGCCGGCTGCGAGCGCGCACGTCGACCTGGGAGAATGGACGGAGCGGATCCCGACGAGCGCGAAGGCGGAAGATGAACGAACAGCCGAACGGACTGGCGAGCCGAGTCACGGGCACGGTGCACATCATCGGCTCCGGCCTGCTCGGCGCGAGCGTCGGCCTCGGCCTGCGCGAGCACGGCGTCGACGTGACGCTCGAAGACCTCTCGCCGACGACGGTCGCGCTCGCCGCCGACTACGGCGCCGGCCGGGTGCGCGCGGCCGGCGATCCCGTGCCCGCGCTCGTCGTCGTGGCGACCCCGCCCGACGTCACCGCCGACGTCGTCGAGCGCGCACTCGCCGAGTACCCCGACTCGGTGGTCACCGACGTCGCGAGCGTCAAGCTCGCCCCCTTCCTCGAGCTCACGCGCCGGGGTATCGACCTCACCAACTACGTGGGCTCGCACCCGATGGCGGGGCGCGAGCGCGGCGGGGCGATCATGGCCCGCGCCGACCTCTTCACGGCGCGCCCCTGGGTCGTGTGCCGCGATCACGAGACCCCGGCGGAGGCGCTCGCGCTCGTCGAGGCGGTCGCCCTCGACCTCGGTGCGGTGCTCATCGAGATGACGCCTGAGGAGCACGACCGCTCCGTCGGCCTGGTCTCGCACCTGCCGCAGGTGGTGGCGAGTCTGCTCGCGGCGCGCCTGGTGCCCGCCACCGAGCAGGCGATCGGCCTCGCGGGCGGCGGCCTGCGCGACACCACCCGCATCGCGTCGAGCGATCCCGAGCTGTGGGTGCAGATCCTCGGCGCGAACCACGAGCCCGTCGTCGAGCTGCTCGAGGCGCTCGCCGCCGACATCGGGGCCTTCACGGAGGCCCTGCGCGATCCCTCGCGCACGGGCGCGAGGCGGCGCATCGCCGACCTGCTCGCCGCGGGCAACCGGGGCGTCGAGCGGATTCCGGGCAAGCACGGATCGTCCGAGCGCTTCACCACGCTCACGGTGCTCGTCGACGATCGGCCGGGGCAGATCGCGAGGTTGCTCACCGAACTCGGAGAACTGGGCATTAACATGGAAGACTTGCGCCTTGAGCACTCGCCGGGCGCGCAGATCGGGTTCGCGGAGATCGCGGTGCTGCCGGAGGTGGCGGACCGCGCGGTCGAGGGGCTCGCCGAACGCGGATGGAGGACGCTGTGAGTGATGCTGTGCACGACGCACCCGAGACGATCGGGGCAGACGCGGCGGTAACCCCTGACGCGGCGTTCCCGATTCTCGTCGCGATCGACGGGCCCGCGGGCAGCGGCAAGTCGAGCGTGTCGCGGGCCGCGGCCGATCGTCTCGAGTTCGGCATTCTCGATACGGGCGCCGCTTACCGCTCCCTGGCGTGGGCCGCGCTGCAGGCCGGCATCGATCTCGACGACGAGGCCTCGGTGCTCGAACTGCTCGAATCGTGGGGCTTCACGATCACCATGCGCGGTGACCAGTGGGTCACCGTGACGCTGCCCGCCCCCGAGGGCGCCGTGCCCAGCGACCCCGTCGACGTGACCGCCGTGATCAGGGATCCGGCGGTGAGCGGCCAGGTCAGCCGCGTCTCGAAGCACACCGAGGTGCGCGAGCGTTTGAACGCGATGTTCCGCCGCATCGTCGCCGAGTCGGGCCTGCCCGGCGTGGTCATCGAGGGCCGCGACATCACCACCGTGGTCGCCCCCGATGCGCCCGTGCGCATCCTCATGACGGCATCGCCCGAGGTGCGCGCTCAGCGACGCGCGGGCGAACTGGCCGGCATGTCGCCCGAGCAGGTGCTCGCCGACATCGCCGCGCGCGACGCGAAGGACGCGCAGGTGGTCGACTTCTTCAACCCCGCACCCGGGGTGACGCTCGTCGATACGAGCGACCTGGACTTCGAGCAGTCGGTTCAGGCTGTGATCGATATCGTACGAGCGGTGCAGGGCGCCGCAGGAGAGAGCAAGTGATGAACGAGCAGACCCCCGGTGGGGCGACCGAGCAGGGCGAGGTGGAGTACTTCGACGCATCGGCGATCGCCGAAGACGAAGTGATCGTGAGCGAGGAGTTCGACAGCGAGGTCACCGACGAGGAGCGCCTGCGCGCCATGCGCTCCAACCTCGACGGCTTCGACCTCGAGGAGGAAGACCTCGCGATCATCGGCGAGGACGGCGAGTTCCTGGGCTTCTCGGAGCCGCTCGCCGAGGCCCTGCCGGTGGTCGCGATCGTCGGCCGCCCGAACGTGGGCAAGTCGGCGCTCGTCAACCGCATTCTCGGCCGCCGCGAGGCCGTGGTCGAAGACGTGCCCGGTGTGACCCGCGACCGGGTCAGCTACCCCGCGGAGTGGGGCGACACCCGCTTCACGCTCGTCGACACCGGCGGGTGGGAACCCGACGCGAAGGGCATCGACGCCTCGGTCGCGCTGCAGGCCGAGGTCGCGATCGAGCTGTGCGACGTCGTGATGTTCGTGGTCGACTCGCGCGTCGGCCCCACCGCTACCGATGAGCGGGTGGTGCAGCTGCTTCGCCGCACGAAGAAGCCCGTCTTCCTCGTCGCGAACAAGGTCGACGACGCGGTGCTGGAGCCCGAGGTAGCGCAGCTGTGGTCGCTGGGCCTCGGCGAGCCGCACCCGGTCTCTGCGCTGCACGGCCGCGGCGTGGCCGATCTGCTCGATCAGATCGTCGCGGCGCTGCCCGAGGAATCGGCGGTCGCCCAGCCCAAGCTCGCCGGCCCTCGCCGCGTCGCGCTGCTCGGGCGCCCCAACGTGGGCAAGTCGAGTCTGCTCAACAAGGCGGCGGGCGAGGAGCGCGTGGTCGTCAACGAGCTCTCGGGCACCACCCGGGACCCGGTCGATGAGCAGGTCGAGATCGCGGGGCGCGTCTGGACCTTCGTCGACACCGCGGGCATCCGTCGCCGAGTGCACCTGCAGAAAGGCGCCGACTTCTACGCCTCGCTGCGCACCGCCGCCGCGCTCGAGAAGGCCGAGGTCGCGGTCGTGCTGATCGACGTGACCCAGGAGATCAGCGATCAGGATCTGCGCATCATCGACCTCGTGCTCGAGTCGGGCCGCGCGCTCGTGCTCGCCTTCAACAAGTGGGACCTGCTCGACGACGACCGCCGTCGGTACCTCGAGCGCGAGATCGAGCAGGATCTCGCCCACGTCGACTGGGCGCCCCGCGTCAACATCTCGGCCCGCACCGGCCGGCACCTTGAGAAGCTGGTGCCCGCGCTCGAGACCGCGCTCGAATCGTGGGATACCCGTATTCCCACGGCGAAGTTCAACGCGTTCGTCGCCGAGCTCGTGCAGGAGCATCCGCACCCGCTGCGCGGCGGCAAGCAGCCGCGCATCCTGTTCGGCACGCAGGTGCAGAACCGCCCGCCCACGTTCGTGCTGTTCACCTCGGGCTTCCTCGACCCCGGTTACCGCCGCTTCATCCAGCGCCGTCTGCGCGAGCGCTACGGTTTCGAGGGCACCCCCATCGTGCTCAATATGCGCATCCGTGAGCGGCGACAGCGACGATAGGAGCTGGGGTCGCCGCTCCGAAACAGCGATTTCTCGCTGTTTCGAGGATGCGCCGCGCGGTTCCGCCCGCGCCTTGCCGCCGGTGTAGACCTCTCGCACGGCTGTCGACCTCCCGCACCGCACGAGAGGTCTACAACCGTGCGAGAGGTCTACGATGGCGAGAACGTCCACCTCGTTGAGGCGGCCAGCATCGGCGAGAACACCCGCCTCGGTGCGGAGACCGGCAGTAGCGAGAACGCCGGCCCTCACCCCTCCGTCATGCCGTGCTCGGCGAGCCAGGCGCGAGCCGTGCGGCGGCGCGCCTTCAGCAGCCACGAGTCGATGACGAATTCGCGCAGCAGCTCCCGGTCGATGATCGGCAGACGCAGCAGCACGGCGGCGTAACCGTCGAAGTGCGGGATCGTGAACGCGACGTCGGGGAACGCGGTGATCAGCTCCCGCTTCGCCTCCTCGCCGGCGACTCGGATCCCGAGCACCGGCTCGCCGGGATCCTCGCCCCGCTCGCGCATCCAAGCAAGATCCGTACCGGTGACCGGTCTGGACCACGCGAACATCGCGCCGCCCATCACGCGCCAGCTCGGTCCCATGTGCCAGCCGCCCTCGCGCTCCTCGGTCTCGGGCAGGGCGAGAGCGATCGCGCGCACATCGTCGAACGTCGCCATGAGTCCCTCCTCGGCTTCAGCTTACGTCGGATCCCACCCGATAGCCTCGGATCATGACCGGAGATCCCCGCGAGCTCACGCGCCTCGAGCGCAGCATCGATCACGCGGCTCACCGGTTGCTCGCCGGCCGCCCCGAGCGCGGGGCCCGGGCGGTGCTCATCGAGTGCGCGGTGTTCCTGTTGAAGCAGGCGTGGGCGTGCGTGTTCGGGGCCCTGCTGCTGGTGGCGATCCTGGCGTCGCGGTTCTGGTATCCCGACGACGCCGCGCTGGCACGCAATGACGCGCTCACCGTCGTGGCGATCCTGATCCAGATCGGCATGCTCGTCTTCAAACTCGAGAGCGGCCGCGAGCTCTGGGTCATCGTGCTGTTCCACATCACGGGCACCGCGATGGAACTGTTCAAGACCGATGTCGGTTCGTGGGCGTACGAGGCGGAGGGGGTGCTGCGCATCGGTGCCGTACCGCTCTTCAGCGGGTTCATGTACGCGGCGGTGGGATCGTACATGGTGCGCGTCTACCGCCTGCACGATCTCAGGTTCGTCCGCTATCCGCGGGTCTGGGTGACCACCGTGGTCGCGGCGGGCATCTACGTCAACTTCTTCAGCCACCACTTCATCTGGGACCTGCGTTGGGTGCTGCTCGCGCTCGTGGTGCTGCTGTGGTGGCGCACGGTCATGTACTTCCGAGTGTGGCGCGCGACGCTGAGGGTGCCTCTGTTGCCGGTGTTCGCGGGGGTCGCGGGGTTCATCTGGATCGCCGAGAACATCGGCACCTGGGCCGGGGCCTGGCTCTACCCGAATCAGGAGGGCGGCTGGGAACTCGTGTCGCCGCAGAAGCTCATCGCCTGGTTCCTGCTGATGATCATCTCGGTCGTGATGGTGACCTGGGTGTATCCGCCGAGACGTCCGGAGTCGCTGCCTTCGCCCTCACCCCAGTCCTCGCCGCGAGCATGAGACGCGTGTGCCGCGCCCCGGGGAGAGGAGCGCGGCACACGCGTCATGGGAGCTGCAGGGAGCGGAGCCGGATCCTGACCCCGATCAGACCGCGAAGAAGGGCAGTGCGATGAGGCCGGCCCCGAGCAGCAGCGCGAATGCCACGATCGCGAGCGCGGCGAGTGCCAGCATGATCCCGTTGAGCCACACGCCCCAGAGCGCGAGGGTGCGCTCGTTCGTGTTCCGGCGCAGCGCGATGATGCCGAGGATCAGACCCGCGATCGGCGCGACGAAGGTCCAGCCGCTCACCACCGAGGCGATGCCGAGCACGAAGCTCGTGATCGCGAAGGCTCGGGCGTTGTCGCCTGCGTTCGCCTGAGGCTCGGCGGAGGAGCGATCGCCCGCCGCCTCGTACCCGGTCCGGGGGCCCTGGGCGTTCTGGGCGGGGACCCGTACGGTGTCGTCGGTCGGTGCCGAGAACTCGGCGGTGGTGTCTGGGAGGACGGCGGTGGTGTTCATGATCGGTCCTTTCGGGGCGTCTGCTCGATGATGCTTCAACGCTATGTCTGACCCCTGGTCGACCGCGTCCTGCCCCGGTATCGACGGCCTCATACCCCGGTACCATCCTCAGGATTCCGGTGATCCGCAGCAGGCCGGGTCCATGAGGCCGATCTCTGCCGGTCTCCCGCGGATCGTCGGAGTTCTGAGACGTTGGCCGGTGCCGGGCAGGCTGGCCGAGACCGAGCCGAGGCCAGCCGAGACCGAGCTGAGACGACAGCGAGGCCGGCTCAGTGCGAGGCGCCCGACACGTCGCTTCCCTTCGGCGCCATGAAGAACACCGCCGCGGCGACGGCGAGCATGATGATGCCGCCCGCGATCCCGGTCGCTTGCAGCGAGTGGGTGAACGCGACGCCTGCTTCGTGCGCGAGCTGCGGGATCCCCGTCTCTCCGGCGATCGAGACCGCGGCGCCGAGCGACGCCTCGGCCTGCGCCGTGAGCTTCGCGTCGAGCTCCGTGAGCGCACCGCTCGCGACGAGCTCGGCGCGATACATGAGCGCTGAAATGCTGCCGAGAATCGCGACGCCGAGCACCGCGCCGAGTTCGTACGAGGTCTCCTCGAGGGCGCCCGCGCTGCCGGCCTTCTCCTCGGGGGAGCCGTGCATGATCATGGCCGATCCGATCGCGAGCGATCCCGTGCCCGCCCCCACGAGGGTGAGCGCGATCAGTACGGTGAGGGTCGACAGGGTGCCGGGCTGCAGCGCGATGACGAGCATGCCGACGCCGGCCAGAGCGATGCCGCCCGCGAGCACCGCGCGAGCGCCGATGACGCGCGCGAGCGGGGGAGCGGCGAGCGAGGCGATCGCGCCGGCGATCGCGATCGGGAACAGCCGCACGCCGGCCTCGACGGGCGAGGCGCCGTCGACGAGCTGCATCCACTGCGCGATGAGCAGCAGCGCGGCGGCCATCGCGAACATGGATCCGAGCGCCGCGATGATGCCCGCCGAGAACTCGCGGTTGCGGAAGAGCCGCAGTTCGAGCAGCGGAAACGCGCTGCGCATGCAGCGCACGATGAACCAGGCCAGCAGTGCGCCGCCAACGGCGAACGCCGCGAGGGCCTCGGGCACGAGGAAGCTCGCCTCCTTGCCGAAGGTCTTGATCGCCCAGACCAGCAGCGTCATGCCGGCGAGCGACAGGGCCGCCGCGAGGGCATCCCAGCGCCCGGTGCGCGGAACGCGCGACTCCGGCAGGATCAGGATGCCGGCGATGATGCCCGCGAGCATGAGCGGCACGTTGATGAGGAACGCGGCGTGCCACGAGAAGTGCTCGAGCAGCAGGCCGCCGACGAGCGGCCCGACAGCCGCGCCGAGACCCGACACCGCAGCCCAGATGCTGAGCGCGGTCGCGCGCTCCTTGGGATCGGTGAAGATGACGCGGATCAGAGACAGCGTGATCGGCATGATCATCGCCCCGCCCACGCCGAGCAGCGCGCGGATCGCGATGACCGTCTCGGCGCTGTTCGCGAAGAGCACGATCAGCGAGGCGCCCCCGAAGATCGCGTATCCGGTGAGCAGCATGCGCTTGCGGCCCCAGCGGTCGGCGATCGCGGCGAAGGAGACGAGCAGGCCGGCGAGCACGAGGGAGTACACGTCGACGATCCACAGCTGCTGGTCGGAGGTCGGGTGCAACTCGGCGGCCATCTCGGGGAGCGCGATGTTGAGGATCGTCATATCCATCGTGATGACGAGCAGGCTCGCGGTCAACACGGATACGGCAGCCCAGCGGCGGGCGCGGCTCAGCGAAGGTGCTGCGGATGTGACGTTGGCGGGGGTGGACATGGGGTCGCTTTCGGGTTCGGATCGAGTGATGGGGTGAAGTTCGTGCGCGGTGCTGCCGACCTCTCAGGGGGCGGCGTGGGAGGCCTCTAAGGATCCGGCGTCGCCAGCAGTGCGACGACGACCCGCTCGAGGTGGTCGCGGTCGAGCGGCGCATCGTGGAGCGCCGCGTGGATCGTGGCGCCGTCGAGGTACACCGCGATGGCGGTGGCGCGCTCGCGGCCGACGTGCGCGGAGAGCATGTCGATCAGGCGATCCGTCCAGCGCTGCGCGAGGGCGCGCATGCCGGGATCGGTGGTTCCGGTGCTCATGAGTGCGACATCGGCGTGCACGGCACGGGAGTCGCAGAGGAAGTCGTGGATCTCGGCCACGGCGCGCTCGGGGTGCTCGGCGAAGTCCGTCAGCTGCGATTCGAGCTGCGTGAGCGAGTCGTCGATCTCGTCGGCCAGCTGCTGCAGAGTCGTGTCGCGCAGCTCGTCGATGGAGCTGAAGTACTGCGTGGTCGAGCCGAGGGAGACCCCCGCCCGGGCGGCGATGGCGCGGTGGGTGAGGGCGGCCGGGCCGTGCTCGATGACGATCTCGGCGGCGGCAGTGAGGATCGCGCGGCGGCGCCCCTCGGGGTCGCGACGGCGCGGCTCGGGCGAGTTCTGCGTGGAGCCCGGCGTGGCCGGCTCGGGCGCGCAGCGGGTGGGACGCGGGGTCGGAGCTGGGGCGGACACGGGCCCTCCTCTCGGGCAGCCATCGGTGTTGGACATCTGTACATGTACATTTGTACATCTTGCGATTGTGTTGCGCAAGTTTGCAGTTCGGCCGTCGGCCTGCCGACTTTGTCGGAGGTGCCGGGTAGCGTTGAAGATACGAAGCGGCCGAGGGGCCGCGCCTCGAACGGAAGGAGCCGGTATGGCTCAGATCAGCACCGCAGACCTATACGACGAACGCGGTGATGAACTGCAGTCGGTGTCGCTGCAGTTTCTGAACCTCGGTGGTGTGACCGGTTTCACCGGTCCCGTGCGCACGGTGCGCTGCTTTCAAGACAATGCCCGTCTCAAAGAACTGCTCTCGTCGCCTGGCGACGGCGCCGTGCTCGTGATCGACGGCGGCGGGTCGCTCGAGACGGCGCTCGTGGGCGATGTCATCGCGGCGCTCGCGGTCGATAACGGCTGGGCCGGCATCATCGTGAACGGCGCCGTGCGAGACCGCGTGGCGCTCGGCACCCTGCCGTTCGGCGTGAAGGCGCTCGGGTCGAACCCGGCGAAGTCGACGAAGACGGGCGCGGGCGAGACCGACGTGCCGGTCGAGATCGGCGGTGTCGTGTTCGAGCCGGGCATGACGGTCTGGTGCGATGAGGACGGGATCCTGGTCGGCGTTTAGAGGTATTCGGCGAGCGAGGAGGTGCGCTGGTGGGGTCGCGGATCCGGGTACTCCTGCCCTTCCTGCCGTATGCGGCGATCTCGATCGTGCACGTGGTGTCGCTCTTCGCCGTTCATACCGGTGCCGGGAGCGCGGTCGTCGGGCCCAGCAAACTCGCGCTGATGCCCGCGCTGGCGCTCGCCGTCGTGTGGGCGGCCGGAGCGCGGGGGCCCGATGCGCCGCCCGGAGTGCGGGAGCCCGATGCGCCGCCCGGATCCCGAACCGCGCTGCGCGGCGCCGGCGGGCCTATTGCTCTGCTCGTCGCGGCGATCCTCTGCTCGTGGCTCGGCGACGGGGCGGCGACGTTCTTCCCGATGTTCGACGACGAGCTGCCCATGATGCTGCTCTGCTTCGGGCTCGCCCACATCGCGTATCTCGTGCTCATGTGGCGCACCCGCGGCCTTGCGGTGCACCGGGCGCCGATGTGGGCGGCCGTGTACGCGCTCGCGTACGCGGTGCTGATCGTGCTGCTGATTCCCCGGGCCGGCGCGCTCACCGTGCCCGTGATGGCCTACGGGCTGCTGCTCGCGGGCACCGCTGCGATGGCCTCGCGCTGCACGGCGGCGATCGCGTGGGGCGGGGCGTGGTTCTTCGCGTCTGACGCGATCCTCTCGCTGCGCATCTTCATGCCCGAGGTGATGCCGGCGTGGACGAGCGGGGTGGTCATGCTCACCTACACGCTGGGGCAGGGTCTCATCGCGTACGGCGTGATCGCGTCGCTGCGGCGTCGCGAAGCCGTGCCGCGGTTCCTCAGCCCTCGGCCGGAGGGGCCTCCGGAAGCAGTTTGAGCAGCTTCTTCGCGCCGCGTGTGACCGCCCCCACGGCGTGCGCTCGCACGCGGAGTTCGGCGTCGCCGGTGACGACGGTGACGGCGTGCTCGGAAGCTGCGAAGGCGGCGGCCTCGGCCACGATCGTGTCGTCTCCGAGGCCGGGTGAGGCGACCACGCGCACGTGCTCGCTGCTCGCGATGCCGTTCGCGACGCCCTCCACCACCAGGGTCCACTCCGGGTAGGCGCGGTCGAGGCCGGGCACGCGGGTCTCGGGCAGGTCGAGGAAGCCGGCGCGGATCCCGTCGCCGTGCACCGCCAGCGCCTCGAGCTGGTCGCGCAGCCGCTCGGCGGCGCCGCGGCGATCCTTCCACCAGCCGTTCGGCACCGAGCCGATCACGTTGGCGGCATCGATCACCACGGCGGGTCTCGCTGCGAGCAGGGGGCGCAGCAGCCGCCAGCTCGCGGCGAACGCGGGGTGCAGGGGGAGCCGCTCGACGTCGTCGAGCTTGATCCAGGCGAGCGCATGGCTCTCGGGGTCGGTGATGCGGGGCTCGAAGGGGGTGACGACGTCGGCGATCAGGGTGGTGTAGGCCCAGCCACCGCGGTCGAGCACGTGGGTGTAGCGGGGTGCGACCGCGTTGTCGGGAACCCCGGCCTCCTCCTGAGACTCGCGGATCGCCCCGTCGATCGCGGCCTCGCCCTCGTGGCGGGCGCCGCCGGGGATGCCCCAGGTGTCGCCGTGGTCGCTCCAGGTGACGCGGTGCTGCAGCAGAATCGCGCCGAGGGAGCGATCGTGGGCGAGCAGGCCGGCTGCGCCGAAGCGCCCCCAGTAGCGCCCGCCGTCGGCCGCCGTGACCCACGCGTCGCCCGGGTTTCGCAGATCGCTCATGGTTTCAGGGTAGCGGTGCGGGGTGGGGGAGCGCCCGGAAGATTGCGTCGGGTGCAGGTGAGTAGGCGATCGATGGTGTTTCCGTGGGTGCCGGGTTAGCGCTTCCGCAGCGCACGGCTGCGGGTGAGAATGGAGTATGAGCGAGAACCAGGATGCCGTGTCGGTGCTGACTGAGGACGAGTGCTGGGAGCGACTGGGGTCGCAGCGCGTGGGGCGGATCGTCACCCGCGTGGGCGACGTGGCCGACGTCGTGCCGCTCAACTTCGTGCTCGACGGGCGATCGGCCGTTTTCCGCACCGCGCCCGGCAACAAGCTCGTCGAGCTGACCATCAACGATTCAGTGCTGCTCGAGGTCGATGAGATCGGCGAGGAGTCAGGCTGGAGTGTGGTGCTGCGCGGACACGCCCGGGTGCTGGAATCAGAGGCGGAGATCGCGGCCGCGGAAGCGCTGCCACTCAGGCCCTTCGTGCCGACCCTTAAGCCGACCTTCGTGCGGATCGAGGCGGAGTCCATCGGTGGCCGCGAGTACCGGTTCGGCCCCGAGCCGCGCCGTGAGGATCAGCAGGAGGGGTAGGGGTTGCGGCTCTGCTCTTGCGGATGATGTGCGGCCGGGCCTGTCCGCTGCTGCGGACAGTCGTGACCGTGGACAGTTGGCGCCGTGGTCATTTGCGTCCCAAAAGTATGGGTAAGATAGAGGGGTTGCTTCGCGAAGGCGCAGTGGCAACGGGCTGTGGCGCAGCTTGGTAGCGCACTTGACTGGGGGTCAAGTGCGGTAACGACTCGGTACGGCTCGAAGATAGAACAACGGGATGTGGCGCAGCTTGGTAGCGCACTTGACTGGGGGTCAAGGGGTCGCAGGTTCAAATCCTGTCATCCCGACAGAAAAGCCCAGGTGAGAGCAGGTTTCTCACCTGGGCTTCGTCGTTTCTGTTGTCCTTTTCGGAGGGGTTTATGGAAGCATCCGACCGCGGATGCTGATGCCTTCCGTGACGCGTCGATTGCGTCCGTTGTGACGAGCCGGGACCTGGCCGGGACCTGGAGCCCGTTTTGGGCCGCGATCGGCAGCCTTTTCATCGCCGAGGTGCCATCGCTCGACTGGACGCTGCGAGGCTCTCTCGCTCGGGGTTCTCGTGTCCGTCGAGGAACGCGTTGGCGCGTGCGGCGGCGTCGGTGAGGTGCCTGGTGTCGGGGTGGAGGTAGCCGCGGGTGGTCTCGATCGATTTGTGGCCGAGGATGCCTTGGAGGACGTGGAGCGGGATGCCAGCGTCGGCGAGCCAGGTCGCTCCGGTGTGGCGGAGCCCGTGCCGGGTGAGGCTGGGTAGCTCGAGCTCGGTGACGAGCTGGTCCCACTTCGTCGCATCCCGCACGGACGCTGTGGTGAGGACCCCACCTCGGGGACCGGTCAGGAGCCGCTCGTCGGGTTCACGATCGTGGGTGAGTCGTTCCAGTACGGGTGTGAGGGCTTGCAGGATGGGGACGTGGCGGATGTCGCGGCCCTTGGTTTGTTTGGTAACGAGGCCGCCTGCGCCGGGGTAGGTTTGGCGGCGGATCGTGACGATGCGTTGGTCCCAGTCGATGTCGCCGACTTGGAGGCCTGAGATTTCGGAGCCTCGCGCGGCGAGGAGAGCGCCGAGCATGACGAAGTCGGAATAGCTCTGATGCACCTCCCCGCACCGATCCGCCAGAGTCGTGAGGGTCGCGAGGTCTTTGAGTACGTGTACGCGTGGCGAGAGGTCGTTCTCTTTGAGGTTGAGGGCTGATTTGCCGAGAGAGCGCCGGGAGCGGTTGCGTGCGGGGTTGCTGGGCAGGAGGTCATCGCGGACGGCTTCATCGAGAACGCGGACGAGGGGCGCGATGGTGTTCTTGATCGTTGACGCGGAGTGCTGAGTCTCCCACTGGTCGATGGTGCGGTCGATCATCCCGGCCGTGATCTGCGACAACGGCAAATGCCCCAGCGCGGGGAGCACGCGGAGGCGGAGACCGAGCTTGTAGCCGTCGACGGTGGAGGTGGGGTCAAGGCCCCGCTGCCACCGGTCGCCGATCATCTCGACGTAGTCGGAGAGCAGGATGCGTTTGTCGATCCCGAGCTCGGCGGAGGCTTGCAGGTACTGGAAGAACTCGTCCGCTGATTCCTCGTCGGGGACGACGAGTGCGCGGGTGACGCGTTTGCGGGTGTGTGGGTCGATCCACCTGGCACGAGCACGGATCCCGGAGGCTCGGTGTTCAAGATCGGTGGTGACTTTCACCCCGATCGGTGGCACCGGGAGTGGCGCGGTGGGTTCAGGCGTGCTCATCGGTATCGAGGGACGTGAGCCACTGTTCGACCTGTTCGATGCGGTACCTCGTCACCCCGCCGATCCGGATGAACGGCGGCCCTTTCTTCTCGGCCCGCCACCTCGACAGTGTCGATTCCGATACCCGCAGGAACGCCGCGATCTCCCGGCTGTCCCGCAGTGGTGAAACGAGCACGTCGCTGGTTTGCTCGGTCATGATTGTTCGCTCCAATCGATGTTCACGATCTCCCGGATCGTCGCATCCTGTTCCGCGAGCCTCGCTTTGACTTGCTCTTCGACGAACGCCAGGAAGTCCTTCGTCCGCTCCGCCACCGGCACCTCTGCGGTGGAGGGTTCGGTCCAGCCGTCTGCTTCGCCTCCCGGCCAGGCGGTGATGCGGGTGGGACGGTCACGGTCCAAACGCGTGCCAGAGATCGTGACCCAGTCGCGGAGGCGTTCACGGGCGACCTGGAAGTCGTGGTGCCAGGCGAGCGCCTGGTTGCCTTTGGCTTGCGGGTCGAAGCAGAACAGCCAGTGCTGCTTCAGCGCTGACAGTTCCCAGAGGAGTTCGGAGTGGCGGTGCCACATCGGAGGGATCACCTGGGCGGGGAGGCCGTAGGTGTGGCGGAGCCAGTCAACCCATCCGTTGAGTTCGAGGAGTTCGTGTTCGAGGTCACTGGGTGGGAGGGTGCGCCAGTTGATCGGGCGTGGCACCTGCCCGAGCGCTGCCGCGAGGTCGCTGGCGTAGGCCTGTTTCGCGAACTCGCGCGTCTTCTCCTCCACACCGAACGGGAGATCGCTGAAATCCGTGCCGTCGACGTCCGGCTCCGGCACACCTTGGGGCGGCTGCTCACTGTTCATCACATGCTCCTGAGTGCAAGACGCGCCGCTATTGCGGCGCGAGAAGGAAGAGAGGTGGGTGCGGCGACCTGGCGGAGGCGGGTGTGGCCGCCGCACCCGGCTGAGAAACCTCACGGATCAGCGGGCGATGGCCTCGCGCTCCACCGAGCCCGTACTGGTTGCGGCGGGAGGTTCGGGATCCAGGTCAGCTTCACGCTGCGCGAGCTGCTGCTGAACCTGCTCCCGGCCAGGAGCCTCCTGCTGCGGTGTCTCGCGTTCGGGTGCGCCGCGGTCGACGGTGTAGCGGGTGATGTTGTTGTCGTGCCCGATCCGGGAAGCGATGAACTGTTCCCGCTCGGCCCCGTCGTCACCGGTGTAGGTGAGGGTTTCGCCTTCTGCGATGAAGTTGTCGCCCTTGCGGAACTGCTCGTGCGCGAGCTCGGCTGACTTACGGAACATCACCAGGTCGGTGAACTCCGGCTCGAGCTGCGTGAACGTGCCGTCCTGTTCGAAGCGGGCCTGGGGCTGCCCGGCACGCATGTAGACGCGGGCGTCACCGTTACTGGTGAACGTCAGCTCCGGATCGGTAGCGACGAACCCTGCGAGGGACTCTTTGGTGCGGATGGTCATCAGCGGGTACTCCTATCGGTTGGCCCCCGCACATGAGGGGCTACCAGACAGGTACGAGCCCCCATCCGTACCGACTGGACTCAATCGCTTTATAAGTGTTAAAGTGATTGCATGATCGAAAACAAGGTTTCTGTCGATGATGCAACCCGGATGGTTGCTGTGGGCGAGAAGGCTGCACAGGATGCGCGGCGGGTCACTCGCTGGTTCCGTGTCTTCGTGATCATGCAGGCGGCCTACGCTTTGGCGTTCACCCTGTCGATCGACGTCGCTGGCGTGGACTATTGGAAGGCGTTTGCGCCGTTCGTGCTGGTCACGCTGTGTATCTGGATGATCGCGTTCCAGCACCGGCGGACGGTTCCGCGACATGGGTTGCGGAACATGGGGATCGCGGTCGCGACATGGTTCGTGTTGTACACGTTGATGTTCGACCCGGCGCTGCAGTTGTTCGGGCTGTCGTCGCCGTGGTGGTGGGTGCTGGCAGGCGTAGTCGCTGTCACTCCGATCCTCGCGTGCCTGTTCGCGAGCTCACGCCGATGACCGCTTCCGAGTCGACGGGCTCTCCGCTCACGGGTCACCCGCGGAAGGACCTCGATAGCCTCATCCATTCTCCGGTGCGTTTCTCGCTGCTCGCCGCGCTACGAAACCTGGAGGATGTGGACTTCAGGTTCCTTGCAGACCTGCTCGAGGTGAGCGACTCCACTCTCTCCCAAACGCTCACCGTTCTGGCAGACGCGGGCCTTGTGACGGTGCGGAAAGAAGCAGCGGGCAGACGCACCCGCACCTGGGTCGGCATCACCGCCGCCGGACGCACGGCGTTCGAACGTCACCTGGCGACATTACAAGCCATCGTCAGCACCGGCACAGCGAAGCAACCCTCAGAGGAAACCACATGAACACGCGCACTCGAGCACGCCTCGCGGACCCAGATGACCTCGCTGCTGCTGCCGACACCCTCGCAGCAGCATTCGAGCACTACCCCTGGACCCGCTACGTGATCCCGCAGGAGCACTACCATGAGCGATTGCGTGCCCTGCAACAGCTATACCTGGAATACGCCCACGCGCACGGCATCGTCGCAGTCGCAAGCCACTGCGATGGTGTGATCGCGCTCCTTCCACCCGATGCACCCGAACCAGCGCCGGAGATGATCAACGAGGTCATGCGCCTGCACGGTGACAGGATCAGCAGGCTCCAACAGAGCGACCCGCCCGCGGGCGCGTGGCGTGTGGAGACTCTGGGCGTGCGCCCGAAACGACAAGGGCAAAGGCTCGCATCGACACTCCTGGTCTTCGCGCTGACCGAGGCAGTCCGTCGAGGCTGCGAACAGGTCGTGCTCGACACCTCCGAACCGCGAAACGTCCGCCTCTACGAACGCCACGGCTTCCAGACCACCACCCACACCGATACCGGTCATGGGCCACCGGTATGGACCATGACCGCAACCTTTGAAAACTCCACGACCAGGAAGGCTTCTCTGTGATAACTGCTGCCACAGTGTTAGAGGCGTATCGGGTCTGCTGAAGTTTTGGTTGAGTCCAAGACCGCATAGCTGGGAAGCTGTGCTGGAAGGATGGCAGTTATGCCGATCAAGTTCAGTGATG
>NZ_JBVUAC010000015.1:0-26683 GCF_055791005.1 Leucobacter holotrichiae
AGGATCACACGGTGACCGCGTCCACGTTCTACGACGTGCTGGCCACCGTGCGCTACACCACTTTACGGGGCACTACTGTCGCCTTTCATCCCCAGAGTTACCCACACCTGGGGATGAATTACATCGTTGTGATTCCCCGTGCGATCCGAATGACGACCTGCTGCACTCGAAGATCAGGCCTGAATGATCCCCAGATCTTCACAATTTTTATGCACATCTTGGGGATAACCGACTCCTCGTGTTCGAAGTGTGGCCGGAACCGCTCGCCGAGAGCTCCGAGGGAAGGCTTCCCCAGCGCCTTCGCCGGGCTCATACTGATGGGATGGGAATAGAGGTGCGACCGGCGACGGTGTTCGAAGACGTGGCGACGCTCGTCGGGCCGAAGAAGCCGACGTCCAACGTGTGCTTCTGCCTGAGCTACCGCATCGGCAACAAGGAGAACAACGCACTGCGCGGACCCGCGCGCGCCGAGCGGGTGCGGGAGCTGTGCGCGCAGGATCCGCCTCCCGGCGTGCTCGCCTACCTCGACGGCGAACCCGTCGGCTGGGCCGCGGTGCACCCTCGATCCGACACCAGCTTCGCCCGCAACCGCCTCATCCCGCACATCGATGACCTCGACGTGTGGTCGCTGTGGTGCTTCCGGGTGCGCCCCGGCCACCGCAAGCAGGGGATCATGCACGCCCTGATCGAGGGTGCGGTCGCCCACGCCAGGGCGTGCGGGGCGCCCGCGATCGAGGGGTACCCGGTCGACAACGGCGAGGAGCGCGTGAACCTCACGATGGCCTACGTCGGCACCCGGCGCCTCTTCGAGAGCGCGGGTTTCGAGAAGGCGGCCGATACGGGCTCGGTGCTCGACGGGTTTCCTCGCGTGCTCATGCGGTTGCCGCTGAGCTGACGGGATCCGCTGGGTTCTGGAGGCTGCGGGGACACGGAAGGGCGTCGAGATACGGATCTCGCAGGTCGATCCGCGAATTCCTCTGCGAGATCCGTATCTCGGCGGGGGTCGTGGGGGGCACGGGGTCGCGGGAGCCTCGCGGCGGAGTCGCAGCGGCAGAGGGGTAGGGGCGCGGGGCAGGGGGGATCGAAGTAGGGGTAGGGCGCTGGGGGCCCGGCCGGCGCCCGCTACTCGCGCAGGCGGTGCTCCGCGAAGGTCACACCGCGCGGCACCCCGGCAAGCGCGCCCTGCTGGGCCAGCACTCCGGTGACGAGCTCCTCGGGGGAGGGGTGCCAGGGCAGGTCGGCGAGGTAGGCCTCGTGCGCGCCGAGCGATGCGACGGCGCGCCGCTCGGCCTCCTCGTCGACGACCACGCAGTGCGTGGGGCGGGTGCCCGTGAGCAGCAGCCGGCTCGCACCCCACGGCGCGAGATCCTCCTCGTGCAGCAGCTCGGGGAACACCCAGCGGTTGTCGGCGTCGCGCACCGCGTCGATCGTCGCGAGGCCCGCGGCGCGGTGATCCGCGTGGTCGAAACCCCACGCCACCACGAGCTCACCCGCCCCGCAGACCACGGCATCGGGCCGGAAGGCGCGGATCTCCCGAGCGATCGCGCGTCGCAGGTCGAGGCCGTACTCGAGCACACCATCGGGGAAATCGAGGATCGTCAGGCGCTCCACGCCCACGGCCTCGCACGCTGCGCGCTGCTCTCGAGCGCGCAGGGGACCGGCCTCCTCGGGCGGTCGCTGCATGCCGGCCTCACCCGCGGTGAGCAGCAGGTAGCCCACCTCGATGCCGTGCGATACCCAGTGGGCGACCGCCGCCGAGGTGCCGTACTCCGCGTCGTCGGGGTGGGCGACCACCACGAGCACGCGGGAGAGCCCGGTCTCGTCGAGCTTCGGGAGGGGAGCGTCAGTGCCGGGATGGGGTGCTTCGTGTGCGTCCATGACCTCAGACTACGCACGGATCCCGCGCGAAGAACAGGGGGTGGCAGAACCGGGGTAGGGGAAACCGGAAGTCTTCTCTCCGGGTCCCTCGGTGTCGCCGGCCGCGGGCCACGGCCTAGCGTAGAGGCATGACACCACAGACACAGCCGCTCCCCGACGGGCAGTTCGCCCCCGGGGCCCCGACGGTGCCGCTCACGTCGGATCAACAGGTCACCGAGAAGCTGCCCGAGCAGCCCACCGGCGCCGAGACGGGCGACCCGATCCCGCCGGCGAGTGCCACGGTTCCGCCGGCGAGCGCCACGGTCCCGCCGGCGAGCGCCCCGCCAGCGCCGACTCCGCCGGCCCCGGCTCCGCCCGCGGGCCGTCCCGAGCTTCAGCCCGAACCCCGGCTTGATCCGCAGCCGCGGGCGAAGCGTCCGCCGCTGCGCATCGCCATGACGATCCTGCACCTCGCCGCGGTCGGTGTCGTGGGCTTCACCGTGATCGGGCTGCTGTTCGGCGCGCTCGGCACGGGCCTCGGTCTGCTGCTGGTGCTCGGCATCGGCGCGGTGGTGCTGGTCGGGCTCGTGTATGCGCTGTTCGGGATCGCCTGGTTCGAGACGCATCGCGTGAGCGGCCTGTACCTGCTCGACACGCCGACGCTGCGCCTGAGCCCGCAGGAGCAGCCCGGTTTCAAGGGGTGGTTGCGCTCGATCGGCCGTCAGTCGATCGACGGCCGCATGTGGCGCGCGCTGGCCAACTTCGGCATCGCGAGCCTCATGGGCATCGGGGTGCTGGGGCTCGCTCAGGGGCTCGTGCACTCGCTCATCGGCATGTTCCGCACCTTCTCGGTGTGGTGGCAACCGGGTCTCATCGGTGCGGTGCTGTGCGCAGCGGGGATCGTGGCGCTCGCGTTGCTGCACCGACTGATCTCGGTGGCGATCGTGGGAGCCGACGTGAAGGAGGAGCAGCTCACCGAGCAGGTGCGCACCTCCACCGCGCAGCGCGAGGGCGCCGTGCGGGCCGCCGATGTCGAGCGCACCCGCATCGAGCGCGACCTCCACGACGGCGTGCAGCCGCGACTCGTCTCGGTGGGTATGACCCTGGGGCTCGCGCAGGAGAAGATCGACACCGATCCCGAGGCTGCGAAGGCGCTCGTGGCCGAGGCGCACACCTCGACGAAGGCCGCCATCACCGAGCTGCGACAGCTGGCGCGCGGTATTTACGCGTCCGTGCTCGACGATCGGGGCTTGGATGCGGCGTTGTCGGCGCTCGCGGCGCGATCCCACGTGCCCGTGCAGCTCGACGTCAGGTTGCCCGAGCGGTGCAGCCGCGACGCGGAAGCGGCCGTGTACTTCGCGATCGCCGAGTCGCTCACGAACGCGGCGAAGCACTCCCGGGCGAGCGAGTGCCGCGTGGTGGTGCGGGTGCGAGGTGAGCGCACGCTGTGGGCTCGCGTCGAGGACAACGGCATCGGGGGAGCGACGGTGCTTCCGGGCGGCGGTCTCGACGGTGTGAAGAACCGGGTGCTCGCGGCGGGTGGCACCACACGACTCGACAGCCCGCTCGGCGGGCCGACCACCCTGGAGGTGAGTGTGCCATGCGCATCCTGATCTGCGAAGACTCGGTGCTGCTGCGCGAGGGCCTCGTGCGCCTGCTGGAGCACGGAGGGCACGAGGTGGTCGCCGCGCTGCCCGACGCCGACGAACTGATGGAGCGGGTGGGGGCGACGGATCCGGATCTCTGCATCCTCGACGTGCGTCTGCCCCCGACGTTCACCGATGAGGGGATCCGCGCGGCGATCCAGCTGCGCCGCGCCCGCCCCGGCCTCGCGGTGCTGGTGCTCTCGCAGTACGTCGAGGAGCGCTATGCGAGCGAGCTGATCTCGGGCCAGGGCGGAGCCTTCGGCTACCTGCTCAAGGATCGAGTCGCCGACGTCGGGGAGTTCATCGAATCGGTGGAGCGGATCGGCCAGGGCGCGACCGTGCTCGACCCCGAGGTGGTGGCACAGCTGCTCACCCGCCGCAGCCGCGACAACCGCATGCGATCCCTCACCGACCGCGAGCGCACCGTGCTCGCGGCGCTCGCAGAGGGGCGCTCCAACCAGGCCATCGCCGCACTGCTCTTCCTCTCGGAGGCGAGTGTGGAGAAGCACATCACGGCGATCTTCCAGAAACTCGGGCTCGACGCCGAGGACGGCGGCAACCGCCGCGTGCTCGCCGCGATCGCCCATATCGAGAGCACGGCCGGGCCGATCGGGGGATCCGCCCCGGGCGCCCCCGGTGCGTCCATCAATACACAGACGGGACCATTCTCATGAGCACCACCGAGTCCTCCGCAGCCTCCGCATCGCGCACCTCGACCGCGAGCACCATCACCATCGTCACCGCCGTCGTGGGCGGCGCCGTGCTCTTCGGCGCCGCGGTGTCGAGCACGCTGAACACCTTCGGCGTGTTCTCCCCGCGGCCGGATCTCTCGGCCGTCGTGCCCTTCGACGAGGACGGCGTCTTCGACGACGGAGGGTGGGACGATCGAGGCGGGAGCAGCGCGGACAACGCGACCTCCGGGGCCGAGCTGCGATCGCGCGTGAGCGGGATCACCGGGCTCGAGGTGGACGCCTCGGCCGCGTCGTTCACACTCGAGTTCGATGACGTGGACGAGGCGGTGCTGACGGTCGACCACCGCGGCAGCGGTCGCGGCGGCGAGTGGACGATGCGCGCCGAGGACGAGGAACTGGTGGTCGAGCGCGCCTCGGGCCCGCGCACCGATGGATGCCTGTTCGGTTGCGGCGAGCGGGGCGGCGGGGAGCGGGTCACGCTGACGCTGCCTCAGAGCCTCGGCGAGGGGGACCTGCTGAACGGGGATCTCACGATCAACAGCGGTGAGCTGCAGGTCGCGGGCGACTTCGCGGAGCTCTCGCTCGATGTGAACGCGGGTTCGCTCGGCTTCATCGGCAGCGCACGGGATCTGTCGGCCTCTGTGCGCACGGGCGAGGCTTCGATCGAGGCGAAGGACGTGCGCGAGGCCGAGTTCGACCTCGAGGTGGGGGACCTGCAGGCCGTGCTGTCGGGGACCGCGCCCGCGCTCGTCGACCTTGAAGCGAGCACCGGCAGCGCCGACCTGAAGCTGCCCGAGGGGGAGTACCGAGTCGACGCGGAAGGCGAGCTGGGTGCGACCGACAACAGGCTCTCCACGAACGACCAGTCGAAGAACGTCGTGAGCGTACGGGCATCGCTCGCCGATGTGACGCTGCGCTGAGCGCCCGCCGCCCGCTGAGACCCGCCCGTAGAATGGCCGCATGGCGCAGTGGCGGGAGGACGTGCTCGGTGCCGGGTTCGAGTGCATCGATCTCGATCTCGGCACCGATGACGAGGGGCCGATCGTCGCGACGCTGGTGAGATCCGAGCCCCGTCCCGACGCCTGGTTCGAGCGAATGTTTCACGGGAAACGTCTGCTCGACGGCGTCGATGTGCTCTACGTGCACGGATGGTCGGACTACTTCTTCCAGCGCGATCTCGCGGCCTTCTGGACCTCGCGGGGAGCCCGGTTCTTCGCTCTCGACCTGCGCAAATACGGACGCAGTCTGCGCGAGGGGCAGACGCCCGGGTACATCGAGAACCTCGACGACTACCACCTCGAGGTGGACGCCGCTCTCTCGGTCTTGGGAGAGGGCACGGTCGAGCCGCGCCCGCTCGTGCTGTTCGGTCATTCGACGGGCGGACTCGTCCTGAGCCTGTGGGCCGCGGCGAATCCCGACCGAGCGGCCGCGCTGGTGCTCAACAGTCCCTGGCTCGAGTTCCAGCTCGCGAGTGCGGGCCGTCAGGTGCTCATGCCGCTGCTCAACCTCGGCGCGCGCACGAACCCGCGCGAGGTGGCTCCGCAGCTCGACTACGGCTTCTACACGAGGGCGCAGCGAGAGGTGGGGCCGCTCGACGAACTCGACCAGGTCAACGCGGCCTGGCGCCCCGAGCGCACGCACGCCGTGCGCGGCGGCTGGCTGAGGGCGATTTTGGAGGGGCACTCGCGGGTGAGCCGCGGCCTCGCCATCGACGCGCCGATCGAGGTGCTGCTCTCGGCGCGAACCGCGATGCCGCTCAAGTGGAGCGAGGAGCTGACGCGCGCCGATTCGGTGCTCGAGGTCGACGAGGTCGCGAAGGCCGCGCTGAAGCTGGGGCCGACGGTGACGGTGGATCGCATCGACGGCGCCCTGCACGATGTCTTCCTGTCGAGCGAACCCGCCAGAACCGAGGCCTATCGGCGCCTCGATCGGTGGCTGACGGGCTGGCGTGCGGTCGAAATCGCTCCGGATCGCTGAGCGTAGCACCCGGGAGCGATTCGGTGCGCGGCGTGCTCGCAGCGCGACAGGCTAGGCTCATAACATGGATCTTCGAGTGGCCGCCTACGCGGTGGTGGAACGCCGCGGCAAGATCCTGCTCACCCACTGGCGTCGAGGCCACCTGCACGGATGGACTCTGCCGGGCGGCGGGCTCGAGAGCGGTGAGGATCCCCGTGACGCCGTGGTGCGCGAGGTGCTCGAGGAGACCGGTCTCGAGGCACGCGTCGGCAAACTGCTCGGGGTCGACTCCCGTGTCATGGTGCGCGAGGAGGTGCCGGAGGGGTCGGATCCCGAACTCCACACGATCCGGATCGTCTACCGCGCCTCGGTGAAGGACGGGCCGCTGCAGAACGAGGTCGACGGATCCTCCGACGAGGCGCGCTGGGTGGCGATCCGCGAGATCCGCTCGCTGCGCACGCTCTCACTGGTGCAGACGGGAATGCGCATGGCGGGAATCACCGCGCGCCGTTCACCCGCGAAGTCGGGCGGCAAGTCCGGCGGTAAGCAGAGCGGCCGACCGAACGCCAAGAATCGCAAGCAGCAGCCTCGGGACTGAACGCGTCGCGGTCCCGGTAACGAAGAAGCGGTGCCGGATCACGAGGACCCGGCACCGCCCCGGCGATGTCTGCGTTGATCAGTTCGGTCGATCAGCTCTCGGCTGAGTTCTCGGGGGCGACCCAGAGATCGTCGTCCGTGCGGAAGGCCTGCCACAGGGCGTAGCCCACGCCCGCGGCTGCGGCGATGCCGAGCCCCACGGCGATGATGCCGCCCGCGCGGCGCTTCTTCGACGGCTTGAGGTATCCCGTGCGCTCGCCGAACCCGCGCACCTGCTTGGCGGCGTCGTGGCTCTCGATCTCATCGAGCGTGCGGATCGTGCGTGTGAGCGCGGCCGCGACGAGGGGAGCCGTGGCGCGGCGCACGTTCTCCGCGGAACGACGTGCGCGCTTGATGCCGCGCTCGACGGTCGGGCGCGCGGTCTCGACGGCCCGCTCGATGCGCGGCTGCAGGTGCTCGTCGCTCAGCTGACGGGCCTGATGCCCGGCAGTCTGCAGCACCTCGCCCGCGTGCCCCAGTACGACGCGCTGCTGGTCGAGCAGCTGCTGGGCGTCCTTGCGCAGACGGCGGAGTTCGCGGCGGCGCTTGCGTGAGAGTTTCATACCTGTCCTCCTAGCTCGGCGAGGCAATGCTCTGAGCGACATCGCTCGTAGGTTCAACGCTACACCGAACGACGGCCGTCGCGCGGCCTCTGACCGGATGGTTGCAAGGGATTCCCAGTTGGGGGTAAAGTGCAACCGCGATTCCGATGCGTCGTCGGTGAGCTTGTCGGTGGCCCCGCCTAGACTGGACTCATGAGCATTCACACCTCCGTAGCCACCATTCACACCAATCACGGCGACATCGTCATCAATCTCTTCGGCGACCACGCGCCCAAGACCGTCAAGAACTTCGTCGACCTCGCGAACAAGGGCTTCTACGACGGCGTCATCTTCCACCGCATCATCAAGGACTTCATGATCCAGGGCGGCGATCCCACCGGCACCGGCACCGGCGGCCCCGGCTACACCTTCGACGACGAGATCCACCCCGAACTCACCTTCAACAAGAAGTACCAGCTCGCGATGGCCAACGCCGGCAAGCGCCCCGATATGACCGGTCGCCTGGCGGGCACGAACGGCTCGCAGTTCTTCATCACCACCACGGCGCCCAGCTGGCTCAACGGCAACCACACCATCTTCGGCGAGGTCGCCGACGACGACTCGAAGACCGTCGTCGACGCCATCGAGTCGGTGCAGACCGGGGCCATGGATCGCCCCGTCGAAGATGTGGTCATCACCGGCGTCGACATCTCCGAGGCCTGAGCCCAGTGGTAGCGAGCGGATCGGGGCCGACGTTCGGCGAGCGCGTCGAGTACGGCCCTGAAGACGTCTGCTACCGCCACCCGAACACCCACAGCTTCACGCTCTGCCAGCGCTGCGGGCGTACGATCTGCTCCGCCTGCCAGACCGCGTCCGCCGTGGGTGTGCTCTGCCCCGAATGCGTGAAGCAGACGCAGCCGGGCGCTGCGAAGCGGGCCGCCCGGTCTGCCCGGGTCACCGGGCGCCGGGTGGCTGCGCTCGACACTCCCGTCACCTACACGATCATCGCCGTCAACCTGGCGGTGTTCGTGCTGCAGTTGCTCGGGCGGTACTTCTTCTCAGACGGAGTCACGCGGGCGCTGTGGTACATGCCGATCTACTCGGTGCCCGAATCGGTGTCGAGCCAGTTGTTCAGCGATGTGGGTTTCGAGCCGTGGCGCATGCTCACGGCCACCTTCACGCACTCGACCGGGTTCCTGCTGCACATCCTGTTCAACATGTACGCGCTGTGGCTGTTCGGCCGCAATCTCGAGCAGCTGATGGGGCGTGCGCAGTTCCTCGTGCTCTACCTGTTCGCCGGGCTGGGAGGCTCGCTCGCCGTGATGCTGTGGGTCTACGCGGATCCTGCCACGGTAGTCGTGCCCACCGTCGGCGCATCCGGTGCGATCTTCGGCGTTCTGGGGGCGACGGCGGTCGCGTTCAAAGCCGCCGGCGCGAATGTCGCCTCCCTCGTCACCCTGATCGCCATCAACTTCGGCATCGGCCTGCTCCCGGGGGCGAACATCTCCTGGCAGGCCCATCTCGGGGGGCTGATCGTGGGGGCGCTCACGATGTGGCTGCTGCTCTCGAATCGGGGGCCGCGGAAGCGCACGCGGCGGATCGTCTCGCTCGTGGCGATCGGCGCCGTGCTGGTGGCGCTCAGCTTCGCGTACTTCGCGGTGCTTCCCTGAGCGGGGTTGCCACGGAGTTATCCACAGGTATATCCCCAGCTGGGGAGGAATTACACCGGTGTGATTGAGGACATTCTCGGGTCCGTGCCGGCGCACGGGCCCGGGAACCATTCAGGCGGGAACGCGCGCGAGCGCGGCTACTTCCACCACGGAGTCATGAGGAAGCCCACGAGCACCAGGCCGAAGCCGACGAAGATGTTCGCCTGGCCGAGAGCGGGCACGGGCAGCTGCAGCGTGGTGCTCGTGACGTAGAAGAGCACGATCCAGATCAGGCCCAGCAGCATGAAGCCGAACATGACCGGCTTGAACCAGACCGGGTTCGGCGCATCCTTGCGCGAGGGGGTCCGATCGGCCCCGCCCTGAGCGAGCTCCGCCGACTTGCGCTTGCTTACGTTCTTCCCAGCTGCTGCCATGCCCTCGATTCTACCGGGATTCCGGCTGTGCTCAGGCAATCGCTCTAGAATCATGAGAGTGATGGAGACCCGCGAGAGGCGCGGCCGGCGCAGGCGCGCGCGGCTCAGCCCGCTGACTGTGATCGGTGAGCTGCTGCTGCTCGGCGGGCTGGGAGTGCTCGGCTACATCGTCTGGCAGCCGTGGCACACCGGCGTCGGCGTCACCGCGAAGCAGGCGGATCTCTCGGCAGAGGATTCGGCGCGGTGGGATGCGGAGCAGCCGCAGCCCTACGACGGGACGGTGCCTGTCACTGCCCGTCCCGCTGCCGCCGAGGTGTTCGGAGTGCTGCGGGTACCCGCCTTCGGAGTCACCTACGCCAACCGCGTCGCCGAGACGACCGACTGGTGGACCGTGCTCAACCTCGACGACAAGGGCATCGGCCACTACGAGGCCACCCAGATGCCGGGTGAACCGGGCAATGTGGCGCTGGCCGGGCACCGATCCGGACCCCTGATCAACTCCTTCCGCGAGGTCATGAACTTGCGGGTCGACGACCCCCTCTTCATCGAGACCGCGGACGGCTGGTACACGTACCGTTTCCGCAACATCGAGTACGTCCTGCCCGATGAGGGCGACGTGCTGAACCCGTTCCCGCGGCTGGAGGGCGAGCCCGGAACTGACCAGATCCTCACCCTCACCACCTGCCATCCGAAGTGGGCGGGCAGCGACGAGCGTGCGATCGCGTATTCCGTGTTCGAGTCCTTCCAGCCCCGAGCCGACGGCCCGCCGGCCGAACTGCTCGAGCTGAACCCGACGATGGAGGGTCATCAGGCCCTGAGAGGAGATCAGGAAAGCTGATGTTCTCCTTGCTCTGGCGTTTTTTCCCGGGCCCCGCCTGGCTGCGTGTGATCGTAATGCTGCTCGTCGCGGCAGCGCTCGTATACGCCCTCGTCGCCTACGTCTACCCGTGGGTGGCAATCGAATTCCTCGAACCGGAAGAGGTGACGGTCGGAACATGACGAACATCCTGATCATCGACAACTACGACAGCTTCGTCTACACCCTGAGCGGTTACCTGCAGCAGCTGGGCGCGTCGACGCGGGTGATCCGCAACGACGAGGTGAGCACCGGCGAGCTCGAGTACCTGGCCGCCGAATACGACGGCGTGCTCATCTCTCCGGGGCCCGGCACCCCGGCCGATGCGGGTGTCTCGATCCCGATGGTCGGGATCGCGTTGCGCACCGGCATCCCTGTGCTCGGAGTGTGCCTCGGCCACCAGGCGATCGCCGAAGCGCTCGGCGGCACCGTGACCCACGCCGAAGAGCTGATGCACGGCAAGATCTCCCGCGTGCGGCACGCCGGGGACGCGTTCTTCGAGGGGGTCGCCCCCGAGTTCAACGCGACCCGCTACCACTCGCTGGCGGTCGTGCGCGATACCGTGCCCGAGTGCCTGCTCGTCACGGCCGAGACCGAGAGCGGCATCGTGATGGCGCTGCGCCACCGCGAGCTGCCGATCTACGGCGTGCAGTACCACCCAGAGTCGGTGCTGACCGAGGGAGGCTACCAGCAGCTCGGCAACTGGCTCACCGTGGTCGGCCTGCCGAACGCTGCCGCCATCGCGCAGACGCTCTCCCCGTTGCTCAAGGCCTGAGGCGGGCAGCCGCGTCGAACGAATGAGGGCCGGATCCACCAGGATCCGGCCCTCATTCGTCTGTCGGCGAGCAGTCGACTATCCCGTGCAGTACATGAGCTCGATCGACGCGCCCTGCTCCTGCTCGCCGGTGAGCGACTGCGTAGTGATGGGGAAACCGCTCTCGGCCGGGCAGGACGTGTCTTCTTTGGGATCGACCTGGAGGCCGAGACCGTCGAGCCGCTGCAGCGCGATGTCGAGCGGCAGCCTCGCGACATCGGGCACCTGCACCTTGCCGCTCGCCACCCGGAGTTCCACGCTCTCGCCCGACTGCAGCTCGGTGCCGGGCGCCGGGATGACCTCGAGCACGCGGTTCGCCGGAGCCAGCGGGTCGTTGACGCTCGTGATGAGCCCGACCTCGAGGCCGAGGTCGGCGAGGGCCTGCTTGTAGTCCTCGACCGACATGCGCTTGATCTCGGGCACCTTGGCGGTGACCGGGCCCGTCGAGACGTAGAGCGTGATCGAATCGCCGCGATTCACCATGATGCCGCCCTCGGGATCCGTCGAGATGACGTGACCCGCCGCCACGTCCTCGCTCGTCTGCTCGATGGGGATGGCGGTGAGATCGTGCTCGGCCAGCTTCGTGATCGCCTCCTCGCGGTCGACGTCGACGAGCTGCGGCACCTCCCGGGAGGTATCGGGTTGGAACGTCTGCGGGGCCAGCGTGACGAGCCAGAACACGACCGCGATGATGATCGCGCCGATCGTGAGGATCGCGGCCCAGGTCCACATGACCGGGGGGCGGCTCTGAGTGCGCGCGCCGCCGCCGCCCTCGGCGAGCTGGCGCAGCGCGAGATCGGACTCGGTCACCTCGTTGCCGCCGGTGAACAGCACGGCCTCCGGCTGAGCCAGAGTCAGTTTGGGCATCTGCCCGTTGGCGGCGAGTCGCAGCGCGTCGCGGAACTCCGAGGCGGACTGGAAGCGCTTCGCGCGATCCTTCGCCATTCCGTAGAGCACGACGCGGTCGAGCTCGGGCGTGACGGCGCTGTTGCGCTCGCTGGGGGCCTCAGGGCGTTCGCTGACGTGCTGGTAGGCCACGGCCACGGCGGTGTCGCCCCGGAAGGGAACGTCGCCCGTCAGGAGCTCGTACAGCAGCACCGCGGTCGAGTAGAGGTCGGTGCGGGCGTCGATGGATTCGCCCTTGGCCTGCTCGGGCGAGAAGTATGCGGCGGTGCCGAGGATCGCGGTGGTCTGCTGCAGCGTCGACGAGGTCTCGGAGACCGCGCGCGCGATCCCGAAATCCATCACCTTGACCTGACCGGTCTTGGTGATCATGATGTTGGCGGGCTTGATGTCGCGGTGCACGATACCTGCGCGGTGCGAGTACTCGAGCGCTGTCAGCACCGAGTCGACCACTCGGCAGGCCTCGGTCTGCGAGAGCTCACTTTCCGAGATCAGCTGTCGAAGGTTCGTGCCCTCCACATACTCCATCACGATGAACGGCAGCTGCTTCGGCCCGTCCGCGGTCTGGATCAGGTCGTCGCCGGCGTCGAACACGCGCACCACCGTGGGGTGCGCCATGCGAGAAGCCGACTGCGCCTCCTGGCGGAAGCGCGAACGGAACTCCTCGTCGCCGGCCAGATCCGCCTTCATCACCTTGATGGCGACCTGCCGTCCGAGCTTGGTGTCGGTGCCTCGGTACACGGTGGCCATGCCACCCTGGCCGACGAACTCGCCGATGGCGTAGCGCCCGGCGAGGATGCGCTGTTCGCCGCCATTTGGCGTCTCTGGCATGTCCACCTCTTCCGTGCTCATAGATGTACCAAGTGTATAGGGACACGTGCTGAGTAAGACCTCGCAGCGCGCCCGGCTTCAGCGAGTCGTTATCCGGCCCGGTTGCTGTTCGGGTTCTGGTTGCCGCCGCTGCCGGCGTCGTTCGCGTTGCTGTTGCCGTTGTTGCTGTTGTCGGCGGGGGCCTTCACGGTGATGACGAGGGGCCCCGACGCCGGTGCCTCGCGCACGACGCCCAGGTTGTTCTGGCAGGTCGCGGAGTAGGTGATGGTGATCGTGGCGTCGTCATCACCCGGGTTCAGCTCATCGGCCTGGATGTTCGCAACGGCGCCCGAGACGCCGGAGAGCGAACCGGCGCCCTCTGGGGTGACCGCGTAGTTCTCCACGGTGAAGTTCGCAGGGCAGAAGCTCTGCGCGGGCGCGAGCTGCACCGTGAACGCCTGGCCGGACTGCACCTCGGTGCGGTCGCTGGTGGGCGCCGCGGGCTGTCCCGGGTCGCCGAACCGCACGTTGTAGGTGAGGGTGATCCGCTCGTCGAACGGTACCTTGTCGCCGGTGGGGTTGACCGCGGTCACCAGACCGACCTGGTCGTCGGGCGCCGCATTGCCCTCCTGCGGGGAGACGTTCGTGAAGCCGAGCGACGTCAGCTCGGCCACGGCGTCGTCGATGTTCATGCCCCGCAGAGCCTCCCCGTCGACCACGCCGGTGGTGGCGACCTCGGGGGTGGTCGGGGGCTTGGTGGTCTTCTTTGGAGTGGTGGCCGTGGTCGTGGTCGCAGGCTTCTCGTTCTGGTTGGTGTTCCAGAGTGCGAATGCCGTGCCGGCGCCGATGATGAGCAGCAGCGCGAGCAGGGTGACGAGCGGCCAGGTCCAGGGACTGCGCTTCTTCTTGGCGGGCTGCTCTTCGCTCTCCGCGGCCTGCTCCACCGGTTCGCCGACGAACTCCGCGGTGGCAGCCGTCTGGCCGGGCAGCGCGGTCGTCTGCGGCAGCGCGGTCGTGGCGGCATCCATCACCTGGGTCTGCTGCGGCAGCGCGGTCGTCGCCGGCTCGGCGTCGCCCAGCACCTGCGGAACGTAGCTCGCCGCGAGGCGCACGTCGCCGCGATGGAGGGCGGTCGCGGCCTGCGCGAGCTTCGCCGCGGTCTGAGGGCGCCCCGCTGCGTCCTTCGCGAGGCAGGCCATCACGAGGTTGCGCACGTGCTCGGGCACGTCGGCCGGAAGATCCGGCGGAGTGTCGTTGATCTGCGCCATGGCGATCGCCACCTGCGACTCGCCGGTGAAGGGCCGCTTGCCCGCGAGGCACTCGTAGGCGACCACCCCGAGCGAGTAGATGTCGGTGGCGGGGGTCGCGGTGTGACCGCTCGCCTGCTCGGGCGCGAGGTACTGCACCGTGCCCATGACCTGGCCGGTCGCGGTCAGCGGCACCTGATCCGCGATCCGGGCGATACCGAAGTCGGTGATCTTCACGCGGCCCTCGGGCGTGATCAGCAGGTTGCCCGGCTTGATGTCGCGGTGCACGAGGCCCGCGTCGTGCGCGGCCTGCAGCGAGGTCGCGGTCTGCGCCACGATCCCGAGCACGCGGTTCGCCGGCAGTCGCCCCTCGCGCTCGATGATCGCCGAGAGCGGCTCGCCCGGCACGAGTTCCATCACGATGTATGCGGAGCCCTGCTCCTCGCCGTAATCGAAGACGTTGGCGATGCCCTCGTGGTTGACGAGTGCGGCGTGTCGGGCTTCGGCGCGGAAGCGCTCGAGGAAGCCCGGGTCGCCCATGTACTCGTCCTTGAGGATCTTGATGGCGACGGTGCGGCCGATGATGCTGTCCGTCGCCTTCCACACCTCGCCCATACCACCGACGGCGATCCTCGAGCTCAGCTCGTAGCGTCCGCCGAATGTGATCCCTGCCGATGGCCTCATTCGCTCAACACCGCTTCCATTACTCGTTTTCCGACTGCCGTGGGCAGATCGTAGGACCCACCCTCGAAACCATATGCCTCGCCGCCGCCGTCGGCGACCACCACCGCCACGGCGACCTGCGGGTCGTCGACCGGTGCGAAGCCGGTGAACCACAGGGTGAAGGGCAGGTCGTTGCCCGCGTCATCCTGACCGTTCTCGGCCGTACCGGTCTTGCCTGCGACGCGAACGCCCTCGATGCCCGCGTTCTTCGCGAGGCCCTCGGGGTTCGAGACGCCGTGTTCCATCATCTCAGCAACCGCATGCGCCGTCTCGCTCGAGATGGGCTTCGAGAACTCGGAGGGGGTGAACTCCTTCTCGACGCGCAGATCGGGGGTGATGATCTCGTCGACGAGGTAGGGGTTCATCACCGTGCCGTCGTTGGCGATACCGGCCGAGACCATGGCGATCTGCAGCGGGGTGGCGCGCACGTCCAGCTGTCCGATCGAGGAAAGCGCGGTCTCCGCCTTGTCGGCCGGAGTGGGCGACTGGCTCGGAGTGACGGCGAGCGGAATCGACAGATCCTGCCCGAAGCCGAAAGCGTTGGCCATGTTCGGCACCGTGTTCTCATCCATGCTCATCGCGAGTTCCGCGATCGGGATGTTGCACGAGAGCACGATCGCCTGCTCGAGCGTGGCCTTCGCCCCCGAACCGCACGTGGTGCGCGACGCGTTCTGCATGAGGTGGGTCGACTGCGGCAGCGTGAGCTGAGCGGGGTTATCGAACTCCGTGCTCGGAGACGCCTTGCCGGCCTCGATGGCCGCCGCGGCGACGAGCAGCTTGTAGACGGAGCCGGGGTGGTAGAGATCGCCGGCGATGGCCCGGTTCTGCAGCGGCTGCGCGGGATCCTGCTCCAACTGGCGGTAGTTCGCGATGATCTCGGCGTCGTCGTTCATGGAGACGGTGGTCGGGTCGTAGCTCGGTGTGGAGGCGAGGGCGAGGATCCGGCCCGTCTTCGGCTCGATCGCCACGACGGCGCCCTCGAAGCCGTTCTCGGTCATCGCCGTGACAGCCGCCTCCTGCGCGGCGGGATCGATCGTGGTCTCGATCGAGCTGCCCTGCGGTTCGACGCCGTTGAGCGTGTTCATGATGCGGGTGAAGAACTGCGCGTTGCCGATGCCCGCGAGATCCTGGTTCATCGCGGCCTCGAGCCCCGAGGCGCCCTGCAGGTGCGAGTAGTACCCCGTGATGGGCGCGTAGAGCGGACCGTTCGAGTACTGGCGCACGAACCGGAACGAGTCGCCCGTGGGCGTCGAGTAGGCGACCGGCTCGCCGTCGACGAGGATCGAACCCCGCTCGACCTTGTAGCTGTTCTTGATGGTGCGCCCGTTGAGCTCGTTCGCGCGCAGCTCGTCGGCCTGCACGAACTGGATCATCGTTACCGAGAAGAACAGCGCCAGGAACATGACGAACACGGTGCGGGTGATGAACTTAAGCTGCTTGTTCACGAGCGGATCACCAGCTTCGGTCGGTTGCGAACGGAGTTGGAGAGCAGGATCAGCAGGGCGATGATGATCCAGTTCGACACGAGCGACGAACCGCCCGCAGCGAGGAACGGGGCGGTCAGGCCGGTGAGCGGGATCACCCGCGTCACGCCGCCGACCACGATGAAGACCTGCAGTGCGATCGTGAACGCGAGACCCGCGGCGAGCAGCTTGCCGAAGTCGTCCTTGCCTGCGAAGCCGATCCGCAGGCCGCGGCCCACGAGCAGCAGATATGCGGCGAGGATGACGAACAGGCCGATGAGGCCCAGCTCCTCGCCGAGACTCGGGATGATGTAGTCGCTGAACGAGAGCGGAGTGTCAGCCGGGTAGCCCTGTCCGAGACCGGTGCCCGTCATGCCTCCGTTGGCCATGCCGAACAGGCCCTGCACCATCTGATGGCTGGCCCCGTAGGGGTCGGCGAAGGGGTCGAGCCAGTTCGCGAAGCGACGGTTCACGTAGTCGAGCGTCTGGCTGGCCGCGAGGCCGCCGAAGAGGAAGAGGCCGACACCCAGGATGATCCACCCGATCCGGCCCGTGGCGACGTACAGCATCGACAGGAACAGGCCGAAGTAGAGCAGCGACGTACCGAGGTCGCGCTGGAACACGAGCACGGACATCGCGGCGAGCCAGAACACGAGCAACGGCCCGAGATCCCGACCCCGGGGGAATCGGATGCCCAGGAACTTCTTGCCGACCATCGCGAGCGAGTCGCGGTTGCGCACGAGATATCCCGCGAGGAAGATCGCGAGCAGGATCTTCGCGACCTCGCCCGGCTGGAACGAGAAGCTGCCGAGCCGGATCCACACCCGAGCGCCGTTGATCGTGGCGCCGATACCGGGGAGCATCGGCAGCAGCAGGAGGATCACGGCTCCGAGCCCCGCCAGATACGTGTAGCGGAAGAGTACGAGGTGTTTGCGGACCACGAGCAGCGCGGCGAGCGCGGCCACGACGGCGACGGTCGACCACAGCAGCTGCCGCACGGGATTCGCATCCTCCGTGACCAGCGAGATGCGGTAGATCATCGCGACGCCGATGACGTTCAGCAGGGTCGCGATCGGCATGATGAGCGGATCGGCGTCGGGAGCGATGCGACGCACCGTGAAGTGCAGCGCGAGCAGTGCGACGATAAAGGCCGAACCCATCGGCAGCAGCGTGGTCGTCACGGTGCCGCGCACCGTGAGATCGATGATCACGACCGCGGCGATCCCGATCGCGATCGCGAACAGCAGCAGCGAGAGCTCGAGGCCCAGCAGTTTGCGGGGAGCGCGGAGCGCGGTGATGCGCTGCAGCACGGTCTCGCTGGTGCGAGTCTTCTCGAAGGTGCGCGGCTTGTCGTCGGCGCCCTTGGCGTCACTCATCGTGCACCCCCAGCCTCAGCACGATGTCGCGCGCCTCCTCGAGGGACCCCGCGCTGAGCGTGCGCTTGACCTGGCGCTGCTCGAGGCCGTCGAGCTCGGTGAGCGGGATCTCGGTGTCCTCGGCGGTCGAGTAGAGCGAGAACGAGCCGATCTCCTGCTGCACGCCGCGGTAGATGATCACGGTCTCGCCGTCGGTGCCCACGAAGTAGCGGCTCTGCGTCCACTGGTAGCCGAACAGCAGCGCGCCGCCGATGGCGACCAACACGGCGACCGCGCCGAAGGCCCAGAGCAGGCGGCGGCGGCGATTGCGGCGCTTCGTCTCGGCCATGAGCTCGGCGAGGTACTCGTCGACGCGCGGCTCGAAGTGGCTCTCCTCGATCTGCGGCGGGCGGCGCACCGGGCGGCGGCGGCCCATGAGCCGGGTGCGCGCGGTGGTGACGGAGCCGTCGCGGGAGCCGGCGGAGGTGGCTGCGGATCCCGCGAAGCGGCGGTTCGAGGGGGACTCCTCGAGGGCGGGCTCGGCGGCGGGCACCGGCTGGCCCCCGGTGGTGACCTGCTCCACCACGTCGGTGAGTTCGACCGTGTCGGTCGCGGTTTCGCGGCGGGGTGCCGGAGCCGGCGCGGCCTGCTTCGCCGCGGCCTCCTCCTCGTGCACCGTCTCGACCAGCACGACCGTCACGTTGTCGGGTGCGCCATGGGCGAGGCTCTTGTCGATGAGTGCGTCGACCGCCCCTTGCAGGGAAGTGCGACGGCGCAGGATCTTCTCGATGTCGGAATCCTCGACGTAGCCGCAGAGCCCGTCGGAGCAGAGCAGCCAGACGTCGCCCGGACGGGTGTCGAGCACCTCGGTGTCGACCTGCGGCGAGGCCTCGACGTCGCCGAGCACGCGCATCAGCACCGAGCGGCGGGGGTGGATCTTCGCCTCGTCCTCGGTGATCTTGCCGCTGTCGACGAGGCGCTGCACGAAGGTGTGATCCTTGGTGATCTGCCGCAGCTCGCCCCCGCGCAGCAGGTAGAGGCGCGAGTCGCCGATGTGAGCGAGCGCGAGCTTGTCGCCCACGGTGATGAAACCGGTGAAAGTCGTACCCATGCCCGCGAGCTCGGGTCGCTCCTTAACGGTGGTGCGGAGCTTCGTGTTGGTGTCGAGGATCGCCGAGCGCAGGATATTGGTGGTGGCCTCCGGGCTGCCCGTGGGCGCCAGATCGTACTCGGCCATCGACTTCGCGGCGACTGCCGAGGCGACGTCGCCACCGGCGTGGCCGCCCATGCCGTCGGCGACGAGGAACAGGTAGTCGCCGGCGAATCCGGAATCCTGGTTGTTGGACCGCACCATCCCGACATGCGAGCCGATGGCGCTTTCGTAACCGACCGTCACGTTCAGGGCCTCAGCTCGAAGGTGGTAGTGCCGATGGTGACGGGCGTGAAGAGGGGCACGCTCACCGGCTGGGTGATGCGGGCGCCGTCGAGGCGGGTGCCGTTCGTGGAGTCGAGGTCGGTGAGGATCCACTCGTCGCCGCTGCGGGCGAGACGGGCGTGGTATGTGGAGGTGTACTCGTCCACGATGACGAGGGTGGAGTCGCTGCTGCGCCCGATCGTGAGGATGTCGTCTTCGAGAGGAATCGAGGTGCCTGCGGCGACGCCCGAGGTGATGACGAGGAGGCGAGCGGGGCCCGTACCGCCGGCCGACGGGATCGGCCCGGGCATCGGGGGCGATGCCGGCGCTGCCGGCGCGGCAGGGGCTGCGGGTGCCGGGGCCGCCGGAGCTGCAGGCGCCGTGACCTGCAGTGCGGGCTGCGGTACGGGGTTGCCGTCGCCGTCGTTGCGCATACGCCGCACCGGAGCGCCGAAGAGGTCGCTGCGCAGCGCGTAGACGATTGCGAAGATGAAGAACCAGAGCAGCAGCAGGAAGCCGATGCGCAGGATGAGCAGGGTGAGCTCACTCATTTCACTCATAGACCCCTCCAGAAATCCTCGTCGATGCCGGGGGTGCCGCCCGCTGAGGGCGGCGGCTCGGGAGCGGCGCTGGGCGGAGTGGCCCGGGGAGGCGCGCTCGCCGCAGGCGGCGGTGCGGGCTGTGGGTGTGCCGGCTGCGCGGGTCGGGCCGGCTGTGCGGGTCGGGCCGGCCGGTGCGCTCTGCCTGGCACCAGTTGGAACTGCAGCGCCGTCTGGCCGATCGTGATCACGATGCCGGGGGAGAGGGCTGCCTCGCGGAAGCGCTGTCCGTTGATCTTGGAGCCGTTGGTCGAGCCGAGGTCACGGGCCAGGCCGGCCGCACCGTCCCAGATGATCTCGAGGTGCTTGCGAGAGGCGGCCGTATCGCTGATCCGGATGCCGCAGTCGCTACCGCGCCCGACCGTGGTCGTGCCGCGGGGCAGCTCGTGACGCTTGCCGTCCACGTCGATCGCGGCGACCCAGTCGACCGCGCCCTCGACGCGGGATGCATCGATCTCGAGCACGCCGGTGGTGAGCGACTCGTCGGCGCGGATCTCGACGTCGGGCTCGCCGAGCAGCTGGTAGTTCTGCTGCTTCGCGTGCTTCACCACGACGCCGCGCAGCTCCTGCTCGAGCGTGTCGCCCAGGCCGCGAAGGCGATCCGCGTCCTTCTGCGAGACGCGTGCGACGAAGCGGTTGGGAGCGAGCACGCGATCGCGATCCACGATCACGGCGCTGATGTCGAGCTCGCGCTTCAGGGCAGAGGCGATCTCGACGGGTTGCACGCCGGAGCGGAAGGTGCGGGCGAAGGCACCGTTGACGGCTCGCTCGAGCCCGCGCTCGACGCTATCCAGAATGCCCACGTGCCGCGCTCGCCCTTTCCGCTCGGTCGGATCGCACGCCGATCGGCTGCGACTGTCAGGCTTAGTGTATCCCGGCGCCCGCCCGCTTTGGTGTGAGGGCCCTGGTGCTGCTAAGCTTGCAGAGTTGTCCGGGCCGGAAGGCTCAGAGAACATCTCGCGCGAGTGGCGGAATGGCAGACGCGCTGGCTTCAGGTGCCAGTGCCCGCAAGGGCGTGGGGGTTCAAGTCCCCCCTCGCGCACGCGAATGAAATGGCCCCTGACCTGGGATTTAGTTCCTAAGGTCGGGGGTCGTTTTCGTTGGAAGTGCTAGAAAAAGTGCTAAGCGTTCCCAAGGTGGGCGGCGAAGCGGTCTACTGCCGACCTTTGCATGGTCGGGGTGACGTGGGAGTAGATGTTCATCGTTGTCGTGATCGTTGAGTGCCCCAACCGCTCCTGTACGACCTTGGGATGCTCCCCGAGTTCGAGCAGCAGGGTCGCGTGGGTGTGACGCAGCCCCTTGATCGTGACCCGGTGCAGGCTGTCGAACTTCGCGGTGGCCCATTTGAGGCGGCGATCCCAGCGGCTGGTCATCGCGTCGGGTGAGCGGAGCTTCCCGTCGGCGTCGCCGAAGATGTAGGCGTCGGCTTTCGCAAGCTCGAACGACACCTCGGCCCGCGCGACCTTGTAGGAGGCGAGCACCTTCAATGTCTCGGTGTCCACGTCGATGACGCGGGCTTGCCCGGTCTTGGTGGTCTTCGTCTTCGTCCAGTCGTCGGTATCGACGGCGCGGCGGATGCTGACTCGCATCGTCTTCGTGTTGATGTCCGACCACTTCAGGGCGAGGGCTTCCGAACGGCGCATGCCGGTGTAGGCGATGAGCCGCCAGAGCGGGAACAGCTCGTCTTCCAGCTCGTCGCGGTTCCAGGTAAGGAAGGTCTGCAACTGCTCGGCCGTCCACGTCGCGATCTCGGGCTTCTGCGCCCTCACCTCGCTGGACTTCGGTGGTTTCACGGTGCGCTTCTTCTTCGCCGGGTTCACCGTCAGGTGCCCGTCGTCGATCGCCGCGTCGAGGGTCGCGCCGAGCACGACATGCACCTTGTGGACGCTGTTGGCCGAGAGCGGCTGTCCTTTGCCGTATTCGTCGTTGCGGCCGTGGTCTTCGAGGTCGCGGTAGTGGCGGGCGATACGGGTGGCGGTGAGCTTGTCGAGCCGGATCGCGCCGAGATGGGGGCTGATGTGGTTGCGGATGATCTTCTTGTACCCGGTGATCGTGGACGCCGCGAGCTTGAGTCCTGCCACCCACTCATCCGCGTAAGTCCCCACGGTCGGCACCTTGTTGCCGAACTTCTCGTTCTGCTTGCGCTGCTTCAACGCCTCCTGCAAGGCGTCGTTCGCCTCATCGGTGCTGGTGAACCCGGAACGAGTCAGCCGCCGCGATCCCATCTCGGGGTATTCGGGGTCTTTCAGGACGTAGATCTGGAACCGCCACCGCTTCCCCATGTCGGTGTCGTAAGCCTGGATCGAACCGGGCTGCCGGGAACGGGAGCGCCGCTGCTGCTTCTCACCCCCGCCGCCCCGCCCTGCGGACTGTGGCTTCTTCGTCATGACAGGGTGCTCCTTGCCGTCGTCTGCCCGGGCCGATGGGTATCGCCGTAGTTCTGGATGTAGTCGGCGGCGTTGAACACACGCCCCTCCGGGTCGAGTTGCACGCCTCGCTCCCGGATCACACGCGCGCGTGCCCGCGCTGTCTCCAAACGTTCCTGGTAGGCGGCGATGGTCTTGGGGTGGGCGCTCGGCTTCTCGGGATCGTCCTTGCTCGGGGCGGTCATGCCTGCGAGGGTGGTTTCGAGGTGGTGGATGCGGTCGGTGCAGATCACCCATTCCTGCTGCCAGTAGTTGAACAGCCCCTCATCGGTGAGCACGAGTTCCCCGCGCATCCACCTGTCGATCTCCTCCGGCTCATACCCTTCCGGCACCCCGGTGAGGGTCGTCTGCTCGTCGGGCGGGGTCAGGAGCGCGGCGGGGGTGGTGCGCAGCAGGTAGGCGATCACGGTCAGGTCGTCCACGTCCACGCGGCGATCCCCGGCCTCCAACTTGCTGATGCCCGAGGTGGAGAGCTTGCGCCCTGCGGCTCTCAGCCCGTCGGACATGGTGCGCAAGTCCATACCGATCGCTTGCCGGGCCGCACGGATGTTCTGTGCGACGTGCGTGTTCGTGATGCCTGCGGGGTTGCCCCGCACCCTCTCGTTTTCCATAGTAGAAAACTACAGCGCAATGCTTGACAGCGCAAGTGCGATTCTCTACGGTGGGATGAACCATATTTCTCGGCGCTGACACGAACGGATGGTGCGACATGCGGCAGAGCACCCTCGACATGGACGACCTCCGTGGGCGACGCAGCCTCGTCATCACCCGCAAAGAAGCCGCCGAAGCACCCGGCATCGATCCCCGCACGATCACCACGAGCATCAACGAGGGCACCATCCCGCATGTGAAGCTCGGTCGGCGCATCGTGATCCCGCGTGAGAAGTTCCTCGCCCTCTTCGCAGACGCCGTAGGCGATAGCGGCGAGTCCTGACGCTCCCACTGGCGGTGCTGAATCGGCACCCCCGTGTCCGGCTTCCCGGTGAATGTCGGCGGAGCGACGTAAACTGATCTGAGAACGCCAACCACAAGGAGGCACCCCGCATGGCTCTCAAGACTCCGGTATCCGAGGCCCATGTCCGGCGAGTGCTCGCGGAGGTCGAGGCCGGGCAGGTCACGGCCGGTGCGGTCGTCTCTGACGCGGATCGAGAGATTGCCCGCCGTCAGGTGCGCGGGGAGCTGTCCGGGGATGAGGCGGTGCGCGAGGCGATCGCTGCGGCGCTTGACCGCTTCCCCGAGAAGTAACCCGCCCGGGCAGGAGCACCAGTGCCCGACCGCTACAGCTACCCGAACAGCCTCGTTCTGATCAACAAGCTCGGCATCACCGACTACGACCGATGGAAAGCCGTAGAGACGGCTGCGATCCATCAGCGCATGGTCGAACTCACCGAGCACCCGATCCCCGGCCGATACGACCTCGCCCACTTGCAAGCCATCCACCGGCATCTGACGCACGACCTGTATGTCTGGGGCGGCGACATCCGCGACACCGACACCCACCCCGGCGGCACGGGCATTGCGCATTGTCGTCCACCGTTCATCGTGCCCGAGGCCGAGCGCGTCTTCGGCGAACTCGCCGCCCGCGACCACCTCCGCGGCCTGGACGCGGATGCGTTCTCCGGCGGGCTGGCATGGGTATCGGGTGAGACGACTACCGGTGGAAGTGCATTACTCGGAGAGGAACTAATCGGCGCTCACGACGAGTAGTGCGGACGCCAGCCACGCGTTACTGATCCAACATTGTGTAGTAAAAGCAAGAATCGTGCTACTCTCAATGCGTGGGGGCAGACGCGCGACCGGAAGGCAAGTGGATCAGCACCGTGCGGCTCGGCCCGAAGTCGCAGATCGTGATTCCGAAGGAAGTGCGGGACATGTTTGGCCTCGGGCCCGGAGATTCTCTGCTGCTGATGGCCGACGTGGAGCGAGGCATCGCGCTGGTCGATCCCGCGGAGTACGCCGATGTGATGAGCAAGGTGCTGGGCTCGCCGTCTGGCGAGGAGGGCCACTCGTGAGCGCGCCACCAAGAAAGTCCCGCCCATGGCACCTGTGGCTGATCGTCGTCGTCGCCACATTTTTCATGTCGGTGGGCCTGTACGACTTCGTCATGGTCGCCACCCGGAATCAGGCGTATCTCACAGACAGATACACCTCGGCGGGCGTGGAGTACTTCTCGGACTACCCGTGGTATCTCCTCGTCTTGTTCGGGATCAACGTCATCGGCGTGATGCTGGCGCTGATCGTCTCCCTGTGGAATCGGCGCGCCGCGATGTGGCTCGCACTCGTCTCGGGCGCTGCCGATGTCGTGCTCCTTCTGGTCACGATCTTCTTTCGCGATCGGTTCGCAGCCATCGGTATCGGGCTCACTTTGCAGGACATCGCGATCTGTGTCGGCATCTTCGTGCTCGCCGAGTACTTCCGGAGGCTCGCGAAACGAGACAGGTGAGCCGCCTTCTGAGCTACCGAGTACGCAGTGCGGGGTAGTCGCCGCGGGTGCCGCCTGCGATGCGCGCGTAGTTCTCGAAGGTGGCGACGCTGAAATCGAGTATGTCTGCGAGGACTTTGGCGGGGACGGCTCCGGCGAGCCGGAACCGTGCGGTGTTCTGTAGCGCGGAGATGCTGGTGCCGAGAGGGCGCAGACGAAGTGCGAGGTATTGCGGGTCGAGAGGCTGCCCAGGGAGACGGCCAGGGAACAGCCATGCGTCGTCGTCCGGCCGGAGGTCGAGCTGCTCACGGGCGAGCGTTGCGACCGGTGCGGGCAACGCGAGCGGACGGTCTCCGATGTGGAGGTCGAGGCCGTCGTTCTCGTCACGGAGCTGGCGGCGACGCAGCGCCAACGTCTTGGTCGCGGGGAGTCCGTAGACCGCGATCAGCAGTGCCGCGAGGCGTGCATCGAGCGCGATGCTGCTATCCGTGGCGAGGGTCCGGATGACGTGTTCGAGGTGTTCTTCGGACGTGCTGATCGTTGGCTCTCGGCGAGGGAGTGTCGAAATGTCGAGGTCGGGCGTGACGCCGCATTCGGCCGCCCAGGTGAGGAACTGCGGTAGCCATCGTCGCGCGGTGCGGAGGGTGATGAACTCCTCGATCTGTGCCTGGGTGAGGGCGCGCAGGGGTGTCTGTTGTTCCTCGGCCCAGGTGAGGAAGGTGACGAGGCCGCGTAGCGATGCTTTGACGTGCCGAGCTGCGCCGATAGCGATGTCGCCTGAGGGGCCGCGGCTGGCTCGGCGCAGCAGCATCCATCGGGTGTAGGTGCGCAGCATCTGGTGGTGCTCGGCGGGGGCTCCGCCGATGGTGTGCGTCGCCCAGGCCATCAGCGGCCGCGTGGCCGTCGCATCGCGCGGCAGGGCACCGGAGTCGAGTAGGAGCGTGCGCAGGTAGATCAACGGCTTGCTCGGTCGCGGGACGTCGAGAATCGACTCGACCGCCACCCTCCCGGAGGCGATGTCCCGGAGCACGTCGGTGCTCGGCCCCATGCGCAGCCACTTGATGACCTGGGCTGGGCGAGGTTGGGCGAGCAGGTAGTCACGCAGAGCCCGCATCGGAGGAAGGAACGCCCCGTCCGGGCCGGTGAGGATGTCGTCGCAGCGGTCGTTGAGCACGCACTTCCCGCAGAGGGCGACCGTAGCTGTGTTCTTCGCTCCCGCAGCGGCGGCAGGCGTAACGGGCGGGCTGTCCTCCGCATCCCGCGCAGCAAGGGCGGCTGTCGTCGCCGAGGAACGCGAGGATGCGGTTCTCGCCGCATCCGGGGCAGGGTGCGGCGTTGCGCAGGACACGGTTGTGACAGGCGAAGCAGTGCGGGCCGTGCAGGATGGTCGCTGCGATCTTCTTCTGCTGCCCGCACGAGACGCAACGCCGCAGTCTCCGGGGATAGCAACTCAGGCAGACTCTTCTCCCGTCGATGCGCCCGACGGTGGTGACGGTCTTCCCGCAGTTCTCGCAGGCGAAGGCCGGCATCCCGTCCGGCCCGCAGCGCTGGCAGACGCGCTGCCCGTCTGTGTTGGTGGCGGGGAGCTTCTTCATCCGCAAGCACTCGGGGCATTCGTCGTAGGAGCGACGCTGCGCGCAGCGGAAGCACTCGCGCTGCCCTTTCTCGTTGCGTGCCTTGACGACCTTCCGGGTGCGACACGTCGGGCAGAGTGGGAGCCGGATGCCCGTTGCGCCTTCGCGTGCGAGGTTCGCAAGAAGAACCTGAACGATGACGGTGGTCTCAGCGTGCACGTCAGCGGCATTGAACTCTTCGCTCGTCAGCAGGCGGAGCACTCCGTTCCGTCGTGACGGTGCGATGATTCGCTCTGCTGCGTCGATAATAGCCCGCTCCGGCGCGGTCACTCCCTTTGCGCTCAGCGCGGCGGCGACGCGCGGCCCGAACGCCCCGTCCGGTTGCGGGGTGCCGCGTGGGATCGTGGTCACGGCTTCGGTCGCTGGATGCGCGCGGGGACGGGGCGCAGGTCTCCGATGTCCTCGATCCTTCCGCTCTTCCCCGTCGCCTGCACCGACCGTGCGGCGGCTTGTTCGAGGACGAGCAGATCGCTGGGCGTGCAGTCCAGGATCGTGCAGAGCGCGGCGAGGACTTGGGTCTGCTGAAGTTTTGGTTGAGTCCAAGACCGCATAGCTGGGAAGCTGTGCTGGAAGGATGGCAGTTATGCCGATCAAGTTCAGTGATG
>NZ_JBVUAC010000016.1:0-18456 GCF_055791005.1 Leucobacter holotrichiae
CAAGTGCACACTATTGAGTTCTCAAAGACCAGACACCACCCGTACCAGCCAAAGCCTTCCGAACAGCAACCTGTCCACGCGGACACCATAACCGGCACCCACCGCGCAACCTAATGAGCCAGACCACCCTAGCGGCCCGGCTGCGTCGCGCTGACAAGGGAATACATTACGCCTGCCCCGCCACCACCGCAACACTTCCACACACCCCGGGCGTGTCGCCGCAGGGGAACTGGTTTCTGCACTTAGGCGGGGCCCCTCGCGCGGCGCAGCAGACCGCCGGCCCTCGACTCTGCCTCAGGCCGTCGAGACCACCCCGCCACTGACGGCCAGAGGACGTCTCGGCGACCGCTAGCGGCTTCGCGATGCGAAGGCCCAGCCACTGCAGCGGAGGGCGGGGCGGCGGCGGGATCCGCAGGCGTCGCAGCGCTTCAACGTACGGATACCCTGACCGACAACACGATCTTCTCCGCACAACGAAAATGACCCCTGGCTCGGAAATCTCTTTCCAGAGCCAGGGGCCACCTCGTTCACGTGCGCGGAGGGGGACTTGAACCCCCACGCCCTAATACGGGCACTAGCACCTCAAGCTAGCGCGTCTGCCATTCCGCCACCCGCGCGAACGTTTCCGACCTTCATCGGCCGAACAGAGAATAACTTAGCACGGATATCGTCACCACACGAATTGCGATCGATTCGCCGGGCGCGTCGCCCCTCTCCTTGTGCCGCGGCGTGCGCCGCCAGGCTTGCGCAACCTCATGGCGCCCGGGAGATCGCGGCGACGATCGCATCCGTGGCGCGTACCAGATCGTGCGGCGCGAGCTCGATGTCGAGGCCCCTCCGCCCGCCCGACACGAGCACCGCGCCGTACTCCAGAGCCGATTCATCGATCACTGTGCGGAGACGAGTGCGCTGGCCCAGGGGGCTGATACCGCCGACGACGTATCCCGTTCTCCGCTCCGCGACAGCGGGATCCGCCATGCTCGCGCGCCTGCCGCCGAGCACCGACGCGAGCGCCTTGAGATCGAGCCTTCCCGAGACGGGCACGATCCCCACAGCGAGCGCACCATCCACCTCCGCGAGCAGCGTCTTGAAGACACGCGACGCATCGACGCCCAGTGCCGCTGCGGCCTCTCCTCCGAAATCCGTCACCGAAGGATCGTGCGCATAGCTTCGGATCTCGAACGAGATCCCCGCTTTCGTCAGTGCGACCGTCGCCGGCGTCGACCCCGCGCCCCTGTTCTTTCCCACGCGACCGATTCTAGGGAACGGCTCCGCTACGGGCGGAGCCGACGACGCAGCAACTCGATGCGCTTCTGCAGCTGCGTCACCGACGCCTGCGCCACCGGCGGGCCGCCGCACACGCGCCGCAACTCCGTGTGGATGTCCTTGTGGGGCTCCCCCGACACCTTGGCGTACATCCCGACGAGGCTGCTCAGTAGCTTGCGCTGCTCGCCGAGGGTGCGGTGCAGCGCTTCGGGGGCCTCGGCTCGTTCGGGTGCGTGCTCGAGGATCCCCTGCCGCGCCGCGGATCGCTTCGCCTGACGGGCCTGCCGCTGCTGCAGCAGAGCCTTCACCTCCTGCGGTTCGAGCAGACCGGGGAAGCCGAGGAAGTCGAGCTCTTCCTCAGTCTCGACCTCCGCGTACCCGCCGAACTCCGCGCCGTCGAATACGGCGCGGTCGAAGTGGGCGTCGGATCCGAGCGCCTGATACTTGAACCCCTCCTCCTCAAGCAATTCGGACGACGCTTGATCTCCGCGCTCCGCCTCCGCCATGAGCGCGGCTTCGGCATCCCACATCTCCTCGGCGCTCTTCGGCCCCTCGAGCACGTGGTTGCGCTCCTTCTCGAGCTCTGAGGCGAGCTGCATGAGCGCCGGAACGTTCGGGATGAACACGGAGGCCACCTCGCCTCGGCGCCGGGAGCGCACGAAGCGGCCGATGGCCTGCGCGAAGAACAGCGGGGTCGAGGAACTCGTCGCGTAGACGCCGACCGCGAGACGGGGCACATCGACGCCCTCCGATACCATGCGCACCGCGACCATCCACCGCGAATCTCCCTCGGAGAAGGCGTCGATCCGCTCGGAGGCGCCGTCGTCGTCGGAGAGGATCAACGCGACCTCCTCTCCTGTGATCTCGCGCAGCTGGCGCGCGTAGGACTTCGCGGCCGCATGGTCGGTCGCGATGACGAGCCCGCCCGCGTCCGGGATCTGCTGACGCACCTCGCTCAACCGCCGGTCCGCGGCGCGCAGCACCTTCGCGATCCAGTCCCCGGCCGGGTCGAGAGCGGTGCGCCAGGCCTGCGAGGTCACGTCCTTCGTGTTGCCCTCGCCGAGCGCGGCCTCCATCTCCTCGCCCGCCGAGGTCTGCCAGCGCATCTTGCCGGCGTAGACCATGAAGATGACGGGGCGCACGATGCCGTCGGCGAGCGCGCGGCCGTAGCCGTAGTCGTAGTCGGTGAGCGAGAGCCGGGATCCATCGCCCTGCGGCGCGTACTGCACGAAGGGGATCGGGGCGTCGTCCGAGCGGAACGGCGTGCCGGTGAGCGAGAGCCTGCGCTTCGCGTTGCCGTACGCTTCGCGGATCGCGTCGCCCCAGCTGAGGGCGTCGCCGCCGTGGTGCACCTCATCGAGGATCACGAGCGTGTCCGCGTTCTCCGTGAGCAGACGATGCTGCACCGGTTTCATCGCGACCTGCGCGTAGGTCACCGCCACACCGTGGAAGTGGCGGCCGTAGCCGAGACCGTCGCTGTTCGAGTAGTGGGGATTGAGGCGGATGCCCGCGCGCGCGGCGGCGTCCGCCCACTGCGTTTTGAGGTGCTCCGTCGGGGCGACGACGACGATCTGGCTCACCGTGTGGTTGGCGCGCAGGATCGACGCGAGTCGCAGGGCGAACGTCGTCTTTCCCGCGCCCGGGGTCGCCGAGGCCAGGAAGTCCCGGGGGTTCTGTTCGAGGTACTGCTTGATGGCCTCCTCCTGCCAGGCGCGCAGGCGGGGTGCGGTGCCGTGGGCGGCGCGCTCGGGATAGGCCGGAGGCAGGTGTTCGGCGGCACTCGTTCCCGGGAGGTGGAGGGCTGGATCCGAATCTGTCACAGCGATCTAGACTAGACCGTGTAGGTCGCGGGCGTTCTCAGACGGGCGCCGCTCGAAGAACAGGGGCTGGCAGTGACAGAGGATCAGGCGGGAATCGAGCTTCCCTGGTCGCGTTTCGTGGCCATCGGCGATTCGTTCACCGAGGGAGTCGGAGACCCGGACGCCGACAGCCCCGGCGGGCTGCGCGGCTGGGCCGACCGCTTCGCGGAGGTGCTCAGCGGGTACGACGAAGCGTTCGCGTACGCCAATCTCGCGGTGCGCGGCAAGCTGATCCAGCAGATCGCCGACGAGCAGGTGGAGGCGGCCCTGGATCTTCGGCCCGACCTCATCAGCGTGTGCGCCGGCGGCAACGACGTGATCCGCCCGGGGACCGATCCCGACGAGGTCGCGGCGAAGCTCGACCGCGTGATCGAGCGGCTGAGCACGGGCGGAGCGACGATCCTCGTCTTCACCGGCGTCGACACGGCGTTCCAGCCCGTGTTCCGCACGATCCGCGGCAAGGTCGCGATCTTCAACGAGAACGTGCGCAAGGTCGCGAAGCGCCACGACTGCGTGGTCGTGGATCAGTGGGCCCTCGAGGAACTGCAGGACAGCCGCTACTGGGCCGGCGATCGCCTGCACCTCAATGCGCTCGGTCACCACACCATCGCGCGCGCCGCACTCGATGCGCTGAACGTGCCGCATGAGCTGACCCCGCTCGATCCGCCGCCCCTACCGCTGCGCGACTGGCGTCAGGCCCGCAAGGAGGACGTGGTGTGGGCGAAGGAGCACCTCGTGCCCTGGGTGATCCGCCGCATCAAGCACGTCTCGTCGGGCGACGGGATCGAGGCCAAGCGCCCCCTCCCGGAGCCTGCGCGCCGCGGCCGCTACGGTTCAGCCGAGGCCTGAATTCCCGAGACGGATCACGGGGCGAGCGGGTAGGGTGTGGGCATGGCATCTCTCACTCAGCAGCTTGCAGACACGGTCACCCAGGTAGGCGTCAACGCGTCCTACGGCGAGCCCGTCGAGGTCGACGGCGCCACCATCATCCCCGTCGCATGCACCTCGTACGGCTTCGGCGCCGGCGAGGGCGGCGGCGGTCTCGAGGACGCCCAGGGCGAAGGATCCGGCGGGGGCGGCGGGGGCATGTCTGTGCCGGTCGGCGCTTACGTGACCCGCGACGGCTACACGCGCTTCGAGCCCAACATCATCGCGCTGCTCGCCGTCGGCGTGCCGTTCGTGTGCGTGGCGGGGCGCGCCCTGGCCCGCATCATCAAGGCGCTCAAGAAGTAACGAGGCGACGGGGGCGCGGTCAGGCCTGCCCGCGCCACGTCCAAGGGGCGCGGGGCAGGGCTGCCGGGTCGAACCTGGCGAGGAGCCGATCTGCGGCGACCCGTTCGCCCGGGGCCGCGAGATCGAGCGAGACCGCGAGCGTGCTCAGCACGTCCGCTGCGGTGATCCCGCGCTCTCGCAACTGCGCGAGGGTGACCGCGCCGTCGCGCTTGGCGAGCCGCTTGCCGGTGGGGCCGAGCACCAGCGGCACGTGGGCGTACTCGACGGCCGGGGGTGAGGGCAGCCCGAGCAGGCGCTGCAGCAGGATCTGCCGCGGAGTCGACGGCGCGAGGTCGTCACCCCGCACGATCTGGTCGACGCCCATCGCGGCATCATCGACCACGACGGCCAGGTTGTACGCGACCGTGCCGTCGCCGCGTCGCAGCACGAAGTCATCGATGTCGCCTCGGCTTCTACCGAGCACGAGGTCGTCGAACTCGAGTTCATGCACGTCGACGGGTGCTCGGAGTCGCAGAGCGGACTGCCGGGGCAGGATCGCCGCGCGCGCAGCAGCTCGCTCCGCGTCGGTGAGGTTACGGCAGGTCCCGGGGTACGCGCCCGGCGGGGCGTGCGGGGCGCTGGGCGCAGCGAGGATGTCACGACGCGTGCAGGTGCACTCGTAGACGAGACCGGCTTCGGAGAGCCGCCGGATTGCCGCGTCGTGATCCGCACCCCGTTCCGTCTGCAGCACCGGGTCGCCGTCCCAATCGATCCCGAGGCTCGCGAGATCCTCGAGCTGCCGCTCCCCCGTCCCTGCGTCGCGCGCGCGATCCAGGTCCTCGATGCGCATGAGGAACTCGCGCCCGCTCTTCCGCGCGAACAACCAGGCCAGCAGCGCTGTGCGCAGGTTGCCGAGGTGCAGGTCCCCCGACGGGCTCGGAGCGTAGCGGCCCGCCCGGGGAGTCGCCGCGCCGCGAGCCGCCACCGCGCCGGAACTCTGCTCCTCTCGCACCGCGCTCGCTCGATCCTCCACCCCCTCATCCTCCCATGCTCGCCCGCCGCTCCACCGCGAAACGCGGAGTCCCGAACTGCTGCTTCAGGAAGCCGCGTACCAGCGATTCGACACTCCTCGTTCGCCGCGCGGAGCGGGGCAGGCATCGGTCACGCGGGCGTGCCGCACGCAGGTGTGCGATAGCGTGGATCACGGCACGCCGTCATCGATCGAGGAGCCAGGGTGGAGACATCGCTTCAGCAGCTGCAGCACGCACTCGGTGATCGGCTGGTGACCGATCCCGAGCTCATCGCACCGTACGCCATCGACACCTCGCGGGCCGTGCTCGACGGTGTCCCGCTCGCGCTCGTGCTGGCGTCCTCGACCGCCGACGTCTCGGCGGCTCTGGCGTGGGCGCACGAGCACGGGATCCCCGTGAGCGTGCGCGGAGCGGGGACGGGGCTCGCCGGAGGCGCCATGGCCTACGCCGGCGGCATCATCGTCTCCCTGGAGCGGATGAACCGCATCGTGCGGATCGACGCCTCGAATCGCTTGGCCGTCGTGCAGCCGGGGGTGGTCACGGCCGAGCTCGACGCCGCGTGCGGGGAGCGGGGCCTCTTCTTCCCGCCCGACCCGGCCAGTGCGCGCATCTGCACCGTCGGGGGCAACATCGCGACGAACGCGGGCGGCCTGCGCTGCGTCTCGCACGGCGTGACGACCGACTCGGTCGCGGCGCTCGAGGTGGTGCTCGCCGACGGACGGGTGCTGCGGGCGGGCGCGCTCACCCGCAAGAACGTGGTCGGCTACGACCTGAAGAGCCTCTTCATCGGTTCGGAGGGCACGCTCGGGGTGATCACCGAGGCCACGGTGCGGCTGAAGGCGGTTCCGCCTGGCACGCCGCGCACCTTCCGCGCGAGCTTCGACACGCTCGAGGATGCGGGCCGCGCGGTTACTGCGATCGTGGGCAGCCCGGCCCAGCCCGAGGTGCTCGAGCTCATGGACGCGCTCAGCGTGGAGATCATCGAGTCGTTCCACCCCAGCGGCCTCACGGTGCCTCGAGGCGCGATGCTCGTCGGTCAGACCGTGGGGCTCGACGCGGAGGAGAAGGCACGTGCCATCACGGCGACCTGCTCGGCCCAGGGGGCGACCGATACCGGCATCTCGGATTCGGATGCCCTGCTCGAGGCGCGCCGCCTCTCGAACCCGGCGCTCAACGCGCGCGGTCTCAAGATCTCGTGCGACGTCGGGGTGCCCGTCGCCGCACTGGCAGAGGTGTTCCGCGGCATCGCCGAGATCTCGGAGCGGCACGGCCGTCGCGTCTCGACGGTCGCGCACGCGGGCGACGGCAATCTGCACAGCACCGTCGAGGCTCCCGACACGCCGGAGGGCATCGCCCTCGCCGACCTCGTCATCGACGACATCACGAGACTCGCGATCTCCCTCGGTGGCACGATCTCGGGCGAGCACGGCATCGGCTCGCTCAAGCGCCACGAGCTGCCCTGGCAGCTCGACCCCGTCGCGCTCGATGTGCAGCGCGCGATCAAGACGGCGCTCGACCCGCGCGGCATCCTCACGCCGGGGCGCGCGATCTGAGCGATTGGTCCATCTGGACCAATCTCCATTGGTACACGGTGCGGACCAATGCGAGGATCGAACCATGCGCGTACTCTCGATCCAGTCCTCGGTCTCCTACGGTCACGTAGGCAACTCGGCGGCGGTGTTCCCGCTGCAGCGCATCGGCGTCGAGGTGATGCCGGTCTCGACCGTCTGCTTCTCGAACCACACGGGCTACGGCTCGTGGCGCGGCCCGATGCTGAGCGGTGACGACGTGCGCGAGATCGTCACCGGCATCGAGGAGCGCGGCGGGCTCGAGAACGTCGACGCCGTGCTCTCGGGTTATCAGGGCGGCAGCAGCATCGGCGACGCGATCCTCGACGCCGTCGAGCGCGTGAAGCGCCACAGCCCGAACGCGATCTACGCCTGCGACCCGGTGCTCGGCAATGCGAAGTCGGGGTGCCACGTCGCCCCCGAGGTGCAGGATCTGATCCGCGACCGAGTCGTGCCGCGCGCCGACCTCATCACCCCGAACCAGTTCGAGCTCGGCTTCATCACCGGCACCTCGCCCGACACGCTCGAGTCGACGCTCGACGCCGTGGACCGGGCGAGGGAACTCGGCCCGAGCACCGTGCTCGTGACGAGCGTCGAACGCCCCGGCCGCCCCATCGGCGCAGACGGCGAACCCGCCACGATCGAGATGCTCGCCGTCACGGAAGACGGCGCCTGGCTGGCCGAGACGCCCCGCCTGCCGCTGAAGCGCAACGGCTCCGGCGACGTGACCGCCGCGCTCTTCACGGCGCACCTCCGCCGCGGGGGCGACGCGGCCGAGGCGCTCTCGCGCACGGCCGCGAGCGTCTTCGAACTGCTCGAGCGCACCCTCGCGGCGGGCACGCGCGAGCTGCAGCTCGTCGAGTCGCAGGAGGCGTACGCGAGCCCGACTCACTCCTTCGAGGCGCAGCGGGTCCGCTGAGCGGTTGACGAGGCGGTCAGGATCGCGCGAGCAGGATCCCGCACACCGCGAATCCGGTCGCGAGGATCAGCATGCCCGGTCCGTTCCACAGCGCGGCTCCGTAACGCCGCGCCGCCAGCAGGCGCACGCTGTCGAGGCTCGCGGTGCTGAACGTCGTGTACCCGCCGAGGAACCCGGTCGAGAGCACGCTCGCGATCGGGTGGTCGAGCGCGAGGCCGACGAGCAGGCCGAGGGCGAAGGATCCCGTGAGGTTGATGAGCATGATGCCCCAGGGGAAACGGGCCCGAACCCGGTCGGGCAGGCTCGAGTCGACGAGGTGCCTGAGGGCGGCGCCGAGGCCGCCCGCGGCCGCGATCCCGAGCGCCAGCGCGAAGCCGCTCATCGCGGGACCTCCCCCGCTGCACCCCGAGGCCGGCGGACGAGCATCCGCCCCGCCAGCACACCGCACCAGCTCGCCGCGCCGCCGAGCACGAGCGTGAGCACCGCGTACAGCGCCGCCACGCCGAAGGCTCCGTCGAGCAGCAGTCCCGCCAGGTCAGCGGCCAGCAGGCTGTAGGTCGTGAAACCGCCCAGCGCGCCCGTACCGAGCAGCAGGCGCGCCGTGCGCCAGCGGCCCCCGTCGCCGCCTGCGCGGATGACGACTTCCACAAGCAACCCGAGCAGCAGCGCCCCGACGACGTTGACCACGAGCACGGCGAGCGGGAAGTCGCCCCGGGAACCGATCGCGAGCGATAGGAGGTACCGGGCGAGGGATCCGGCTGCGCCGCCCACCGCGACCACGGCGAGATCGGGCAGCAGGGACCGCGCCTTCACTCCGCTCCGCCCCCTGCCCACCCGGGTACTCTACTCCGACGCGACGGCTCTCCGCTGCCCCACCCTGCGCCCGGGACGCCCGCTGCACCTCGGGCCCGCGGGGGTCCCCCATCACGCCCCGGGTGCTTCCACCGGCTCCCCGGGCCGAAGGTCCAGGCGGCGCAGCAGCTGCGCGTTGAGCGCAACCACCACCGTCGAGAGCGACATGAGCACCGCCCCCACCGACATCGGCAGCACGAAGCCGATCGGCGCGAGCACCCCCGCCGCGAGCGGCACCGACACGAGGTTGTAGCCGGCCGCCCACCAGAGGTTCTGCCGCATCTTGCGATAGCTCGCGGCGGACAGATCGATCACGGACACCACCCCGCGCGGGTCATCGCTCGCGAGGATCACCCCGGCCGATGCGATCGCGACGTCCGTTCCCGCTCCGATCGCGAGGCCCACGTCGGCCTGCGCCAGCGCCGGCGCGTCGTTCACGCCGTCGCCGACCATCGCGACGCGGCGCCCCTCGCGCTGCAGATCCTCGACGCGAGAGGCCTTGTCCTCGGGGCGCACGCCGGCGAAGAAGCGGTCGATGCCGAGCTCCCCCGCGACCGACGCGGCCACCGCCTCGGCATCGCCCGTGATCATCATCACCTGCACCCCGCGCCGGTGGAGCTCGGCGATCGCCGCCCGGGATTCGGGCCGCGCCTCGTCGGCGAGCCGCAGCGCCCCGGCCGTGCGCCCGTCCACGAGCACGTGCAGGATGATCGCGCCCTCCGCGCGCCACTCGTCGGCGACCGGCAGCTCGCGCGCCCCCTCCTGCTCGAGCAGGTACGGGCCCCCGACCTGCACCGAGCGGCCGTCGACCTCGGCTCGCACGCCGACCGCGGGAGAGGACGAGAACCCGCGGGAGTCGGGCACCGCGAGGCCGCGCTCCTCCGCCGCACGCACGATCGCCCGCGCGAGGGGATGCTCGGAATCGGACTCGGCCGCTGCCGCGAGCGCGAGCAGCTCGTCGGGATCGACGTCGGCGGCCGGCTCCACGGCGGTCACCGCGGGCGTCCCCTTCGTCAGGGTGCCGGTCTTGTCGAAGAGCACCGCGTCGACGCCGCGCATGCTCTCGAGCGCCAGGCGGTCCTTCACCAGGATGCCCGCGCGCGCCGCGCGCTCCGTCGCGATCGAGACGACGAGCGGGATCGCCAGCCCGAGCGCGTGCGGGCAGGCGATCACCAGCACCGTGACCGTTCGCACCACCCCCTCGTCGGGCAGGCCGACGAGGGCCCAGACGATCCCGGTGATCACCGCGGATCCGAGTGCGAACCAGAACAGCAGCGCGGCCGCGCGATCCGCGATCCTCTGCGCCCGCGAGGTGGAACTCTGCGCCTGCTCGACCAGCCGTTGGATCCCCGCGAGAGCGGTGTCGCCGCCGATCGCGGTGACCTCGACGCGCACACCGGAATCTGTCGCCACCGTACCGGCTACGACCCGGTCGCCCTCGCCTCGCCGCACGGGGCGCGATTCCCCCGTGAGCATCGACTCGTCCATGCTCGCCGACCCCTGCACGATACGCCCGTCCGCAGGCACTCGTCCGCCCGGGCGCACCACGACGAGGTCGTCGATCCGCAGCTCGGTCGGCACCACGGTGACGACGTCGTCGCCCTCCAGTCTCTCGGCCTCGTCCGGCAGCAGCGCAGCCAGCGAGTCGAGCGCCGACGTCGTCTGCGCGAGCGAGCGCATCTCGACCCAGTGCCCCAGCAGCATGATCACCACCAGCAGCGCCAGCTCCCACCAGAAGTCGAGCTGGTGGTCGAGCAGGCCCAGGCTCGCACCCCACGAGGAGAAGAACGCGACGGTGATCGCGAGCCCGATGAGCAGCATCATGCCGGGCTTGCGATCCCGGACCTCGCTCACCGCACCGCTCAGGAACGGCGCCCCGCCCCAGGCGTACATCACCGTGCCGAGTGCCGGCGACACCCAGAGAGCCCACGCCGGCACCTCGTACCCGAGCAGCATGGCGAACATCGGCGAGCAGGCGACCACCGGCACCGCGAGCACGAGCATGATCCAGAACAGCCGCTGGAATCGAGCGGCGTGGCCCGCGTGACCCGAGTGGCCCGCATGGCCCGAGTGCCCCGCGTGGCCTCCGTGGCCCATATGGGCCTCGTGAGCTCCGTGCCCCCTATGGGCTTCGTGACCGGCGTGGTCTTCCCCGTCCCGGTGGCCCTCGTAGTCGGCCTGGTCTGCGCGCTCGGCCCGGTGGTCGTGGTCAGCCGCGTGATGATGGTGCTCGCTCATGCGCCCCTTCCCTCTCCTACCAGCCTGGGCGATGCCCTCCCCGTTCCGCAAGGGCCGTGGGGTCCCGATCCTCGTCCACCCAGGCGACCAGCCGGGCCGGCGCCCCGTCGGCTCCCGCGAGCGGCAGCGGGAAGATCCCGATCTCGGCCCGCTCCCCGAGCGCCTCGAGGCCGCGGGCGTTCTCGACGATGGCGCCGTCGCCCCCGAGCACCACGGCGTGCACCGGCAGCGCATGCTCGGGATCGACGTCTCCGGGCAGGCTCTCGGAGGTGCCGGCCGCGGCGGGCGAGGCAGGATCGGGCGCGGAGGCAACGGGCGCGGAGGGATCCGGACTGAGCGTGTCGACGATGAGCACGCGCATGCCGCGATCCCGCAGTTCCCGCGCGGCCTCCGGGCAGAGGAAGGGGTGGCACAGCGCGCGCTCCTCACCGAAGCAGCGATCCCAGCCCGTGCGGATCGCCACGATCGGGGGCACCGAGGCGAACCGCTCGAGCCCGAGCATCGCCGCGTCGATGCGCTGCGACTCTCCCGCCCGGTCGGCGACGTGCAGGACCAGCGCCTCTCCCGACAGCGCATCGAGCGGGATCCCGTCGATCGTGCGGCCACCCTCGATCGTGTGCGAGGGGGCGTCGATGTGGGTGCCGGTGTGCGATCCGAGGGTGAGCTCCGTGACCGCGACGCCGTCCGAGGCGACGTGGAGGGCCTCGTGCGAACGCACCTCGGGGTCGCCCGGATAGACCATCATGCCCGCCGCCACCGGGTGGCTGAGGTCGATCATGCGCATGGCGTCAGGCTCCGCTCACCGGCTCGCGCGGGTGTCCGCGCCGGTCTGCGAGCTCCGAGGGCGAGCCGTGAGAGGTCGTTGCGCACATGCTCACGAGCATAGTGTCGATGCCGAGACCCCGGCACCCCGTCAGGCACCCGGTATGCGAATGCAGCGTCGTGAGGCCATCGGGTTCCTCACGAGCCGAGCACTCGCAATAGTCTGAAGCGGGATCGACAGCGAAGGAGCGCACCATGCGGATCGATGTGAACAGCGACCTGGGCGAGCACTACGGCGCCTGGCGCATGGGAGACGACGAGGCGATGCTCGGCGTGGTGACGAGCGCCAACGTCGCCTGCGGGTTCCACGCGGGAGACCCGCGCTCGGTACTCGACACTCTGCGGGCCGCGGCCGCGCACGGGGTCACGGTGGGTGCGCACATCGCCTACCCCGACCTCGTCGGCTTCGGACGGCGCGAGATGAATCTGTCGGACGCCGAGCTCGAGGCCGACGTGATCTACCAGATCGGCGCGCTGCAGGCACTCGCGCGCGTCGCCGGAACGGAGGTGCGCTACGTGAAGCCGCACGGTGCGCTCTACAACACGATCGCTTGGGACGAGCGGCAGGCCGCGGCGGTGATCCGCGCGATACGCGCGCTCGATCCCGAACTGCCGCTCGTGTGCCTCGCTGCCTCGCAGCTGGTGGATCAGGCAGAGGCTGCCGGCATGCGCGCCGTGCCCGAGGCCTTCGCCGACCGCGCGTATGAGCCGAGCGGAGCGCTCGTATCGCGGCGCGACCCGGGGGCCGTGCTGCATGACCCGGTCGAGGTCGCCGACCGCATGGTGCGCCTCGTGCGGGAGGGCGTGGTCACCGCGCGCGACGGCAGCGAGGTGCGGCTTCGGGCCGAGTCCATCTGCGTGCACGGCGACAGCGACGGCGCGGTGCAGATGGCGGTGGCGGTGCGGGAACGGTTGATCGACGCAGGCGCGACGCTGGAGCCGTTCGCGGGGCGGCGATGAGCCCCGTGGAGCGGGTGCGCCTGCGCGCCGCGGGCAGCGACGCCGTGCTGCTCGACTGCGGCAGCCTCGCAGGTGCACTCGAGGTGCTCACCGCGCTGACCGCCGCCGGTGAGAACGGTGCGCTGCGCTTCGACGAGTTGGTGCCCGCGGCCGAGACCGTGCTGGTGCGCGGTGGCGAGGCCCGCGGCGCGCGCGCTTTCGAGGCCCGCCTCGGAGCTCTGCTCGAGGGCGGCCCGGCGGCGAGCGCACGCGCCGACGGCGGCTCGGAGACGCTGATCCCGGTGAGCTACGACGGCGTCGACCTCGCCGAGGTGGCCGAGCTCACCGGCATGAGCGTCGATCAGGTCATCGCCCGGCACAGCGCCCCGCAGTACACGGTCGCCTTCACCGGCTTCGCCCCGGGCTTCGCCTATCTCTCCGGCGGCGACCCCGCCCTCGACGTGCCGCGCCGTTCGAGCCCGAGACCGCGCATCGACGCCGGTGCGGTGGGCCTCGCGGGGCCCTTCTCGGGGGTGTATCCCAGGCGGAGCCCCGGCGGGTGGCAGCTGATCGGGCGCACCGATACCGTGATGTGGGATCTGGATCGCGAGCGGCCGGCGCTGCTGATCCCCGGCGACCGGGTGAGGTTCGCGCCCGTGCGAGCATCGCTGCGCGTCACCGCGGCTGCCGAGACCGCTGAGGCCGCTGCCGGGATCGCCACCGAGCGCGCTGGTCGGCCCGGCGGGACGGGTGAGCCCGGCGGCTCTCGCGATTCCGGCCCCTTCGCAGGGCCCTCCCTGACGGTCGTGAGCCCGGGCCTCAACACGACGATCCAGGATCGCGGTCGCCCCGGCCTCGCCGCGATGGGAGTGAGCGCTTCGGGAGCGGCGGATCGCGGTGCGCTCGACAGCGCCAACCGTCTGGTCGGCAACGACCCGAGCGCGGCGGTGCTCGAGCTCGGTCTCGGCGAGTTCGCGGTTCGGGCTCGGGCCGAGACCGTGCTGGCGATCACCGGCGCCCCGCGGCCGGGGCGGATCACCGGCGCGCTGGGCGAGCGGCCCGTGCCGCAGGGGCGGGCATTCGAGCTATCGGCGGGCGAGACGCTCACGCTCGCCGAGCCCGGCAGCGGACTCCGCACCGTGCTCGCGCTCCGCGGCGGCGTCGACGCACCGAGCGTGCTCGGCAGCGCCGCCCGCGACACTCTCGCGGGGCTCGGACCCGCGCCGCTCGAGGCGGGCGGTACCGTACAAGCCGGGCGGCTGGCAGTGACCGACCCGGCCGATCCTGCCCCGACTCGCGGCAGGCTGCCGCGTGCCGATCGGGTCGCCGTACTGCGCGTCGTGCCCGGTCCGCGCGACGACTGGTTCGCCCGCGAGGACCCGACGGGGGCGGCGCGGCTCTGGAACCAGATCTGGAGCGTCACCCCGAGCAGCGACCGCGTGGGGGTGCGCCTGGCGGGCGCGCCGCTGAGCCGCTCAGACGATCGCATCGGGGTCGAGCTCCCCAGCGAGGGGCTCGTCACCGGGGCCCTGCAGGTGCCGCCCGACGGGCAGCCCGTCCTGTTCCTCGCAGATCATCCCCTGACCGGAGGCTACCCCGTGATCGGAGTCGTGTGCGAGGAGGATCTCGATCTCGCCGCGCAGCTGCCTGCCGGGGCGAGAGTGCGCTTCGTCCCCCACGCTCCCCCGAGCCGCTCCTCTCATCAGCGCGAGCGGGCGATGAGCTCGCCCTCCGACACTCCCGCCCGCCCCATCTCCACCGTGCTCGTCGCGAACCGAGGCGAGATCGCCGTGCGCGTCATCCGGGCCGCCCGAGAGGCCGGGCTGCGCTCGGTCGCGGTGTACGCCGACGGAGAGGCCGACGCGCTCCACGTGCGGGCGGCCGACGACGCCTACGCGCTCCACGGCGAGACCCCCGACGAGACCTACCTCGATATCGGAAAGCTGCTCGAGGCTGCCCGGCTCTCGGGCGCCGACGCGGTGCACCCCGGGTACGGCTTCCTCTCGGAGAGCTCGGCCTTCGCGCGCGCCGTGACCAAGGCTGGTCTCGTGTGGATCGGTCCCGATCCCGAGACCATCGAGCTGCTGGGAGATAAGGCACGGGCCCGCACGCTGGCGGCGCAGGTCGGTGCGCCGCTCGTGCCGGGGACCAACTCGCCGGTGCGCACCGCAGCCGACGTCGAGGCGTTCGCCGACGCGCACGGGCTTCCCATCGCGATCAAGGCGGTGCACGGCGGCGGCGGTCGCGGCATGCGGGTGGTGCACGAGCGCGATGCGATCGCCGAGGCGTACGAGTCGGCGGTGCGCGAGGCCGTAGGGGCGTTCGGCCAGGGCGAGTGCCTCGTCGAGCGCTTCCTCGAGCGTCCCCGCCACATCGAGGCACAGGTGCTGGGCGACCGGACCGGCCGCATCGCGGTGCTCGGCACCCGGGACTGCTCGCTGCAGCGCCGCAACCAGAAACTGATCGAGGAGGCGCCCGCGCCGTTCCTGAGCGACGGGCTGCGGGAGAGGATCCACCGCGCCGCATCCGACATCTGCGGTGCTGCGGGTTATGTGGGCGCCGGCACCGTCGAGTTCCTGCTCGGCTCAGACGGCACGCTCTCGTTTCTCGAGGTGAACACGCGCCTGCAGGTGGAGCATCCGGTCACGGAGCAGGTGACCGGCATCGACCTCGTGCAGGAGCAGTTCAGGATCGCAGCAGGAGACCCCATGCGGGTGCCCGATGAGATCCCGATCTTCGGCCACGCGATCGAGTTCCGCATCAACGCCGAGGACCCCGGGCTCGACTATCTGCCGACGCCGGGCACGCTCACCCGCTTCGATCCGCCGGGCGGCCAGGGCGTGCGCCTCGACTCGGGGTTCGAGGCCGGGCAGGCGATTCCCGGTTCCTTCGACTCGCTCCTCGCCAAGCTGATCATCTGGGGGCGGGATCGCGAAGAGGCCCTGGCCCGCGCGCGACGTGCGCTCGCCGAGTTCGAGATCGAGGGTGTCGCCTCGGTGCTGCCGTTCGACCGGTTCGTGGTGGAGGATCCCGCGTTCACAGCGACCGGGGAGGCCGGCTTCGCCGTGCACACGCGCTGGATCGAGGAGGAGTGCAGCGCCGAGTTCTCGCCGGCGGCCGCGGACACGGCTCCCGGGGTGGACCGCACTCCCGACCCCGGCGACGTGCTGGCACCCTTCGCGGGCACGCTCAGCTCGTGGAGGGTCGCTGACGGCTCGACCGTCGCAGAGGGCGACACCGTGGCTATCGTCGAGGCCATGAAGATGGAGGTGCCGATCAGGGCGCCGCGCGCGGGACGTCTGCGGCACGGCCTCGAGGCCGGCTCCCCCACGACCGCGCGCCAGCCGCTCGGCACGGTGGAATGAACGCGGCCTCGCGGCCGTGACTGTCTCGCGCGGCGCTCGGCCCGATCCTCAATTCCGGGTTCTGCCGTCAACGCCCTCGCGGCGCCAGCCCGAGTTCGTACCCGAGGATCACCGCGTGAACCCGGTCCCGCAGTCTCAGTTTGGCGAAGATCGAGTTGACATGGGATTTGATCGTCGACGGTGCGAGGAAGAGCTCCTCCCCGATCTCGGTGTTGCTCAGGCCCCGCACGATCGCGATGAAGATCTCCCGTTCTCGCGGGCTGAGCACCTCGAGAGCGCTGCTCTCGCCGACGGGCTCCTCCGCACGCACCGGGTCGGATTGCCCGAGATAGTGCTCGATGAGCTTCGCCGTCAATCGCGGGGCGGCGACCGCCGATCCTGATGCGACGGTCTTCACCGCGTCGATGAGCGCCGCGGGCTTCGTGCTCTTCAGGAGGAACGCGCTCGCCCCGGCCTGGAGGCTGCCGAAGGCGTACTCGTCCAGATCGAACGTCGTGAGCACGATGACCCGCGCGCCCGGCTCGCGCTCGGAGATGATACGGGTGGCTTCGATGCCGTTCATGAGCGGCATCCGCACGTCCATGAGCACGATGTCCGGTCGCGCCTCCGCGACCACCCCGACGGCCTCGACGCCGTTGCCCGCCTCTGCGACGACCTCGATCTCGTCGTCTGAGTCGAGGATGAGGGCGTTCCCTGCGCGCTCGAGCGGCTGGTCGTCGACCACGACCACGCGGATCCTCGGCGGTGTTCGGTCCGTCATGCCGCTTCCTCCTCACGGGAGAGGGACACGGGTATGGAGACGCGGGTACGCCACCCGCGGCCCGGAGCATCGTGGCGACTCGGGATGGGCCCGGCCGAGAACTCGCCGCCGAACGCCGCCGCTCGCTCGCGCATCGCCCGCAGCCCGACCCCGGCGCCGACGCTCGACCCCGGTTTCGTCCCGGATCCGTTGTCCGTCACCGACACGGTGACCCGCCCGTCGGCGTGCGCGATCTCGACGGCGACGAAGGTGGGATCGTCAGCGTGGCGGAGCGCATTGGTGAGGGCCTCCTGAACGATCCGGTGCACCGTGGTCCGCAGCACCGGGTCGGCACTCGCGTCCGCGAGCTCCACACCCTCGGCGGTCAGGGTGACCGGAAGTCCCGCTGCTCTGAACACCTCGACGAGTTCTTCGATGGACGGAACGTTGTGGCCGGATGTCTCGAGGTTCCGGTCCAGGTCCGCGTCGTTCTCGCGGAGCAGGCGGAGGATCCGCTGCATCTCTTCGAGTGTGCGCGCTCCCACGCTGCCGAGCTGGTCGAGGGCGGTGCGCGCACGTTCGGGATGCTTCTCCCAGCCCGCTGCGGCTCCCCCGGCGAGGGCGATCATGACGGTCACGGAGTGCGCGACGACATCGTGCATCTCGGCGGTGATGCGCGCTCGCTCGGCGGCGGCGGCGCGATCCTCGCGGAGCGACACGAGTTCCTCGATCGCATCGCGGCGCGATCGGCTCGCCCGCACCGCGATGCCGAGGGCGAGCGCGACGAGGGAGCCCAGTTGGAGCCCCACGGCAGGCCAGTCGTCGCGGATCCCCAGCACGATCGCGAGCCCGGCCGTGGCGAGGATCACTCCCTCGCTGAGCAGATACCCGATGATCGCCGTTCGCAGCCGCGAGTAGCTGGCGAGCGCGTACAGAGCGAAGGCGCTCTCGAAGAACGCCGTGGTCACACCTCTCACGGAGATCGGGTTCAGCGTCGCGAGCGCGACGACGACGAGCAGCACGACGAGGGGGTGGCTGCGACGCCACCAGAAGGCGACCGCGACCCCCGCAGCGCATAGGTAGCCGAGCCAGGCGTGCGGGGGCGGGGCGAGGATCAGCGCCGCCAGGGCGGGGACGGTGCACGCGAGGATCACGAGCACGTCGGCGATCCGCGGGCGCTCGGTGAGCCAGCGCACGACGCGGGAGCGCCGGAGCACCGGCTCGTCGGGCGCGACGGCGTCGAGCGCACCGGGATCGAACACGGTGGCGTCGCCTCTCATGGTCTCTCCTCATGTCTCCGTCGTCCCGTCGGCCGCTCCCCGGTCGCCGAACGCCTGCCGAGCCCGGCCGCCGCCGGATCCCGCGCCTTCACGGTATCGGGACGAAGCCGGGACGACCACCACCCGCGGGTGGAACTCCGTGCGCTGCGCCGCCTCCGCCGTCCCACCCGGGGGTGGTGTCGCCGGCACGGCGCGGCTCCCTAGCGGGGTCTGTTGCACGAGTTGGTGACATTCGACATGGCTAGTTTCGGCTGGCCTGGAAGGATGATCACTATGGCAACCAGGTATTCGCAGGAGTTCCGTGATGACGTCGTGCGCGTCGCCATGAACCGTGAACCCGGCGTTACGATCGCGCAGATTGCGAAG
>NZ_JBVUAC010000017.1:0-16359 GCF_055791005.1 Leucobacter holotrichiae
GCAAGGGTCAGACCGCTCCGGCCGGGACTTCCCAATCCTTGCGAGATCGGGTAAAAACAGACTGACAATCGTGCGCATGACGCTCGTGCCCGCGGTGCTCGCCCTGCTCGGCGACCGCGCGTGGTGGATGCCGCGCGGGCTCGCGAAGATCCTGCCGGCCTTCGACGTCGAGGGCGAGGGCCTCGCGCGCGAGATCGCGCATGCCGACTGGCCAGCCGACGCTCCCGATGCCGTGATCGCGGCCGACGACCTGCTGCTCCCGGCCCGGCATCGCGTGCCCCGGCTGCGGGTGCTCCCGGGCGAGGTGCTGCTGCTCGACCCGAGGGATCCCTCGTCGCTGCCGGTGGCGCGGGCCATCACGGGGCGGGGCGCGATCGTCGCCGGCACCCTGAAGGTCGGTGGCCTGCTCCTGCCCGAGCGCGCGAGCTCTCTCCGGGCACGGGCGGCCTGGGCCGACGCGGGATCGCTGCGAGAAGCCCTGAGGGATCGGCCGTCGCTGCTGCTGCTCGATCTGCGGGCGGCCGCGGAGGCGCCGCTGACGCTCGCGGAGACCGATGCGATGCGCTCGGCCATCGCCGCCCGCCAGGTGGAGTCGGCGCGCGGCTCGGGCTCCGCCCTCGCGGTCGCGGTGCTCGGCGACCGGGCGGTCGCGGAGCACATCATGCCGAAGGGCACGGCGTACGTCGAAGGGGCGCTCGCCCCCGAGCTGGAAGGAAGCCTGCGATGAGCCTCGAGATGACCTCGCTGCGCACCGGCCGGTCGGTCGGCTGGAGCCGCATCCTCGGCCTGATCCTCGTGCCGCTCACGGTCGCGGGCGTGCTCCTGTGGGGGCTCTGGAACCCGCAGGATCGGCTCGACAGCGTCACCGCCGCGGTCGTGAACCTCGACGAGCCCGTCGAGGTCGACGGGCAGCTCGCGCCGCTCGGCCGGGTACTCGCCGGCGAGCTGATCGCCGGCGACGCCGAGCAGAACTTCACCTGGGTGCTCACCGACGAGGCCGACGCCGAGGCGGGGCTCGATGACGGGCGCTACGCCTCGGTCGTCACGATCCCCGAGAACTTCTCGGCCGCCGCGACCTCGCTCTCCGACGACCCGACCCAGGCCGAGCGCGCCACGATCGACATCGCCGAGAGCGAGCGCGGCCGGCTCATCGACACGGCGCTGTCGGGCATCGTCACGAGCACCGCCACGAGCGTGCTCAACCAGCAGCTCGGCGAGCAGTTCGTCGGCGGCGTGTTCGTCGGGATGAGCGAGATCGGCGCCGGTATCGGCGAGGCCGCGGACGGCGCGTCGCAGCTCGCCTCGGGCACCGCCGAGCTCTCCTCCGGCACCTCGCAGCTCGCCTCGGGCACGACCGAGCTCGCGAGCGGCGCTGGGGAGCTCGCGAGCGGCACGACCGAGCTCGCCACCGGGACCACCGGGCTCGCGGACGGGGCGGGATCCCTCGCCTCCGGTCTCGAGGAGGCCGCCACGAGCATCCCCGACTACTCCGAGTCCGAGCGCACGAAGATCGCGGAGACCGCGCTCGCTCCGGTCGAGGCCGAGGGCGCGAGCGACGAGCTCTTCAACTCCTCCGGGGTGCCGCTCTTCGCGGGGATCGCGCTGTGGGCCGGGGCGCTCGCCGCCTTCCTGCTGCTCGCCCCGCTGTGGCGGCGCACCCGCGACGCCGCCCGCGGCGTCGGGGCGATCACGCTGCGCAGCGCGCTGCCGGCCGTCGCGCTCGGCGCGGTGCAGGGCGTGCTCGCCGGCACGATCCTGCCGATCGCGCTCGGCTACGACTTCGCGCAGGGCGTCCGCTTCTTCGCCGTCGCGCTGCTCGCGGGCGTCGCGTTCTCGCTCGTGGTGCAGGGCCTGTCGGCGCTCTTCGGCGGTCTCGGCCGGTTCGTCGCCTTCGCGCTGCTCGTCGTCGCCTTCGCCGCGGGCATCGTCTCGACCGCGCCCGCCGCGCTCGCCGCCATCGGCGACGCGAGCCCGATCGGCGCCGCGCTCGAGGGCTTCCAGGCGATCGCGGGCGGTGGATCGGCCTCGGGCACGATCGTCGGGCTCACGCTGTGGGGGCTCGGCGGCCTCGCGCTCACCGGCCTCGCGGTGGTGCGGGCGCGGCGCGCGCGGTAGCCCGCGATCCCTCGCCGCGGTTCGATCCCGCGTTGCGATCCCTCGCCCCGAGTTTCTTCCGTCATCTGAATTTCTCCCGTTATCTGACCGAAAACCCGCGATTTCGGTCAGATAACGGGAGAAAGCCGGCTCTCGAGAGATCAGGCGGTGTGCAGCACGCCGTCCTCGCGGTGCGGGAGACCCGTCTGAGTGAACGGCGCCGGCAGGATTGCCTCCGGGAAGTTCTGGTACGAGACCGGGCGGAGGAAGCGCTCGATCGCGAGCGTGCCGACCGACGTCGTCCGACTGTCGGAGGTGGCGGGGAAGGGCCCGCCGTGCACCATCGAATCGATGACCTCGACGCCCGTCGGCCACTCGTTGACGATGATGCGGCCCGCGAGCTGCTCGAGCTGCGGCAGCATGCGCGCGGCGAACTCGAGATCCTCCGACTGCTGCGTCATCCGGAGCGTCGTGGTGAGCTGGCCGCCGAGGTGCTCGAGCGCGGCCGTGAGCTCCGCGGCGTCGCGGTAGGTGACGATGAGCGCCGCCGCGCCGAAGACCTCCTCGGTCATCTCGGGGCGGTCGGCGAACGTTGCGGCGTCGGTGCGCAGGATGACGGGGGCGGGGGCGTTCGGGCCTGCCCCCGGGGTGCCGCTCGCGTCGACCGTGGCGCCCGCTTCCCGAAGCCTGTCGACCCCGGAGTCGAAGGCCGAGCGGATCGACGCGGTGAGCATCGTCTGTCCGACCGATGCGGAGATCGCCTGCTGCAGGGCCGAGATGTAGGCGTCGGCATCCTCCGAAGCCTCCACGAACACGAGGCCGGGATTGGTGCAGAACTGCCCCGAGCCGAGGGTGAGTGATCCGACGAGCCCGGCCGCCTCGCCGGCGGCGTCCGCCGCGAGCGCGGCGCGGGTGACGAGCACCGGGTTGATGCTCGACATCTCGGCGTAGACGGGGATGGGGCGGGGGCGCGCCGCGGCCGTCGCCATGAGCGAGGTGCCGGCGCCCTGCGAGCCGGTGAAGCCGATCGCCCGGATCGCCGGGTGCGCCGCGAGCTGCTGCCCGACCTCAGACCCTGAACCGAAGAGCACGGAGAAGACGCCCGCGGGCATCCCAGTGCGCTCGACGGCTCGCGTGATGGCCTGGCCCGCGAGCTCGGCGGTGCCGGCGTGGGCCGAGTGCCCCTTGACGATGACGGGGCAGCCCGCGGCGAGGGCCGAGGCCGTGTCGCCGCCGGCGGTCGAGAATGCCAGCGGGAAGTTGCTCGCGCCGAATACCGCGACCGGCCCGAGCGGGATGCGCCGCAGGCGGATATCGGCGCGCGGCGCCGGCGTGCGGTCGGGGAGCGCGGAGTCGTGGCGCAGACCGTGGAACGCGCCGAGGCGCACCTCGCGCGCGAACAGGCGGAACTGTCCGCTCGTGCGCCCGATCTCGCCGGAGATGCGCCCCTCGGGGAGCCCGGTCTCGGCGGTGGCGCGCTCGAGCAGCTGCGGGCGCATGGCCTCGAGCTCGTCGGCGACCGCGTCGAGGAAGTCGGCGCGCTGTGCATCGGGGAGCGAGCGGTAGGCGTCGAAGGCCTCGAGCGCGGCGTCGGCGGCCCGGTCCACCTCCTCGGCACCGACGAAGCCGAACTCCGGCTCCAGGGCGCTGCCGTCGACCGGGTTCGCGCTGCGGTGCACGCCGCGGCCGCCCGTGACGGGCGTTCCCGCGATGATCGAGCGACCCGTCACTGCGGGCGGGTTGGGCATAGTGCTGGTGGGATTCATGATGCGAGCCATCCTCCATCGACGTTGAGCAGGGTTCCGCTCACATAGCGTGAGGCGGGTGAGAGCAGGTAGACGCATGCGTGGCCGATGTCGGCCGGATCGCCGAGCCGCTGCATGGGGATGCGGCCCATGATGCGATCATGATCGGCGGGGTTGGCGAGCAGACCCTCGGTCATCTCGGTCGCGAAGTAGCCGGGAGCGACGACGTTGGCGCGGATGCCGTGGCGCGACCACTCGGTCGAGAACGCGCGGGCCGCGCCGACGAGGCCGGTCTTCGACACGACGTAGGGGGAGATCCCCGGTAGTCCGATGCTCGAGTTGAGGGATCCGATGAAGACATGGGACCCCGCACGCCCCGCGGAGATCTGGCGCCGCGCCACCGCGGCGCTGAGCAGGTAGGGGGCGTGCAGATCGACGTTCAGGACACGCAGGAACTCGTCGGCCGCGATCTCGGCCGCGGGCTTGCGCAACTGGATACCGGCCGCGTGCACGATGCCGTCGATGGGAGTCTCGGCGTCGATCGACGCGACGAGTTCGTCGAGGGTGTCGAGCTCGCCGATGTCTGTGGCGCGCACCCGGGCGGTGCTGCCCGCCGCGGTGATCTCAGCAGCGGTGCTGCGGGCCTGCTCCGCGTTCCGCGCGATGATCGTCACGCTGCCGCCGGCCGCGGCGACCGCGAGCGACACGGCGCGGCCGAGGCCGCGGCTGCCGCCGGTGACGACGATGTGGGCGGCGTCGAGGCCGAACGGCGTCGGCGTGGGCGGGGTCGTCATACTGCTCCCTTGAACTGGATATGCGGGGTGAGGGTCTCGGCAGCCGCGGTCACACGGTTGACGTGCTCGAAGGCGAGCGAGCGGGCGAGCTCAACGTCGCCGTCGGCGATCGCGTCGGCGATGCGGGCGTGCTCGTCATGCGTGTTCGAGCGCTCGGGCTCATAGCCCGGGCTCAGCAGGTAGGTCGCCGACAGGATCTCGTTGAACGGCAGCGTGAGGTGGAGGAAGAACGGGTTGCCCGTCGCCCGCGCGACGACCTCGTGGAACTCCAGATCGTGCGCGATGTGGGCCGCCAGGTCGTAGCCGTCGCCTTCGTCCTGGGGCTCGATCAGGTCGACGAGCCGCCTGAGCTCGGCGATGTCCTCATCGCTCCGGCGCAGGGCGGCGGAGGCGGCCATGTCGGGCTCGAGCGCCTTGCGCATCTCCATGAGCTGGGTGAAGGTACCGCCGCCGAGACGCAGCATCAGCGCGACCTGGCGGGAGAGGTTGCGCTCGTCGAACTCGGCGACCTGCATGCCGTGACGGGGGCGGATGCTCACGACGCCGCGGGCGACCAGGGTGCGGCCGGCCTCGCGGACGACGGTGCGGCTCACGCCGAAGGCGTCGATGAGCTCGGGCTCGGTCGGGAGCTGGTCGCCGGGCTGGAGGTTCTCCTCCAGGATGCGGGTCATGAGCGAATCGGCGACCTGCTCGGAGAGCGACCGACGCTCGGGTGCGGGGGTGATCATGATGGCCTCCTGAATCCGGACCTTCAGGCGACCTGGCAGCGGAGGGGAGCGCCCTGCAGGGCGCGTACCGCTTCCTCACTCGCCAGCCGCTGCAGATTGTCGAGTGATGCCTCATCATAGAACGCCGCGTGCGGGGTGAGGAGGAGGCGTTCGGTCTGACGCAGGGGCGAGTCGAGGGGCACCGGCTCCGGGTTCGTGACGTCGAGCACGGCGCCCGCGAGCCGGCCGGAGTCGAGCGCCGCGGCGAGCGCAGTCTCGTCGATCAGGCCGCCCCGGGCGGTGTTGACGATGATCGATCCCTCGGGCATCCGGTCGAGGAACGCAGTATCCACGACGTGCTCGGTGTCCGGGGTGAGGGGCACGTGCAGCGAGAGCGCTGTCGTGCGAGCCGCGAGCTCCTCGAGGGAGACCCGCTCGACGCCGCGCTCGGCGAACACCTCGTCGGGGCAGAAGGGGTCGTAGGCGATCGTCGTCACGCCGAAGGGCTGCAGCCGGGTGTGCACCGCCTGCGCGATGCGGCCGAAGCCGAGCAGGCCGACGGTGTGCTGCCGGAGACTGCGGACGGGGCCGAGCCCGGTCGGCGGCACCCAGCCGTCGCGCTTGATCGCGCGATCGTAGAAGGGGATGCGTCGCGCCAGAGCCAGCAGCGAGGCCGCGGCATGATCGGCGACCGTCTCCACGCCGTAGTCGGGCACATTGGCGATACGGACCCCGTACTCGCGGGCCGCGGCGAGGTCGACGTTGTCGACGCCGATGCCGTATCGGATCACGGTGCTGCCGTGCTTCATGTGCTGCAGCACCTCGGCCGTCATCGGTGCGAAGTTCACGAAGGCCACATCGGCGTCGGCCACGGCCGCGATCGCACCCTGCTCGGTGTCGACCTGGTGCTCCTCGAACGCGGCGCCGAGGCTCCGGGCGGCGGACTGCTCGTGCCGGGTGTCGACGAAGGCGTGGTCGGTGACGACGATGCGTGGGGGCATGGCGGCTCTTTCTTCGGAGGGGTTCGCGATCTCTCGACGTTGATCATCACGAATCGGTATCCGGGGTTGGAATTTTCTAAGATCGTATCATAGTATGAATGAACTCGCCCGGAGAGAACGCGGCCCGAACGGTCGCCTCCGCGGGGAATGTCGACCCAGACAGAGAACACCCAATGGAGGGAACACTCGTGGAAACCAGCAAGTCTTGGATGAAGTCCCGACCGTTCGCCGCGCTCACCCTCGCGGCCGCGGCCTCGCTCATGCTCGCGGGCTGCAGCGGGCAGGCGCCGAGCACCGATTCGGGCGAGGACACCCTCAACGTCGGCATCTTCGTCGACAACGCGTTCGGCGACGGCGACTTCTTCGACCAGGCCGCACTCGCGGAAGACCGCCTCGCCGAGCAGTTCGACGCCGACGTCAGCACCTACGAGGGGCAGCTCGAGGCGCAGAACTTCGCTCCGCTCCTGCAGGATGCCGCCGATCGCAACGACATCGTGTTCGTGCTCGGGTTCGAGGCGATCGACGCCATGAACGACGCGGCGGCGGCGAACCCCGACACCCGCTTCGTCTTCATCGACGGCGATGCCGGCAGCGAAGACGTGGTCTCCGCCGTGTTTCGTACGCAGGAGGGCTGCTTCATGGCGGGTGCGCTCGCCGCGACCGTCAACGCCGCGCACGGCTCGACGACGGCGGGCTTCATCGGCGGCGTCAACGCCCCGGTGGTGGAGAACTGCGAGTCGGGCTACACGCAGGGCGTCGCCGAGATCGATCCCGCTCAGTCCGTCGCCTCGCAGTACGTCGGCAGCTTCGTCGACCCGGGCAAGGGATCCGAGATCGCCTCGACGCTCGCCTCGACGCGCGGCGCCTTCAGCGTCTTCGCCTATGCCGGCCTCTCGGGCTCCGGTGTCTTCGACGCCGCGAAGACCGGCGCCGACATCGCCCCGATCGGCGTGGTCGCCGACAAGTCGTCGCTGGCCCCGGGCAAGGTGCCGGGCAGCCTGATCATGGGCGTCGACACCGTGCTGCTCGACCTCACCCAGCAGTTCGCCGACGGCGACCTCACGGGCGGCGAAGTGCTCGACTTCGGCTTCGCCGAGGGCGGCTGGGCCATGGTCTACGACGAGGAGATCGTCGGCGCCGACAGTATCGCCGCCCTCGAGGCCCTGCAGGAGTCGATCGTCGCCGGGGACGTGCAGATCGATGAGTAACCCCGCTGATCCGGCTCCGATGCTGGAGCTGCGCGGCATCTCGAAGCGGTTCGGCGATGTGCTCGCCAACGACCGCGTGGATCTCACGCTCTACCCGGGTGAGATCCACGCGCTCGTGGGTGAGAACGGTGCCGGCAAGACGACGCTCATGCGGATCCTGTTCGGCATGTACCAGGCCGACACGGGCACCGTGCGTCTCGACGGGGCTGATGTGCGCTTCCACCGTCCCATGGATGCGATCCGCGCCGGAATCGGGATGGTGCACCAGCACTTCATGCTCGTCCCGTCGTTCACCGTCGCGGAGAACGTCGTCATGGGGGCGGAGCCGTCGCGCGGCGGCGGGTACAGCGCGAAGGCCGCCGCCGCCGCGATCGCCCCCGTCGCCGAGCGGCTCGGCGTCACCGTCGACCCGCAGGCGATCGTCGGCGATCTCAGCGTCGCGACGCAGCAGAAGCTCGAGATCATGAAGGTGCTCTACCGCGGTGCCCGGGTGATCGTGCTCGACGAGCCGACCGCGGTGCTGACGCCCGCGGAGACCCGCGAGCTGTTCGTGCTGCTGCGCCGGCTCGCGGTCGAGGAGGACGCGGCGATCATCTTCATCTCGCACAAGCTGCGCGAGGTGTTCGAGATCGCCGACCGGATCACGGTGCTGCGCCAGGGCCGTACGGTCGACTCGTTCGTGGCATCGGATGCGACGACCGAGGCCGTCGTCGCGGCCATGACGGGACGCAGCGACGTGAACCTCGGCCGCGTCGAGCGCTCCCACGCGGCGAGCGAGGCGCCGATGCTCGAGGTCGAGGGCCTCGAGACCGAGCAGGCCACGCACGACGCCGCGCTCGACGGAGTGGCCCTCGCCATCCGTCCGGGCGAGATCGTCGGCATCGCCGGCGTCGAGGGCAACGGGCAGACCGCCCTCGCCGAGGTGCTGGTCGGGCAGGTCGCGGCCGCCGCGGGCAGCATCCGCCTCGACGGCCGCGAGCTCGCCGGACTCTCCGTCGCCGAGCGGCGCGGGCTCGGCGTCTCCTTCGTGCCGGAGGACCGGCAGCGCGAGGGCATCCCGATGAACGGCACCGTGCTCGAGGGGCTCGCGGCGGGCAGGATCCGGCGCATCACGAAGGCGCCTTGGCTCGCGCGAGCGCTGCCCGGGGAGACCCGGGAGTGGGCGCGCGATATGGTCGAGCACCATCAGATCCGCACCGCATCGATCGATACGCGGTGCGCATACCTGTCGGGCGGCAACCAGCAGAAGATCGTGATCGCCCGTGAGCTCGAGGAGCGGCCGAAGCTGCTGGTGCTCGCGCAGCCGACACGCGGCGTCGACCTCGGCGCCATCGACTTCATCTACTCCAGGATCATGGAGGCCGTGGCCGCGGGGTGCGCCGTGCTGCTCATCTCAGCGGACCTCGACGAGCTGCTGCGGCTGAGCGACCGCATCCTCGTGATGTACGAGGGGCGGATTGTCGCCGAGGAGGACGCCGCGTCGACCTCCCGCGAGCGCCTCGGGATCCACATGGTCGGCGCCGGCCTCGAGGAGGCATCATGACCAACACCACCGCCATCATCACGCTGCAGTCGAAGCGCGCCACGGCGCACACCCTGCGGACCCTCCGCAATGGGCTGTTCGTACTCGTCATCGCAGTGATCGCCGCCGTCGCGCTCATCCAGGCGCAGGGGTACGCGGCACTGCCCACGATCCTCGCGGGCTTCGAGTATTCGCTCGGGTCGCCGACGGCGCTCGCACGCACCTTCGCGTGGGGTCTGCCGCTCGTGGTCGCCGCGCTCGGCGTCTCCCTCGCCTTCCGCTCGGGCATGTTCAACCTGGGTGCCGAAGGGCAGGTCTATGCCGGCGCCATGGCCGCGGCGCTGACGGGTGCGTACATCGGCCCGCTCCTCCCCGCGGTCCATCTCCTCGTCACGACGCTCGCCGCCGCCGTGGTGGGCGGGCTCATCGCGGGCGGCCTCGGCTGGCTCCGGGCTCGTTGGAACGTCGACGAGGTCGTGTCGACGCTGCTGTCGAACTACATCCTCATCCTCTTCTGCACCTACCTCGTCACCGGACCGCTGCGCGATCCGTCGCGGCAGAGCGGCACCACGCAGCGCGTGCATGACACGGTCATGTTCCAGGAGTTGATCCCGCGCACCGGGCTCACCTGGAGCCTCCTGCTCGTCGTCGTGGCCGCCGTGTTCGTCTGGTGGCTCAGCGAGCGCAGCGTGACCGGATACCGGTGGCGCATGACCGGCAACGCGCCGGGCTTCGCCTCTGCCTCGGGTGTCGACACGGTCCGGTCGCAGATCCGCTCCATGGTCGTCAGCGGCGCCTTCGCCGCCGTTGCGGGATCCCTGCTCGTCACCGCCTCCCAGGGCCGCTACTGGACCGAGATCGGTTCCGGCATCGGGTGGGATGCGGTGCTCATCGCGCTGGTCGCCCGCGCGAAGCCCGTGCCGACCATCATCTGGGTCGCGATCTACAGCATCATGCGCTCCACGGCGCGCGGCATCGAGCAGGTCTCGACCGTGCCCTCCGAGCTCTCGAGCGTGCTGATCTCCATCATCATCATCATCGTGGCGGCACGCGCCGGGCTGTTCGCCCGCGTCGCCGAGACGTTCAACCGTCTCACGTCACGGAAGGAGCGCTAGGCCATGGACATCCTGGACGCATTCCTCTCATCAGGGATCCGGTTCATCACCCCGATCCTGCTGGCCGCCCTCGGTTGCCTGCTCACGGAGTGGACGAAGGACCTCAACGTCGGGCTCGAGGGCGCGATGCTGTTCGGCGCCTTCTTCGGCGTCGTGATCGGGCTCGCGACCGGGAACGCGGTGCTCGCCGTGATCCTGACCCTGCTGCTCGGTGCGATCGCGGGCGCCATCTTCGGAGTGCTCGTCTCGGTCTTCCGGGTGAACGTCTTCGTCGCCGGCATCGTGCTCAACATCTTCGCCGCGGGGGCCACGGTCTATCTGCTCCGCAGTCTCTACGGCGTCAAGGGCACGCTGAGCGATACCGGCATCCCGAAGCTCTCGAAGGTGGTCATCCCGGGCCTCGACGATGTGCCGATCCTCGGCGCGATCCTCTCCGGACACACCGTGCTGACCTACCTCAGCTGGGTGATCGTGATCGGCCTCGCGCTGGCGGCCCGTTACACCGTCGTCGCGCGTCACCTGAAGGCCTCGGGCGAGCACCCCGAGGCGCTCGCCTCGGCCGGCGGCAACGTGACCCTCATGCGCGTCCTCGCGCAGGTCTGGTGCTTCGCGCTGTGCGCTCTCGCGGGCGTGCAGCTGAGCATGGGCCAGCTCTCCCTGTTCACCGAGGGGATGACGAGCGGTCTCGGCTTCGTGGCGCTGGCCGCCGTGATCTTCTGCCGCGGCAAGGTCGGCCTGCTCGCGCTCATGTGCGTGCTGTTCGGCCTCGCGACCGCCGTGTCGATCCTCGTCGACGACTCGATCATGCCCCCGCAGTTCGCGCAGATGCTGCCCTACGTCGTGGCGTTCATCGGCCTCGTGGTCCTCGCGCGGACCTCGAAGTCGGGCGGCATGCGCATCGCCACACCGAAGCTGGAGGAGGCCTGATGAGGCGCGCACCCGCAGAATCCGATATCGAGCTGTATCGCGCCGCGCGCGATCTTCTCGAATCCCGCCACCACCCGGAGATCCATCAGGTCGCCGCCGCGGTGCGCGGCGAAGACGGGCGGATCTACCTCGGCCTGCACATCGGCTCCCGCCGCATCAACGTGTGCGCCGAGTCCTCGGCCATCGCGAACGCAGAGATGGCCGGTGCCGGCCCGCTCACCGCGATGGTGGCCGTGTGCAAGAACGACGACGGCGACGTCGTCGTCACCAACCCGTGCGGCGTCTGCCGCGAGCTCATGGGCACCTACGCGCAGCACGCGGAGGTGATGATCGACGACCGCGGCACCGTGGCCGTCGTCCCCGCCGAGCTGCTCCTGCCCAACCGCTGGATGTTCCCCTTCGAGAACGATTGGACCCCCGATGACCCTTCAGCCCAGTAGCGCGGATTCGCGCCCGCAGCGGCCGACCGTCACCGATATCTGCCTCATCACGGCCGACGTCGACCGCAGCATCGCCTTCTACACGGAGCGGCTCGGCTTCACGCTGCGCAGCCGCATGCCCGGCTTCGCCGACTTCGAGGGACCCGGCGTCATCCTCGCGGTCTGGGAGCGCGAGCAGCTCGAGCGCTCGACCGGCATCCCCGGCCACGACGGGTCGTCCCCGGCGCGCACGGTGATGCTGGCCTGCGAGCTCGAGTCGCCCGAGGCGATCGACCGCACCTACGACGAGTACCTGGCCCGCGGCGTCGAGTTCGTCTCGGAGCCGCGCGACTACCCCTGGAACGCGCGCTGCATCTACTTCGACGGCCCCAACGGGGAGTTCTGGGAATTCTTCGCCTGGTACGAGGGCGGCGAACCGGGCATCGTCGACCGCACCGAGACGGTCGGGGGCGACGCATGAACGCGCGGCTGCACGCGGACGAGGTCCTGCCCGAGGGCGGCGATGCGCTGCTCATCGGCCGGGTGCACGACCCGGCCGGCGGGGGAGCGGCTCTGGTGCTGGTCGACGGCGACCGGCTCATCGACATCACCGACCTCGGGCCGACGACCTCGGTGCTCTTCGCACGCGAGGATCTCGTGCCGGTGCTGCACGCGGCCCGCACGGAGACGGGGCGCGCGAGCTGGAGCCTGGAAGATGCGCTCGACTTCGATCCGCTGGAACAACCCGATCCCGCGCGTCTGCGGCTGCTCGCGCCGATCGACCTGCAGGTCGTGAAAGCGGCGGGCGTCACCTTCGTGGAGTCGATGCTCGAGCGGGTGATCGAGGAGCGCGCCGGCGGCGACTCCTCGCGTGCACTGAGCATCCGCGAGCAGCTCGTCGAGACCATCGGCGGGGCGATTTCGAGCATCGTGCCGGGTTCGCCCGAAGCGGCCAAGGTGAAGGAGGTGCTGCAGGCCGAGGGCCTGTGGTCGCAGTACCTCGAGGTCGGCATCGGGCCCGATCCCGAGATCTTCACCAAGGCGCCCGTGCTGTCTGCCGTCGGCGCCGGGCAGGCGATCGGCGTGCACGCGGCCTCGAGCTGGAACAACCCCGAGCCGGAGGTCGTGCTCGTCGTGCGCGCCGACGGCACCGCGATCGGCGCGGCGCTGGGCAACGATGTCAATCTGCGCGATTTCGAGGGCCGCAGCGCGCTGCTGCTGGCCGAGGCGAAGGACAACAACGCCTCGTGCGCGATCGGTCCGTTCGTGCGGATCTTCGACGACGGCTTCGACATGGCGCAGGTGCGATCCCTCGACATCCGTCTGAAGGTCGAGGGGCCCGACGGATTCGTGATGGACGGCTTCAGCTCCATGCGCAACATTAGCCGGGATCCCGAGAGTCTGATCGGCCACGCGTGCGGCGACCACCACCAGTATCCGGACGGCTTCGTGCTCTTCACCGGCACGCTGTTCGCGCCGACCCAGGATCGCAGGGCCGCCGGGGCGGGCTTCACGCACGAGCTCGGAGACCGCGTCAGCATCTCGAACCCGATGCTCGGCGCGCTCATCAACACCGTCACCCACTCCCAGACCGCACCCCGTTGGGAGCACGGCATCTGGGACTTCTTCACCAACCTGCGCGACCGCGCACTGCTGTGATCCGCGCAGCGCACCGAGCACCGAACGAGAACCAGGAGAGCATCACATGTACCGAGTCGTGAACCCGCTGACCGGCGAGACGCACCGCGAGTACCCGACCCTGAGCGACGCCGAGCTGTCGGCCGAGATCGATGCCGCAGCCGCGGCGTTCCCCGGGTGGGCGGCTCTGAGCATCGCCGAGCGGGCGGCCGTGACGAGCCGCGTCGCCGACGTGCTCGAGGCGCGCATCGACGACTTCCTGCCCATCATGGCGCGGGAGATGGGCAAGCGGCCCGAGGAGGGGCGCGGTGAGATGGAGCTCGTCGTCGCGATCTTCCGCTACTACGCCGAGCAGGCCGAGCGCCTGCTCGCCGATGAGCAGCTCGACGTCGTCGGCGGCGCGGTGACGATCCGCCGTCGCCCCACCGGGGTGATCCTCGGCATCATGCCTTGGAACTACCCCGTCTATCAGGTCGCCCGTTTCGTCGCACCGAACCTCGTGCTCGGGAACACGATGGTGCTCAAGCACGCCTCGAACTGCCCGGAGACCGCGCTCGCCATCGCCGATGCGCTGCGCGAGGCCGGAGTGCCCGAGGGCGTCTACCGGAACGTGTTCATCTCGAGCTCGCAGGTCGAGGGCGCGATCGCGCACCCGGCCGTGCAAGGCGTCTCGCTCACCGGGAGCGAGCGGGCGGGCCGAGCGGTCGCCGAGGCCGCCGGCCGGCACCTCAAGAAGGTGGTGCTCGAGCTCGGAGGGTCGGACCCGCTCATCGTGCTCGACGCCGACGACGTGCGCGCCACCGCCACCGAGATCGTGGCCTCGCGACTGAGCAACGCGGGGCAGGCCTGCAACGCGCCGAAGCGCGTGATCGCACTCGGCGACCTCTACGACGAGCTGCTCGCGGCGGTCGTCGAGGAGGTCGAGGGCTACCGGGCCGGTGACCCGCTCGCCGCCGAGACCACCCTGGCGCCGCTGTCCTCGCGCGCCGCTGCTGAGGAGGTCTCGGCCCAGGTGCGGCAGGCCGTGGCCGAAGGGGCGACGCTGCACACCGGCGGCGACCTCGTCGACGAGGTGAGCGCGCTCATGACCCCGGCGGTGCTGAGCGACGTGCGGCCGGGCACCGCGGCCTATCGCGACGAGATCTTCGGCCCGGTGGTCGTGCTCTACCGCGCCGAAGGCGTCGACGAGGCGGTCGCCCTCGCGAACGACACCGAGTTCGGGCTCGGATCGAGCGTGTTCAGCAGCGATCGCGAGCGTGCACGCGAGGTCGGGGCCCGCATCGACGCGGGCATGGTGTACGTGAACCAGGCCGGCGGATCGCAGGCGGACATGCCGTTCGGGGGCATCAAGCGCTCGGGCATCGGGCGCGAGCTCGGGCCGCTCGGCATCGACGAGTTCGCGAACCGGATGACCATCCGGCACTGAGATCCCTCGCTGCGTGGTTCGATCCCTCGCCGCGATCCCTCGCCCCGAGTTTCTTCCGTCATCTGAATCTCTCCCGTTATCTGACCGAAAATCCGCGATTTCGGTCAGATAACGGGAGAAAGCCAGCTCTCGAGAGACGCGCGACAGGGATCTTCAGAGATCTGCAGGCGAGGGATCGCCGGCTCTCGAGAGACGCAGGTGAGGGATCGACAGGGATCGCCAGGGATCCCGCGCGCCCGTCGGCGTATGCTCGAGAGCATGACCATGCACGCGATCACCGTCGAGGCCGCGGGGGCGGCCGACCGCCTCGAGTACGGGGAGGCATCCGATCCGCAGCCGGGGCCCGGGGAGCTCCTCGTCGAGACGGCCGCCATCGGGCTGAACTTCATCGAGACCTACCAGCGCTCGGGCGTGTACGCGGTGGACTACCCGTTCCGGCCCGGCTCCGAGGCGGCGGGCACCGTGCTCGAGGTGGGCGAGGGCGTCACCGGCTTCGCGCCGGGGGATCGGGTCGCCACGTGCGAGGGGCGCGGCACCTACGCCGACCGCTTCGTCGTCGAGGCCGAGCGCGCCGCTGCCGTACCCGACGGCGTCGACCTCGAGACCGCCGCCGCCCTCCCGCTGCAGGGCATCACCGCCCACTATCTCGCCACCTCGGCGGCCCACGCGGAGCCGGGTGACACGGTGCTCGTGCACGCCGGAGCCGGCGGCGTCGGCCTGCTGCTCACCCAGCTGCTCGTCGCCCGCGGCGTGCACGTCATCACGACCGCGTCGAGCAGCGAGAAGCGGGAGCTCAGCGTCGCCGCAGGAGCAAGCAAGGCGCTCGACTACGATGCGTTCCCCGACAAGGTGCGCGCGCTCACCGGCGGCGAGGGCGTCGCCGTCGCCTACGACGGCGTGGGGCTCACTACCTTCGACGGTTCGCTGAGCTCGCTGCGCGTGCGCGGTGAGCTCGTGCTCTTCGGCGGGGCGAGCGGCCAGGTGCCGCCGTTTGACCTGCAGCGGCTGGCTGCGGGCGGATCCCTGTCGATCACCCGCCCCACCATCGGGAGCTTCCTGCGCACCTCCGAGGAGCGGGCGTGGCGCTACCGAGAGCCCTTCGCGGCGATCGAGGCGGGCGCGCTCGACGTGCGGATCGGCGCGCGCTTCCCGCTCGCGGAGGCCGCCGACGCGCACCGCGCGCTCGAGGGGCGCGGCACGACGGGCAAGGTGCTGCTCATCCCGTAGAGGGATCGGGGCAGCACCACTGTCGCGGGGATAAACGCTGCCGCGTTTCCTCCTACGGCACCCTCCGGATCCACTCGTCGGTGGCGAACTTCTGCTCGACGAGCCGCTCGGCAGCGTCCCATTCGCCCTCGGTGACCTCGCCCATGACCCCGCCGTGGCGCTGCACGAAGACCTCGAGCATCTTCTCGATGATCTCCTCGCGGGTGAGGCCCGTCTGGCTGCGGAGCGGGTCGACCCGCTTCTGCGCGCTCGCGGTGCCCTTGTCGGAGAGCTTCTCGCGTCCGATGCGCAGCACCTGCGCCATCACCTCGGTGTCCATGTCGTTGGCCATGGTCACGTGGTGCAGCACGGACCCGGAGCCGAGGCGCTTCTGCGCGGCGCCACCGATCTTGCCGTGCGGGCTCGTGATGTCGTTGAGCGGCTTGTACACCGCGTCGATGCCGACTGAATTGGCCTGGTTTGAGTTCCGATCTTTATACAAGGATGGAACTACGATGCCAAGCAAATATGACCCTGAACTTCGTCAGCGTGCACTT
>NZ_JBVUAC010000018.1:0-15818 GCF_055791005.1 Leucobacter holotrichiae
TTTCCGTGTACGCCGCTGACTCCCCATACCCCTGCTCCTCACAATTCAGGGTGTTCACACGACCCCCTGAACCCGCCCTCGGGATCCACCCGCCTGAAACGCGATCTCCTACCTGGGGTGAGGTTGGGGCGCGCAATGTGAGCCTTTTGTTGCGAGGGGTGCAGCCGGTAGGGAGCCTGAGGCAGAAGTTCGCTCACAATCGGCGCGGTCAGGGTTCGCTGGATGAGTTCTCCACAGATTCGCGGATCTGCACTCTGGGGAGGTCGCCCAGCGTCCAAGCTGGGCACATGGCATACGACAAACTCGAACCCGAAGACCCGCGCCTTGCTCGCGACCGCGTGCTGGCGACCGACGCAGACCTGCAGGAGGTGATCGAGCTTCTGCTGCAGACTGCGAATCAGCGCCAGGTCTGGCTCTTCATGCTCGACGAGCAGCAGCGACTCGCCGGCCCCCTGATGCCGATGGACGGCTACCCCGAGACTCCCGACGAGTTGGTGGGCACCGATGATCTCGGCCTCGTCTCGTTCCCCCGAGTGTTCGTCGAGCGTGCGGGCGTGATCTGCGAGGCGGTCGGCGGCAGTGCGATCGTGCTGGTCTGGGAGCGTCGTGGGCCCGAGAAGTTCACGGCGGACGACCGCGCCTGGGCTCGAGCGCTCGCGCATGAGGCGGGCGAGCACGGGCCGCGGCTGCGCGCCCAGTTCGTGCTGCACAGCACCGGACTGCGACAGATCACTCCAGACGACTATGCGTGACGCTCGTCGGGGCGGCACGCGCTGAAAAGCGCGCCCGGGCGGCGTGAGGTGCTGATTTGGACTTCCTCAGCCCGATCGGGTAAAGTTATCTCTCGGTGCTGATCTCCTCGGAGTTCAGATTTCCGCCTTGGGATATGGTGTAATTGGCAACACTACGGTTTCTGGTACCGTCATTCTAGGTTCGAGTCCTGGTATCCCAGCCACAGGAAACCCCGGCTCAGGCCGGGGTTTTCGCGTACACCGGGTACGATTGCTCGGCAGAGTCTGAGAATTCGTCAGATGAAGCGTGAAATTACGTACAATGAACGTGTGAGCGCCACTGACCACGCCGACGAGAACAGCACGTCGGACTTCATCTTCATCTGCCCGAGCTACCTCGAGTGCGTGCTCGCGGCAGGTGACGCGAGCGACATCGAATCCCTGCGCGACTGGTGCGCGGACCTCCCGCGCAAGAGCTACGGGCGCGTGTTCATCGAGGTCGAGTCGGCGGAGCAGATCCAGCCCCTTGCCGCGCCTCCCGGAGTCGGGATCACCTGGCTCGTGCAGGAGTCGCGCGCGGCGCTGACGGGCGAGCTGCTCATGAACGCCGTCGAAGCCTGGCTCGACGAGTGGGTGCGCGGCGACCCGCTGAGCGGCCGCTACGTGCACCTGTGGACCGGCGCCCGCGACAGCCGCGAGGTCACCGACCAGTGGGGCCGCATCCGGTCCGAACTCGCCGAGATCTGGACCGCCGCGGTCGAGTACCGCGAGCAGCGGGCGTAGCACTCGCGCGGCGGATCCGGGTCAGGAAGCCGTCCCGATCCGGACCCGCGCACGTCGACCCGGCTCACACCGTCAGGTGCGAGGCGAGGAACCAGCGATCCTTGTCGAGCTGCTGCGCCAGCGCGATCACGATGTCCTGGCTCGTGGGGTCGATCTCTTCGAGCCCCGAGATCGCGGCGTAGATCGTGACGAGTGCTGCGTCGAGCTGCGACACGACGTCGCGGATCGTGTCGTCCGACTGCTGGAATCCCTGCTTCGACTCGGGCAGGCTGGCCTTCTTCGCGACGGTGCCGATGCGGGCGTCGACAGGCAGGCCGAGGGCGACGATGCGCTCCGCGACCTCGTCTGCGCCGTCCTGCGCATGTTCGACGACCTCGTCCAGGAACTCGTGCACGCCGATGAAGTTCGCTCCGCGCACGTGCCAGTGCGCCTGCTTGCCGTCGACCGCCAGCGCGACGAGGTCGCGCACCACGGGCGCGAGGTAGTGCTCGACTCCCGCGGCTCGGTCGACATCCTGCTTCGCCACGACGACTGACTGCTTCTTGGTCTGAACCATGATGATGCTCGCCCCTTACGTTCATCCTGTCGGACTGTTCCGTTCCGATGCTGTCTACTGTGACCCGGATCGGTGCGATCCGCAAGCAAGGCAAGACAAGCCTTATCGCCCGGTGAACCACGGGATGTGGCAGCGGGCAGGAGCAACCGAGGGGCGCGATCACGTGGGGCCCGATCGCGCTGATCGTCACGGGTCGGCGGCGATCCGGATCCTGCTCGCCCCTAGCCCTCACGCAGCTGCCGGTTGACAATGGGGAAGACAGGGAGGAAGCGAGAGGATCATGGCCACATTCATCACGATCGGGTACGGGGATCAGGCCGGATACGACGGCACCGATCCCGAGGTCCGCAACCGCGCCCACGAGCACGATGCGGTGCTGCGCAGTCGAGGCGTCGTCATGGGCGTCGCCGGGGCGCCTGTGCAGGTGCGCAATCACGACGGCGCCGGGGTCCGCACGACCGGCGGCGCGTTCCTGCGGTCCGAGCTGCCCATCGCGGGATTCGCGATCATCGAGGCGAGCAGCCTGGAGGATGCGATCGAGATGGTCTCGGAGACGCCGTGCGCCGTCGCACAGGGCGTTGTCGAGGTGTGGCCCCTCGAGGTGCCCTGATCCCGATCCGGCAATCGTCCCGGGCGGAGGCCGTGCCGACGGATGCGCGGGCCTCGGCCACTGCTAGCGTGATGCCATGACGACGATCCACGCCACCGGCACGGCCGAGACGCACGTGCTCGCCGAACGCGCCACGATCACCGCGCTCGTCACTGAGCTCGCCGAGGCCCGGGTGACCACCGACGTCGACTGGTCCCTCACCGAGAACACCCGCCGCGTCTACGAGCGCCGCATGCGCAAGGCCGCCGTCGAATCGGCGCGCGAGACCGCGAACGACTACGCCGAGGCGCTCGGCCAGCGCATCGAGAGCGTCGTGAGCATCTCGGATACGCCCGTGGGCGGGGGAGCGCCCGCGGCGTTCGCGCGATCCGCCGCAGCCGCCGGGGCGTCCGAGGTGACCGTCGCCGAGATCACCGTGAGTGCGACCGTGAGCGGGGTGAACGAGGCGGAGTGAGAGGCGGGGCTCTGCCCGGCTACTCCGTAACCTCCGACACGTCGGGCTTCGACCCGCTCTCGTCATCCTCCTCGTCTGCTTTCGGCCGCTCCACACCGATCGTGACGCTGGTGGCGAGCGCGGCGACAGCACCGACCGCGACGAGGATCGGGGCGAGTACGGCGCTCGCGGCGGTGACGGCGACGCCCGCGGTCAGCGGGATCTCGAAGATCGTCTCGCCGTTCTCCCGTTTGATGTAGAGCCTGCGAGCGTTGCCCTCCTCGATGATCTCGCGCACCTTGGCCATGAGCTCGTCACCCCTGACCTTGAATTCTTCGTACCAGTCGCTGCTGCCGGTGTTGCCGCTGTTCTCGGTCATGAGGGTTCCCTTCTCGATGATGCGTGGTCGCAGTGTACGGAAGCAACCACAGTATGCGCTGAACTGCTTCCGGCCCGCACGGTGGAGTGGTGCATGCCGAGCCGGGCCGCCCTCGCCTGAGTACAGCGCGTCGCCGCATACAATCGGGAGATGGCGAATAGTCGAGCTGCAGCCACACCGGGCCTCGCACCATCCCTCAGGGTGCTGCTGAGTCTCGCCGCCGCCGTGATCGTGCTGGTGGGCATGTCCCTCGGCCGCGAGCTCATCGGCCCGCTGGCCGTAGCAGCTGTCATCGTGATCATCTGCAACCCGATGCGTCGGCCGCTCGAGCGGCTGGGACTGCCGAGCTGGATCGCGACGACGGCTGTGATCCTGCTCTCCTGGGCGGTGCTCCTCGTTCTCGCGCTGATGCTCGCCTACGCCGGCGTCGAATTCGCGAACCTCGTCGTCGACTACTACGACGAGCTGCGGCAGACGGTGCAGAACGTGCACGCCCTGCTCACGGAACTCGGCCTCGAGACCCAGATCGTGCAGACCGTCACCTCGATATTCACGCCCTCGAACATCGTGCAGCTGATCTCGCAGTTCGGATCGGGCACGCTGGCCGTGCTGACCGCCCTGTTCTTCATCTTCGCCTACGCGATCTTCATGTCGGCCGACGCGAGTCGCTTCGGCCGTGCTGCGCGGGAGTTCGGATCCTCCGCGCGATCCGGCATCCGCCGCGTTGCCGTGTTCAACAGCAGCGTGCGCCGCTACTACGTGGTGAACGCGGTGTTCGGCCTCATCGTCGCGGTCATCGACGGTCTCGCCCTGTGGTGGCTCGGCATCCCCGCGCCGATCGTGTGGGCGATCCTCGCGTTCGTCACCAACTTCGTGCCCAACATTGGCTTCGTGCTCGGCGTCGTACCGCCGATGATCCTCGCGCTCGTGGTGAGCGGCTGGCCCATGATGATCGGCGTGGCCGTGATCTACTCGGTCGTCAACGTCGTTCTGCAGGTGCTCGTGCAGCCGAAGTTCGTGAGCGACGCGGTCAACCTGTCTCTGACGCTCAGCTTCTTCTCGGTGCTGTTCTGGACCTTCATCATCGGGCCGCTCGGCGCGATCCTCTCGATTCCGCTCACCCTGCTGGTGCGGGCGCTGATCCTCGAGGGCGACCCAGGTGCGACCTGGCTGCGCTGGCTGTCGGGCGACGACACCGCGGTGCCTGCGGCGGTCGAGCGGAAACGCTGAGGGTCGGAAACACTGACGCGCGGGGAGGTCGAGGCTGAAAGTCAGAGGTCTCCGCCCCTTTCCGCGCTCCCGCTTTCCGAGTAGCCTCGGAACGTGCCGGAGCGGTCTCGCGAAGGGGGAACTCATGTGCCGATGGCTCGCGTATCTGGGGTCGGCGATCCCGCTCGAGGACGTGCTCGTGCGGCCCGATCACTCGCTCATCGACAAGAGCCTGCTCGCGCGCGATCTGTACCTGCCCGGTGATCCGAGGGCGTCGCAGTTCCGGCGGAACGCCTTCCCGACGAACGGCGACGGGTTCGGGATCGCCTGGCGCGGCCGGACCGGCGCCCTGGGGCAGTACCGCCAGATCGACCCTGCCTGGGGCAGCCGGAATCTGCGGCACCTCGCAGCCCAGATCGAATCGGGCTGCTTCCTCGCGCACGTGCGGGCCGCGCCCGGCGGCACGATCGCCGAGCAGAACTGCCACCCGTTCGTGCACGACGGGTGGATGTTCCAGCACAACGGAGAGATCCACGGCTTCTCGTCGCTGAAGCGCGAGCTGACTTTCGCGGTCGACGCGGAGCTCTACCCGTCGATCCTCGGCAATTCCGACTCCGAGGTGTGCTTCTATCTCGCACTGAGCTACGGGCTGCGCGAGGATCCGGTTGCGGCCCTGAGCCGCATGGTCGGGCGTGTGGAGCGCGCCCGGCGCGAGAACGGGGTGACCGAGCCGTTCCGCGCGACGATCTGCGCCTCGGACGGTTCGCGGCTCGTCGTGCTGCGGTGGGTGAGCCCCGACGCGCCGGATGCTGCGGCGCCGACGCTGTTCCACTCGGCGGGTGCTACGGTGCTGCGCACCGTCGACGGCGCGGAGGATCGGCTGCCGGCGGACGCGCAGCTGGTCGTCTCCGAGCCCCTCGAACTGCACTGGAGCAGTCGCACCTGGGCGGAGGTGCCCGTGGGTACCATCGGGGTGTTCCGTCGCGGCGAGGCGCCCGAGTTCACGGCTCTCGCCCCCGACGGCCCTCAGCCCGACGGCCCTCAGCCGCGGGGCCGGCCCGTGCCCGCGTAGTCGTCGATCGTCGAGAGCGGCCCGCCGACGCGGTAGCGCGATCCTCGGTGATCGGCGGGCAGCCGGTCGCCGGCGCCGAAGAGTTTCTGGCGCAGCGTTCCGGGCGCGTACTCGGTGGGGTATGCGCCGCGGCGCTGCAACTCGGGCACAACGTGCTCGACCACGTCCTCGAAGGTGCCGGGCGTGATCGCGTAGGCGAGGTTGAAGCCGTCGACGCCGGTCTCCGCGACGATCTGCTGCAACTGGTCGGCCACCGTCGATCCCGAACCCACGACCGTGGCGCCGAGGCCCGCGATCCCGTTCCACTCCACCATGTCGCGCACGGTCCACGTCCGCCCCTCGGGATTGTCGGCCTGGAACGCGGCCACCGTCGACTGGATCGCGTTGCTCCGCACGTTGCCGAGCGGCTCGTCGAGCTCGTGCTGCGAGAGGTCGACGCCCATCCACCCCGACAGGAACGTGAGAGCGCCCTCGGCGCTGACGTACGACAGGTACTCGCGGTGCTTCGCCTCGGCGAGCTCGTCGGTCTCGTCGGTGATGATCGTGAGCAGCAGGTAGATCTTGGCGGCGTCGGGGGAGCGGCCGGCCTCGACGAGGGCGGCGCGGATCGCGTCGACGCTCTGCTTCGCGACCGTCTTCGTGGGCGAGGCGATGAAGATGGCCTCCGCGTTCTGCGCGGCGAAGCGGATGCCGCGCGGCGAGGCGCCGGCCTGGAAGACGAGCGGGGTGCGCTGCGGGGAGGGTTCGGAGAGGTGGATCCCGGGCACCTTGAAGTGCGTGCCGTGGTGGCCGATGTGGTGCACCTTGTCGGGCTCGGTGAACACCCCGCGCTCGCGATCCCGAACCACCGCGTCGTCCTCCCAGGAGCCCTCGAGCAGCTTGTAGATCACCTCGAGGTACTCGTCGGCGTGGTCGTAGCGCTGGTCGTGCTCGAGCTGGTCGTCCTGACCCAGGTTGCGCGCGGCTGAGGGCAGGTAGCCGGTCACCACGTTCCAGCCCACCCGTCCCTTGGTGAGGTGGTCGAGCGTCGAGAGGCGGCGCGCGAACGGCACCGGGTGCTCGAACGCGGTGCCCGCCGTGATCCCGAAGCCCACGTGCTCGGTGACCGCCGCCATCACCGCGGCCAGCTGCACCGGATCGTTCACGGGCACCTGCGCGCCGTTGCGGATCGCCGCGATGTCGTTACCGCCGTACACGTCGTAGGTGCCGAGCACGTCGGCTATGAAGATGCTGTCGAACAGGCCGCGCTCGGCGATGCGCGCGAGGTTCGTCCAGTACTCGATGTCCTTGTATCGCCACGCCTGGTCGTCGGGGTGACGCCACAGCCCCGAACTCTGATGCGCGACGCAGTTCATGTCGAAGGCGTTGAACCTGATCTGCCGGGGCGGCGCTGCGGGCGCTGCTGATTCGGCGGGCGCGGCTGATGCTGCGGTTGCTGCGGACACGGGGGCTCCTTCGGATTCGAGGATCGCCGCGTTCGCGGCGCGTTGCCGAGAAAGCTATCCGCGATCGGGGCCCGGGTCACCCTCTGTAACACTCTGTTGCGCGAGATGACGCAGTGTTACGGGGCCGCCAGTGCGCTGCAGCGGACCGGCTCAGGCTGCCTGGACCGGCAGGAAGTCGTCCGCGTCGAGGCCGCCCGTCGGGGACACGAAGATGCGCTTCGTATTGCCGGGGTGGACGGGATCGAACAGGAGCGGGCGATGCTCGCCGACGACCGGCACTTCGCGCGGCGGAAGCAGCAGGGGGCATTTCACCCAGCGGCTGTTCCCCGCCGAGTCCTCGAACTTCAGGGTTACTGCGGTGGCCGCCCGCGACGCCTCCACCGAAACCGGCGGCGACTTCACCACCTTGGCTTCGACGAGCGAGCCGCTGCGCAGCAGCTCCGCCGCGAGATCGGAGTTGCGGGCGCGGTGCTTGCCCGAGACGAAGCGCATGATCAGACTCGCGATCCCGAGCAGAGCCAAGCCCCCTGGCAGCCACCACTGCGCGGAATAGAGGATCCACGCGCCGATGCCCCACTGCTCGTTCTCGTGGAAGACGGGGTCGATCGCGGTGCCGACGGCGTCGGGAACGGTCCACATGGTCGTCGCGATCCAGGTTCCCAGCGCGAGCCCGAGCAGTACCAGCGTGAGGGGCCCGACGAACGCGAAGTAGGTGGAGCGGCCCGTATAGCGGTGATTCCACTTCGAATACTGACCGAAGCACAGCATGCTCGCGATGATGCCGAACGGGATCGCGAGCGCCCGCACCGCGACCGGCACCCCCGCCGACTCCCAGTCGCTGAACACGCTGTTGAGCGCCATGATGCGCATCTGATCGAAGATGCCGCCGATCCCGAACCCCAGAATCGCAATCGCGAGAAATCCGCAGAATCCGTAGATCAGTGTCGCGGTGCGAGCGGAGGCCGACCCCTTGAAGTCGGCGGTCTTGCGGCGTTCGGACTCCAGAGGGTCGGTGAGACTCATGGATTCGAGTCTATCGAGGGCCCGGGCGGCCCACGGCGTACCTCGCTAGGGTGAGGTGAGAGGCGGAAGGGGGATCCTCATGGCCCATGAATTCTCGGTCGGGGATCGAGTATCCCGGCGCCCGGAGGCCGGTCCGCCGCTCTTCACCGTGGGGCACTCGAACCGCGAGCTCGACGAGTTCATCGGCCTGCTCGAGCAGAGTTCGATCGAGGCGGTCGTCGACGTGCGCAAGCTGCCCGGGTCCCGGCGCTACCCCTGGTTCGACGCCCCCGCGCTCGAAGCCGCACTGGCCGAGCGCGGGATCGGGTTCACGCGGATCGAGGCACTGACCGGCCGCCGCCCGGTGAGCCGGGAAGTGCCGTTCGAGGTGAACGGGTGGTGGGAGAACCGCAGCTTCCACAACTACGCCGACCACGCGCTGTCCGAGGGGTTCCGCGACGCGCTGGCCGAGCTGAGGAGCGTCGGATCGCAGCGGCGCACCGCCGTGATGTGCTCGGAGGCCGTGTGGTGGCGATGCCACCGCAGGATCATCGCGGATCACCTGCTCGCCGCGGGCAACGAGGTGCGGCACATCCTCGGCCCCGGCCAGGTGAAACCCGCCGAGCTGAGCGCCGGTGCGGTGATCGGGGCAGATGGCAAGGTCACCTATCCGATGGGGTAGTCGCGGCCCCTGCCAGGGGCGGCAAGGGGCGCACACCCTAAGGGCGGGCGTTGGTAGGGCGCGCGGGGAGGCCATTGCTCGAGGCGCTCGCCGCCGCCCGCCGTACCTCCGCGATCGCGCGAGGGTGGGCGAGGATGCGGAAGTGCCCGCCTGTCTCGATGCGCACGTTGCGCGCGCCGGCGAGCTCGCTGCCCTCGGGGATATGCGGGTCGAAGCGGGGATAGACCGAGACGATGCGGGTGTTCACCTCGAGCGAGGCGGCGAGGCGCGCCAGCGTCGTGTTGTCGGGCGAGAAGGATCGCAGCGTGGCTCCGAGCAGGAAGCGCGCGTAGCGGGATCCGCCGAACGGGGTCGAGATCGCGACCATGCGGCTGACGCGCCGGGCCGACGCCCCGAACGACATGACCTGCTTGCCGATCAGGCCGCCCTTGCTGTGCGCGACGATCACCACGCCGCCGAGGTCATGGGCCTCGAGGTACTCGTCGACGAGTCGCGCCCCCTCGGGCACGGGCATGCGGTTGCTGCGCAGCGGATCCACCACGTGCACCGGATGGCCGCGGCCGTGCAGATCGCGGATCAGCGGCAGCATGAAGCGCCAGGGCTCGTAGACGCCGGGGATGACGAGGATCGGGGCGCGCCCGCTCCCGGCGGCGGGCTCGGCGAACGCCCGTGGATCCGCCCGCGAGAAGAACGCGCGTGCCTGCCACCACCCCGCGTAGAGGTAGTCCGCGATCCACCATCCCGCCTGCCGTACGAGTCTCATGAGCAGCCCCCGCTCTCCACCCTATGCGTCATTCGCGGGAGCCCGTGGCGAGATCCTCGGGGCGCTTGTCGGGCCGCCATCCCCGCCACACGGCCTGCCGGAAGCTGCCGCTCGCGGTGCGCGCCTTCGACTCGACCTCGCCCACCAGCTCCGGCCGCACCCAGTGCGCGTCGCGTCCCACCTCGCGGGGCACCTCGGCTGCGGGCTCGTCGCACTCGAGCGGCGCGAGGCGGTCGCGGATCGCGCGCCGATCCCTCGCCGAGAACCCGGTGCCCACGCGCCCCGCGTATCGCCAGGCGCCGTCCCGCCAGTCCGCGAGCAGCAGCGACGCGAGACCGCGGGCGTCGGCGGTGCTCTCGCGCCAGCCGATCACCACGGCCTCCTCGGTATTGATGAGCGGGAACTTGAGCCAGTCTCCGGAGCGCACCCCCGACCGGTAGGGGCTCGTCCAGCGCTTCGCCATGACACCCTCGAGGTGCAGGCCACGGCTCGTCTCCGCCGCATCGCGCGCCTCCCCGGCGAAGACGTCGGGCAGGGCGACCGGCACGTCGGCGTCATCCTCGACGAGCGCCTCGAGCAGCTCGCGGCGCTGCCGGTAGGGGAGCGCGCGGCAGTCCTGCCCGTTGATGCTCAGCACGTCGAACACGAGGTACGAGGCCGGAGCCTCCCGGCGCGCCTGCGCCACGTCGGCGCGATTCGTCAGCCCGAAGCGGCGCTGCAGCCGGCCGAAGCTCGGCGCACCGTCGGGCCCGAGCGCGATGATCTCGCCGTCGAGCACCGCCTCCTCGCCGTTCACCACCGTGGGCAGATCCGCGAACTCGGGGTACGACGCGGTGAGGTCGCCGTCGGAGCGGCTGCGCAGCGTGCAGCGCTCGCCGTCGACGAAGGCGAGCGCGCGGATGCCGTCCCACTTCATCTCGAACGCCCACTCGCGCTCGTCGAGGCGGTCGAATTCGGCGGGGGCGCCGCGCTCGGAGAGCATGGGCCGCATGGCGGGGGCCCGTGCCGCGGGCTCGTCGCTCATGAGGTGGATCATCCACCGCGGCTTCCCACCGGCCTCGCCCGCCTGGAACAGCGCGTAGCGGCGCGGCCCGCCGAGCCCGCCACCCGGGCGACCGGTGAGCCGCACGATCACCTCGTCGTCGCGCCACTTCTCGAGCTCGTAGGTGCCGGCGTCCCAGATCTCGACGTCGCCGGCGCCGTACTCGCCCTTCGGGATGACACCCTCGAAGTGCCGGTACGACATCGGGTGATCCTCCGTGGGCACGGCGAGATGGTTCACCTTCGGGTCGGTCGGCACACCCTTCGGGAGCGCCCAGCTGACGAGCACACCCTCGTGCTCGAGGCGGAAGTCGAAGTGCAGCCGGCGCGCTTCGTGGCGCTGGATCACGAAGACGGGCTCGGTTCGTCGGGAGCCCTCCGAGTCGGGATCGTCGGTGTCGGCCCTGGCGTTCGAACCCTTCGAGCCCTTCGAGACTTTCGCGCCTCCCGAGCCCTTCGGGCCCTTCGAGCCGCTCGCCGCGGGCACCGGTTCCGGGGTGCGCGTCGGGTCGCGCTTCGCCCGGTAGACGGCCAGGCGTTCCGACACCGCGTGCGCGTCCGATAACTCCGCCAGTTCCGCGAGCGGATCGCCTCGCTTCGCAACCCGGTCGAGCACCTCGTGGAATTCGAGCTGCCGCAGGTGGGGCGACGCGAGCTCCCGCCAGGTGCGCGGGGCGGCCACCGTGGGCGCGATCCTGCCCCTCAACGAGTACGGTGCGACGGTGGTCTTCGCGGCGTTGTTCTGGCTCCAGTCGATGAACACGCGGCCCGGGCGCAGCGCGCGCTTCATCGAGCTCGTGATGTCGTCGGGGTGGTCGGCCTCGAGCGAGCGGGCCAGTTCGTGCGCCACGGCCGACGCCTGGTCGGAGCTCTGGGTGCCGTCGAGCGCGGCGTAGAGGTGGATGCCCTTGCTGCCGCTCGTCACAGGGATCGACGGCAGCCCCATGTCGCGCAGGATGTCGCGCACCAGGAATGCGACCCGCGCGCACTCGCGCAGCGTCACGCCGTCGCCGGGGTCGAGGTCGAACACGAGGCGATCCGGATTCCGCGGTTCGCCCGCTGCATCGAAGCGCCACTGCGGCACGTGGATCTCGAGCGCGGCGAGCTGCGCGAGCCAGACCAGCGTCGCCTCGTCATTGACGAGCGGGTAGTGGTTGACATGATCCTTGTGCTGGATGCGGCCCGTGCGCACCCAATCGGGGGCGGAATCGCCGATGTCTTTCTGGAAGAACACGTCGCCGCGGCCGTCGTCGCCCACGCCGTCGGGCCAGCGCTTGCGCGTTGCGGGCCGGTCGCGGCAGTGCGGCAGCATCGTCGGCGCGATCGCGCCGTAATAGCCGATCACGTCTCCCTTGGTGGTTCCGGTCGAGGAATAGAGCACCTTGTTGAGGTTCGAGACGCGGATGCGGCGCCCGCCGACCTCGACCGTCTGCTGCTTGCGATCCCTGTGTGCTGTGCGGGCCATACTTACATGATCGTCGGCGGATCGCGCAAGCAGTAGACCTTTGACAGTCTCGCGAGTTGTACTGTACGTATGAGAGCGATCTGGAGCGGAGCGATCACCTTCGGGCTCGTCAACGTGCCCGTCAAGCTCTACAGTGCCACCGAGGACCACGACGTCGAGCTGCACCAGGTGCACGACAAGGACGGCGGGAGGATCCGGTACCAGCGGCGCTGCGAGGTCTGCGGCGAGGTGGTCGAGTACGCCCACATCGACAAGGCCTACGCCGATGAGGACGACACGATCGTGCTCACGAAAGAGGAGATCGCGTCGATTCCGCAGGAGCGCGATCGCGAGATCTCAGTGGTGGAGTTCGTGCCGTCGGATCAGATCGACCCGATGCTGTTCGAACGCAGTTACTATCTGGAGCCGACCGGCAAGACGACGAAGGCGTACGTCCTGCTGCGGCGCACGCTCGAGAAGACCGACCGCACCGCGATCGTCGAGTTCGCGCTGCGGCAGAAGACGCGGCTCGCCGCGCTGCGAGTGCGCGGCGACGTGCTGTTGCTACAGACGCTGCTGTGGCCCGATGAGATTCGGGACGCGTCGTTTTCTGCGTTGGAGAAGCGGGTGCGGATCTCGGCTAAGGAACTGCAGCTGTCGGCATCGCTGGTGAAGAGCTTCTCGGGCGATTTCGACCCGGCGGCGTTCAAGGACGAGTACCAGGAGGAGCTGCGCGAGCTGATCGAGGCGAAGCGGCGGGCCGGGGAGGCGCTCGACACAGAGGAGACGTTCGGTTCTGATACGGACTCCGGCGGAGCCGGTGGCGGCTCTGGGGATTCCGGCGATGCTGAGGTGATCGACCTCATGGCGGCGCTCAAGCAGAGCGTGCAGAAGTCGCGCGCCGCGAAGAAGAAGGGGCGCGGGCGGGGGAGCAGTGGCGGTTCACGTGCGGGATCGGGGTCGGCGCGCCGCAGCAAGAAAGGGGCGTAGAAGGCTCGTTCTCCTGCTCCGATCTAGCTTGAATTCGTAGTCTGTGATTATCCGAGAAAGTAATTGAGCGCCTTCTCCTCGGTGTCTAGCACTTCGTCGGCAGCGACGCCGAGTTCCAGCGCGAGCTCTGCCGAGCCGAGAAGGGCAGCCTCGATGTCCGGGGAGAATGCGCGCCCGAGCACTTCGATGTAATCCGACATCATGGTGTCAAGGCGATCGATGACCTCCTGATAGTCATCAGCGAGCTGCTCATCGAGAATGCGTTGCTCTTCGAGGTAGCGCTCGATGAGCTCAGCCTCGCGTTTCGAGAGAGAACTCGAAACCGCACGGTACATGAGCAGCCCAATGGTGTTGCCGATCACGGCTCCGATGACCGGCACCGGGATAAACGCCTGCCCGATGAATGATGAGAGTGCGCTCACCGCGGCTTCCAGTGAGACGAACTCGGCGTTCTCGAGGAACTCCTGTTCATCGATCTCGCCGCTGCGGAGCTTGTTCGCCTGTTCCGCGATACCGAAGGCTGCAGTAACGATCGCGCCCGCGGCAGCAGCCGAGGTGGCGGTGAAGTTGGTGAACGTGTAGATGCTGAGGCCGCGTACGCCGCCCTTGGTGAAGCCTATGCTTGCCTCACCGGTGATCTCCCGCCAGTCGTCGCTGTTGAACTCGCCGAGTTTCTTGCCTGTGCGCCGCTTCGCAACCACGGCCATAACGAAGGCAGTGCCGCCTTCGATTCCCGCCGCGGCGAGTGTAGCCTGTCTGCCCTGTTTCAATGACGGTTTACTCGCCTGATAGGCGGAGTCGCGCTGGGCCTCGTTGGTTTCGACGAGAGAATCCTTCTGAGCCTCCATGGTTGCTCGATAGGCTCCACGCTGCACCTCGCTGTAGGCAAAGCTTGACGGTTCGAGCGACTCAAACGGAACTGAGCCATTCGCGAAGAAAGCTTGGACCTGCTGCCATTCCGTCAACGATGGGCCGTCGCCAGCGCGCGCGAGGAGTTTTCCGGCATCCTCACGGGGCATAAAGTAGAGTTCGCGGACCATCTCGTAGTGGTCCCTCGGGATCTGGTACTTGTGGCCGCTCGCGATGAAGTCGGGGTACTTCTGTAGATGCTCTGCAATCGCGCCCAAGCCGAATTTGTTGCCTGCAGCGTAGAACTTCTGCTGGATCGCGACTCCATCTCGCATGAGGTCGAACGGTCCGTTGTCGTTCACCCACTGATAGACCTTGTCCTCGCCGAGAACCTGGCTCCGCGCATTGCCGATCCCGGTCTCTGCCACCTCGGCGATAAAGCCGTGTAGCCCCTTCGTCCCGCCCCGATTGCTCTCGACCAGCTTCTTGATTTCGGTGATCGTCTCTTCGACGCTGAAAAGTGCCTCGCGGAGGTTTACGTCTTGCTGGCGAAGAGCCGCTAGCAGGCTGTCTAGCCGTAGTTGGTTGAGGTAGTTCACCCACGCGGCGACCGCCTGCTCCTGGTTGCTCTTCGCAGTCTTCGCGGTGACGCCCGCTGCGTTCTTCGTTGTGTCGCTCAATCGTTGGCCTCCTGGTCGATGAGGTGGCTCAGTTGGGCCGCGCAGGCCTTCGTATTATTTACCAGAGTGATGAGTTGTGATTGCTGCGCTTTGGAGAGCACCATGAAGTCAGCGTTGAAGAACGGCAGCGCTTCGCTATAGCTCTTCGTCACCATCTCGCGGAGGGAGGTCGTGCGCTGGAGGAGATCGTTAATCTGCGCGTCCATGATCTTCGCGAGTGCCGTGTTCTGCTTCACAGCTGTAAGCGCCTCCTGTTTTGCCTCGCGGGTCTCGAACTTCTTCTTGGCGAACAGCGCGACCGAGGCGAGGAGCGTCGCGCCAGCTACTGTCCAACCGATGGGACCCGCCATCGCAAGCAGTGCGCTGCCTGCGGCAGCACCACCACCTCCGACCGCGAGAGTTCCGCCGCCCAGCCAGGCGAGGGCAGCGTTGGTCGCAGCGGCTCCTGAGAGCGCGGAGATCGCTGTGCCGGTCGACGCCGTGCCAAAGGTGGTTGCGGCCCAGAGCGCTGCCGAGGGAGCCAAACTCGCAACTGCAGCACCGGCAGCGAAGCCGGCTCCTGCTCCGGCGGCTGATTTGCGGGCAGCTTCGAGGTCCGTGCGTGCGAACTCCTCGGCCGCCAAGAAACGTGCCTTGTTCATCTCGATCTCATCGAAATCCTTCTCGAACGACTTCGGGGTGTTCGCGACACTGTTCACCAGCAACTCGACATGCTCGATCAGGTCGCTGCAGCGCTCGCGCTGCCTGAGCAGTGTGAGGCCCTTGTCGTTCATCGAGGTAAATGCGGCGTTGTAGTCAGCGATGGCCTGTTCATAGGAGTTCGCATTCCTTGTGGTGAACTTCTCGATCGTGCCACTAGCGAGATCCTTCGTTGAACCCACGAGGTCGTCGGCTTGCTCAGCGATTGCTGCGGATGTATCGCGTGCGAGCCTGCCGATGCCGTCGGCAGCCTTGCCGAGGCTGGCCTTGGCTTTATCCATACCTTTTAGTTCGACCATCGTGATCTCCCGTTTCGCGGTTGAATCCTTTTGCGGAGAGACTATCGAGCACCTGTGACATTGAGAACGTCTCGGGTCAAGTCCCGGGTGGTGGTGTAACGGTTGGTCCTTCGTGGTGATGGGGTCAGGCGCTGAGCTCGAGAACGGTATC
>NZ_JBVUAC010000019.1:0-8497 GCF_055791005.1 Leucobacter holotrichiae
GGCCAACACCTCCGCTACGCTACCCATGGCGGCATAACCACCTGTAACACCGTGTCCACGATCAAGGGTCAAGGCCCAGCAGACCCTCAGTAGTTCGTGTGGGGTGCCGCTCTAAGAGCGTCGATCTCGGCACCACGTGCCAGGTGCAGGATCTCTCCTGGCCTGAAGCGCAAAATGGTCTCTAACCAGGGAAATGCCTACCTCCTTGGTAAGGGTCGGTGCAATCAGGTTGCAAATGTAACTAGTTGCATTTAGAGTGCTTCCTAGACCTAACCCATGACGGCAAGGAACATAGGCGTTCACATGACAAAGCAGCACGCAGCGAACGACGCGACGAGCGTCACGAACAACGACACTCTTCTGTCGGTGCGAGACCTTTCGATCAGCTTCGGCCATGGAGATTCACGCGTGGATGCCGTCCACGGGATATCGTTTGATGTGCCGCGCGCGAGCATTGTCGGCGTAGTCGGCGAGAGTGGCTCAGGAAAGTCCGTTACCTCACTCGCGATAACCCGATTGTTTCCGCGATCCGCCAAGGTCACCGTCACCGGAGAAGTGGTTTTCCGCGGCAAGGACCTCGTGACGATGAAAGACTCGGAACTTCGCCGACTTCGGGGAACGGGTATCTCCTACATCTTCCAGGATCCTCTCTCGTCCCTCAACCCAGTGCGGAGGTGCGGACAGCAGGTCGCTGAAGCGGTCAAAATTCATGAACCGCACGTTGCTGACGATGCTGTGCAGGCTCGGGTCATCGAATTGTTCGAACGACTGGGACTGCCTCGCGCCAAGGAAGTAGCGCAGAAGTTCCCGCATGAACTCTCGGGGGGAATGCGGCAGAGAGTCATGATCGCCATGGCTCTCGCCTGCCGACCCGAACTACTTATCGCCGATGAGCCGACGACTGCGCTCGATGTGGTCGTACAAAAGCAGATCGTGAACCTTCTGGAGGAGGTAGTTCAGGAATTCGGCACGTCCATCCTATTCATCAGCCACGATCTCGCGCTGGTCTCCAGCATCGCAAAGAAGGTCGTGGTTGTCCGTGACGGTGTAATCGTCGAGTCTGGGCCCACTGAGGAGGTTTCACGGCACCCGAAGGATGAGTACACGCGCACGCTCTGGGCTGCCACGCCGACTCTCGACGGGCCGGCGCGCAGTGGGGAGGGCCGTAGTCACCTGCGAGACGATGCCACAAACGTTCTTGAGGTTCAGGGGCTGCAGCATTCGTTCACGAAAGCGAGGCGCGGTGCCGACCTGACTTTCGCTATGGACGACGTGTCCTTGACGGTAAAGCCCGGGGAGACTGTATGTGTTATCGGGGAATCGGGGAGCGGGAAATCCACGCTTGCGAGGAGCGTCGTCGGTCTCCTCGCTCCCGATAGCGGAAGCATCAAATTTGCGGGAAGGGAACTCGTCCACGCTCGACGCTCAGACTGGAAGCAAGTCCGGTCGGACATCCAGATGGTGTTCCAAGATCCGTATGCCTCGCTCAACCCCCGCATGATGATCTCGGATCTCATTTCTGAAGGCCTCCTCATCAACCACAGGCTGTCTTCAAGGAAAGAAGCGAGGAGCCGGGCCGTTGAACTGTTAGAGCTTGTCGGACTCGGCGAACGCCACGCATACCGATACCCACATCAATTCTCTGGCGGCCAACGGCAGCGAATCGCCATTGCCAGGGCCCTCGCACTCAAACCGAAACTGCTCGTCTGCGACGAACCCGTCACCTCGCTTGACGTCTCTGTCCGCGCACAGATCGTTGACTTGCTCATCAATATCCAGGATCAGGAGGGACTGACCTATCTCTTCATCACCCATGACATCGCCCTGGCTAGACAAATCGGAGATCACGCCATCGTCATGCATCAAGGGAAGGTCGTCGAATCGGGCAGTGCGATCGCCGTAATTGATCACCCGACTCATGACTACACCAAGGCTTTGCGCGCAGCCGTCCCCGCATCCCCTCTGCCCTAGGGCGGCAACCAATCGTCTCCAACTTGAAAATCACATCAATGAAGTAAGGAAAGAAGAACATGTCGACAAGAAGAAAGCTAACGGCTCTGGGCATCGTCGCCCTGACCCTAGGTAGCGCACTCACCGCGTGCTCCTCAGACGAGGGGACGCCAACTGCGAATTCAGGCGAGTGCGGATCCGGGGAGCCGATTGTTGTCAACCTCTCGTACTCCACCCAGCCAGCAACGCTGGATCCCAACTATGAAACCATCATCGACTTCGCGCAGATCAGTCGAAACATGTTTGACGGCCTGTTCAGGCTGAACGACAAGCTGGAGATCGAGCCCGGCCTCGCCAAGGAATACAAACAAGTTGATGATGTGACCTATGACATTCCCCTTCGTGAAGATGTGAAATGGCAGGACGGTTCGGCCTTCACCGCAAATGACGTGGTGTCTACCTTCAACAGGATCGCAAGTGACGAGGACCTCGCGTCCAAGCAGAAGGGGTACGTCTCCAACGTTGCTTCTGTAACTGCCACGAATGATCATGAGGTTCAGTTCAAGCTGAAGCAAGCAGACGCCACCTTCATCAAGTCTCTGGCCACACTGATCTACATCACACCGGCCGACATTATCGAGCAGGACGGTAACGCGGCCTTCGGCAAGACCCCCGTCGGTACTGGGCCGTTCAAGCTCAAGAGCTGGACCCAGGGTGATCGGATCACGCTGGAAGCCAACTGCGATTACTTCGGGGAGAAGCCAATCCCCAGCGAGGTGTCGTTCCAGATCAATGCAGAACCCGCGACGGCAGTGAGCGCACTCCAGAGCGGCGAAGTCGATATCGCCTCCAAGCTCCCGGCAGATCTGACGAAGACTCTCGAGGGCAATCCCGATATCAATTTGCAGACCATCGACGGAATCGAAGCCTACTGGCTTACGATCAATTCAATTGCTGGCGGCCCCTTCTCGGATCAGCGAGTTCGCCAAGCCCTGAACTACGGCGTCGACAAGGCGACCATCACGGAGCAGCTCTACAGCGGCAACGCAACGGAACTGGGGCAGATCTACGCAGGCAGTATCTTTGGTTCCTCAAAGGATGTAACTCCCTACCCGTTTGACCCTGAAAAGTCCAAGCAGCTCCTGGCGGAAGCCGGGTACCAGCCAGGCGACGTGCAGCTGGATCTCGTGCTCGATCGGGATGACTGGAGGCCGACCTGGCTGGCGATCGCTGCGAATCTCAGCGACGCAGGCTTCAACGTGAAGACCACTTTTGACCCGAACTTCTTCACCGACAAGATCGTCACCGGGGATATGGCGGCGAATCAGATCTACTTCATGTCGAACAACAACATTCTCTTGGACGCCGACTACGCGCTCGGCCTCCATCTCGACTGCGCAAGACGTTGCCTCTACTTCAAGGACGACGCCGTGGACAAAGCCATTGCCGACGCACGCGGAATCGCCGACCAGGACGAACGACAAGCAGCATATGACACGCTCAATGCCCGGCTGAAGGAGATCGCACCCGAGGTATTCCTCTACAACGCCAAAGTCACCTACGGCATTAACAGCCGAATTAATTGGACGCCGCGTCCTGACCAGGCAATTTACCTCGCTCAAGCGGTTAAGACTTCCTGAGCGACGAGGTGTGGCCGTGGCTGCGATAGCCACGGCCGCACCGTTCAACAAGAGAGAAAACTCAATGTTGCGACAAATCCTTCGCCGCTTGATTCATAGCTTGCTTGTGGTTCTCGGAATCACCGTGATCACATTCCTGCTGGTCTATATCGCAGGCGATCCCGCCTCCCTCATAGCAGGCGACAACGCTACGGCAAACCAGATCGAGACTATTAGGCAAGACAGGGGGTACGATCGCCCCATCATCGTCCAGTACCTCGACTGGCTCTGGCACGCGCTCCAAGGCGATCTCGGTACTTCCTATCGAAGCGGACAGCAAGCACTAGAACCTGTGCTTGCTGCACTTCCCAACAGCCTGGCATTGATCGGAGCTGCCCTGGCGATCTCGAGCATTGTTGGTGTCGCCGTCGGCGTCGCTGCCGCAGTTCGACGCGGCGGGATCTTCGACCGTATCGTCATTGCTGGGTCGGTCTTCCTGCAATCCCTCCCGACCTTCTGGCTGGGCATCGTACTCATCCTCATCTTCGGAGCAACCCTTCGGCTCCTGCCGACATCCGGATTCCGGGGGCCAGAGTACCTCATCCTTCCCGCAGTCGCCCTCGCGCTTTTCCAGATTGGAACCTTCGCGCGAATCGCTCGGTCATCCATGATCGAAGTCCTGGACTCTGACTTCGTCAGAACAGCAAAAGCAAAAGGTGCTACCTCTCGTTCGATCATCTTCGGACACGCCTTGAGAAACGCAGCCCTGCCCATCATCACCGTCATCGGACTCGAACTCGGGGGTCTCTTCGGCGGAGCCATCGTCACCGAATCCGTGTTTGGCTGGCCCGGCATCGCCACACTCGCCCTTTCGGCGATAGAAACGCGCGACATGGCCGTGGTGCAAGCCTTCGTGCTCGTCGTTGGCGTGCTCGTTGTCATCACCAACCTCATCATTGACATCCTCTACGGGCGCCTCGACCCCAGAACCAAAGGAGCACAGTAATGTCTGAGACTCACAAGCAGACGCCCTACTCTGCACCGGTCACCGAAACCACCGCAATTGCCCTACCAAAACGAAAGAACCGGAAGAACTGGCAGCTAATCATCCCTGCGGCACTGCTCGCACTGATCGTTCTCGCCGCAATCATTGCTCCGCTGTTAGCACCATACGGCCCAAACGCTCAAAACCTGACCGCACGTCTCCTTCCTCCTATCTGGCAAAGCGGCGGCTCCATCGAACACATTCTTGGCACAGACGATCTCGGTCGAGACATCCTCAGCCGCATCCTCTACGGTGCGCAGGTCTCGCTGACGGTCGGAGCAATCTCAGTCGTGTTCCGAGCTGTCATCGGTGTCACCATCGGTCTCCTCGCCGGCTACTATGGTGGCCCACTTCGAACCTTCTTCATGCGCCTCGGCGATATCCAACTGGCCCTGCCTGCTCTTGTTCTTGCGATCGGCATCATCGCTGCGCTCGGCCCGAGCGTCGTAAATGTCGTCATCGTGCTGTCGCTCGTCGGATGGATCTTGTACGCGCGACTCGTCGTCAGTGAAGTGCAAGTCATTCGGCAGCAGGACTTCACTTCCAGCGCCAGGTTGCTCGGTGCATCAGATCTTCGCATCATGCTCAGACACATCTTGCCGAACATTATTCCAACCATCATCGTCTACGCGAGCCTCGACTTCGGGGCAATGATGCTCATGGAGGGTTCTCTCTCCTTCCTGGGGCTTGGCGTGCAACCACCACAACCGTCCTGGGGTGGGATGGCATCGGACGGCCGCGCTTTCATTGGATCGGCCTGGTGGATTGCGACACTTCCTGGCGCAGCCTTGGTGATCACCGTGGCAATCGTCAACGTTCTCGGAGAACAACTGCGAGATCGCTTGGACCCAAGACTGAACTCCACCAGAAGCGAGTAAAGAGACCATCTTCGGGCCACGATCTTTCACTGGCCAGGCACGAACCCGGAATGCGTTCGGGGAAACGTGGACTTTGTGCGTGTCCGAAGATTCCTGGACTGCAGGGGAGCTAGAACTCCATACCACCATCACCAACAACCGTCGTGCGTGTTCGACTGACCCCGCCTGCGGAGAATGCAGAGAACCCTTTCGAAGCAAGGCTCGCACACGCATCACATCACATCCACAACCACTAACGACTTGCAGATGTAACTAGTTACATTTAACCTGGAGCCATGTTAATTCTCACCAACGCACAAATCGTCACCGGCGACGGTTACTCGCCGGTATTCACAGGATCAATTGCCATCGAAGACGGCATGATTGTCTCGACCACTCCTAATAATGTCGCTGGCGGACCCGGTGACACTGTTCTCGATCTCGGTGGTCGACTAGTGGTACCTGGCGCCATAAACTCGCATGCACATGCTGCTGCGCCAGGGCCTCGTTTCGCAAGCGGCACGCCTGGTGTATCGCTCGCGGAGTCACTAGGCAACCTGCGACGTCATCTGCTCCAGGGGCATACCACCGTCGTTGACCTGGATGGATTCAAGGTCCCTGCCGAGAACGCAGAGGTTCGGCAGAAGCAGCTGGTCAAGGTCGAAATGTCTACGGTGCACTTTGAACCAATGTTCGCCGCCGCGGACGCCTGCGACGGGGCCGGCCTCACTGCCACTCATCGGGCCATGACCGCGCAAGAGATGGCGGATTACGGCGCCGTCGTTATCGGAGAAGTCGGGGCCGGCATGACGCTCGGCGGAGGCGGGCAGGACTACATGTACATCCCCGCCGCAGTCGAGCAAGCGACCGGCGTCAGGGTCACCCCCGGGCAGGCAGCGGAACTCAAGTTTGCAGTTCTCGGTCGCCATATTCGGCCGGGGAAACCTGACCTGCAGCGCGTGGCCGCACTGCGTGACGAGTACGGTCTCCAGATGCTTAGCGACGATGACATGGTGGCACTCATCGAGCAATCCGTGCTCCCGTCCTTCCAGGTTGCCCTGGACGGGGTCGTGCGGTCAGCGTCTCTGGCCGTCGAACTCGGAATCCCTACCCTCGTCCACAATGCGGCGTCTTCAGACGAACCATCTCGAGAGGCCGCAAAGATCGCCGGTGAACTCTTCATCGGCGGGCACACCAACCACGCCACATACACCGCTGAGGAAGCCGTTGCGAATGCTCGGTGGATCCGGGACAACGGTGGTTTCATCGAGATCGATACTTTCGACGCATGGGGAAGGCGAGAACTCGACAAGACCCCTTCACATCTCATCCCTCTGATGCAGGCAGATCTCGTCGACATCATTGCCACTGACTACGCGGCAGGACACTGGGACGGAATCTGGGAAATGGTCGCAGGCATCGTCCAGGCTGGACTGGCACCCATCGAGAAGGCTGTTGCCTACGCCACCGGGAACGTCGCCAGAGCACTCCCGCGCATCGGCGCTACTCGAGGGGTTCTGCGCGCCGGACTCTCAGCGGATCTGGTGATCACTTCGTCGAAATCGCTCGCCGACATCCAGATGGTCTTGATCGACGGGGCGATCGCGTTCACCGCCCCCGAACTTCCTACCCTGCAAGGACACGCGGCCCCGCCACCGAACGTCGGCTAGCCCTACTCAGCCATCAACCAACTAGTTAAGGATCAAGATGAAAAAAGTAATTGTCATCGGTGCCGGGGTTCTCGGTTCTTCAATCAGTTATCAGCTCGCAAAGCGTGGAGTCGATGTCACCGTCATCGATAAGGGAATTCCTGGCGATGCCGCGAGCTCGGCGAGCTTTGCCTGGCTGAACTCCACCGACAAAGCAAAGCCCGTCGAACACCACTACCTCAACGCGATGTCCATTGGAGAATGGAACTTGATCGCTCGCGAGATCGGCACCTCAAACTGGCTGCAGAGGGAAGGCAACCTTCAAGTTGCCGACACCGCAGAAGACGTCGAAGAGCTTGAGGCTCTCGTCCAGCAGTGCTACTCACTCGGCTACGCGGCTGTGCCAATCGATCCGAAGGATCTTCACCGTGTGGACCCGCTAATCAAGATCCGGCCGGAATACAAGCACGCGGTGTTTTTCCCAGACGAAGGCCACATCACCATCCCCCTTCTCGTTCACGATCTGCTTCGTGCAGCGAGCGGGCTAGGTGCGACGGTGCGGCATTCGACGACCGTCACCAACCTTGTGCAGAAAGATGACCGGATCTCTGGCGTCGTTCTCGAAGACGGCGAAACCCTGAACGCCGACCTTGTCGTGCTCGCCGCCGGTGCCGGTATCGGCGAACTGCTCAGTAAGCAAGGTGTCGATGCGAATACCCAGGGGCAGCCGGGAATCACGGTGACCACTTCGCCCGGGGCATCGCATATCTCCACGATGCTTCATCTTCCCGGCCTCAGCGTTCGCCCTGATACTAGCGGGCGCATTGTAGTCCGTTCTTCGGCAGCCGACGCCGCCATTGATCTCGAGGCCTGGACCCTTCCCGAGAGCGCGACTCAGGAACTGTTCCGTCAGGCCGCCGAAGGTATCTCCGATTTCGACGCTGCATCCGTGCGAGCAGAGCGTGTCCAGATCGCCTACCGCCCCTACCCGCTCGACGGGCTCCCCGTCATCGGCAACTGGCAGGGCCTGCCGGGTCTCTACGTCTCGACCATGCACAGCGGCGTCACCCTCGGAGCCATCGCCGGCCGACTCGTCGCCGAAGAAATCACTACGAACGAAGTCGCACCGATCCTCGACGGGTTCCGTCCCTCGCGCCTCATTGCTGCGATGGAAAGCGGAGAGGCATTCTTTGACCCCTACGCGTTCGAACGCGAGAAGCGCGCTCAGGCTTGAGTTAGGTCAAAGACCAGTGAGACCGTGGGCCTGGTAGTGAGAATCCCAAGAGTTCGGGACCTTATTTGGGTCTGCTGCACGAGTTGGTGACAGCTTGGTCAGGCAGCGAGTGCGACCTGCTCGTTCATGATGGCCTCGTACTC
>NZ_JBVUAC010000020.1:0-8384 GCF_055791005.1 Leucobacter holotrichiae
CGCGATGCTTGAAGTCCTCGCTGTAGTTGTTCTTTGCCATCGCTGACATTCTCGCTTTCTCCAGCGCGATGCTGGATTAGCGTGTCCAAGAAATAGGGGTAGGTTCCGTTCACGGTTCACGCAGTCTTGCTCAAGACCCAGGTCACGACACCCCAGATCGTAAGTTCGCTGAGCTCATCCAGCACGATGTCTGGAAAGTCAGGGTTCGCGGCCCTCAAGACTGGCTGGCCGTCAGCCAGCCGGTCCAGGTATTTCACCGTGTAGTCACCGTCAACGATACCCACGACGATATGTCCAACGATCGGCGTCAGGCCTCGATCCACGAGAAGTAGGGAATCGTTGAAGATACCTGCTCCAACCATCGAGTCGCCCGTGGCCCGCCAAATGTAGGTCGATGCTCGATCCCGGATCAGTCGCTCCGAGAGGTCAAGACTGTCGGTTGGATAGTCCTGCGCCGGTGAAGGGAAACCACACGGCGCTGCCGTCGGCGCAACGAGCAGCGGTATCGGCGCACAGGCCACCGGCTGTGGTTCAGTGAGCACTTCACTCCAATCACTCGAAACTTTGTTCGACTAGTGATGCTACTCCTGGGTTCTGACACCGAATGCCAAAGCCGAGGTGTGCATCGTCAGATCGAGTTGCGCTGCGCGACTGCGCGAACGTGCTGAGGTACCCGGTATGAGCCGATCCTGCGGGGTGGAGTCGCGTCGGGGTCTACGAGCAGATCGCGAACGTCCTCCGAGTTCGTCACGATCTGGGCGTACTCCTCGCGGATCAAGCGATGAGCGCCAGTGCTCGTTGTGGAAGTAACCGGCCCTGGTACCGCGCCGACTTCTCGCCCCAGGTCGTATGCTTCCACTGCAACTTGGAGTGCCCCGGATCGGTAGCCCGCTTCGGGAATGATCGTTGCGGCAGAGAGCGCAGCAAGAATTCGATTCCTCGCGAGGAAACGCCATCTTGTCGGAGCAGAATCGGGTCCGACTTCACTCACCAGCACACCGACATCCCCAACGCGTTCCAGTAGATCACTGTTGCCCGACGGGTAAAGGCGTCCAAGACCGCCGGCCATGACCGCTGCCGTGGTGCCGCCGACTTCGAGCGCCGCCCGGTGCGCGGCAGCATCGACACCGTATGCACCGCCCGACACGATGAGGTACTGATCCCGTGCAAGTTCGCGAGCCAACTCAGTCGTGACCTGGACGCCATAGCCGCTGACGGCTCGTGCACCTGCAAACGTGACGTTCTCATTGATCGGACTCGACAAGAACGAAGCTGATCCACGCACCCACAGCGCGAGCGGTTCTCGAGTCCCCAGAGCTGCGAGACCTTTCGGCCAGTCCTTGTCGCCGGGAATCAAGACCTGCAACCCGAGCGCATCAGTCCTTCCTGCAAGTGGCTTCACCGCGTCGACCAGCAATCGTGGGGATACTTGTTGCCGCCAGAACTCGCCTTCGGTGGCATCGAGTACCTTCGGAAGCGGAGCGTCCTTCGTGGTTGCCAGGCGCACCGTCTCCACGGCCCCGACTTCGGCGACGAGTCTACCTGTTCGCGAATCGTTCGGTTCTAAAACACCACTGAGGAACATCCTTGCGGTTCGTTCATCTTGCGCGAGTGAGGTAAGTGTGACCATGCCGGGTTCCATCCGTTCGTTTGCCAGGCAGGTGCGCTCCTCACACCAGAACGTCCGAGCGAGCGTACCCCCTTACGAATGTCACTCCTCTGGCGTATCGTTAAAGACGAGGCAGATTCCTCCTTGATTTGGCGTCCTTCGGGGCAGGCCGGTTGGTCACTCTATTTGCACTGTCTCGTGACCCGAACGTGCAATGGAGGCTCATTATGTTTCGACTTCTATGGATGCTGAGTGCTCGTGTCCGTGGCTTTATGCGTCGCTACATGCCCACCAACGTCCTGCTCGATGCGATTCGCACTCGCAGGGGATTGAAGTGGGGCGTACCCGCGATGGGGCTCGGGGTACTCTACCTACTCGCGGGACGCTGGTGTTTCTCCCTGATACAGGAAGGTGCGTCGGAGGGGCTGTACACAGTCGTAGTCCTGCTCGGATGGAATGGTCTCAAGTTCATTGCCATCGGCCCGGTAAGCGTCATAGCGCTAGCCAAGGCCCGTCTCTCCGAGGTGGTCGCCCGACGTCAGACAGCTCGCATTATTGGCGTTGAGTCTCAGTAGGTGAGGGCGCAGTGAGTAAGTATGCACGCAAGACAGGCTGGCGACCTCGCGACGAGCGGACGCTGTCAGTGCGTGCAGTTCATCGGGAGCCGCCCGATCTGCACAAGCTCTGCGAAGTGTTGATCCGCCTGGTCCTTCAGGACATAGGACGGAGCCGTGCCGAACAGCGCAGGAACGAGCCGCCGGAAACCTATAAGCCGTAATTCAGAGGGGTGATCTACTGAGCGCTGGTGTTCGCACCAGCGCTCTTTTGACGAAGTCACCCGAGCTCGGATAGTAAGAAGTTTCGCACCGCTCCTGCCGATACATGGAACTTTGCTCCGATCCGCGCCAGAGACCATCCTTGATCCCGGAGATGTAGCGCTTCGGCATTTTGGGAAGGTGAGAGTCCTCGCCGTCGCATGGGAATGCCCCGACGATGCAGATGCGCACTCACAGTACGGCGCTCAATTCCGCATCCTGCAACCAGTTCCTATACGGTCTGACCATCCAAGTAACCTCTTGCCAGAGCGTTGTTTCATCGCAAAGTGGTGGGGCTCACCGACGAGCTCTCGACCATCTCTTAGCGAGACTTCTCGAGGACTTCCTGAATGTCGGAGGCCCCTGCCAAAATAGAGGACATGGCGGAACATGAGTGGCCAGACTTGGAGTCTGTGCGCGAAGAAGCAGGTCTACACCTTCATTGGGAAGGCCGCCGGTCCTACAAGTCGCTCGTACCGACCCCGCGGATGCTGGAACGCGACGATTCGTTATCGTTCCACCCGGATCGTGGCCACAACCTCGTGATCGAAGGCGACAACCTCCAGGCAATGGTGTCTCTCAAGACTCAATATGCTGATTCCGTTGATGTGATTTATATCGACCCGCCGTATAACCGGGGCGGCAATGATTTCCGTTATAGCGATGCCCGTTACCAGGATCCTGATGCAGACGGCAGCGATTCTGAATATGTCTCAAATATCGACGGCGGCCGTCACACTAAATGGTTGAACTACATGGCACCTCGCCTTGTAGCAATGAAGTCCTTGATGGCCGACCACGGCGTCATCTTCGTCTCGATCAACGACATCGAGCTCGGCCGCTTGCTAATGCTCATGGACGAGGTCTTCGATGAGAAGAACCGGATCGGCGTCATCACATGGCGCGGGTCTGCAGACAACAACCCCTCACGTATTCAGGTCGAACATGAGTATGTGATCTGCTATGCCAAGAACATCTCATACGTGCCGAAGGTCTGGACTTCGCCTGCCGATGAGATGCGCGATGTACTCCTCGAGCAGTACGACCAGCTGCGTGGTGCTGGGTTGGACGATGCGGCGATGGCAAAGGAATGGGGGTCGATGGTCCGCGCCAACGGACGTGATTCCCTGGGGCGACTTGCGCGCTACACTCACTTGGACGACATCGGACCATATCAGGTGGCATACCGAGTACATAACCCAAAGAAGGGCGGCTACCGGTACGGCGTCACCAAGGAAGGCGTTGTTGAAGATCCGAACGCACAAGACAGCTACCGGATGCCCGCAAACGGTTATAGGTTCCCACCTCAGACGATGCAACGGTATTTGGATGAAGGCAAGATCGTGTTCCCTAAGCGACATGACCAGATCGTCCAGATGAAGGACTACCTGAAGGACTTCCGCGGCACACTTCGCAGTGTCATCGATTTAGATGCCCGTGCGGGAAGCTACCGGCTTAAGCAGCTGTTCGGCGATGAATTCGATGGGTTCCGCTACGCAAAGCCAGTAGAACTGATCGAGTTGTTGGTCGGATCGGCTGGGTCGAAGGACTCTCTTGTGCTCGATGCATTCGCGGGCAGCGGGACGACGGGTGACGCAGTGATGAAGCTGAACCACCAGGACGGTGGACGTCGACGATTCATCCTTATCGAGGAAGGCAGCGATGACGATCCTTATGCTCGCACTCTTGTCGCTCCACGACTTAAGTCGGCAATCGAACTTGATGGGTTTAACTCCGGATTCGAGTTCATGGTCACTGGCGCACAGCTTGACCGTGAAGCGATTCTGAGCCTGGAGAAAGACAAAATCTCAGCTGTGATCTGCCAAACAGACCGGTCAGGCAACCGATCCGGCATCAGGCGAATCGATGGGCCGAAGTGGATCATTGGGGCAAACCAGCGAGGCGAAGCACTCGCCCTTGTCTGGCGAGGAGCAACTCATAGCCAGGTGAATTCTGAGGTCATCAATGAGGCCTTGGCCGAAGCTAAGCAGTTGGGGTTAAAGGCTCCGATTAGGATTTACGGGACGACCTGCAATATCAGCGAGACACGTTCGTTCGTGTTCTGCCAGATTCCCGACGAAATTCTCGCTGCGCTGCAGCTCGAAGAAGTGATGACGGAAGAAGCTGATAAATCAGTAGATACGGTGGTTGCATCGTGAGTTCTGCACTTCGCCTTTTTGAGTTTCAAGAAACGGCAGCAAATCAGATTGCCGAAGCTGCCGCTGACTGGGTCGAGTACTTTGCTGAAGATGGCCCACTACGCTTTGGTAAAATTCCGATCCCGTTCGTTGGTCATCTAAAGGCAGTGACGGGCGCAGGTAAGACACCAATTCTCGCCAAAGTTGTCGGTGATCTGGGGCCAGCCATCGTGCTATGGACTTCTAAGTCGAGCGCAGTAGCAGATCAGACATACCGCAACTTGAATGGTAAGTACTCACACCTTCTACCGCCTGGGTCGCGAGTTGTGCGCGAACGACCAAGTAAGTCAGAGTGGGAAGAACTGATCGAGTCGACCTCCGGATTGACAATCTGGGTAACAACAGTTGGTTCTTGGAACGAAGCTGAGCATGCCGAATCGGGAGGTAGCGAATCCGCTCGACTGAATATGCACCGACCCCACAAAGATTGGGGTGGGGACACCTCACCATGGGATCAGCTACGTTCTTCACCCCAGCGGCCGCTGTGGATCGTGTACGACGAGAGCCACAATCAGACGGGGACACAGCTCGAGCAGCTGATCGGTCTTAGACCGATTGGATTTCTACTTGCATCTGCAACACCGCCGAGTGGCGGCCTTTTTGACCAGTTTGCTGAAGTCGTCAATACGGACGAGCGCGCAAGCGAGATCGCAGCGCGAGGTCGTTACCACGTGGCTACTGCCGACGTGGTTGAGAATCAGCTTCTCAAACACACGATCATGGTTGAGAATTTCGACTCTGATCCAGACCAGCTTTTAGACGCTGCGGTTGCCTTGCACAGAGAGTTGACGGAGGCAGCTCTTGCCGAAGGCGTGAGCATCACACCGAAGGCGCTCTACATTGTGGAGAAGTCCAATCCGACGAAGGATGAAGTCATATCTCGTCCAGTCGCGATCTGGGAACACCTCCGCGCACGTGGAGTCCCTGCTGAAGAGATCGCAATTTATACACAGACCAAGGTCGTGCCGGACGATGCTGTTCGCGTATCTTCATTGGCGGAGTTGCAGCCCCATCACACCCACATCATTTGCAACCGTGCACTGCAGGAAGGTTGGGATGATCCAGAGGCCTATATTGAGTACTTCGACGATGAGTCGAACTCGTACGTTCGTATCGCGCAGGTAATTGGGCGCGCTCTCCGCCAACCGGGCGCTCACCACTTCAACGATGACCGCCTCAACACGTCCACTCTTTTCGTGCGCGTGCCTAACCGAACTTTCGATGGCATCGTCGAAGGTCTGAAGGCTGAGCTGGCCCTCTATGCCATCGATGACACTAACCCCTTCGCCAACCCGTCTATCAGAGTCAAGACTCGCAAACAGCCGTTGCCAGATATTCCGCTAAAGAGCGGACTCGGCACCGAAATCCAGCTTCCTCAATATCAGCTGGGCGAAGCGGAACTGGCCGACGAAACTAAGAAAGTTGAGGCGATGTCGCGGCAGCTTTTCGCTGAGCAAGATTTGCTTGCGAAAGGGCGGAAGAGCATTCAGAAGATTTCGCTCCGCGGCGAAGAAGATACGACCCGCTATGAGCAGATCGCTTCAAGCATGCGACGTAAGAACGGCGAGTATCTTCGTCGTCGCGTGCAGCTTCGAAGCCGTCACTGTGCGCACCTCCTTGAGCCAGAGCTTTTTACGGGGCCAGCATTTGAACAGTGGTCATGCTCAGGATCAACAGCCCAGTCGATACTTTCGGAGCGAGCTGATGCAATCGTCGAGGCGTTCGAGTCGACTGTAGAGCTAGTGCAGAACAAGATTCATGGCGAGGAGACCTGGGTTCCAATCGCCCACACTCCGACGGTGGACAAGTACCACTCGTTCGAGAATGCGGTTCATTCGAAGTATGCGCAGAACCAGTTCAATGCCGAGGAGCTTGAATTTGCAAAAGCACTGGATTCCCTGGGGCGAGGTGTCTGGATGCGCAACCCCACTCGGGGTGACGGCTACGGTATCCAGCTCCCGGTGAAGGTCGGAACTTCGAACACCTTCTATCCGGATTTCCTCTGGTGGGTGGACGGTGAGTGCTTTGCCATCGATCCCACAGGAAAACATATCCTCGAAGAGAAGGTGCGGTCGAAGCTTCTCACGATTAACACTCCGAAGATCGCCCTAATTACGCGCGGTAAAGTCAGTTCTGATTTCCGAACCCTTTCGGATACCGATGGCTTCACACTTGTGCGGCCGCGCAAGACGCGCACTCCGACGCCCGAATATCTCAACACGATTGAAGAGGCATTGAATCGGCTAGCGCCACCAGTCGACGTCGAGACCTCTGGAGAATAACGCGCAGAACATCGTCAGTCCTGAGTGCCTTGGTCGAGCTTACAAGGCCACGTTTCAGCTCGGCGAATGAGCTCGGATCTCAGTCCACCAGCAGCTTGGAGATAGGCTAAACAAGCTTAAGTCCTCGAAAGAGATACTTGCTATTGGTATTGGCGGTCTCAGCCAAAGATGAAAAGGACATGAGATTTGGCAACCAGTTGACGGCAACTCAACGACGAACTTTGTGGACTCGATGCCCTCAACGAATACCCAACGGAATCAGCCGTGACGGTTCCAAACCGACCAGCTAGAATCGGAGTAGGCGAATCGCCTCATTCCCAAGTAAATCAAGGGAACCATAGATATTCCAAGGTAATCAAAAGTGCCTCTGATCAGGACTTTTGATCGACGGGGTCGCAGGTTCAAATCCTGTCATCCCGACCAAGAAGTCGCGGAAACCCAACGGTTTCCGCGACTTTTTAGTTGGTAGAAATTGAACCCTGCACGAGATTCGCATGAGAATCACTCTCTGATCCGGCCACTTCAGGCCTTCCGCTCCGGCAGCGTCTGGTTGCTGCCGATCCATCTGGTTTTCTGCCTGCGCGCCGTACGTCGCTGGTATGGAGGCTCATCGGAATTGAGGGTGTAGGCGGGTTCTGAACCCGCCGGTCTCGAGCAGTGATCTCGCGATGTAAAGGGTCAGGTTCCGGAACCCCAGCGCAGAACCGCGGAGATGCTCGAGCCTCCCGTTGATCGCTTCGGTTGGCCCGTTGGAGGTCCTCGGGTGATCGAAGTACGCGAGGATGTCCGGGCGTCTTCGGTCGAGGGTGTACGCGAGTTTCCGGAGTTCGGTGAACCAGGTCGGGGTCGTCGCTTTCAACGTATCGATCAGTTCGCGCAGCCGCTTCCTCCCGAGACCCGAGTGCTTCTCGCGGTACGCGGCCACGACCTGCTGATAGGCCCGCCATGCCCGCCACACATCCGCATGCGCGGGGTCAGCGAACACGGCATCGAGTCGGGCCTGCTGCTTCTCCGTCAGGAACCCCTCGCCTGTTCTGAATATCCGCCGGGCCTGGTAGAGCCGATCCCCGCGCCGCCCGCGATGCCCGAGGGTCTCCTGCTGCACCCGCTGCCTGACGCGGTCGAGTGCCTCGCCGGCGAGTTGGACTACGTGGAAGGGATCCATTACCTCGGTAGCGTCGGGAAGGTGCTCCTTCGACGCGGTCTTGAACCCAGTGAACCCGTCCATCGCGACGACCTCGATCCCGGCCCGCCAGGCCGGTGTTCTCGCCGCGAGCCAGTCCGAGAACACCTGCTTCGATCTCCCCTCGATCATGTCGAGCAACCTGGCCGCACCCCGGTTCTCACGTACCGGGGTGAGATGGAACCTACCCCCATTTCTTGGACACGCTAATCCAGCATCCAGTAGTGCCCCGTAAAGTGGTGTAGCGCACGGTGGCCAGCACGTCGTAGAACGTGGACGCGGTCACCGTGTGATCCT
>NZ_JBVUAC010000021.1:0-7877 GCF_055791005.1 Leucobacter holotrichiae
CACACGGTGACCGCGTCCACGTCGAGAACGACGTGCCGGACCACCATGCGCTACACCACTATGCGGGACTCAACTCGACGGTTCCGCAGCAACCGGCGCTGCTCGTGGACGCATCGGTTACTGGCAATACTCACAGTCTCGGTTTGCCTCCCCCTATCCGGAGTACTGTCAGGCATAGAGGCTCTAGACCTTCTCGAGCGCTCTACCAGAAAGCAGGGACATCATGTCCGATCCCAAGAACGCAGCACCGAACCCTCAGGCGAAGGAAGCAGCCGGCACCCCGGCCGAGGAGAAGCCGAAGGCGCCGGAGCAGCCCGCGGGCAAGTAGCGTTTAGGCCTCACGGTCACTGAGTTTGAGTCCCTGTTCTCTTCGGAGAGCGGGGACTTCTTCGTGTCGCTGGGGCCGTTAATCGATGGTGTCGTTGTCGATCTTGCTGATGTGCTGGGCTCGTTCGCTCCGCGACTTCGTGACGATCGGTAGCCAGGGACCGTCTCATATGTAGAGCGTCGTTCTTCGCTCGTTGACTGGTGCGGTTTGTAGGCTGCGCTGCTGATGTATGGAGGTAGTTCAGATGGCTACGGATGAGATGAACACGACTATTGCTTCCGAAGGGAGCACCCCCGCGACTCGGGCTGGGAAGACTCCCGGGCACACCTCGCGAGTGGATCGTGTACCTTCGACCTCCCAAGGCGCTGCTGGTGACGACAGCCAGTCTGCGGGACGGACGACGATCGCCGAGGGTGTGGTCGCGAAGGTCGCGGGCATCGCTGCTCGTGAGGTTTCGGGGGTGCATGCGCTTGGCGGCGGAGGGGCGCGTGCATTCGGTGCGATCCGTGACGCGGTGAACGCGACGGATCTCACGCAGGGAGTGAAGGTCGAGGTGGGCGAGACCCAGGCTGCCGCGGATATCACGATCGTGGTCGACTATCCGGCGCCGATCCAGGAGGTCGCCGATAACGTTCGCAGCGCGGTGACCGCGGCAATCACTCGTCTGGTCGGTTTGCAGGTCGTCGAGGTCAATATCGACGTGAATGATGTGCACCTGCCAATCGACGATGCCGACGACGACACCGAGTCGCGCGTCTCATGAGTGCGACGCTGACCGGAGCTCTGGTCGGCGCAGTGTTGGCTTTCGCTGCGCTGATCTTCGGGTTCTGGGGATTCCTACTGGTCGCGCTGCTCATGGTGGTCGGGGCTCTGACCGGGCGAGTGATGTCGGGTCAGCTGGATCTCCGCGCGCTCGCTAGCGCGTTCACGGGGAGGCGAACCTCGTCATGAGCGTGCTGACCGTTGCATCCCCGAGCATTGCGAGCACACCTGATGTTGTTTCGCCGGCGCCTGGGAGCGTTCGGGTGCATGAGCGCGTCATCGACAAGGTTGTTCGGGAAGCGTCAGCGGTCGCGATCGGTGTGTCTCGAGACGACGTGAACGTCGAAACGGCTGAGTGGGGCGGAGGTCTTGCCGTGCGAATCGCGGCGAAGCTCCCCGTCCCCGATCTCAGCGATCTCGAGGCGATCGAGGCTGCGGTGCCGGTCCTCGAACGGGTTCGTGCACTTCAGGCCGAACTCGCTGAAGAGTTCGCGCGTTTGACAGGACGGGACATCCGCCGTGTGTCGTTCACCGTCACGGGAGCGATCATCCCGAAGCGAAAGCGGGTGAGGTAGATGACGAGTGCCGTGCTGAAGCGCGTGGTGCGTCGAGAGACGCACTCTCCGCGCACCGTCTCGACCGTGATCGTCCTTGCGCTAGTCGTAGTTGCTGCGATCTACGTGGGTGTCGAGATTGTCTTACATCTTCTCGGTGTTGGTCCGTTGCTGGTCGCGCCCGGAGCCGCGCTGACGTGGCTGCAGGAGCTGCCGGACCAGCATCAGGGCATGGTCGTCGCAGGAGGACTCCTCGCGGCGGTTGCCGGGGTGGTTCTCGTGTGGTTCGCTCTCGGCGCCGGCCGAAGGCCGAAGCACGAGCTGGGATTCTCCTCGTATGCGGTGCTTGTGGATAACGGAGTGATCGCGTCGTCGGTCGCGGAGCGGGTGCGGCGTGAGCTGGACCTCTCCAAAGGCGCCGTCGTCGTAGGTGTCGGTCACCGCAGCGCGGATATCACCGTCAGGCCAGAGCCCGGACAACCCGTCGATAGGCGTCATGTACGCACGGTGGCCGAGTCGGAACTGGCCAGTTACGAGTTGTCGCCCCGTGTGAAGGTGCGGGCACGAGTCCTGCGTGCCGCAGATGGAGAGGCCATGTCATGAATGCCACGAACCGAGGCGTGAACCGAGCGGTCCTCTTCATCGTCGGCGTTCTGCTGATCGGCGTTGGCGGTGCAACGGTGATGGCCATGTTGTGGCCCGTTGCCGGCGACCTCTGGAAGAGCTGGTCATCGACCGGGGTGGACTGGATGGTGAGCGCGGATCAGGCGTCGCGCATTTCGGAGGCGACTACGGTGAGCTGGTTCACTCTGGCGATCCTCGCTCCGCTGGCGCTGATGGTGGTCATCGCGGTGATCGTCATCGCCCGGCTGGGTGGTGGGCGAAGCAGCGTGGTGATCCGTGAGGAGGCGGAAGGCGAGGTGCCGGGATCGGTCACGATCCGGGGCGGCTTCGCAGCCGACGCGATCACCCAATCGCTCGCGTCGCATGACGAGGTCCTCTCCTCGAAAGTGAACGCGCGCAGACTGTGGGGCGCTGACGTCCTCCATGTGAGTGTAACGCCGAGGCAGAACGTTTCACCTGTCGAGGTCGCCGAAACGGTGACAGGACTCGTCGACCGCCTGGCGACCTTGCTGGGGCGGGAGATCTCGACGATCGTGACAATCCATTCCGGGATCCGCTCGAGACTCGCGGCAGACCAATCCCGAGTGAACTGACCCCCGCGTTACCGGGGCTTGACGAAAGGAAGAACGCGATGCGGAAGAACATCCTGATACTTGCGGTGATCGCTGTTGCCGCCTATCTGGTCGGCGTGGAGTCGGCAAAAGCGCGCGGGAAGAATTACGAGGACCTGCGACACCAGCTCGAACGGCTCTGGACGAACCCAGAGGCGAAGAAGTCACGCAAGCGCATGGCGAAGAACGCCAAGAAGTCGCTCGAGAAGGCACGCAAGAACTTTCTCGGCAGCTAAGGCACAAGAGCAGCAAGGCGCTGCCCCAGAACCTCGCTCCCAGACCCCGGGAGCGTTCCAGAGAATGAAAGGGAATCACACGATGAGCGCTGAAGACAAGATCAAGGCCGCAGCCGACAAGGTCACCGGTCAGGTGAAGGAGACCGTCGGCAAAGCGACCGACGACGACAAACTCGTCGCCGAAGGCAAAGCGGACCAGGCGAAGGGAACCATCAGAGACAAAGTCGAGGACGTCAAGGACGTGTTCAAGAAGTAACCGCGCCATCGGGGCGGGCGAGATTGCCCGCCCCGGTTACCCCGTTTCACTCATTCGAAAGGACTGCTCTCATGGGCTTCTTCAGTTTTCTCATTCTCGGGCTGATCGCCGGCGCGATCGCCAAGCTCATCCTCCCCGGCAAGCAAGGTGGCGGCTGGTTCGTCACCCTGCTGCTCGGTGTTGTCGGGGCGATGCTCGGGGGCTGGCTCGGCGGCCTCATCTTCAACGTCAACCTGCAAGGCTTCTTCAACCTGTCGACCTGGCTGCTCGCGATCGGCGGATCGATCCTGGTGTTGCTCATCTATGGCCTGATCACCGGTCGCCGCACGAAGAAATGACCCAACCTCACAAGCCATGGACGAACTGACGGATACGGGTAAGGATGAGGGCCAACGGACGGTCGTCGCACCGCCCGTTGGCCCTCGAAGGAGAGGTGCCCTTGGTGTCAGGGGGATGAAGGATGAGCAGTGAGCCGTACCGCAACCCGTTGGAGTCAGCGGACGACCGGATCATCGCCGGGCGCGCCGCAGACGGAGACACGGCAGCATTCGCCGCGCTTGTTCGCAGGCACGCCCCGATGATGCGTGCGTATGCGCGTCGAATTCTTCCGGGCAGCGCGGATGTCGACGATGTCGTCCAAGACGCATTCATCACCGCCTGGGATCAGCTGCCGAAGCTGGATGACCCCGGACGTGTGAAGAGCTGGCTCATGCGGATCACCAGCCGCAAAGCGATCGACCGCATCCGATCCACCCGACCCCACTCCGATCTGAGCGAGACAGAGCTACCGGCGCCGGATCTGATGGCCCCGCCGCGACGAGCGGAAGCGCGAGCAGGGATCGCGGCGTTGAGCGACGCGATCAATCGGCTCCCCGACGCCCAGCGTGAATGCTGGGTGCTGCGAGAGCTGGGCGACTATAGCTACGAGGAGATCGCCCAAGAACTGGATCTCCCGGTATCGACGGTTCGGGGATTGCTCGCCCGTGCACGAAAAGACATCATTGTTCGAATGGAGCAGTGGCGATGAACGAACACGATACCCCTGATCCGCTGACCCACGCGACCGAGTTCGAGGATCTCGACGGGCACACCATTGAAGAGCTCTCCGACTACCTCGATGCCGGGCGCACCCCTGTGGATGCTTCGATCGAAGGATCCCCGGGTTGCCGCATCGCATTGGATGCCCTGACCCGTCTTCGAGAGCTCACCCCCGAGCTCCTTGCAGCCGACACCGCTGCAGAACCTGCACCCGACGACACCTGGGTGCAGAGCATCCTCGCCGGCATCACTCTGGACGCACGTGCCGGACGGCGCATCCCACTGCCTGCGCCCGCGCTCGAAGCCGACTTGGGCATCACCGAGGGTGCCGTCCGGGGCGTGATCCGCGCGGCGGAGCACACCGTGCCCGGCGTCGTTATCGGCAAATGCCGATTCGACGGAGATGTCACGGTGCCGGGCGAACCGGTGCGGGTCCGCGTCGATGTCAGCGTGCCCTACGGCGAACCGATCCCGGATCTTGCAGAACGCCTCCGCAGTGAGATCAGTGCACGTGTGATGACACACACCACGCTGAACGTGACCGGCATCGACATCACCGTGCACGATATCCAGCAGCTTCAGAACCGGACAGAAGGAAGCCGATGACCGAGCCGACGGATCAGGCAATGGCCGAGGACATCGAGACTACGATCAGGGCAGTTTCCGGAGTGACTACGATCTTCCGCACTGGCGGCATCATCTCAAAAGTGGTCGATGCTGGTGCTCAGCTCCTCGGAGCTCAACAGAACGAAGCACCGCTTGTCCGCTGGGAGCATACGCCGGACGGCCCGCGAGCAGAGGCCGCGATAGGCGTGCTCGCCGCCGCGGGAGCTGCTGAAACCAGTCGCCGAGTACACGCAGCGATTGCCGCGCTGTGCGCCGATCGCGGCTGTGCCCCTGTGGAGATCCGCCTCACCGTCGTCCACATCGACGAAAGCTCGGAGCTTTCCCGTTCAGACGAGTCGTGAATGGGGACCCATCCGAAGGCCGACTGAAGTATCGCCTCAAGAGTAAAAGCCTCCGCTCGGCACCGGGCGCATCAACGAGTTCGACGGGAGAGCTCCGGCAGAACGGATCTCAAACTCGCAGGATCGACCTCCTCGGAACTGTCGGCAGCTCCCAGGGAGCTGTACCGGTCTCATGCCCCAGTCCGTGGGGTGATGGACGACGGAGCCGGGACCGCGAGTCCTTGCCGGTGCTCAAAATAAGAGTCGGCGCTGCCTGTTGAGCAGTTTCAAGGACGTCACGTTACCCCCGCGAGGTAGCATCCAGTCTGGTCGTCGTCTTGTTCGCGGTTGATCTCGGCCTCCCGGTGGAGGGCGGTCTCTTCGGTGGAGGCGTACGCGTGCCCGGAGTCTGCACAGCGCGTTCCCATCGTTCTGCCCGTTTCCGCGCGCCCCGTCGATGATCCGGGCCTTTCCTCGCGGTGTTCTCCGTCTCACTCATGCCCTCACCGTAACTCGCCCGCATGGTGAGACATTCAGCTTCGACGGACTACGAAGAGACGACCGCGGTACTGTGATGGCCGCCGCACTGTGCTCGTACGGTCGCGCTGAACTCGAGCGCCGCAAGGCACTTGGACCTAGATGAACAGTCTTGAGCGGGGGCTTCCCCGTCCGCCCATTGACAGGGTTGCCGAATCTGTGAGGCGTACATGTAGAGGGCGTATCGTCAGATCATGGATACACAGACAAGAACGAGCGGCGTGGACGCCGCGACGCTGGGCCTGGGATCGGTGCTGGTGGGTTCGTTGCCTGCCACGCTGATGACCGATGAAGCCCCGGATCGATACACGGTGGAGGCCGTGTTCACGCGACGGCCCGAACGGGACGAAGTGATCGAGATTCTGGGGAGCGAGACCCGAGGCTTTCTCGCAAAAGCCGGCTATCCGACCGTGGAGGTGACGATCTCGGACCGTCGCCTCGAGATCGCAAACACGAACCTCGAGGAGTTGCGCGACGGACTTGCGAGCGTTCTCGCGGATCGCCTGGCCGACATCAGCGCAGGGGTCCGGGATCGTCAGGACGCGGCGGCGGTCGTTTTCCAGAACGCGGCTGTGAGCGAGAACGCGCGCACCGCGGCGGTCACCGCTCTCGCGGAATCCGTCACTTTCACCCCGTCCCCAACTGGTCAGGATTCGGCGGGAGCGGAGGCGAACCGTGCCCGGTCGGATCGCGCTCAGATCGATGACTGGACCGATGAGGGCGGTCACGGACGTTCCTGACGCCCAAGCCCGCAGGATCTCAGGTGCATCATGAACCAGTATCGTTCGACCCGGACTCCACGAACTAGCCGGCCAGTCAATGGCAAGGGCGGGAGCGAGTTCACGACATTGGCGAAAACAATCCGAGAACAGGGGTTGCTGCGTCGCCGGTACGGGTACTACTGGACGAAGCTGATCGGGCTGCCCCTGGTCCTCGCCGGCGGCTTGTTCGCGTTCGTTTGGATCGGTGATACCTGGTGGCAACTGTTCACCGCGGCGTTCCTCGCGATCCTCTTCACCCAGATCGCGTTCCTCGGCCACGATTCCGCGCATCGCCAGATATTCGTGTCGGGGAAATGGAACGACTGGGTGAGCATCGTCCTCGGCGACCTCCTGGTCGGTATGAGCTACGGGTGGTGGCAGCATAAGCACACGCGCCACCATGCAAACCCGAACAAGTTGGGCGCCGATCCTGACATCGACCTTCCGGTGATTGTCGTCACTCCGGGTCGAACACCTCCGAAAAGCCGGACGCTGAGATGGCTGCGGGCGCATCAGGGCGTGTTCTTCTTCCCGATCCTGCTCCTGGAAGGGGTCTCGCTGCACGCATCCGGGGTGCGCCGCGTGCTCGCAAGGGGTGAGCTGAAGCGGCGTTGGGCAGAGATCGTGTTTCTGCTGATCCGGCTGACCGGGTTCCCGGTGCTGGTGTTCATCGTGCTCTCGCCGGGAATCGCGTTCGCGTTCCTCGCCGTGCAACTCGGCGTGTTCGGGTTCTATATGGGAGCCTCGTTCGCGCCGAACCATAAAGGGATGCCTGTCGTGCCGAGAGATGCGAGCCTCGATTTCCTGCGGCGTCAGGTGATGATGAGCCGCAACATCCGCGGTACCCGTGTTCTCGATACCGCTATGGGCGGCCTGAACTATCAGATCGAACACCACCTGTTTCCCTCAATGCCTCGCCCGCATCTGCGCAAGGCAGCACCGATCATCGCCGAATACTGCCGAACCCACGATGTCCCGTACTTACAGACGGGCCTGTTCGCTTCATACGCCACTGTCGTGCGCTACATCAACCGTGTCGGGCTCGGGGAACGCGACGTCTTCACCTGCCCGCTCATCGAACAGCGCAATCACTTCACGATGCCAGCAGCATCGTGAAGTTTCCTCGCACAGACGAGACGGCGAGTCGGGCCTTGACCCTTGATCGTGGACACGGTGTTACAGGTGGTTATGCCGCCATGGGTAGCGTAGCGGAGGTGTTGGCC
>NZ_JBVUAC010000022.1:0-7684 GCF_055791005.1 Leucobacter holotrichiae
GAGTTCGAGGCCATAATGATGGATGCCGTCGGGTTGGCGGCATAAACCCCGGACTCAACCAAAGCTTCAGCAGACCCCCCATCGACTGGCCCGTGACCGGGTTTTTCCAGTCCACCCATCCCGCATACGCCTCGGGGTCGAGCCCGAGTGCGGCGGTCACGTTCCCGTTGCCGTCCAGGGCGGTGAACGCGGCCACGGACGCATCCGTGCCGAGGTAATAGTCATCGGCGCGGGAGCGGTCGGCCTCGACATAGCGGCGCGCGTCGGCTCCGGTTCCCCGGAACAGGATCATGCCGCCATGCATAAGACTCACCACCTGATGTTTCTACTAAAGAAACCAACGTATCTACCACGGTAGCATACGTTCATTCAAAAGAACGAAGGGGTGAAATCGCGCGGCTGTGGGTGGCTGCTGCTCGTGCGAGAGTCGCCTGGGTGTCGCGTGCGACTGGTATTATTCGATTGATTACTCAGACTATTTATTGGGGTACGCATGGCGGCAAGACGAGTCGATCCTGAGCGGGTCGCGTGGAAGCGGGAGCAGATCACCGTCGAAGCTGGCCGGTTGTTCTCCACGCAGGGGTATGAGCGCACGAGCGTGGCTGACATCGCTCGGGCGGTCGGGGTCAGCCAGGCGAGCATCTTCTACTACTTCACCGACAAGGCGGCACTGTTCCGGGCGATCTTCGAGCGCGATCTGCCTGTGGCGGAGGCGCTGATCGCACGGCACGCTGATGCCGAGGAGCCTGTTCCGGCGATCCTTGATGTGCTCAGCGAACTCGCCAAGGACGCTGCTGATCCGGGCGCTTCGGGAATGGTCGTTGAGTTGTTGCGGCGGGTCGAGCACGATCCCGCTCTCATCGCCGTGGTGATGCGCACCGCCGAAGTGCTCACCGGCGGCCTGGCTGCGCTGATCGCGCGCGGCATCTCTGACGGAGACATCGACGCGGCTCTTGATCCGGTCGAGACGGCGACCTGGTTGCAGGCGATTGTCGATGCGACCTACCTGAACGCCAGGCCAGGCTACTCGCCGCTGCCGGAACTTCAGCGCACCGTCCTGGGCTATCTCACCCCGCGCACGCAGCAAGGAGCAGAACCGCATGACTGAGAACGAGACAACCATCACGATCCCGAGACGATGGATCGTCGGCTTCTGCGTCGCGGGCGCAGTTGTCGGCTTCGGCGCCGCGTTCGCCGTCGGCCCTTTCGTAGAATGGCTGCTCTCCCTGGCGGGCGACGCCCCCGGCCCGCTGCGCATCGCCGCGCGTCTGCCGCTTGTTTGGGCGATCCCCGTCCTCACGCTCCTGGGCTCGGCTGTGGGGTTTTGGATCACCCGCGAGTGGCGGAAAGAGGTGAGCGTCGTCACGGTGTCGGCGGGTGGTGTCACCATCGAGAGCGAGAGCACGAGCCAGTTCATTGACCGGGATCGGATCGGCGGCGTTTTCACCGACGGCAAAGACCTTGTTGTCACCGACCCGCAAACAAATGAACTCTCCCGCTCCAAAACCGACACCGTGCTCACCGGGCGGCTACAGCACGCTTTCGAACGGCTCGGCTATCCCTGGCAGGGCAACGCAGACCCCTACGAGAACGCCTATATCACCTGGGCTGACGGTAGCAATGGCGTGGGCGGACGCGTAGACGACCTCCTGCGAACGCGGCAGCGCGCCCTCACCGACAAGCGCATGGGGGCAGCCGACGATATCCGCGACGAACTGCGATCCCTCGGCGTTGTCGTGCGTGACCGCGACCATAAGCAGCAGTACCGAGAGATTCCCCACCCTTGAAAGTCCGATCTGATGGAAAGGCTGCGGCGAACAGAGGGAGCACACTCACAAGGGAGAATCCAGCCTGATCCCCGCCGTGACCTTCACTTCGACACAAGCGGCAGCACTCGACAGCGAACGGTTCTCCGACCCGTCGTGGCGCGATCACAACGCACGCGACGTTCGGTGGGTGCCGTCGCCTTCGACTGTGTACGGCTCGTAGTCGTCCGCGACGGCTCAGTGATCCTCTGCGGAGAATGCCCCCAACGCCCCGTCAGCGTGGGCGACATAGTGCTGATCGCACCCGATATGCCCGTCGGATATGAACCCGAAGCACGCATCACGATAACGACCCTGCACCTCGACACGGACTACCTCATCGAGCATCTATTCTGGCAGCACCTCGACCTGATCCCCGACCGCGACGCAGCCCGCGACCTCGCCGCCAAGCTCAACCCCGACCCCGTGCAAGTACTCCGCCTTGGAGAACGAGAGGTCGAACGGCTGGAGCCAATCCTGGATGAGCTCGTCACCTTGACGGAAGCGGGGCAAGACGCGGCGAGATACTTCCGCACACATGCACTCCTGCTGACTGTTCTCGAAGCCATTGCTCCGCACATCCGCCACGCGCCCGTCGCGGTGCCGCCGCTGACGTCGCGTGAACGTGCCGCTCGCGTCGCGTCGCCACGGTGGCGGGCGTTCCGCCCCATCCGCAGAGAAGCCGCGCAAGCGGCGGCGCTCATGCACAGCGACATTGCGAAGCGGTGGCGCATCGAAGACCTCGCCGCGCATGCCTGCCTCTCGCCCAGCCAGTTCACGCGGGTCTTCCGAGACTCATTCGGAGTCACGCCACTGGTGTATCTCACGATCCTGCGCGTGCAAGAGATGGCTCGTCTACTGCGCACGACCGATCTGTCGATGCGGCAGATATGCCCTCGGGTGGGATGGATCAACTCCACGCATCCACCTGCGCACTTCCGCCGCTACTACGGCGTCAACCCATCCGAGTACCGCCGCTACGGGCAACCGACCGCCAGCCAGGAGGGGCCGGGTGTCGGCGTCGCCAGGGCTGCCAAAAGTGCTAACGAAAGTGCTAGGCAACCTGTAGGTCGGGGTATCGCGGAGTTGAGTCCCGCATAGTGGTGTAGCGCATGGTGGTCCGGCACGTCGTTCTCGACGTGGACGCGGTCACCGTGTGATCCTTCGAGAAAGCTCTCTACTTCTCACTCGAAAAGGAATCATCACGATGACCGCTCCTCATATTGTCGACCCTGCCGGTGTCCTTAGCGAAGCCCTGGGCGACGCGTCGCCGGATTTGATGCGCAGCTTGCTGCAGACCATGATCAACGCGCTGCTGTCCGCGGACGCGGATGCCGTGGTCGGCGCGGAATGGGGCCAGCGCTCCCCGGACCGCACGACCCAACGCAATGGATACCGGCACCGCGATCTCGATACCCGGGTCTGTGAATCGCGCCGGTGAATGGCGTCGTTCTGTGATCGCTGCGTGGCACTAGCTGCCTGGAAGGGGACGAGGACGTTCAGGGCGGCGGATGCATGTGATGCAGCGCGAATATACTAGGTGCTTAGTGCCGTTAACGTCCGTTGATGGGCACAGATCTTATTTGAAGGAGCCGCTCCATGCGGAACACGCTGAGAACACTGGTGATAGCGGCCCTCGTTGCGATCATCGGCACAAGCACCCTGACCGCGGCCGCGGCTCCAGCAGAATCAGCAGCAGGCGCTGGTCGTATCAGCGCAACACACCTGGACCCCTATACCGTTCACAGCGCATCGAACGAGCGCCTCGACGCCATGTTCTCGACGCAGAAGGCGGCCGGGATCGACACGGTGATCGTTCAGTGGACGGGCGCTCGGCGCGATGACGGCACGACGGTCACGACATACCCGGCGAGCAGCGCGACGGGTTTCGGTGCCTGGGATTCCGTCCTCCCCCGCCTTCTCGATTCCGCGTCCCGCAACGGCGTGAAGGTCTGGCTGGGACTCATCCTGCAGTCCTCCCTCCTGGATGCCGACGCAACGAAGGATGATGCGGACCTCCTCGCGGCAATTGCCGCCGATGACGCCGTGATCGCCGCAGACCTGCTCTCGAAGTACAAAGGACAGTTTGAAGGCTGGTACATCCCCACCGAGCCCGGGTACGAAACCATTGCTGATCCGGCACGCACCGCCCTGCACACCGACTACCTCCGCGACATCACCGCCTCCCTCGACCAACTCTCCTCGGATCTCCCCGTGATGATCTCCCCGTCAGTACCGACAGGTATCCACGCCGGACTGTCCGGAGTGCAGTTCGTGACCGCGCTGGGGCCTCTCATCCGTGACACAGGCATCGACGTGTGGAACCTGCAGGACGGGTACAAGATGACCGCGTGGACGCCTGCCCAGAATCGCGCCCTGGTCGAGAAGGGGCAAGAGATCGCCGCCCCCGTCGGCGCCGACGTCTGGGTGACCGTCTATACCCCTGGCCCCGGCGACTCGAATTACCCCCTTACCCCGGCAAAATTGTTCGCTGACATTGACGCCGTCGCCTCCACCGGAGCACCAGTGACCATTTGGACATACAACTCGTCGATGAACCCCGACGCTTCCCGCCCCGACGCCCAGCCACGCAAGACGCTGTACGACCTCTACCTCGACCACACAGCTGACTAACGACAGCCCCGCAACCACTCACAGTTATCAGAGGTGAACGGCCGCCATCAAAGCAGTCATCGCACGTGCCTTTGTCTGTCTGTGTCCGTAGACGACCGTTCATGAGTCAGTCGCCACTCTCGTCGCTCAGTCCGGCGAGTCGTGTCTCATGACTCGTGTCGGCGATCTATGTAAAGCGGGCGGCGTTCGCGTTACGCTGAGGTATGGCCACGATCGGTTACGCCCGCGTCTCGACCCGAGACCAGAATCCGGACGGCCAGACCGATGCGCTCGAAGCTGCAGGCTGCGACAAGATCTTCGTCGAACACGCCTCCGGCACCCTGACGAAAAGGCCGGCGTTGACAGATGCCCTCGGATATCTGCGAGAGGGTGACTCGCTCGTGGTGACGAAGCTTGACCGGCTCGGCCGGTCGGTCCGAAACCTCAAACAAGTCGCGGAAGAGCTGCAGCAGCGTGGGGTCGGGTTGAAGGCTCTGTCGCAGGGCATCGACACCACGACTCCGGGTGGCCGCTTGTTCTTCCACATGCTCGCCGCGATCGCGGAGTTCGAGCACGACCTCATCGTGGAGCGCACCCACGACGGCCTCGCGGCCGCCCGTGCGCGTGGTCGGAAGGGTGGCCCGAAGTTCAAGATGACGCCGACGAAGATCCGGCAGGCCCGGGCGATGTATGACGAGGGCGGCCACACCGTGCAGGAGATTGCCGACACGTTCGGGGTGTCCCGGCCCACGATCTATCGGCACTTGGCCGAGCACGTCGAGCGGGCCTGACGAGGGATCATGGCGCACCTCAGCGACCGGCAGAAGGCCGAGCTTGTGCGCCAACACCAGGACGGGGTGCCGTGGACGCGGCTTGCGGAGCACTCCGGAGTCGCGGTGCGGACCCTGCAACGCTGGGCAGCTCGGATAGAAGCGGGGCAGCTCGGGCGAGCACCTCGCCGCGATAAGGGATCGACGCGCACTCTCGCCGAACTGGTCACCGCAATCGAGGCGCTTGCTGTGCGCCGGCCCGCGCCGACGATCGCGTATATTCACCGTCGCATCGGCGACATTGCCCGGGACCGCGGATTGCCGGCTCCCGGATACACCACGGTCCGCGAGATCGTGCACGCGCTCGACCCAGGCCTGACGGCCCTCGCTGACGGCGGGGACGCGGCGTACCGCGACAAGTTCGAACTGGTCTACCGCCGCACGACCTCCGCGCCGAATGAGCAGTGGCAGATGGACCACACCCTGCTCGACGTAATGATTCTCAACGACCGGCAGCAACCCGACCGACCCTGGCTGACGATCGTGCTCGACGACTACTCACGGGCGATCGCCGGCTACGCGCTCGGCATCTCAGCCCCCGCGGCCGAACACTCCGCACTGGCGTTCCATCAGGCCGTCGCTCGGAAACGAAACCCGAAGTGGGCGGTGTCGGGGCTCCCGGACGTCCTCTACAGCGATCATGGGTCCGATTTCACATCGGCCAGGATCGATCAGGTCTGCCTCGACCTGCACGTGCGCCTGATTCACTCGCAGGTCGGCGTTCCGCAGGGGCGCGGCAAGATCGAGCGGTTCTACCGAACGATCACGACCGAGTTGCTGCCGCACCTGCCCGGCTTCATCCCGCACGGCACCGGCGGGGCACCCGTCAGCGAACCCACGCTGACCTTGCACCAACTCGATGACGTGCTCGAGCGATTCATCGTCGACGAGTACAACGAACGACCGCATTCAGCGACTGGCGAGGCCCCGCACGCACGATGGCGGAGCGACAGCTTCATCCCTCGAATGCCCGCACGCCCGGAAGACCTCGATTCGCTCCTACTGACTGCGGCGGCAACGCGACGTGTGCAACGCGACGGGATTCGCTTCGCCTCGACCCGATACATCTCGCCGGTCCTCGCCGCATACGTCGGTGAAGACGTCACAGTGCGGTACGACCCCCGCGACCTCGGCGAGGTGCGAGTGTTCCACGACAACACGTTCTTGTGTCGTGCGATCGCGCCCGAACGCTCCTCCGAGACCGTGTCCTTCACCGACCTGCAGGCGGCGAGGAACCAGCAACGCCGCGCCCTGAAACAGCAGCTCCGGGAGCTCACCGCTCACGCTGGCTCGCTCCCCGAAGACACCCGCCACCGACCCGAGATCGCGCTGGCACCGGCGAGTGCGCCCGACCGAACACCACCACCCCAGGCGCGACATGGATTGAGAACCTATGCCAACGACTGAGCCAGACGACGGCAAACCCATCTCCCTCCTCTTCACACCAGACGACGACGGGCGTCGATTCCTCAGCGGCCACTTCGACGAGTTCCAAGAGGCACCACCACCCCACGAAGACACACGGCCCGCGTTCGTGACCACACGAGAGCACCGCCGGTTCACGGAGTTCGCAGACACCGTCCGCTCACACCGCTACATCGGCCTCTGCTACGGACCACCCGGGATCGGGAAAACACTCTCCGCCCGCCACTACGCCGGCACCGACGAATGGGAACAATGGCATCCACTCTCACGCGGCGCCGGCGCCCTGCCGCCCGTGCCGGAAGCGGTCCAGCGGAACAGGACGGCGTTCTTCACACCTACGGTCGCAGCAACCATCAAGCAGATCGATCAAGGCCTGCCCCGGGCCTGCCAGCACATCTCCTGGGCAATCGACTACGCCCAGCACGGCCACGTCGACCCCTACGTTCACGCCGAATCCCAATACAGCGGGAACACCGAACTGCTCATCATCGACGAAGCCGACCGGCTCAAGACCGCCGGACTTGAACAAGTCCGCGACTTCTACGACCGCCACCGGATGGGTGTCATCCTCATCGGCATGCCCGGCATCGAGAAACGCCTCGCCCGCTACCCCCAGCTCTACAGCCGCATCGGCTTCGCCCACGAATACCGCCCGCTCCGCAGCGACGAGCTCACCGCCGTCGTCGCGCAGCGCCTCCCGGACCCCGACCCGGATGACTCCGGTCTCGCACACACGGCAGCTCTCGCCGCCATCGTCCGGGCGACCAACGGTAACTTCCGCCTCGCCGACCGTCTCGTCACCCAGGTCAACCGCATCCTCGACATCAATAGGCACACGCGCCTCACTCCGGAGGCCGTCGACGCAGCGCAGGAAGCACTTCTGATCGGACGATAAGTGAAGCGAGAACCACGACATTTATCGTCGCAAGTCACAACCCGGGTCGGGACGATCGATGTCGCTGTCCCGAAACTGCGGCAAGGGACGTATTTCCCGGAATGGTTGATGGAGCG
>NZ_JBVUAC010000023.1:0-7432 GCF_055791005.1 Leucobacter holotrichiae
ACCGACACCGTTCTCGAACTCAGCGCCTAACCCAACACCCCGAAGGATCGGGCTACACCACTACCGGGGACTTGACCAACGGTAAACGTGCCGTCCTCGATTCGGTCATAGACCCAATCACGAGACATCCCCAAAAGGCGAGCAACCTCGGCTACCGGGTAATGGCGCTCAACCTCACCCGTGCACAACGGCATCTCAATCACAGGTCGCGCAACCCGTGTAGAACTCGTCCACTTCCTTTCCGACTCATTGATTTCCTCACGGATTAGGGCCCGGACAGCTTTCTCGAGTGCATTCTCCATGTGTACAACGCAAACACGAGCAGGGGGTGTCCTGCTACGGGCCCCGCATTTATGTTTCTGGTGGGCTTGTCGGTGGTGGGAGGGATGATGTGAGTATGTCTGAGCAAGTGCCGGTGTGGATGTGTGAGCGTGTCGTCTCGGCCTGCTCGAACGGTGTGCCTGAGCCCTTGGAGCCGTTCATCACCGAGGTGATGGCGCAGGCGCTCGCTCACGAGCTTCGCCGGCGCATTGGTGATGCGGTTGATGAGGGGACGCAGGTGGAGGTCGATGGACACCTTGAAGGGGGTCGGTGGCTCGCCGCCATCGGCGTAGAGGCGTCGCTCTGTGTGCGAGCGGGGATCCGGGTACCGTTCGGGATTGTCGACTTCCAAGCGGTTGTGGGGTGTGATGTGCACGACGCAATCCTGGATGACCTGGAGTGCGTCACGGACTGCAAGTTCCTCGACCCAGAGGAAAACACGGGACAGATTTGAGAACTGCCCCTCTACTTGTTGTGACAACGAGGTGACAGCACTTTTCTGAAACTGACCTCGGATCAGTATTCGTCAGCAAACCAAAACTCAGCGTAAAAACAACGATCTTCGGGCTGCGCCCGGGACAATGCGGATCCCATTAGGGTTCAAATCCCCCCGTCTCCGCCATTCGAACAACACCACGAAGCCCCGGCTTCCCTAGCAAACACAGGGAAGCCGGGGCTTCGTCGTCGCCGAGGCTCGGCGCCGCCGGTGCGTTCGCCCGCATTCTGCCCACGCGCGATGCGCGGTGGATGAGGGCGCAGAGAGAACTCAATCGGGGGTGTCGAGGGTGATCTGATCCTCGTCGCGGCGCTCCGGGCCGCCGGCGCGGGTGCCCTCCGCGGCGTCCGCGTGCGTTTCGAAGGCATCAGCGCCCTCGTTGGCGTCGCGCTCGGGATCGTCGTCGGTCGACTGTCCCTCTGCAGCCGACTCTGCGCCTGAACCCGTTCCCTTCTCAGCCTCGTGCTTGTTCGCCGCGCGCGGCGGGTCGGCGGCGTCGGTGCCGGTCTTGCCCGCATCCTCGGCCGTGGGAACCGAGCGATCCACCGAGTCGGGCGCAGTGGCGGTCGGCCGCTCGGGTTGCTCTCCCCGGCGCGCCTCGGGCGACGGGACGTTGGCGTGCTGATCCGGCTGATCGCGCCGGCCCTCCTGGCCCTGCTGGTTCTGCCGATCCTGCTGCTCCATCTGGGCACCGCCTTTCATGTCGTCGGGTGCCCGACGTTACCTCCCGGGGCCGCCCGCACGGCAGGCCTTGTCGCACGCCATGGTCTCTGCTACCAGAGGCCGCTAGCGGCCCATCCGCGACGCGTCAACCCGCTCCCGCACGTCTGCGGCCCGACCTATCGTGGCACGGACAACGACGATCGCAAGGAACGCGATCACGGGAAACGCCGATCGCGGCACGACACCGATCGGCAGCAGCGACCGGGAGGAGAAGGCGATGCATGCTGAACGCGGCAACACGAAGCACGGCCCCCAGCTGGATGAGCAGCTCGAGCAGGAGACGAGAGGAATGGTGCAGGGGCACGGCGGTTCCCCGCACGTGGAACCCTTCCGGGAGAGCGAGCCGCTTCCGGACGACACGGACGCCCCCGAGGTGGAACGGGCGTACCGCGGGGGCGCCGGGAAGATCGACGAGACGGGTCAGGCCGACGGCGTAGGCGGGGTGGACGACTCAGACCCTGCCGGTCGGCCCGACAAGACGGAGGAGGACGTATGAGCGACTACAGCGACGTGACGGAACTGCTCGCCGGCGAGGGACCTTGGACCTTCGCCTACGTCGACGGCCCCGGCGCCGAGCCGCAAGTGGTCGAGGAGGCGAGGAGGGATTCGGTGCGCGACCGGCTGCTCGAGCTGGGCGCTCCCGAGGATGATGCGCGGGCGGTTCTGCGGGCGATGGAGCAGCCGACCGGGGCGCCGAGCCCTTCCGCGCGCTACCTTCTGGTGCGAGGCGGCGAGGTGGCACTCGACGCGAGCTTCGCCGAGCCGAGACGCGGGCCCGAACGGCTCGGGCACGGCAGGCTCCCCGAGATCCTGCCGCTGGTGCGCCACCGCTCATCGGCGGAACGGTATGTGGTCGTGGAGACAGGGCGCGAGGGCGCGAGCGTGCGCCTCGAATGCGCTGAGCGCGCGGTGGCCGAGCAGACGGTGGAGGTCGAGGGGCGCGACGACAGCCTGCCGAAGGTGCAAGCGGGAGGCTGGTCGCATGCCCGTTATCAGCGCCACTCCGAAGAGATCTGGAAGCAGAACCAGGGAGAGGTTGCCGAGGTCGTGGATCGCCTGGTGCGTGAGGAGCGCCCGGCACTCGTGGTGCTCGCGGGTGATGTGCGGGCCCGGCAGTTGCTGCGGGATCAACTCGCGCCTGCGAGCCGGGGCCTCGTGATCGAGGTCGAAGCGCACACGCGGGCGGCCGGGGCGGACGAGCAGGCGCTCGACGAGGCGATCTCCCGGGCGCTCACGGAGCATGCGCACAGCGAAGTGCAGCGGGCGCTCGATCGACTGGCGTCGGACGGCGGCGGCCTCGGCGCCCGCGGCGTGGACGAGGTCGTCGAGGCGCTGCAGCAGGGGAGGGTGGACACCCTGCTGCTCGATTCGAAGGCTCTCGAAGCGGGAAACGGCGAGGCTCGCGAGGCTCGCGAGGTTCGCCGAGGCGGGGACGATGGTCGCGGGGAGGACGCGCGCTCGCGAGCGGACACGCTCGAAGCGCTCGACGCCCCGCCGTGGGTGACGCACGGCGGCATCCCGGCTGAGGCGTCGAGTCTCGGCCTGATACCCGTCGCCGAGGCGCTGGCGCGCGCCGCGATCCTCACGGGAGCGCGGGTGCGGGTGCTGGAAGAGGAGCACGCCTCCGAAGACGAGCCGCGTTCGAATCGGCCGCCGCGGGAGCCCGTCGCCCTGCTGCGGTGGTCGGAGGATGCCGTCTCAGCCTGAGGGGACCGGCTGCGACGTCAAGGGGGTGACCGGCGATCGAGCTCTCCTGGAAGCTGGAGGGACTCCGGTTCGTCGGCGGCGCGGCCGACGAATCGGAGCGGAGCCGGCAGGGAGCCGGCCTCCGCATCCGGTGCTCGGAGCCGGTGCGCGATGAGGTGCGCGGTGACGGCGGACGGGAGAACGAGATGGGTACGAGGGGTACGGAATTCGCGATCCGCACGGTCGGGGTGGAGGAAGAGCTGCTGCTGGTGGATCCCGCCTCGGGCCGCCCGGTGCCTGCGGTGGAATCCGCGCTCGCGGCGCTGCCGTCGGATGAGGGAGCCGGCCGGAGCCGCGGGGGCGGCGCGGAATCCCACTCCGGGGGCCTGTCCGAGATCGATCCGGGATCCGGAGCCGTCTTCTCAGCCGGAACCGCACCCGCGCCGGGGCTCGCGCGCGAGGCGAAGCTGGAGCAGATCGAGATCGTCTCGCCCCCATGCGAGACGATCGACGACCTCGCGCGGATGGTGCGGGAGGGGCGCCGGATGGCCGACGAGGCTGCGCGAAGCGTCGGCGCGCGGGTCGCGGCGCTGGGGACGAGCGTGTTCCCCGTGTCGTCCCACGTCACGCATGACCCCCGATATGACGCGATCGGCAAGCGCTTCGGCGTGACGATGCGCGAACAGCTGACCTGCGGCTTCCACGCGCACGTGGCGGTCGTGGACGAGGCCGAGGGGGTTGCGGTGCTCGACCGGATCCGTCCGTGGCTGCCGGTGCTGCTCGCCCTGAGCGCCAATTCGCCGTTCTGGGCGGGAGAGGACACGGGGTTCGCGAGCTACCGCTACCAGGCGTGGGGGCGCTGGCCCTCGGCGGGGGCGTACGACCTCTTCGAGTCGCCGGAGCGGTATCGCCGGCTCGTGAGCTCGCTCATCGCGAGCGGCGTGGTGCTCGACCCCGGTATGGTCTACTTCGACGCCCGGCTGAGTGCGCGTTACCCCACGATCGAGGTGCGGGTGGCGGATGTCTGCATGGAGGCGGAGCACGCCGTGACCATCGCAGCGCTGGTGCGGGCGCTCGTGGAGACATCCGCGCAGGAGTGGCGGGCCGGCGTGGCCCCGCTCCCGGTCGACACCGCGATGCTGCGCGCCGCCATGTGGTCGGCGAGCCGGTTCGGGATCGCCGGATCCGGGCTCGTCGACCCGTTCCTCGGCAAGCCGCGTCGCACCCGCGCCGCGGCCGCCGCGCTGCTCGCGCACGTCGCCCCCGCACTCGCCGATGCGGGGGATCGCGAGCGCGTGGAGCGCGGTGTGGAGGCCATGCTCACCCGGGGCGGCGGCGCCGGACGCCAGCGCGCCGTGCTGCGGCTGACCGGAAGCCGCCGGGCGGTGGTCATGGACGCGGTGGAGGTCACGAATCGCCAGGCCGTCCCCGCCGCGTCGGCGGCGTAGGGGTTCCCCGGTCCGGCGGTTCCGCCTCTCAGCGGGTCACGGCGGGGGCGAGGTGCACGACCTTCGTCGTGGTCATCTCGTCGAGGAGCTCCGGGCCGTAGCCGAAACCCGAGCCGCTCCGGCCCCGCGGCTGAGCCGAGCCGCCCGGAGCGCCGCCGAAGACGGCGTTGACCTTGACCGTGCCGACGGGCAGGCGGTCGATCGCGTAGTGGGCGTGCGCGATATCCGCCGTGAGCACCGTCGCGCTCAGACCGTACTCGTCGTGAGCGGCCCGCTCGACGGCCTCCGTGAAACCCTCGACCGCGAGCACGGGGGCGACCGGTCCGAAGGTCTCCTCCGAGAAGAGTCGCATGTCGGGTGAGCAGTCGGAGAGCACGGTCGCGGGGTAGTGGCTCCCCGGGCCGGCCGGCACCGCGCCGCCGACCACCACCCGCGCTCCCGACGCGATGGCCTCCGCGACCTGGGCATGCACCGACTCGCGCATCCGCTGGTCGACGAGCGGGGCGACGAGGCCCTGGTCGTTGCGCTCCGACGCTTCGGCGGTCAGCGCTTCCACGAACTCGTCGGCGATCCCCCGATGCACGATGATGCGCTCCACCGAGGTGCAGATCTGGCCGCTGTTCGCGAACGCCCCGATCGCCGCCTGCGCCGCCGCCCAGCGCGGGTCGACATCGGCGTCGACGATGAATGCGTCGTTGCCGCCGTTCTCACGGATGAGGTGCGCCCCCGTGAGTGCCACCGCGCGTGCGATGCGCTGTCCGGCGACCGTGGAGCCCACGTGGGCGACGACGTCCACCTCGGGGGAGGCGACCAGCGCTTCCCCCTCGCGTGCGCCTCCGATGACGGTCGAGAGCACTCCGCTCGGGAAGTGCGGCTCCAGCACCTCCCCGAGCAGCCGGCCCAGGTGCGGGCAGCGCTCGCTCGGCTTGTGCACGACCGTGTTGCCCGTGCCGAGCGCGGCGCCGATGAGCCCGACGCTCACGGCGACCGGATCGTTCCAAGGTGTGACCACCGCCGCCACCCCGCGGGGCTCGGGGCGCATCAGATCCACCGCCTCGTTCCCGCCGAGCAGGCTGCGCCCGCGGTGGAGGGGAGCGAGTTCGGAGATCTGGAGCAGCGTGTCGATCGCGGCACGCACTCCCTCGAGCGCCTCCTCGCGGTGGCGACCCGTCTCGCGATGGTTGAGGTCCGCGAGCGCGTCCTCCTGAGCCGCGAGCCCGAGCGCCGCACGGCGCAGGGAACGCCCTCGTTCCGCAGCGGGAGTCGCCCGCCAGGCGGGGAAGGCCTCCCCAGCCCGCTGCACGGCGGTGCGGATGTCGGCCTCGGTGGCGATCGGCACCGTGCCGACAACGGTTCCGTCGTGCGGATTCGTGATCTCGATGCCGTCGTCCGTTCCAGAGGTGTGCTCGGTCGTCATGGTGCTCGCTCCTCGTCCGTCGCTCGTCTCGTTCGGGGTTCCCTCTCCCTCTACCCGGTTGAGGCGGAGTTCACGCGGGAATCCGGGCTCGGGCCTCTCGGGCGGCCATCGGAGCCCGCGGGTATACGCGATTCCGAGAGCCGTGCTCTACGGTGGACGCATGCGCGCCGTGACCAATCCCGATAAGAACCGTCTTGAGCTCGTGGATCTGCCGGAGCCCGAACCGGCGGCGGGCGAGGTGCTCATCGACGTCGTCGCGGCGGGGGTGAATCGCGCCGACCTCGCGCAGGTCGCCGGCGTGTATCCGCCCCCGCCCGGAGCGTCTCCGCTCCCCGGCCTGGAAGTCTCGGGGTATCGGCGCGACACCGGTGAGCCGGTGGTCGCGCTGCTCGCGGGCGGCGGATACGCCGAGGTCGTCTCCGTGCCCGAGGTGCAGGTGCTGCCCGCGCCCCCGTCGCTCCCGCTCGCCGAGGCGGCGGGGCTGATCGAGGTCGCCGCGACCGTGGTCTCGAACCTGGTGATCGAGGCAGGGCTGGATGCGGGCACGGGAGGGGCGGAGCCGCAGACCGTTCTGATCCACGGCGGCACGGGCGGGATCGGCACCTTCGCCATCCAGTTCGCCCACGCCCTGGGCGCGCGGGTGCTCACCACGGTCGGCTCGGACGAGGCCGTCGACACGGTGCGCTCGCTCGGCGCCGACCTCGCGTGGAACCGCCGCACCGCCGACGTGCCGCGCGCGGTACGGGAGGCGGGCGGCGCCGACATCATCCTCGACATCGTCGGCGGCCCCGCGTTGAACGACAACGTCGGCATGCTGCGGGAGTTCGGGCGTCTCGTGATCATCGCCACGCTGGGCGGGGAGGGCGGCCCGCTGAACGCGGGCGCGCTCATGCGCAAGCGCGGACGCATCATCGGCACCACCGTGCGCTCACGGGCGTCGTGGGACAAGCAGCGGATTCTGGAGCGCACGCGCGAGCTGGTCTGGCCGATGCTCGAGGAGGGCAGGATCCGGATCCCGATCCACGCCCGCGTGCCCCTCGCGGAGGCAGCCCGCGCCCATCGCGTGCTCCTCGACGGCGGGCACCTCGGAAAGGTGATCCTCGACGTGGCCGACGCCGCGGGTGCGTAGCGGGCGCGCCCGGTCCGCGCTCGCCGGGCCGGCGCTGGAAGTAGCGCCTCGGGTCGCACCCCTCGCCCGCGGTCTGTGTCTCTGAGATGCAGCGGGTCCGGTCCCCGACGAGAGGCTGCCTGGGTCTGCTGAAGTTTTGGTTGAGTCCAAGACCGCATAGCTGGGAAGCTGTGCTGGAAGGATGGCAGTTATGCCGATCAAGTTCAGTGATG
>NZ_JBVUAC010000024.1:0-7304 GCF_055791005.1 Leucobacter holotrichiae
GAGGCTGCGTCGACCGCTGATTCCTCGGCTGCTGCTTCGGTTGATTTCGAGGGCGATAAGACCTCGACCGCCGATGCAGACGCAAAGGATGCCAAGGCGAACGCGACGAGCGGCAAGGACGCGAAGGCAACGTCCGAGAAGCAGGCCAATGCGACCTCGACTGCGAAGGCAGACGCCTCTGCTGAAGCAGGCGCGGAGAAGCAGGCAAAGGCGACCTCGAGCGCTGATGCTTCCGCGAAGGCAGGCGCCGAGAAGCAGTCCGCTGCGAACTCGAACGCTTCGTCTTCTTCTAACGGAGAAGACCTCGCTGTCACCGGCGGCTCGTCCGCTACTGGCATCGTGGGAATTGGAGCCGTGCTTGCCGCACTCGGTGCTGTAGTCACCTTCATTGCTCGCCGACGCAAGACGGCTGAGTAACAACCGCTGAGGCCCCGGACTCTATCCGCAGCCCGGGGCGCCTCGATAGCGGTTCTGGGTGCCGGCCAGGATTCTGGCCGGCACCCAGAACCATGACTACTGAAGTGCAGACACACATGAATCAAGAGACACATGCGTCCAGGCCTGTCTGGATAAGGAAACTCGGGAAACGTGCTGTGATGGCGATCGCCATCATCATGACCGCTTTCCACCTGTTCGCGACATTCCTGTGGATCGCGCCGGCCTCGAACCTGAGGCAGCTCATTCCCGGGGATACCCTGACGAACTACATGATCCCGATGTGGGGACAGTCCTGGAGCGTCTTTGCTCCCGAACCCATCAATGGGGACTACTACTTTGATATCCGCGCTGTCATCACAGATGAGGCCGGGAACGAATCCGTGACCCAGTGGGTACGCGCGACCGATGTCGAGCTCACCCATTCCACGTACAAGTTGTTCCCGCCTCGGTCGGCTGGGCTGGGCATCGGTGTGGCTTCGGACCTGAAGAACGCCTGGGGCAGCATGACAGAGCAGCAGCAAGAGATCGTCGCTCTCGACTACTTCAAGGGTGACGACTCCCGAGAGCGGCTCGAAACCGCGTTGCGCGATGCAGAAGGCGAAGCCGTGAATGCGGACGCGTACCTCGAAGCCGAGCGTGTCGCTACGGCGTACGCCACACAGGTTGCCATGGCGATCTGGACTCCGGATGCCGTGGTTCGGGTGGAATTTCAGGCATCTCGCAAGAATGTGGTGCCGTACGCGAACCGCAACGATCCGAGTGCAGAACGTCCCCCGATCCAGGTCGTCCCAACGGGATGGCGCGCGAACCTGGTCGAGAAGCACCAGTCGCAGGAAGCTTTCGCAAGCTACTTCTGCGAGTCAGATGAGGTGAAGTGCATTGATGAATGAAACCACATCGCACGTTGCAGCGCAGCAGGATACAGACGTGCATGCGAATGCAGAGTATGGCCTTGAGATGTCCGGAATGATCTCCTCGGGGAGCGTCGAGGAACCGGTGGCCCGCGAACACGAGTCCGGACTCGTGCGCGCTGTATCGAAGTTCCGTAGGTCGTGGGATAGCTTCGAATCGAAGCTCACCACCCACTTCTACGCATCGTACGGACTCGCAGTCATGCGCATCGTCCTCGGTATCACGGGCATCGGGATACTGCTCACCAACTTCCATGCCCGCCACTACGTGTTCGGAGTCGGGGCCGCATGGAATGGGGAGATCGCGCATCCGAAGAGCGACTTCCCCAACATCTGGCTGTTCTCCTGGTTCCACAACGTGGTTACGTCGCCAGTCTTGTTCACCTTGATGTTGGTGCTCTTGGGCGCCATTGCCGTTGTCATCGTGCTGGGTTGGCGGACACGTATCGTGCTCCCGATCTACCTCGTCCTCTGGGTGAGCTTCATCGAACTCAACGATTCGGCCGGCGACCAGGGCGACAACGCATACCGTATGATCCTGTTCGCGATGCTCTTCGCCGATACCACCCGACGATGGTCGCTCGATGCGCGCCGCCGCGCCCGCAAGACGGGCTTCCCGCTCGCTGACACGGGACGGTTCCGGTGGCTCTTCGCACTGATGAACAACCTGACGATCGTCGTGATCGCGTTCCAGATCTGCGCGATCTACATGTCGGGTGGGCTGTACAAGGCCGGCGGCGACCCCTGGGCGCATGGCTACGCCGTCTACGACCCGCTGCAAACCCAGCAGTTCGGCACGTGGCCCGTCCTGTCGGACCTGATCACCGCGTGGGGGCCGCTCGTCGTACTCATTTCCTGGGGCTCGGTGCTGCTCCAAGTCGGCTTCCCGTTCATGCTGTTCAACCGGGTGACGAGAATCATCGCCCTATTCGGGATCCTCTCGTTCCACCTCGGGATCGGACTTCTGATGGGGCTGCCCTGGTTCTCGCTGACCATGATCGCCGCTGATGCCCTATTCATCCGAGACCGCAGCTGGGCGCAGGTTGGAGAAGTGTTCTCCAAGACCCGAACGAAAGTCTGCCGTGCGTGGCAGATCACGGGCCAGAAGGCCTGACGTGTTGCCTCGGTCCCGCAGTTTCCAGCTCGGAGCTCTGGCTCTGCCCGGGCTGCGGGGCCGAGGCCTTCAAACGATGCAGCCAAGAACGGAAAAGGGCGGTTTCCGCATCGCCGAGCACTTCGGTGTTCTCGGAAGCGAAGATGTCTATCGCGGCGGCCTGCGTTGCGGTGGCCTGCTCGTGAGAGATGGCGTGCATGACTGCTTCACGAGCCAAACGAGAAACTCCAGGGTTCGGTCGCCCCTCAAGCGCTTGGCGGAGAGTGATCCCAATGACAGTTGCTGTCAGGAGCTCGACCGCAACGTCGGGATTCACACTCAGGAGTCCTCGATCTTGCGCAGTGCGGATGCGTTCCCGGAGCAGTTTGTCGGGAGAGTGCCTGTCTCCAACTGAGTTCACGTCTTTGACGCGGGAGGCCATGAGTATGTAAAACGAAGGATTGCTGAGACCGAAGGCGACGTGGAAATCCCAGCCGATGCGGAGATCCTGCAGTGGATCACCGGTGAAACCAAGTTGCGCCTCTTGTTCCTCGTAGATCTCGAACCCACGAGCTATCACTGCATCAACCAGTCCGGCTTTAGAGCCGAATAGGTTGTACATCGTCGTCAAGCTCACGCCAACCACAGCGCAGACGTCCCGAACCGCAAAATCGACCCCTTCGGAAGAAGAAATGATCTCTGCGGCAGCCTGAATCAAGCGCTCTCGAGCATCATTTGAAGTAGGCATCTTTCCAGTTTGGCATGCCTTCTTGCATACCCCCTTCGAAAGCGTGTCTATTGCCCGTCCTTGAAACGTGAATCTCGCTGATCGGGCGACGAATCAGCGTACAGTTTCGAAGCCGGCACGCCTTGACGACAGGCCTCATGCAGACGAACCGACAACTGTCAGTCGGATTCGAGCTGCCGAAGCCACTTGATCAGTACCTGGGTCTCATGAGTGCCGAGCTTGTCCCGATTCACAGACGCGAGTTCGACCATCTGAGCAAACAGATTTGCTTGCCTGCACCCGTTGTCCGTGATCGCCCAAATGACGCCTTCTCGTGCCGCTGAAGACAACTGATGGTCTGGATGCCCTAAGGAGATTTGATGCAAGGTAACGCCGATATTCGCTGCGAGGACATGCGCAGTCGCCTGTTTTGCAGATACGACCAGTCGGCCCTGAGCTTCAGCTCGTTCCGCGACGCGCTGAAGCATCAAAGTGGGTCTGGCCTGCGCCGCAGGCTGATAGCCCGGCCGAATCTTGCCATACATGATCGTGTAGAAGCCAGGGTTGGAGAGGCCGAAACTGACGTGGGCATCCCACCCCACGCGAATGTCTTGAATGGGGTCACCAGTGACCTCTGCCGCTTCTTTGCTCCTCATAAAGAGGTCGAAACCACGCTCGATGACCGCCTCGACGAGACCCTGCTTGGAGCCGAAGAAGTGGTACAGCGTCGGCATCTGCACGCCGGCCGCTTCGCACACGGCCCGCATCGAGAAGTCCTCACCCGGACTAGCGGCAATCAGGTCAGCCGCGGCGACAAGAAGACGCTCGCGAGTATCCGGCTCCAACCTTCGTGTCATACTGTTACAGTAGCAAATGTATCGTTGATACAGCAGGAATAATCGCTGTTATGAGAGGTGTGAAGATGACTGAAATGACATTCGCTGGCAAAAACGTCTTGATCGCAGGCGGTGCGAAGAACCTGGGCGGATTGATCGCTCGGCAGGCCGCAGAAGCCGGCGCAAACGTGGCGATTCACTACAACTCTGACAGCACCCGAGCGGACGCCGAGCGCACCCTCGAGGCAGTCCAGGCCACCGGGCAGAAGGGCGTGATCATCCAGGGTGACCTGACGGTGCCCGAGAACGTTGCGCGTCTGTTCGCTGAAGCCGAAGCCGCGCTGGGGCAGATCCATATCGCCGTGAACACCGTCGGGAAGGTGCTCCGCAAGCCGATCGTGGAAACCTCGGAAGCAGAGTACGACTCGATGTTCGACATCAACGCGAAGTCGGCCTACTTCTTCATTAAGGAAGCCGGCATAATGCTCGCTGACGGAGGCAAGATCATCACGATCGTGACCGCTCTGCTGGCCGCATTCACGGACGGCTACTCCACCTACGCCGGCGGCAAGAGCCCCGTGGAACACTTCACGCGCGCGGCAGCCAAGGAGTTCGCTGATCGTGGCATCTCGGTCACCGCGATCGCCCCGGGCCCGATGGACACTCCCTTCTTCTACGGGCAGGAGACGCCTGAGCGAGTGGCGTTCCACAAGTCGCAGGGAATGGGGGGCCAGCTGACCAAGATCGAGGACATCGCCCCAATTGTGCGCTTCCTCGCAACGGAAGGCTGGTGGATCACCGGCCAGACGATCTTTGCCAACGGCGGATACACCACGCGCTAAACACCAAGGAAGAAGACAAATAACCATGAGCAGTCCAGTCGTACCGGAGCCCGTGCGTTCGTTCTTTGAACGTGTAAACGCGCACGATGAAAAGGCTTTCCTCGCGGCCTTCGCTGAGAATGCTGCAGTCGATGATTGGGGACGCGTCTTTCAGGGACGCGACGCGATCAAAGGCTGGAGCGATCGAGAGTTCATTGGATCCAAGGGAGTGCTGTCCGTGGAGGAAGTACACCTCTCGGATTCCGGGATTACGGTCATCGGTGACTGGCGGTCGTCCTACGCTAACGGCCGGTCGAGCTTCACCTTCGAATTGGACGGGAAACTCTTCACCCGGATGACGATCCGGGAAGGCTGACCCGCTCCCGGCATCAACAACTCCACCGAATATGTCCGTGGAGCAGAGCCCGGCTAAGGCGACGGGTATGCAGATGCCGTAAACCTGGGCGCGCGGCATCCTCTACTCGAGGAGAACGTGCCGTTCGCCTGACTAGGCCGCGCTGATCGTCGTTTCACCCCCGCCGACGATCCGCGCTGGGGCAGCATGTGGTCCCCATCCACACTCCGGAGTCCCACCCATCTCCTGGTGCTGCCCCCTGTGGGAGCGCGATGTCAGCATCGCGCTCCCACTAAACCCACCTGCACGAGCCGATCGGATAAGTCCTGACGGCAGGACGAGGACTTCACCGTGCAGTGACGCGCAGGGCGGCAGGATTCCGCTGACTGCACGAGAATGTGCATCAGCTCACGGAAGAGGCGCTTTCGCCACCTGTCACCACTCCACAGACCCGGGAAGAAGCCCCCATGAGCATCCATCAAGAACATTCAACAGCGGGATCTGACGCCGGACCGGTGCGGGGGAGCCTCGGCTTGATGAGGCTTATGCCCCGTCAAAGCACGGAACCGCACCGCACCGCTAGCACGCTCGAGCTGTTCTTCGACCTCGTGTTCGTCGTCGCAGTATCAGTGGCCTCCGTCCAGCTGCACCATATGGAGACCGAGGGGCAACTCGGCGCCGGCGTGATGGGCTACCTCACGGTGTTCTTCGCGATCTGGTGGGCGTGGATGAACTTCACCTGGTTCGCGACCTCGTTCGACAACGATGACTGGCTCTACCGGCTGCTGACCATCGTGCAGATGGCAGGTGTGCTGGTACTCGCCGCCGGCAGCGCAGACGCGATGGCCGAACACGACTTCACCGTCATCACGATCGGGTACGCGATCATGCGGTTCGCTGTCGTCGCCCAATGGTTGCGCGCCGCGAACACTCCGGGCGAACTCAGAGCAGTGTGCCTTAGGTACGCGGCAGGGATCTCTATCGTGCAGATCGCATGGATTCTCCGACTTGCGCTGCCCGCCGACTACGCCCTCGCCGGCTTCTTCGTGCTCGCTGCCGCAGAAGTCGCGATCCCCATCTGGGCTGAGCGCAAACGACCCACCCCGTGGAACCCACATCACATCACCGAACGATATGGTCTCTTCACGCTCATCCTGCTCGGCGAATCAATCCTTGCCTCGGCGAACGCCATCATTGGTGCGCTCCACGAAGGTCAGCACTTGCCCGAGCTGCTGCTGATTGCAGCTGCCGGGCTGCTCATCGCCGCCGGCATGTGGTGGGTGTACTTCGCTCGCCCCCATCACCATCACATTCGCACGCTGGGCTCGTCGCTGCGATACGGCTACTTCCACTACTGCATCTTTGCCGCAGCTGGTGCCTTCTCAGCGGGTGTGGAGATCTCTATCGACACGACCGAACACTCCAGCCACCTGTCGGGCCTCGCCGCCGGGGCGACACTCACCATTCCCGTCGTCGTATTCATGCTCGGAATCTGGGTGCTCACCGTGCGGACAGAACTCACCCGAACCGCCAATAGCGTCTTTTTTGCCGGCATCATCGTGATCCTCCTGGGCACACTGGCCTCGGGCAGCGCTTCCATGATCGCGATCACTGCAGTCGGTGTCGTGATTTCCACGATCGCCGTCGAACTGCCGTCGCGACACAGCACCGAGAGCCCGAAGCGTCGAACATCCGGCGCGACCGCATAGGCCCAGGTCATGCGTGTCGGCCCCTTCCCCGCGGACCCGAAACGCCGGCGGCACGTCACGATCACCTAGGTCCAGGTCTTGTGTGTCGGCCCCGTGCGGTAAGCAAAGATCAGGCGACTCGAATGGAGAACGGAGCAGCCAATATGACGAATCGACCAAAAAAGTACCCGCTGGGGATCGTTATCGTCCACGGAATCGGGCATCAGAAAGAAGGTAAGACTCGTGACATCTTGCGGAACTGTCTGACGGCCACCTTCACCGACCTGAGTATCCCATCCAGCGTCACGGACCTCGATTCAACATCTTCGGAAGTCCTTATCGGGTGAATTGGCCTGGGTTGAGTTCCGATCTTTATACAAGGATGGAACTACGATGCCAAGCAAATATGACCCTGAACTTCGTCAGCGTGCACTT
>NZ_JBVUAC010000025.1:0-5646 GCF_055791005.1 Leucobacter holotrichiae
AATGGGTGTCCGGCGGTGTCCTACTCTCCCACGAGGTCCCCCTCGCAGTACCATTGGCGCTGTCAGTCTTAGCTTCCGGGTTCGGAATGTGTCCGGGCGTTTCCCTGACGCTATGGCCGCCGTAACTCTGTCAACATGTACGTCACACCCCGCCCGTATGGTGGGGGTGTGGGCCGTCTGTTGGGAACCACAAAGTGGACGCGAGTCATCGTTACGTGTGCATGCTTACTCCCTCCCCCGGGTATGGGGGTGGGGGTGTTTTCAAGTTGTTGGCTTATTAGTACCAGTCAGCTCCATGAGTTGCCTCACTTCCACGTCTGGCCTATCAACCCAGTCATCTCCTGGGAGCCTATAGAACCGAAGTTCTGGGAGATCTCATCTTAAGGCCGGCTTCCCGCTTAGATGCTTTCAGCGGTTATCCATCCCGAACGTAGCCAACCAGCCATGCCCTTGGCAGAACAACTGGCACACCAGAGGTCCGTCCAACCCGGTCCTCTCGTACTAGGGTCAGATCCTTTCAAATCTCCAACGCGCGCAGAGGATAGGGACCGAACTGTCTCACGACGTTCTAAACCCAGCTCGCGTACCGCTTTAATGGGCGAACAGCCCAACCCTTGGGACCAACTCCAGCCCCAGGATGCGACGAGCCGACATCGAGGTGCCAAACCATGCCGTCGATATGGACTCTTGGGCAAGATCAGCCTGTTATCCCCGAGGTACCTTTTATCCGTTGAGCGACAGCGCTTCCACAAGCCACTGCCGGATCACTAGTCCCGACTTTCGTCCCTGCTCGACCTGTCAGTCTCACAGTCAAGCTCCCTTGTGCACTTACACTCGCCACCTGATTGCCAACCAGGTTGAGGGAACCTTTGGGCGCCTCCGTTACTTTTTGGGAGGCAACCGCCCCAGTTAAACTACCCACCAGGCACTGTCCCAGAACCCGATCAGGGTCCGTAGTTAGATATCCAATATGACCAGAGTGGTATTTCAACAACGACTCCACCAACACTAGCGTGTCAGCTTCATAGTCTCCCACCTATCCTACACAAGCCACACCGAACACCAATACCAAGCTGTAGTAAAGGTCACGGGGTCTTTCCGTCCTTCTGCGCGTAACGAGCATCTTTACTCGTACTGCAATTTCGCCGAGTTCACGGTGGAGACAGCTGGGAAGTCGTTACGCCATTCGTGCAGGTCGGAACTTACCCGACAAGGAATTTCGCTACCTTAGGATGGTTATAGTTACCACCGCCGTTTACTGGGGCTTAAATTCAAAGCTTCGACCCCGAAGGGTCTAACCTCTCCTCTTAACCTTCCAGCACCGGGCAGGCGTCAGTCCGTATACATCCACTTGCGTGTTGGCACGGACCTGTGTTTTTAGTAAACAGTCGCTTCCCACTGGTCTCTGCGGCCACCACACCCTTTCCCACGCAAGGCGGTATAAGCGGGTGGCCCCCCTTCTCCCGAAGTTACGGGGGCATTTTGCCGAGTTCCTTCACCATGATTTTCTCGATCTCCTGAGTATTCTCTACCTGACCACCTGAGTCGGTTTGGGGTACGGGCAACAGCAAACCTCACGTCGATGCTTTTCTCGGCAGCATAGGATCACCAGCTTCCCCATACGGGTCCGCATCACATCTCACCCACAGAACCCATCTCTTAAACAGGTTCGGGCTACATGTTTACACCGGGACAACCATCGCCCGGCACTGGCTACCTTCCTGCGTCACACCTCACGCTCACCACCCCAGCATCGGGTTCACAGCCGCCACCAGCACATCACCCGAAGGATCCATGCCGGTCTTGGTTTGTTTAGCACTACTGGTTAGGTCTTTGACGGTTTACCGCCGGTACGGGAATATCAACCCGTTGTCCATCGACTACGCCTGTCGGCCTCGCCTTAGGTCCCGACTTACCCAGGGCAGATTAGCTTGACCCTGGAACCCTTGGTCTTCCGGAGGACGGGTTTCTCACCCGTCTTTCGCTACTCATGCCTGCATTCTCACTCGTGTAGGCTCCACGACTGGATCACTCCGCCGCTTCACTGCCCACACGACGCTCTCCTACCCAACCAACGAACTGAACCACGAAGGCTTGTCTACACGTTGATTGCCGCAACTTCGGTGGTGTGCTTGAGCCCCGTTACATTGTCGGCGCGGAATCACTTGACCAGTGAGCTATTACGCACTCTTTCAAGGGTGGCTGCTTCTAAGCCAACCTCCTGGTTGTCACAGCAACTCCACATCCTTTTCCACTTAGCACACGCTTAGGGACCTTAGTTGGCGATCTGGGTTGTTTCCCTCTCGACTATGAAGCTTATCCCCCACAGTCTCACTGCTGCGCTCTCACTTACCGGCATTCGGAGTTTAGCTGACGTCAGTAACCTTGTAGGGCCCATCGGCCATCCAGTAGCTCTACCTCCGGCAAGAAACACGCAACGCTGCACCTAAATGCATTTCGGAGAGAACCAGCTATCACGAAGTTTGATTGGCCTTTCACCCCTATCCACAGCTCATCCCCTCAGTTTTCAACCTAAGTGGGTTCGGCCCTCCACGCGCTCTTACACACGCTTCAGCCTGGCCATGGATAGATCACTTCGCTTCGGGTCTAGGACACGCGACTGAATCGCCCTATTCAGACTCGCTTTCGCTACGGCTTCCCCACACGGGTTAACCTCGCCACATATCGCTAACTCGCAGGCTCATTCTTCAAAAGGCACGCCATCACAGAAACAAAGCCTGCTCTGACGGTTTGTAAGCAAACGGTTTCAGGTACTCTTTCACTCCCCTCCCGGGGTACTTTTCACCTTTCCCTCACGGTACTAGTCCGCTATCGGTCATCTGGGAGTATTTAGGCTTATCAGGTGGTCCTGACAGATTCACACGGGATTTCTCGGGCCCCGTGCTACTTGGGATACACACCACGCGGCCAAGGCATTTCACGTACGGGGCTCTCACCCACTCCGGCCAGCCGTTCCAAACTGTTCCGCTATACCTTGACGCTCACGCTCGAGACTCAGCAGCGTCTCACGGCATGTCCCGCAACCCCGATGATGCAACCCCTGCCAGGTATCACACACCACCGGTTTAGCCTGATCCGGGTTCGCTCGCCACTACTACCGGAATCACTATTGTTTTCTCTTCCTGTGGGTACTGAGATGTTTCACTTCCCCACGTTCCCTCACCCCGCCCTATATATTCAGGCGGGAGTCACCAGGTACGCACGCGCCCTGGCGGGGTTTCCCCATTCGGAAATCCTCGAATCACAGCCCGTTTATCGGCTCCCCGAGGCTTATCGCAGATTACTACGTCCTTCTTCGGCTCCAGATGCCAAGGCATCCACCGTTTGCTCTTGATCACTTGAAATCACATAAGCATTAATCGAACACACACCCCACCACCCCACCCCAAAAAAAGGGGAAGGCTTTGGTCGGGTGCGCGACCAATGAAATTAAAGTAAATACACCACCATCACCCCACTAACCCCAAAAAGGTCACTGAAAGTGACGCTGGTATAGATGCTCGCGTCCACTGTGTAGTTCTCAACGTACGGCCGATCCCACCATCACCGGCAACACGTCCGATGACCGCGGGTCAGAAAACCAAGTCCACCCACACCCCACAAGGGTGCGAGCCGGCTGGGCTTCCAGGACCCAATAGCATGCACTCACGCAACCCCACCCACACCCCAGCACGTTCCAACACCACGCCCCCGAAAGAGGACACCATGCGTACTAGCACCGACGAGCAGACAAGCTTGCTTGTTTTGTGTTCCACCCTTGAGCAGCATGCGTCACACAGTTGGTGACGTTCATGCTTTCTCTGCAACCCCGCACACCCGGAAAGGGGTAGGGGTTGAGTGCTCCTTAGAAAGGAGGTGATCCAGCCGCACCTTCCGGTACGGCTACCTTGTTACGACTTAGTCCTAATCACCAGTCCCACCTTCGACAGCTCCCTCCCCACAAGGGGGTTAGGCCACCGGCTTCGGGTGTTACCGACTTTCATGACTTGACGGGCGGTGTGTACAAGGCCCGGGAACGTATTCACCGCAGCGTTGCTGATCTGCGATTACTAGCGACTCCGACTTCATGGGGTCGAGTTGCAGACCCCAATCCGAACTGAGACCGGCTTTTTGGGATTCGCTCCACCTTACGGTATCGCAGCCCTTTGTACCGGCCATTGTAGCATGCGTGAAGCCCAAGACATAAGGGGCATGATGATTTGACGTCATCCCCACCTTCCTCCGTGTTGACCACGGCAGTATCCCATGAGTTCCCACCATCACGTGCTGGCAACATAGGACGAGGGTTGCGCTCGTTGCCGGACTTAACCGAACATCTCACGACACGAGCTGACGACAACCATGCACCACCTGTACACCAGTGTCCAAAGAGTTGACCATTTCTGGCCCGTTCTCGTGTATGTCAAGCCTTGGTAAGGTTCTTCGCGTTGCATCGAATTAATCCGCATGCTCCGCCGCTTGTGCGGGCCCCCGTCAATTCCTTTGAGTTTTAGCCTTGCGGCCGTACTCCCCAGGCGGGGAACTTAATGCGTTAGCTACGACACAGAACCCGTGGAACAGGCCCTACATCTAGTTCCCAACGTTTACGGCATGGACTACCAGGGTATCTAATCCTGTTCGCTCCCCATGCTTTCGCTCCTCAGCGTCAGTTACGGCCCAGAGATCTGCCTTCGCCATCGGTGTTCCTCCTGATATCTGCGCATTCCACCGCTACACCAGGAATTCCAATCTCCCCTACCGCACTCTAGCCTGCCCGTACCCACCGCAGACCCGAAGTTGAGCCTCGGGCTTTCACGGCAGACGCGACAAGCCGCCTACGAGCTCTTTACGCCCAATAATTCCGGACAACGCTTGCACCCTACGTATTACCGCGGCTGCTGGCACGTAGTTAGCCGGTGCTTTTTCTCCAAGTACCGTCACCCGAAGGCTTCTTCCTTGACAAAAGAGGTTTACAACCCGAAGGCCGTCATCCCTCACGCGGCGTTGCTGCATCAGGCTTGCGCCCATTGTGCAATATTCCCCACTGCTGCCTCCCGTAGGAGTCTGGGCCGTGTCTCAGTCCCAGTGTGGCCGGTCACCCTCTCAGGCCGGCTACCCGTCGTCGCCATGGTGAGCCATTACCCCACCATCCAGCTGATAGGCCGCGAGTCCATCCCCAACCGATAAATCTTTCCACCCACACACCATGCGGTGATGGGACATATCCAGTATTAGACACCGTTTCCAGCGCTTATCCCAGAGTCAGGGGCAGGTTACTCACGTGTTACTCACCCGTTCGCCACTCATCCACCCCCTGCAAGCAGGGAGCTTCAGCGTTCGACTTGCATGTGTTAAGCACGCCGCCAGCGTTCGTCCTGAGCCAGGATCAAACTCTCCGTAAAAAAACAAAACGCAAACCAGCCACCGGAATAAGGCAACCAGCTGCAAGTTTGACCTGACAAAAACAAAACATCAAAACTGACGTTCAAATAATTGTCCAAAAAACATCACCAACACCAACCACCACCGTGATCAATGCCAGCAACACAAATAATTGGCACAAAACAATCAAGTGCACACTATTGAGTTCTCAAAGACCAGACACCACCCGTACCAGCCAAAGCCTTCCGAACAGCAACCTGTCCA
>NZ_JBVUAC010000026.1:0-4175 GCF_055791005.1 Leucobacter holotrichiae
CGCGACCGACACCGCTGGGTTCCGGCAACTCCTCGACTGGGCTGGGACCTTCGGGAGGATCATCTCGTTCGGAATCGGGGCCTTGACCCCCGGGTCTCTGCGTGGACGCCGGAGAAGATAGTCGAACAGCCTGGGCTCACATATCAGACAGATCTTTGCGGTTGTCACGAAGGAGAGCTCGGAAGTACCCGAACCCTGCGACGGCGTGGAGAACCGCTCCAGCGATGCAAAGCACTCTGCCTGCGGCTCCGACCGGGTGGAGTGCGGGGAGCAGGCTGAGTCCGATGAGCGCGAGCCCTGACATGAGCGCGGCAGTGCGCATCTTCCCGACTCGGGAGACCTTCGGCGCTTGTGAGGGACGGGTCACCAGGTAGGTGATGACGAGTGCAGCGTCGACGGCTGCGATGGTGAGAACCACTCCGAAGGAGAGATGACCTGCTAAGACAAGGGCGAGTGCGATGGTCGCAACGCTGACGCGGTCTGTGATCGGATCGAGAACCGCTCCCGTGGTGCTGACCTGGTTCAGGGCGCGGGCGAGATAGCCGTCGATCCAGTCGCTTGCGCCGAAGATCGCCAGGAGTACGACGGTGAGGCCGGGATGGTCACGGTTGAGGATGAGGATGACGATCGGAACTACGAGCCCGAGCCGCAGCAGGGTGATGAGATTTGGCAGAGTTGCCCAGTCGCGGCGCGGGCGTGCCGATGACGTGCGGTTCATGCGCGCACCCCCCGCTTGTGGCGTGCGAGGATCCAAACGGCGAGTGCTGCGGCCACGACGACGAACGCGGGCAGGGTGTAGCGCTCCACGATGTCGAACAGTGCGTTCCCGATAAGCGCACCACCGACGACCCAAAGCCCGGCCCAGAGCAGTGCCGCGAGACCACAAGCGGTTGCGAATCGCGAGTACGGCACCGCTGAGGCGCCGGCTGCAGCGGCGACGAGGGTGCGGATACCCGGAAGCAGGCGGGCGATGATCACGACCCAGAATCGGCCGGCAACATAATATCGTGCCTTCTCCCAGCGGTCCCGGCCCAACCGCTTGATCAGCCTGGTGTCGCCGAGGCGGGCTCCAAGACCACGTCCGACCGCGAACCCCACATGGTCTCCGAGAAATGCGCCCAGTGCGGCGACGAATACCCCGGCGGCGAGCAGTTCGCCGCGGTCTGAAAGCGTGATCGCGGCCAAGACGATGCCCGTTTCCCCGGGGAGGACGGCGCCGATCCCGAGGGCCGCGTCGAGGGCCGCGAACAGGAGCATGCAGGCGAGCACGAGGGTGATGTGCTCGCCTGCCTGTGCAAGGAGTGTGCGGAGAAGTTCGACCATGCATGTGACGGTAGATCCGCGGGTGAACGTGCCGATATTGCCGAATGCCTATTCATGACCTAACGATCGTGAGTTCTCCGGTCGGAACCGCGCGCATAGATTGGGAGTATGAGTGGTAGTTCCGATGATCCCGAGACACTGCGCCGTCGGCAGAACATAGTGGGGTGCGTCGTCGCGGTCGGCGTCGGCACGTCCACGTGCTGGTTGTCCGAACTTGCCGTACTGGTGCTGAGCCTTGTTGCGGCTGCTGCGATCGTCCTCGTGTTAGCAACCCCGGCTGTGCGGGTTCGCGTGGTCCTTGCCGGTTCCGTGCTCGGGGCTACCGTCGCCAGACTCCCCGAGTTGAATGTCGAGGAGATTGTCGATGGCCTCGTATATGGTCTGTTGACCGCCCTGGTGCTTGCCGCGCCGCTGACCACGCGGCGCGCGGTGTCGCAGCGGCGAGAGTTTCACCGGCGGGGCTGGCAACTGGCCGCGATCGAATCCAGGCGACGGGCGAGCCAGACCCGTGAGGTCCTGCAACGTGAGCGGATGACCCTTGCCGCGGAGATGCACGACGGCCTCGGCCACTCTTTGACGCTCATCGCCGTCCGGCTTGGACAGCTCTCCCTCACGCCGACACTCTCGGATACCGACCGAGCAGAGGTCTCCGGTATCCGCACGATCGCAGCGGACGCGGCGGATCAGCTCGGTCTCGCCGTTCGGCTGCTGCGCCAGTCTGAAGACCCGACGGCCGGGTGGAGGCTTCCGAGCCTCGATGAAGCAGTGACCGGTGCTCGTCAGGCCGACATGGACGTGGACACGCACATCGCCGCAAATCTGACCGAACGGCTCAGCGACGCAGCGCTCAACGCCGTCGCCCGGGTGGTTCAGGAAGGACTCACCAACGCGTCCAAACACGCCCCGGGGCAACCGGTCACCGTACGCGTCGAGATCGAGGGCGATACTGTCACTGCGGTTGTCCGTAATCCTCTCAACGAGGGAGCGTCCTACGCCCATCCGCACGATTCTGGATTCGGGCTGCACGGCCTGCGGCACCGCGCGGCGATGCTGGGTGGTGCCCTTTCCGTCCGCCAGACGCCGACCGAGTTCGCCCTGAACCTCACCCTTCCCGCGCACGCTCGCCCATCCGCGGACGGCGCAGCATCCGATAACGACATCGTCGCCGCCAAGGACGATGCCGCGACCCTTCGATCCCGCGCTACCCGAGCAGCCATCGCCGTGCCCACAGCCATCCTCGGCGCAATCGTGTTCATCGTGGTCGCTTACTTCGTGCTCGCCAACACGCTATCGGTGATGACCACGGCACAGCTCGCAGACATCTCCGTCGGGGATACCCAGGAGACGGTCGAGCGATCCCTCCCTGCCCTCGAGATGCTCGATCCCCCGCGTGATGAGTTCCCACCTCTCCCCGACGAGGCCTGCCACTATTACGAGGCGGGAATCAGCTTCTTCGAACGAGTCGACGTCCACGTCGTCTGCTTCGCCTCCGACCAGGTCAGCAGGATCGGAACGGTTCCCGCGCCATGACCCCGGGCGATCACACCGACACCCCGCAGATCCGCGTCCTGATCGCGGATGACGACCACCTCGTCCGCACCGGCATTGCCGCGATCCTCGCCTCCGCCACTGACCTCGACATCATCGCCTTCGCCAGCAACGGCCACGAGGCCGTCAACGCCGCGGCAACACACCGCGTCGACGTCGCACTGCTGGATATCCAGATGCCACGACTCGACGGCATCGGGGCCCTCCGCGAGATCCGGCACCGACAGCCCGAGCTTCCGATCGCCATGCTCACAACCTTTTCCGACGATCATCTCATCGCCGATGCGATCAACGCCGGCGCCCTCGGGTTCCTTCTCAAATCCGACGAACCCCAGCAGCTCATTGCCGGCGTCAGAGCCCTCGCACACGGCGGCGGTGCGTTCTCCCCCCGAGTCGCCCGCTGGCTCGCCGCCGAGCAACGAGCAGGCCACCGCACCCGAACCGCGCGAGACGAACTCACCACCCTGCTCACCGAGCGCCAGATCGAGCTCCTCACCCACATCGCCCAGGGGCTCTCCAACGCCCAGATCGGCAAAGCCATGCACCTATCCGAAGGCACCGTCAAACAGTACATCTCCCAACTCTTCAACACCCTTGGCATCGATAACCGTGTCCACGCCGCCATCACCGCTTACCGACACGGACTCATCACATGACACCACTGACGAGGCACTACGTGGGGGACTGTCTGATTAACAATGAAGATGGTGTCGTGACCTCGGGGCGGGTCTGACCTTCCGATTAACTGACGCGCTCCTGGCGGTGCTGTCCTGACACCGACGGGTCGACTCGCTCCGCGGCCACGTTCGTTCCGGGTGACCGGACCGGGCAGGAGCGTGACTTCATAGGACGTTGCTCGATCAATGACTCTTCATTGTTGTGTCCGTCCGGCCCGGCGAGGTCATCCCCTCATTTCGCGACCGGTACGCCAGTACCGACTCAATGCCACTCGGCACGACTACGGAGTCGACCGCGCAGAAGATCGACCGGGCCGCGCCGAAGGAGTGCCCAGCGAGCTTGCCCGTCGAGGCGTGGCCGATGGACGGCACCGGCCAGCACCGCTGGTCTCCCGGCAACGTGAACTTTGAGCCGGACAGTGGATACGCGCAAAGAAGTGGGCCTCACCTTCGTCCAACATGCTATGCTCACGGACCGGCTCAACGGTCTACATGGAACGCGTCACCGTTCCCGGTGCTTCACGACGGTGGAACTCAGGGGCCAGGGCCGTTACGATCGCGACCGATACCGCTGGGTTCAAGCAGCTCCTCGCCTGGGCTGAGAGCTTCGGGAAGGTCATCTCCTTC
>NZ_JBVUAC010000027.1:0-3652 GCF_055791005.1 Leucobacter holotrichiae
ACATCGTTGCCATCAGCATCCGCAGCCTTCTCCGCAGCAGCCTGAGCAGCAGGATTGTTGTCGCCGTCAGCCTTCGCAGACGCCGCAGCCGAAGCCGAAGCATTCACATTATTCGAGTGCTCGTCAACCACAGTTGTCGTGGTGTCATCCTCATTGTTCTCTTCAACGGGATCTTCCTCGTTACCCAATACTCGAGCAACGTTGACGATGTCGGCACCCTCCGAAATGCCGGAGGTCTTGCCGTTCAGCAACACCTCCAGCTGTTTGCCGCTTTCAATCCTCGGGACGGTAATAAAGGCGACACGCTTCCCGTCCAGTTGGCCGATCTCAAAACTCGAGCTCACACCGTCGATTGTTACCGTCGTCGGAGTAAAGCCGTCAGGCAAGAACTCCTGAATGGTTGCTCCCGTGGAGGGGAGGTCCGAGTTGTTCTTGACAGTGAGCTTGTATGAAAGATCTGCACCGACCAGAATCTCGCGAGGCGCCTCTTTCTCGATACTGAGGTCAACATTGAACCCGCGCAGAAGGGTTGATGCTCCATCGCCACCTTGAGAAACCGGCACCTTTCCACTCCCGACGATCTTCGGGACGCCAGTCACATCGACCTGAATGTACCTGCCAGTTCGAGTCGCGGCGAAGAAAAGGTTTTCGTTACCCATCGTCCAAGCGACATTCGGGAGACCACCGGGACCACCGAGGTTGCTCCCGGGGACAACTCCCAAGGACTCCACTGAGGGAGATGCGCCGGAGATATTGATGCGAACGAGGTTACCTGTATTCGTGAGGCCATAGAGTGCCCCGTTCGAGAAGGTGAAGTCCTGATACGCGCCGGTGCTACCCTTCATCGGAACCGTTGTCCGCTGCAGAATTGCATCCTCGCCACTCTTCGTTACATCAATCTTGAAGAGGACTCCTGAAGTCGAATTTGAAGATACCGAGGACATCACCCACATGTAACCTTCATCATCGAAAGCACCAATTGGGGTATATCCGAGCTTGGTGCCAGAGGCGCTTGTCAGAAGCACATCCAGTGCTTCCGAAGCCCCACCGGCCCCCACCCGGTAAAGCCTTGACTGGACCGGGGTCGAGTTCCCTGATCCATCATTCCCAAAAGCATAGAGGTACTGGTCTTGGCTTCGATAACCAAGTGCGTTCAAAGGGCGAGGGGGCGAAGGGGCCAATGTGCTCAGGAGCGGGAAAGTCCACGCCCCATTTTCTGCAACTTCCGGACCGTAGAGGCGGTTGTTGTAGGGAGTGGACGCCGTCGTGGACAACATAAAGTACATCGGCTTCGTGGCCGGAATCGGGTCAACTCCTGCCGCGTTCGCGGCCGTCGCCCCGAAAGCAGTCGATCCAGCAACGAGCGCTGCGGTTGCGAGCGCCAATGCAGGGCGTTGGAGCCCGTTACGGGGTCTTTCAGTCTTCTTCATCCTGACTCTCTCTCGATTCGTGATTGGGCACCTTGCCCCGAAGGCGAGAGCACCGCACCGAAGCTCCACAGACAGTAGAACGTGATTACTTGCCCAAAGATGATTCAAGGCTTCCCTCGGCTAAACGCCGCCCCTTGACCAAAACTAGACCGTGCTCTCACGAAAACTATACAGGAAGGAATAACATTGTTCCAGGAAGCGCTGCTATAGCTGAGAAGCCTCAAATAGCCGCTTTGACCGGGAACTTATGTTCAAGAAGGCCCTTCGCTACACGATTGGATTGTTGCACGCGACGCATTTCAGTATCACCGTTACGCTCTGAAGTTGACATGAGAGAAACAGGTGTAACCGCGTTATCAACTCGGGCGTGCTGTTCCCATGTTCACCATTGGACGTGTCGACGTTCACGTTGCACGCCAGCCTTCCAAGGAAACCCCGAGGCGACTTCTTCGCACGGACGTCGCTGCAGTGGACGGACCGCGAGTGGTACGGACAGCGTCAGGTGTCGAGTCCGAGGTTCGGTGCTGGGAGGTTGAATTCGTGTCGAAGAGCACTCTGGGCGGCGTACCAGCCGGAAAGCCCGTGCACGCCAGGGCCTGGCGGAGTGGATGAGGATGCGAGATAGATTCCTGGAGTTGGTGTGCGCCACGGCTCGGATGAGAGCGTGGGCCGAGCAACGAGCTGTGCGAGGGTGACAGCTCCCGCGCTGAAGTCTCCGCCGTGGTAGTTCCGGTTGTACCGCGACAATTCGTCAGCAGGGGTTACGCGCATTCCCGTGATGCGGTCCCGGAAACCTGGCGCGAACCGCTCGATCTGGGAGATCACCGCCGACGATACATCCTTCTTGGAACCCTTCGGGACGTGGGTGTAGCTCCACACTGCGTTGATGCCTGCATCGTTTCGGTCTGGGTCGAAGTGCTCGGTTTGCGCGAGCAGAACAAATGGCCTTTTGGGGTGCTGTCCCCGCGCGACGTCCCGTTCGGCCGCCGCGATCTCGTTCCGCTTGCCACCCACATGCACGGTAGGGGCTAGGCCGACCCGGGTATCGGTCCAGGGGATGGGGCCGTCGAGAATGAAGTCGACTTTGGTGGCCCCGTTGCCATATGCGAAACGCCGCAGGGCGCGCCGATACCCGGCCGGGAGCTTTGGGCCTGCGACCTGCTCGAGCGTCCGTGCTGAGGTATCGAAGACCTTGACGCTGTAATCCGCGAGTTCTCGGATGTCATCTATCGAATGACTGGTCTCGATTCTGCCGCCATGCGCCACAAGATCTGCGGCCATGGCGTCAGTGATCGAGCGGGATCCTCCGACCGGGACGGGCCAGCCCACCGTGTGCGCGAGAGCGCCAAGCACAAGGCCGACGCCTGCAGTGGCAAGGTTGGGGAGCTTACCGATACTGTGCGCCGCGACTCCGGCAAGGAGCGCTGGCGCCTGCTCCTCCCGGAAACGCATGTTCCAGAGCGGCGTGCCCTGTTCGAGTGTTCGAAACCCGGTGAGCAATGCAGCTGGCAGGTCGGCAGGCCAACGAAGCATCCCACCCCCGAGAGCAAAGTCGAGCACTCCATCAATCCGCTCAACCAAGGGGCGAATCAGTCGTGCATACGCTCGACCATCCACACCCAGCTCATCAACGGTGCGATCCAGGTCCCGAAACGAGATCGCTGCCCGACTACCTGACTCGGTTCTTCGCCCCATCTCACTGTCGAGTGGGTTCGCAAACGAGGCTTCGGGGACGACGAACCGCATCCTCTTGTGGATCTCGAACTCTCGGAAGAACCCGGTCGCCAACGCCATGGGGTGAATCGCAGAGCACACATCGTGCAGCACGCCCGGAGCCACCAGCTCCTGCGTCCGAGTGCCACCGCCGATCGTCGGCGCAGCCTCGAAAACAGTGACGGGGACGCCGGCTCGCGCGAACGTGACAGCGGCAGCGAGACCGTTCGGACCGGCACCAACAACTGCGACTTCTTGCGAGACCTGCATGGAGCGATGCTATCGTTGAGAAACGAGGCCCATTTTGCGAGTCTCTCGCGACGCCGCCTACGCCCATCCTCCCCTCTCCGGGTGTTTCAGATGGCGGTAAGGCCTCCTTGTGGTTCCCTTCTGGCGACCCGACGCCACGGCAAGTCACCTAGTTCCATACTAGGTCAAGTCCCCGGTAGTGGTGTAGCCCGATCCTTCGGGGTGTTGGGTTAGGCGCTGAGTTCGAGAACGGTGTCGGT
>NZ_JBVUAC010000028.1:0-3424 GCF_055791005.1 Leucobacter holotrichiae
CCCGTCGAGGCGTGGCCGATGGACGGCACCGGCCAGCACCGCTGGTCTCCCGGCAACGTGAACTTTGAGCCGGACAGCGGATACGCGCAAAGAAGTGGGCCTCACATTCGTACAACATGCTATGCTCACGGACCGGCTCAACGGTCTACATGGAACGCGTCGCCGTCGCCGTCTCCGTTCCCGGTGCTTCACGACGGTGGAACTCAGGGGCCAGAGCCGTGCGCCCGCCCCCCCCCGGGTGAGATACTAGCTCCTCGACGTCCGTCGCGGACGTGACAAATCGCCGGATGCCGGTACGCACCGGCTCGTGCGGGCCGATGCCGTTCACTCTCGTCGCCGGACCGGGCACCGCACCGACGCGACGCCCAGTCGATGCTCCTCGGTGACCACGCGCAGCGAACCGGACCAGGCAGCGGCTTCGACCACGACCGTCGCCCCCGGACAGAGCAGCCATGAGTCGAGAACGTGCCAGAAAGCGGTGCCGTGTCGCCCGTCGATCCTGGTGGCAGCACCTGGACTCCGACATCAGCTCTACACTGCCTGCGGCGACCAGCCCCCGGCCTCACGCCTCCGCGTCGGCGTCGGCGTCGACAACGTCATGCCCAACTACAGCTAGATCCAGAGTGCCCGTAAGGGGGCGAGGCCTTCTTCGACGTAGGCGGCGATGGGGCGGGTCTGCCCGTCGTCGAACCACAGTTCCAGGGTCGCGAGGTATCCGAAAGTGAGCGCGTTGGCGAGCACGCGGGCCTGCGACGGACTGAACGTCCCTGCTTCCGCGATGAGGGGCGCGATCCGCTTCCCAGTCGCGTCTGCGGACGCCAAAAGAGCCGCCCGCACCGATGGGACGCTGAAGAAGAACGGTACCCGCCGCCAGGCGTCCGGCAGCGCCGCAGCACCATCTGCGGGCGCTTCATATCTGCGGACCATGCGCAGCAGGCTCCCGACCGGATCGACGGGATCCACGGTCGCGGCGACCTCGTCAGCGCTCATCGCGTCGAACTCGTCGACGACAAGCAGCCCCTCCTTCGTGCCGAAGTAGCGGTACACCGAGGAGGGCGACACTCCGGCCGCCACGGCGACCTCCTCGATCGTCACCGCATCGAAGCTCCGCTCCTCGAACAGCTCCAGAGCCCTCTGCTGGATCACCTGCATCGCGTTGCGCCGCCACTGCTCACGAAGACCTGCCATACACAGAGAGTAGCACCCGAAAAGGAAGTCACTTGCTCTTGTGTGGAGTGACACTGTATAGTGGCTTTCTATGAGACAGTCACTCTCTCAAAGTTCAGAAATGAGCCGAGGGGTACGGCCAGCGCTGTGGGCGGGGCTTGCCGTCACCGCGGCGGTTACGGCCTGGGCGTTCATCGACCCGTCAACGACAAGACTCCTCGCGGGACAGGTCGAAGTCGGCTATCCCTCCTACCCACCCGATCAGATCGATTCGGCTGCCGGGGCATACGTGGCGATCCTCGTCTCCGTCGGCGTGCTCGGCATGGCCGGCTGGGGCGCGACCCTGCTGCTCGTGCACACCGGCCGGCGGTGGGCCGCAGCATGGGTCGGCGGTGTCCTGTGCGCGGCCGGGATCCTGGTCGCGCTTGCCGGCCTGGTCACCCCTGACACCTCCGGCGTGACCGGGCTCGCGCCCGCCTTCGGATGGGCCCTATTGGCACCGTGCGTGGTGGGCGTGCTCGCGATGGCCGCAATGTTCACCAGACGCGCGCGATGAGCACCGAGGTGACCGTGAGTGGTCACGAGAGCCCGCACGTGACTCTGGCGGCGGTGTCGCTGGTGCAGTTGCTGGTCTCACTCGACTTGTCGGTCGTGAACGTCGCCCTGCCGAGCATTAGCGACGACCTGGCCGCGGGACCGGTCGAGCTGAGCTGGTTCATCCACGCCTACGCGCTCGCCTTCGGCGGGCTGCTGCTACTCGGGGGAAAGGCGGCCGATCGGTATGGTCACCGGAGAGTGCTCCTGGCCGGGCTCGCGCTCTTCGGGATCGCCTCGCTCGCGGGAGGCTTCGCGCTCACGTCCGGTCACCTGATCGCGGCCCGCGCGGTCCAGGGCATCGGCGCCGCCGCGCTTCAGCCGGCGTCCCTGGCCGTGTTGAGCGCAACCTTCCCTTCCGGTAGGCCAGCCAGGGCGCGTGCCTTCGGTGTCTGGAGCTCGATGAATGCCCTCGGAGCCGCGCTCGGAGTGCTGGTCGGCGGAGTCCTCACGGAGTATGTCGGCTGGCGCTGGGTCATGTTCGTCAACGTCCCCGTCGCGGTGGTCGCGCTGGTCCTCACCCGGACCGGCGTCGCGGCAGACCGGCAGCGGTCTGCGCGGGGCCGGATCGACGTCGCCGGGGCCGTGCTCGCGACGGCCGGGATGACACTGCTCGTCTACGGCGTGGTCAACACCGACCGTCAGTCCTGGGCGTCCCCACACACGCTCCTGTGCCTTGTCGCCGCGGCGGGGTTACTGGCAGGGTTCGTCGCCGTCGAGCACCGCGCGACGACGGACCCGCTGCTGCGGCTCGGGCTCCTGCGAAATCGGTCGGTGGTCGGCGCGAACCTGGGCAACCTGCTGATCGGCGCGTCGATCACCTCGGCCTTCTACCTCATGTCGCTGTACATGCAGGACGTGCTCGGGCATGGCCCTGCCGTGACGGGCGTGATGTTCCTGCCCTTCGCGCTCGGGATCATCGCCGGATCCCTCCTCGCGGCCAGCATCGACCAGACGTTCAGCAGGCGGGCTCTGATCGCCGGCGGGGCAGCCATGACGGCGGCCGGGTTCGCCTGGTTCGGGTTCATCTCGCCCGACGGCGGTTTCGCCGCCGACGTGCTCGGCCCCTCGATCGTCGCGAGCGTCGGCTTCGGGATCTGCCTCGGGCCGATCGTCTCGACCGGAACGGTCGGCGTGGCCTCGCACGAGATCGGCACGGCGTCGAGCCTGCTCAGCAGCGCGCGACAGCTCGGCGCCACCCTCGGGCTGACCGCGCTCGGCACCGTCGCGCACGTCGTGACCGGCGCTGACACCTCCCCGGCGGCCGTGACGGCAGGTTACGCCGCCGCCATGACGACCGCCGCCGGGCTGCTCATCGCCGTCGCCGTCATCGCCTGGGCCATCCTGCCCCGCGAGGGTCCGGATCCGGCGACCTCTAGACAGGCGCGCGATGGGCACCATGGGCGAGGCCATGAAGAGAAATGAGGGTCCTTCGAGGCCAGCTTCAGCACCCGATGGGCATTCCGGAAGTTGACCAGGTACGCTGCATCCATCCGGATCGAACAACCCATCCATCCGTCCTGCCTGTTCGATCCGGACCTGCGCTTCGCCTACTCCTGCGGGCGCCCCCTCCGGCGACCGTCGCCGGGTCTGCTGAAGCTTTGGTTGAGTCCGGGGTTTATGCCGCCAACCCGACGGCATCCATCATTATGGCCTCGAACTC
>NZ_JBVUAC010000029.1:0-3361 GCF_055791005.1 Leucobacter holotrichiae
CGCGATGCTTGAAGTCCTCGCTGTAGTTGTTCTTTGCCATCGCTGACATTCTCGCTTTCTCCAGCGCGATGCTGGATCAGCGTGTCCAAGAAATAGGGGTAGGTTCCCCCGTCGGCGGCGAGCTCTCTCACGAGCGGGTAGAGCCTTTTCCCGGTAGGTGCGCCTGCGATAGATATGCGGCCGCACGACGGAGCACCTCAACTTCTTGCTCGAGCAGCCTATTGCGACGGCGCAGTTCTCGAAGTTCGTCATTCTCTGAACGGGTCATACCGGGCTTTTCGCCGTCTTCGATACGGGCTTGCCGCAACCACTTATCGAGGGTGCCGACATGGATGCCGAAGTCCTTCGCAATCTGCGGCAGCGTGACACCGGGTTCACGGTTCAACGCGACACGGACGACATCGTCTCGGAACTCCTCAGGATATTTTGCGGGCATGATGATCATCCTTCCAGGCCAGCCAAAAGCTAGCCATATCGAATGTCACCTAAACGAGCAGCAGGCCCGTAGGTGCGGGTCAAGGTGGCGCGGCGCACGGGCGGGTTCTCTCGGTGCAGGGTGGCGGGGTTAGCGTCGTTCGCGGGACGGGAGGATAAGCAGCGGGATCATCCAGGCCAGTGCGATGCACAGCAGGCCGCCGATGAAGACGAACGCTTGCCCGGTCGGTGCGGAGAACGCGGCACCGAGGAGCCAGATCCCGAACAGCAGCAACCCATGGTGAGGGTGAAGGTAAAGGCGGTCTTCATCGCAGGTCCAATCGGTGCAGCGGGGCGAGTAGCGGATATGAGTATCCATCGTATGATGGATTCATCAATCGGGAGGTGTTGTTGTGGCAGACACGTGGGATGCGCAGCGTCCGTTGTATGAGGTGAAGGCAAACCTGTTCAAGGGGCTCTCGCACCCGGTCCGGGTGCGAGTGCTGGAAGTGCTGTGCTCACAGCCGGAGACGTCGGTGTCGGAACTGCTGGCGGACACGGGCCTCGAGGCGTCGCATCTGTCGCAGCATCTGTCCGTGCTCCGCAAGCACCATCTTGTTGCTGCCGAACGTCGGGGAAGCCTGGTGTTCTACCGGGTGGCGCATCCGCAGGTCGTGGATCTTCTCAGCGCGGCCCGCGCGCTTCTGACCGAGGTGCTGCACACGACGCAGCAGCAGCTGGTGTCCGCGGTGTCCCTCCCCGACATTTCACGTCCCGGCGCGGCATGAGAAGTCCGGGGGCCCGCTGATGGCGCGAGGGCTGGCCGGGGTGTGGCCGCGGCGGGCGGACTACCGGGAGGTCCCGCGGTCGTGGCGGCGTGATGTGCTCGCCGGGGTGACGGTCGGGGTCGTGGCGTTGCCCCTCGCGTTGGCGTTCGGAGTGTCCTCGGGTGCCGGTGCCGCGTCCGGGTTGGTGACGGCGATCATCGCCGGGGTCATCGCTGCTGTCTTCGGTGGATCGAACGTGCAGGTCTCCGGCCCGACGGGTGCGATGGTCGTCGTCCTCGGACCGGTGATCGCCGCTCACGGGCTCACCGTCCTGCCCGTGGTGTGCGTGATGGCTGGGGGCATTGTGCTCCTCGCGGGCCTGCTGCGCCTGGGGAACGCGGTGACGTTTATCCCGTGGCCGGTCATCGAGGGCTTCACGTTGGGGATCGCGGTCATCATCTTCCTGCAGCAGATCCCGGCCGCTCTCGGCGTGCCCGCAGGTCCCAGCAGCAACGCCGCCGTCGCCGCCATAGAAGCCGCCGGCACGGTGGATCTGCCCACAATGTGGTGGTCACTCGCCATCGCCGGTACGGTCGCGGCGATCATGGTGCTGGCCCCGAAACTGCACCGGGCGCTCCCCGGCTCGATTATCGCGATCATCGTCGTCACCGTGCTGGTTGTGGTGTTCCAGGTTCCGGTGCCGTCGATCGGGGAGCTCCCGGCATCGCTGCCCGCCCCACTCCTTCCGGTCGCAGACCCCGCAACGGTACTCGCGCTGGTGGGGCCGGCGTGCACGATCGCCGCTCTCGCGGCGATCGAATCGCTGCTGTCCGCCCGGGTCGCCGCCTCGATCTCCGACACCGGCCCCTACGATGCGGACCGGGAACTCGTCGGGCAAGGCCTCGCCTCCCTCGGTTCCGGACTGTTCGGAGGCATGCCCGCAACGGGGGCGATCGCCCGCACCGCAGTGAACATCCGATCCGGTGCCCGCACCCGGGTCGCCGCGATTGTCCACTCCCTGATCCTGCTCGTCGTCGTCTACGCGGCAAGCACCGTCGTATCCACGATCCCGCTGGCTGCGCTGTCGGGGGTGCTGATGGTGACCGCGACCCGAATGATCTCCCTCACCACGATCCGCACGATTCTCCGCTCCACCCGCTCCGACGCGCTCGTGTTCGTGGTCACCGCGGTGATCACCGTGAGCGTGGATCTCATCTACGCCGTCGGAATTGGGGTCCTCGCCGCCGCGTTCTTCACGTTGCGTCGCCTTGCGATCTCTGCCGGCGTGCACCGGGAAGAACTCCCCGCGCCTGCGGAGCCCGGGGACGATCGCATCGCCCTGTTCCGCCTCGATGGGGCACTGTTCTTCGGAGCGGCCGAACGCATCGTCGCTCGCATCGGCACCATCCAAAATGTGACTGTCGTGATCCTGCGGCTGTCCGGGCTGCAGGTCCTCGACGCGACCGGCGCGCAAGTCCTCACCGAACTCGTCCACACCCTCGAGCGGCGGGGGATCACCGTCCTCATCAAAGGCATTCCACCCAAACACCTGCAACTCGCAACCCGAGTCGGCGTGATCGCATCCCTCCGCCACCACAACCACCTCTACACCGACCTGGACCCCGCGATCGCTCATGCCCGTAGCCACATCCACAGGGCACGGACCCAGGATGCGACCACGAGGCGCGGGCATCAGAACGGAGCATCGGACGCATGATCCCCGCCCACATGAGCGACCTCTACACCTGGCGTGCCCTCTCCTTCACTGAGGAGCACGGACGTCCCGTGCATGCGGCGATGCTCGCCCTCGAGTACGAGGAATGGCCGGCCCTGGTTACCAAAACGGGTGAACAGCACAACCTGTGGATCGCGGCCATGCTCGAGGTCGGTTTCGCCCTGGTCACCACCACGAACCTCGTCGACGTCGCACGCACGGCCCCGACGATCCCTGCGGCGACTGCGCGGATCGACCTCACCACCGACCATGGGGCCGTCCTCCACGGGACCTTTCCCGACACGACCTGGACCGTCCACGTCCACCGCGCCACGAACCCCCAAGACCCCGATACCTTCGCTCTGCGCCGCCTCATCACCAACACCGTTGGGTCTGCTGAAGCTTTGGTTGAGTCCGGGGTTTATGCCGCCAACCCGACGGCATCCATCATTATGGCCTCGAACTC
>NZ_JBVUAC010000030.1:0-2720 GCF_055791005.1 Leucobacter holotrichiae
GAGTACGAGGCCATCATGAACGAGCAGGTCGCACTCGCTGCCTGACCAAGCTGTCACCAACTCGTGCAGCAGACCCATGCGGGACCGGCCTGGTTCCTCGAAGTGCTGCTGGTGTTCTCATTGATCTACGCCATCTACCGCACCGCACGCAGAACCCCTCCACCTGGCCGGGACACCGCCTCCGAACTTCGCCCCGGAGTTGCCGTCGTCCAACTCCTCGCGCTCATGGCCGTCATGGCTGCAACGGGGGCGGCCTGGCGGCTCATTGTTCCCGATGGCACTCATTGGCCGGTCGTGGGTCTGCCGACGCCGTCCTTTCTTCCGCAGTACGCGTTGATGTTTGCCGCTGGCGTGCTCGCGTCCCGGCATCGATGGCTGGAACGCGTGCCCACCTCAGCCGCCGCGATGACCGCAGCCCTGTCCGCAGTCACGCTTTCAGCGCTCGCGCCTGGGATGATGTCGCCCGACCCTCGCGTGTCTGCGGTCGCGGCGGGAGTTCTCACGGCCGCGCTCGGCGTCGGGCTCAGCGTGGTAGTGCTGGTGACATTCAGACGACTCGCGCCGGACACCGGACCGATCCGGAGGTTTCTGTCGGCGAACGCGTTCACCGTCTACGTCATTCATCCCGCAATCCTGGTCGGTCTTGCACTGATGCTTCGGGACGTCACAGCTCCGGCGATCGCGAAGTTCGGCGTCCTGCTCCTCCTGGCAGTACCGGCCTGCTGGCTGCTCGCTGCAGTCGTGCGCACGATCCCAGGAGTCAAGAAGATTATGTGACAGCTTTCTCCGCCCCCCAATGCCCGGCACCCTTCGCGACCGGGGTTCAAGGCTCGGCCGTGGCCGAACCCTGACACCGCGCCTGGCGTCCGGTCGCTCCCACGGCACTGAAATCGCCAAGTGACCGTAGAGCGCCAATGTCGGCCTGCCGCCGTCGCCCGCCTGCCAGAAGGAATGGACACCGCGTACTTACTTCGATACACTTGTATTACACTGCGGAAGGAAGGGAGATGGGCTGTGGCGCGAGGGCGCGGACGCGATCACGATGTGGTCCGGCAAGCGATCATCGATGCAGCGGGCGCCGCGGTCGAGCAGGGGGGCCTCGAGTCGCTGACGTTCCGTCGGGTCGCTGCTGCCGCGGATGTATCCCCGGGACGGGTCCAGCACTACTTCACCGACCGCGCCAGGCTGGTGCAGGCCTGCTTCGATGCTGTGCAGGATAGGGCGCGTTCTCGTGTGGAGGCGACGCTCGCGAAAGTCGAGCCGAGCCCTGCGGAGGTGGTCGCGGCGATTCTGCGCACGATGATCCCGCGGAGTCCCGAGGACTTCAGAGATCTCCGTGTGGTCACCATGTTTGAGACCTTGGCGCTCACCGAGCCGGCGTTGGGGCGGGCACTGCTGGAGGGTCACGCAGAGCTGCGCATGCTGCTGGTCGATCAGGTTGCGCTCGTCTTACGCAGACCCGGTTCCGCGCTGGAAGCAGCCGGCATCACGTCCCCGGAGATGATCTCTGATGGATTGCTTGCGACGGCCGGCGGGCTCGCGAGTGAAGTCCTGCACGGCCATCTCGGGGCCGACGAGGCACACCGGGTCCTAGACGCGGCGCTGGCCTGCGGGCTCGGCAAGAGCACGACTGACGACACGGAGGGCGGCCATGGCGGATGACTCCGAGGTCCTGCGGCCGCTGCGGCGCGGGGAGGGGCTGGTCCGGGGCCGTTTCGAGACCGAGCACGACGGGGCGACCTACGTCGTCGACGCTCACTACCTCGACCTGGACGAGCGTATCCGCCTCTACCGGAACGGGCGACTCGTCGACACTGCTCGCGGGCGTGCCACGTTCCATCTCGGCGGTGGCGTACGGATCGAGGCCGCGGTCGCTAAGGCCGGCATGAAGTACGTTCGCCTGCGACAGGGCGAAGCTGGCGGCACAGTGCAGCTTCCACCGGCCGAAGGAACGGCCGAGGCATGGCGGGCGCGGGTCGGTCACGCTCACCCCACCGCGAGCCGAGTCGTCGGTTGGGTCTCGCTCGTCGTCCTACTGGCTGTGCTCGGGATCGAGCTTCCCCAGCTGATCAACCTTGCCGGGAACCTGACGCCGCTCGTCGGACTGCCGTCGTTCGAGGTCCCGGCACTGACGCTACCGGGCTGGGCGAACTTTGCGCTCATCATCCTGGCCGGAGCCGCCGGGCTCGAACGCAGCCTGAGTATGAAGTACAACCCTCTGCTCGACGACTGATCGGCTCGATGGGTCAGAACACTCATTCGCGGCGCTTCAAAGAAGATGATATCTGCGGCGTGGGCTCTGCTCTCCACGCCGATCGCGGACAGCGTCGAGCCATTGCTCGCTCTGCGGATCAGTGCCGACCGGTGCGGATGGTAAAGGCCCCTGACCGCGGACGGTTTCTGCCAGTCCTGGCCCGCACCCGCTCAATCCGTCGTCCGGTCGGGCCGATGGTCTACGACTGTCTCAAGCTCGTGTTCGTCAGGTCGGGGTCGGCGATAGTGTTCAGCGAGTTCGGGCACCAGCCGGTCAGCTTCGGTGATGCGATCCTGATCGGCCCGAACGTGTTGTTCAGCGCCGAACCCGAAGACTACGTCACTCTCACCGCGATCTACGTCGATACCGACTTCGCGCTCGATCAGTTCGGGTCTGCTGAAGCTTTGGTTGAGTCCGGGGTTTATGCCGCCAACCCGACGGCATCCATCATTATGGCCTCGAACTC
>NZ_JBVUAC010000031.1:0-2088 GCF_055791005.1 Leucobacter holotrichiae
CGCGATGCTTGAAGTCCTCGCTGTAGTTGTTCTTTGCCATCGCTGACATTCTCGCTTTCTCCAGCGCGATGCTGGATTAGCGTGTCCAAGAAATGGGGGTAGGTTCCAAGCTCCGCCGTGCTCTTGACCAGCACGGCATGGTCGGGTTGGTGCTGCTGGCGATAACGCGGCGATGGAATCGTTCTTCAGCCTGCTGCAGAAGAACGTCCTCAACCGCCGCACCTGGGCCACACGGGAAGAGCTGAGACTCGCGATCGTGGTTTGGATCGAGCGGACCTATCACCGGCGTCGCCGGCAGGCTCGCCTGGGGCGTTTGACGCCGGTCGAGTACGAGGCCATCATGAACGAGCAGGTCGCACTCGCTGCCTGACCAAGCTGTCACCAACTCGTGCAGCAGACCCGTGTCCTCGTAGGCGTTGATGCAGCCGTGAACGTGCTGCAGCACGTCGGAGGGGATCACGCGTGCGGTGAGGCGTTCCCCGAACAGGAAGATCGGGAGCTGCTCGTTGCGCGCTCTAATCGCGTGGACGAGCCGGGTAGCCTTGGCGACCGTCGCGGCAATGTCAACCGTCTGATCCGGCGCCGCGACGGACACGACGACGGCCGAGACCCGGCTGGCCATCGAGATGATCGTGGCGTGGTGCGCGCTGGGAACGCGTACCACGTCGATATCGAGGGGGGTCAGCGCCGCGGCGAGGGCGTCGAAGGCCGTGGTGCCGGCGTGCGATTCCTCGCTCTCGTTCGAGATGATCATGATGGGGAACTCGGGCACGCTATTGCTCCTTCAAGCGAAGCTGACATCAAGCAACCAATAACTAATGTAACTAGTTACATGTAGATAATACCACGCAATGCACGCGTCATGATGCTGGCGTGCTTTTGTATCCTTCCAGGTCGCTCGCCAGACTCAGGCGCCCACAGTCGAAGCTCGGGGAATCAGGGACGGTTCGAAACGCAAATGGACACTCTCTCCTGGCTCGTCAAGAATGAGTTGCGCGGCGGCTCGTCCCATTTCGACGGCAGGTTGGACTATCACCGAAATTGCTGGAGACAAGTATCCTGCCCAGGCAAATTCGTCGAATCCGAGCATCGCGACTTCGCCGGGAATCAAAAGGCCAGTTGTACTCAATGCCTCGTAGGTGATTGCCGTCGCGATGCCCGTAGTCGCAAATACCGCTGTGATCTCACCGTTCCTGACCCGCCGGTTTATGTGCTCCTGAAGCTCGAGGTTTGGACTCTGTAGCGAATCGAGGTGGAATATCGAGTTCTCGTCGAGACGGTATCCATCTTCTAGGGCGGCGGCGAAAAAGCCAGACAGGCGGTCCCGTCGCGTAGGCGCATCCTCGGGTTGCGTGACAACGAGCACGTCAGTCCGGCCGAGTTCGGAAAGGTGTCGCCAGGCGAGACGACCAGCCGTCAGGTCATTGAGTCGCACTGTATGGACGCGAGGATGATGTACCTCCGTCGGCCGTGCCATGTATACGCACTCTGTGCCAGCATCGGCCATTGACGCGACGATCGGATCGCCGGTAGGACCCATAGTGCTGATCAGTCCACGAACACGATGCGAATCCATAAGCTCGAGCATCCGTTGTTCCGTCTCTGGGTCACGGTTGCCTAATGCGAGGTAGGGTAAAGCTCCCGCGGGTGTGGCGACCTGAAAGACCCCATCAACGAGGTCAATGTAGTAGGGATTCCGCATATCCGCGAGCAGCAGCCCGATCGAATTGGATCTCCCCGCGAATACAGCACGAGTCAGTTCGCTCGGGCGGTAATTAAGCTTCTCGATGGCATCCAAGACACGCTCGCGCGTCGACTCATTGACTGGAAGCGCTCCGGAAAGCACCCGAGACACAGTTGCCGTTGAAACCTGTGCCAACTGCGCGACTGTCGATATCGTGGCACGACGAGGACTTCGTTTCGGCACTACTGCTCAACCCCATGAGCACTCTTTGGCATGTTCAACATAAGACAACCATACGTAACAACCATTCAGTGGATGCAACTAATTGGTCAAGTCCCGGGTGGTGGTGTAACGGTTGGTCCTTCGTGGTGATGGGGTCAGGCGCTGAGCTCGAGAACGGTATC
>NZ_JBVUAC010000032.1:0-1312 GCF_055791005.1 Leucobacter holotrichiae
ATCCAGCATCGCGCTGGAGAAAGCGAGAATGTCAGCGATGGCAAAGAACAACTACAGCGAGGACTTCAAGCATCGCGCGGTCGACTTGTACGAGTCGACCCCGGGCGCCACGCTCCAGGGCATCGCGAACGATCTTGGGATCTCTCGCGGCGCGTTGAAGACCTGGACGCGGAAATACGGCACTGGTCAACGCTCTGATCCACTCCCCAGGGCTGAAACCACTGAGCGTCCTGAGTCGCAGTCGGCAAGGATCCTCAGGCTCGAAAGCGAACTGGCAAAATCACGGGCCGAGGCGCGCAAACTCGCTGAGGAGCGCGACATCCTCCGTCAGGCGGCGAAGTATTTCGCCGGGGAGACGAACTGGTGAACCGCTTCCAGTTCGTTGAGGACCACAAGGACGCGTGGAGCGTGAAGCGGTTGTGCGAAGTGATCGAGATCGGAAGGTCCTCGTTCTACGCCTGGGTGGCCGCAGCTGGCGGGCGGGCTGAGCGTGCTGCAGCGGATGCGGCGCTGGCCGCGAAGATCCGCACCCTGCAAGACCCCGCGCAGGGTGGTGACCGAGCCTATGGGGTGCCGAGGATCACCGCCGACCTCAACGACGGCCAGCCGTATGCCGCGCGCGTGAATCACAAGCGTGTCGCACGGGTAATGCGCGAGCACGGGCTTGCCGGGATCCGGCTCCGCAAGCGCGTGCGCACGACGATCCCGGACCAAACCGGGCGCAGGTTTCCCGACCATATCGGCCGAGACTTCAGGATCGGGGCGCCGGGCTGCCGGTACGTGGGCGACATCACGTACCTTCCGATTGCTGACGGCACGAATCTTTACCTCGCGACCGTGATCGATCTGGGAAGTCGGAAGCTTGTCGGGTGGGCAATGGCCGACCACATGCGCACCGAGCTCGTGGAAGACGCGCTGAAGCTGGCCTGGGGAGAGCGTGGCTCGCTGCGGGGAGCGATCTTCCACTCAGACCATGGATCGGTCTACACATCGAGGGCGTACGGGAAGCTCTGCGAGCAACTCGGCGTGATCCAGTCCATGGGCGCGGTCGGTTCATCCGCCGACAATGCTCTCGCGGAATCGTTCAACGCTGCGCTCAAACGCGAACTCCTCCACGGCGAGGCGGTGTTCGCTGACGCGCCGACCGCGTACCGGGCCGTGTTCGGGTGGGCGAACCGCTACAACACTCGAAGGCGGCACTCCGCGCTTGGCAACATTGCTCCGAACGTCTACGAGGCCAACACCTCCGCTACGCTACCCATGGCGGCATAACCACCTGTAACACCGTGTCCACGATCAAGGGTCAAGGCCC
>NZ_JBVUAC010000033.1:0-1297 GCF_055791005.1 Leucobacter holotrichiae
TCGGGTCTGCTGCACGAATAGGTGACATCTGATCTGGCTTGCCCGAGGGGTGGGTCTGGAAGGATGTTGTTGTGCCAAAGCCATACCCGAGTGAGTTCCGTGACGATGTTGTGCGCGTCGCGAGGAACCGCGAGCCTGGAGTGACGATCGAGCAGATCGCGAAAGACTTCGGCGTTCACCCGATGACGTTGCAGAAGTGGATGCGTCGCGCCGACATCGACGACGGCGCCAAGCCTGGCCAATCGCGGACTGAGGCGGCCGAGATCCGTGAGCTGCGCAAGCGGAACCGTCTTCTGGAGCAGGAGAACGAGGTTCTGCGTCGGGCGGCGGCGTATCTGTCGCAGGCGAACCTGCCGGGAAAAGGCTCTACCCGCTCGTGACGGAGCTCGCTGATGCAGGAATCCCTGTGACGGTGACGTGTCGGGTACTCAAGCTCTCCCGCCAGCCTTACTACCGATGGTTAACGAACCCCATCACCGATAGCGAGGTGGTGGAGGCGTATCGTGCGAACGCGCTGTTCGACGCTCACCGTGACGACCCCGAGTTCGGGCACCGGCTCCTCGCCGACGAAGCGCGTGACGCCGGTGAGGCGATGTCGGACCGGACCGCGTGGCGTATCGCCTCCGCGAACGGCTGGTTCAGTGCGTTCGGCAAGCCCAAGCGCGGCAAGGGACGCCGTCCTGGACCGCCGGTTCACGACGATCTGTGCGCCGTAATTGACGGGGACGGCAGGACCCGGCATGTGTTCGCGGCCGACGCACCGAACGAGCTGTGGCTCGTGGACATCACGGAGCACAAAACCGTCGAAGGCAAGCTCTACTGCTGCGCGATCAAAGACGTGTTCTCCGGTCGGATCGTGGGGTATTCGATCGATTCCAGGATGAAGTCTCGCTTGGCCGTGCAGGCGCTCGAGAACGCCGCCTTGATGCGCGGCGATGTCGCCGGTTGCATCGTCCATAGCGACAGGGGATCTCAATTCCGAAGCAGGAAGTTCCTGCGCGCGCTGAACCGTCACCGCATGGTTGGGAGCATGGGAAGAGTGGGCTCGAGCGGGGACAACGCGGCTATGGAGAGTTTCTTCGCGCTTCTGCAGAAGAACGTCCTCGACCGCCGGTCCTGGACCACCCGCGAGCAACTGCGCATAGCGATCGTCACCTGGATCGAGCGAACCTACCACCGCCGACGTCGCCAGGCCCGTCTGGGGCGCTTGACGCCCATCGAGTTCGAGACCATCATGAACACGACCGTCGCACTGGCGGCGTGACTAGGAACTGTCACCTATACGTGCAGCAGACCC
>NZ_JBVUAC010000034.1:0-1259 GCF_055791005.1 Leucobacter holotrichiae
TTTGGTTGAGTCCAAGACCGCATAGCTGGGAAGCTGTGCTGGAAGGATGGCAGTTATGCCGATCAAGTTCAGTGATGAGTTCAAACGCGACGCGGTCGCGCTTGTGGAGTCGGGAATCTCGCAACGACAGGTCGTCCGCGATCTTGGGATCTCGAAGTCCGCGCTCCAGGCCTGGGTGCGTGATGCGAGGTTCCAATCTCACGGGATGACTCCGTCGACGGACCCTGATGAGCGGCGCGAGATGAGTGCTGCGTTGAAACGGATCAGGGAGCTCGAGATGGAGAACGAGGTGCTCCGTCGTGCGGCCGCGTATCTCTCGCAGGTGCACGTCACGCCCCCAAAATGATCTACCCGCTCGTCCAAGAAATGGCCGCGCCAGGTGCCCGGGTTCGGGTGCCGGTCGCGGTGACGTGCCGGGTGCTTGGCTTCAGTGAGCAGGCCTACTACCGGTGGCTGCAGTCGCCGAAGTCGCCACGTGAGATCGAGGAGGAGCACTTTATCGGTGTGCTCCGTGAACTCCATGACGCGGATCCCGAGGGCGGGTACCGGGTGCTTGCTGATGATCTACATGATCTCGGTTACGAGATCAGCGAGCGGCGAGTCTGGCGGTTGTGCGAGATCGCTGGCCTGCAGTCCGTGATCACCACGCGTAGACGCCGCTATCGGAAGGCTGGTCCTCCCGTGGGAGACGATCTCGTGCAGCGCGAGTTCACCGCGGAGCGTGTGGACGAGAAATGGCTCGTCGATATCACCGAGCACCATACCGGTGAAGGGAGGCTGTATCTCTGCGCGTTCCAGGATGTGTGTTCGAATCGGATCGTGGGGTACGCGATCGATAAGCGGATGAAAGCCTCGCTCGCGGTTCGGGCGTTGGAGAACGCGGTGACACAGCGTGGATACCCGGCTGGGGTGATCGTCCATTCAGACCGCGGAGGCCAATTTCGTTCCCGGCGATTTCAACGGGCACTCAAGCAGTATGGGTTGCGGGGTTCGATGGGCCGGGTCGGGGCGTGTGGCGATAACGCGGCAATGGAGTCGTTCTTCTCGCTGTTGCAGAAGAGCGTGCTCGACCGGCAGTACTGGCGGACTCGGCAAGAACTTCGCCTCGCGATCGTGTCATGGATCGAGGGGAAGTATCACCGCAAACGCCGCCAGCGTCGGCTCGGGAAACTGACCCCGGTCGAGTTCGAGGCCATAATGATGGATGCCGTCGGGTTGGCGGCATAAACCCCGGACTCAACCAAAGCTTCAGCAGACCC
>NZ_JBVUAC010000035.1:0-1176 GCF_055791005.1 Leucobacter holotrichiae
GGCGGGTTCAGGGGGTCGTGTGAACACCCTGAATTGTGAGGAGCAGGGGTATGGGGAGTCAGCGGCGTACACGGAAAACGTTCCGGGCTCAGGAAGTTGTGTTCTGGGAGAGGGTCCGGGCGGGTGATTCCACGAGAGATGCGGCCGGGCATGCTGGGTTCCATGCGTCTCACGGGGAACGGGTGTTCGAGCATGCTGGTGGGATGACGCCGAAACGGTCCGCTGACATTCATCCCCGGTATCTGTCTCTCGAGGAACGCGAACGCATTCTCGCGGGGGTCTCTCGCGGGGATTCGATCCGGCAGATCGCGAGAGATCTGGGTCGGTCTCCGTCGACGGTGTGGAACGAGTTGCGGCGCAACCGTGGCGCTGGGCCGATGTATCGCGCGAAGCGGCGCACCCGTCCGCCGCGGTCGACCCAGTGGTACTCGCCGTCGTATGCGCAGCGGCGGGCCGAGCAGCGCCTGTCCCGTCCGAAAGCGGGGAAGCTGCAGCGGAATCCGCGGCTCGCGTTCGTGGTGACGGCACGGTTGAGACTCGGGCATTCCCCGGTCCAGATCATGCGACGATTGCGTATGGACTTTCCCGACGACCCGTCGATGCGGATCTCGCATGAAGCGATCTACCGCTCGATCTACGTGCAGGGCAAAGGCGAGCTCCGGAAAGAGCTCGCAGCGTGCCTGCGCAGCGGGAGAGCAGGGCGCGTGCCCCGGGAACGCGCCCGCCGGCACAAGACCGGTCACGGGGCCGGCAAGATCCCCGGGATGGTCATGATCTCCGAACGTCCCGCTGAGGTCGCCGATCGGGCCGTTGCCGGGCACTGGGAAGGAGACCTGATCCTGGGCAAGAACGGGGCCAGTCAGATCGGCACGCTCGTGGAGCGATCGACCCGGTTCGTGATCTTGCTCCATCTCCCCGAACGCCGTGACGCCGTCACCGTCGCGAACACGATGATCCGGCAGATGGGACGCCTGCCGGATCATCTCCGTTTATCGGTGACGTGGGATCAAGGCAAAGAACTGGCCGATCACGTCCGGCTGGCCCGCGAGCTCGATCTCCGGGACGGGGTATTCTTCTGCGACCCGCACTCGCCCTGGCAGCGCGGCACGAACGAGAACACGAACGGACTCCTCCGGCAGTACTTCCCCAAAGGCACCGTCCTATCCGGACACAGCC
>NZ_JBVUAC010000036.1:0-1085 GCF_055791005.1 Leucobacter holotrichiae
ACCCGGGTCGGGACGATCGATGTCGCTGTCCCGAAACTGCGGCAAGGGACGTATTTCCCGGAATGGTTGATGGAGCGCCGCAAACGGTCTGAGGCCGCGATGATCACCGTGATCGCGGACTGCTACCTCGCCGGAGTCTCCACTCGCCGAATGGACAAGCTCGTCAAGACACTCGGGATCCACTCACTTTCGAAGTCGCAGGTCTCGAGAATGGCCGCGGACCTCGACGAGCACGTGGACCAGTTCCGCCACCGGCCCCTCGCGGATGCGGGCCCGTTCACGTTCGTCGCCGCGGACGCGCTCACGATGAAGGTCCGTGAAGGCGGCAGGGTGATCAACGCGGTCGTCCTCGTCGCGACCGGTGTCAACGCCGACGGGCATCGTGAGGTTCTCGGCGTCCGCGTCGCAACGAGCGAGACAGGAGCTGCCTGGTCCAGCTTCTTCGCCGACCTCGTCGCCCGCGGCCTGTCCGGGGTTCGCCTCGTCACCAGCGACGCCCACCAAGGCCTGGTCGAAGCGATCGCCGCGCACCTTCCCGGCGCGGTCTGGCAACGCTGCAGAACCCATTACGCCGCAAACCTCATGAGCGTCACACCGAAGAGCATGTGGCCGGCAGTCAAAGCGATGCTGCACTCCGTCTACGACCAACCCGATGCCGACGCGGTCAATGCCCAATTCGACCGGCTGTTGGACTACGTCGAGGACAAGCTCCCTGCCGCGTTCGAGCACCTCGACGGAGCTCGCGCGGACATCCTCGCGTTCACCGGGTTCCCTGATGGGCTCTGGGCACAGATCTGGTCCAACAACCCGAACGAACGCCTCAACCGCGAGATCCGCCGCACCGACTCCGTCGGCATCTTCCCCAACCGCGACGCGATCATCCGCCTCGTCGGCGCCGTCCTCGCCGAGCAAACCGACGAATGGGCCGAAGGACGCCGCTACCTCGGCCTCGACATCCTCGCCAAGAGTCGCCTCACCCTCGTCCCCGACAGCGGGAAAGAGGAGGCCACCGACACCGTTCTCGAACTCAGCGCCTAACCCAACACCCCGAAGGATCGGGCTACACCACTACCGGGGACTTGACC
>NZ_JBVUAC010000037.1:0-1003 GCF_055791005.1 Leucobacter holotrichiae
GGTCAAGTCCCGGGTGGTGGTGTAACGGTTGGTCCTTCGTGGTGATGGGGTCAGGCGCTGAGCTCGAGAACGGTATCGATCACCCCCTCGACGTCGTTGTCTGTGACGAGGGTGAGGCGGCTCTTCGCGAGGATGTCGAGGCCGAGGTAGCGGCGTCCTTCGGCCCATTCGTCGGTTTGCTCGGCGAGGACCGCGCCGACGAGGCGGATAATCGCGTCCCGGTTCGGGAAGATCCCGACGGAGTCAGTGCGGCGGCGGATTTCCCGGTTGAGACGCTCATTCGGGTTGTTGGACCAGATCTGCTGCCACAGGCCTTCCGGGAACTGCGCGAAGGCGAGAATATCGGCGCGGGCCGCGTCGAGGTGCTCGTGAGCGTCGGGCAGTTTCCCGTCGACGTAGTCCAGGAGCCGGTCGAACTGAGCGTGGACCGCGTCGGCGTCGGGCTGGTCGTAGACGGAGTGCAGCATCGCTTTCACCGCCGGCCACATGGCCTTCGGTGTCACACTCATCAGGTTCGCTGCGTAGTGCGTGCGACAGCGCTGCCAAACAGCACCGGGCAGGTTCGCTGCGATTGCTTCGACGAGTCCTTGGTGGGCGTCGCTGGTGACGAGGCGGACGCCTCCGAGACCGCGGGCGACGAGGTCGGCGAAGAACGAGTTCCAGGCTGCTCCTGTCTCGCTGGTGGCCACGCGCAGGCCGAGCACCTCGCGACGCCCGTCGGCATTGACACCGGTCGCGACGAGCACCACTGCGCCTATGACGCGGCCGCCCTCGCGAACTTTCATGGTGAGAGCGTCGGCAGCAACGAAGGTAAACGGACCGGCGTCGTCGAGCGGTCGGTGTCGGAACTGCTCGACGTGTGCATCGAGCTCCGCCGCCATCCGGGACACCTGCGACTTCGACAGGGAATGGATGCCGAGGGTCTTGACGAGCTTGTCCATCCGGCGTGTGGACACGCCGGCAAGGTAACAGTCGGCGACGACGGTGATCAGCGCGGTCTCGG
>NZ_JBVUAC010000038.1:0-1000 GCF_055791005.1 Leucobacter holotrichiae
CGCAGGAGTTCCGTGATGACGTCGTGCGCGTCGCCATGAACCGTGAACCCGGCGTTACGATCGCGCAGATTGCGAAGGATTTTGGTATCCACGTCGGCACGCTCGACAAATGGCTCAGACAAGCCCGTGTTGAGCAAGGCGAGAAGCCTGGCGTCACCCGGTCCGAGAGCGACGAGCTCCGAGAACTCCGGCGTCGCAACAAGCTCCTTGAGCAAGAAGTCGAGGTGTTGCGCCGTGCGGCCGCATATCTCTCGCAGGCGCATTTGCCGGGAAAAGGCTCTACCCGCTCGTGAGAGAGCTCGCCGCTGACGGGATCCCTGTCGCGGTATCGTGCCGGGTATTGAAGCTCTCACGCCAGCCCTACTATCGCTGGCTCCGTAACAGCGACCGATCGTGAGATTGTGCAGGCATATCGCGCCAATGCCATCCATGCTGCGCACATGGAAGATCCCGAGTTCGGGCACCGCTTCCTCGCCGACGAAGCCCGACAAGCAGGCGAACCAATGTGCGACCGGACCGCGTGGCGCATCTGCCGTGACAACGGCTGGTGGAGCGCGTTTGGGAAGAAGAAAGCGAGAGGCAAAGGGCAGCGGCCTGGCCCGCCGGTCCATGACGATCTCGTGAGGCGCGAGTTCACCGCGACGAAGCCGGACGAGCTGTGGCTCTCGGACATCACGGAGCATTGGACGAGTGAAGGCAAGCTTTACGTGTGCGCGGTGAAGGACGTGTTCTCGAACCGGATCGTGGGGTACTCGATCGACTCGCGAATGAAGTCATCGCTGGCGGTCAGCGCCCTGCGCAATGCGGTGATGCGGCGCGGAAGCGTCGCAGGGTGCGTCCTGCACACAGACCGTGGGTCGCAATTTCGCAGTCGGAAGCTCCGCCGTGCTCTTGACCAGCACGGCATGGTCGGGTCGATGGGCCGGGTTGGTGCTGCTGGCGATAACGCGGCGATGGAATCGTTCTTCAGCCTGCTGCAGAAGAACGTCCTCAACCGCCG
>NZ_JBVUAC010000039.1:0-980 GCF_055791005.1 Leucobacter holotrichiae
TTACGATCGCGACCGATACCGCTGGGTTCAAGCAGCTCCTCGCCTGGGCTGAGAGCTTCGGGAAGGTCATCTCCTTCGGGATTGAGGGGACTGGCTCCTACGGGGCAGGCCTCACCTCGTTCCTACGAAGGCAAGGCCATAAGGTCGTCGAGGTCTCCCGCCCTGACAGGCGGCTGCGCCGACTCAACGGCAAGTCAGACACCCTTGACGCGGAGAACGCCGCGAGAGCGGTGCTTGCAGGCTTCGCGACCGCAACCCCGAAGACGATGGATGGTGCGGTCGAGATGATTCGGCAACTGAAAGTCGCCCATGACACCGCAGTGAAGCAGAAAGCTGCGACGATGGTGACACTCAAAGCCATGCTCGTGCACGCACCAGAACAACTCCGCATCGAGACCGCCCGGAAGACACAGCGTACGCTCGCGCGTTACTGTGCGGCATTCCGACCGCGCGGTCTCGAATCTCCAGAGGACGCGAACCGGCATGCCTTGCGGTCGCTTGCGAAGCGCTGGCTCCTGCTCGACGAGGAAAGCAAGGAACTTACGAGCATGATCGAGGAACTCGTCCTCCAGCGTGCGCCCCATCTGCTCGACGAGTTCGGCATTGGCGTGGACACTGCCGCAGAAATCCTCATCGTGGCAGGAGACAACCCCGAGCGCATCAAGTCCGAGGCGGCGTTCGCGAAACTCGCTGGCATTAGCCCGATACCCGCTGGCTCTGGAATAACGAGTGGGAAGCACCGCATCAATCATGGTGGGCACCGGCAACTCAACGCCGCGATCTACCGGACCGTGATCGTGCGGATGAGATTTCACCAACCCACGATCGACTATGTCGCCCGCAGAACCGCCGAAGGGAAAAGCAAACGAGACATCATCCGATGCTTGAAACGCTATGTCATCCGCGAGCTCTACCACCTGGTCAAAGTCAACCCGAGAACCGGTGAGATCGTGAGTTGACAAATATAGGAGCATCAACGC
>NZ_JBVUAC010000040.1:0-833 GCF_055791005.1 Leucobacter holotrichiae
TTGAGGTAGTGGTCGTACTTCTGTGGCTTGTCGCCGACGACGTGGTTCTGCTGGAGGATCGTCTGCACCTGCTTGAACGTCTCGGGCGTCACGAGCGGATCGTGCGTGCCGGGGTAGGTGACCTCGCGGAAGGTGACGATTCCCTGGTAGTAGGGGTTGGTGAGGATCTTGTGCAGCGCGGTCGTGGTGACCGGCTTCGCGGGGAACGACGGCGTGGGCCGGGTGGTGAGGCCGCGGGTCTCCAGCTCGCGGGCCAGCTTCGATAGCGACCAGTCGCCGGTGGCGTAGGCGGTGAACGCGAACCGGATTAGCTCGGCCCGGTCGGGGTCGATGCGCACCTCGCGTACTTCGTGCCCGCCCGCGTCGACGGTGCGGATGTTGAGGTAGCCGATGGGCGCCTTGTGCGGGGTGCCGCCGATGGACGCTTTCTGCACGAGCCCCTTGGTGACCTCCTGGGCGAGGTTCAGGGAGTAGAACTCGGCGATGGAGGCCATGATGCCGTGCATGAATTGGCCTGGTTTGAGTTCCGACCGGTTTTCCTGTCAACCTGTCGGTGACAGAAGTTCCTCGGCCTCAGCATAGTAGGCCTGCTCGACCTCGATCGGGGTACGCATATCGAGCTCCCCGTGAAGGCGCTCATGGTTCCACCACCACACGTATTCGAGGGTCGCGAGTTCGACCTGCTCGACCGTCCGCCAGGGGCCCTGCTGTCGGATCAGTTCGGTCTTGTAGAGCCCGTTGACCGCCTCCGCGAGGGCGTTGATGCTCCTATATTTGTCAACTCACGATCTCACCGGTTCTCGGGTTGACTTTGACCAGGTGGTAGAGCTCGC
>NZ_JBVUAC010000041.1:0-777 GCF_055791005.1 Leucobacter holotrichiae
GATCCACGTAAAGTTGAACGTTCGAGCCTTGCCCCACATGATCGCGGGGCAAGGTTCTTTCGTTGTGTGCCTGGGACTGGCGTCGAGGATCGTCTGGATCGCTTCGGTCGGTTGGAGGGTGGCGTCGTCCTCGTCATCGATGGTGATGCGGTCGAACAGTGCCCGGTTGAGCATCCGTCGTTCCACGGGTTCGGCTTTGACGTAGACGTCGCCGATGTCGGTGAGGAGCCCGAGGATCGCGTCGAGCCCAACCTTGGCCTTGTCGTAGGTCGTCTCCAACGTGTCGAGCCGACCGGTGATCGCTTGAAGGCTGGCGCGGATGCGGTCTTGCTCTGTCTTGAGCAGGTCGATGGGGATCGCATCGGCGTAGTGGGCTTGGAGGAGCTTGACCTGTTCGGCTTCGAGTTTGGTCTTCTGCCCGGCCAGCAGCTTCTGCTCGTCGCTGGTGGACTCGGCGAGGGTGTCGAACACCTGCTCGAGCACGTCCTGGATCTGCGCGGCCTCGTCGGTACTGACCGACAGGGACCGGTAGCCGTCCTCGATGGTCTGCTCGACGCGGTGCGCGAGCATAGCGGTGCGCTGACGATCGTTGCGTTTGAACCGGCGGCCGGTGCAGGTGAAGTAGTCGTAGGCGACGCCCTGGTGGTTGCGGGGCCGCTCGAACATGAGCCGTTTCCCGCAGGCGCAGTAGATCGAGCCTTTGAGGTAGTGGTCGTACTTCTGTGGCTTGTCGCCGACGACGTGGTTCTGCTGGAGGATCGTCTGCACCTGCTTGAA
>NZ_JBVUAC010000042.1:0-764 GCF_055791005.1 Leucobacter holotrichiae
GGCCAACACCTCCGCTACGCTACCCATGGCGGCATAACCACCTGTAACACCGTGTCCACGATCAAGGGTCAAGGCCCCCGGCTCTTCCTGGTAGGATGGAACCGATGAAGACCAGCCAGGCCCACGGCGGCCGTACCCGGGAAGGCCATCTGGTCGTTTCCTGATCCGTGCGCCTCCTTGCGTTGATGCGATCCCAGAATCACATCAACGAAGACAAGGAGAATCCATGACTGCACACTTCAACCACACCATCATCGCTTCGCTTGACCCGCCGACCATGGCCGAGTTCTACATCGACATGCTGGAAGCAACACCCGCTGAGTCGTGGGGCGCGTTCACGAACATCCAGATCGGCAGCGGGGTGATGCTCCAGTTCGCCGGACCGCTGCCGTTCGAGTTCCCGCCACAGCATTACGCCTATCTCGTGGACGACGAGCACTTCGCCCGCGCCTACGCGAAGATCAAGGAACGGGGCTGGGACCACTGGGCCGACCCGCAGCGCACGAAGCCCGGAGAGATCAACCATGAGCACGGTGGGCGAGGCGTCTATCTGCTCGACCCGTCCGGCCACTATCTCGAACTCATCACGCAACCGTACCTGTAGGGGTTAACTCTGCTGACCAAGAACCCCTACTGCTCAAAGTGAGTGGCAGGGGTTCTTGCTGTCCTTAGGGGGTCTGCTGAAGCTTTGGTTGAGTCCAAGACCGCATAGCTGGGAAGCTGTGCTGGAAGGATGGCAGTTATGCCGATCAAGTTCAGTGATG
>NZ_JBVUAC010000043.1:0-582 GCF_055791005.1 Leucobacter holotrichiae
AGTTCGAGACCATCATGAACACGACCGTCGCACTGGCGGCGTGACTAGGAACTGTCACCTATACGTGCAGCAGACCCGAGTATCTCGACCGCGCTCTCTCGCACAGCGAACGCGATAACCACGCGGCGACGAAACCCGATCGTGCGCAAGCCGGGCCTCACGTCGTCCCTGGCGATGCCGCGAAACGAGAAGTCTGCAAGTTCGTCGCAGTAGTCGAAGATCGCGGAGATGTACCCTTCGGCGCGATCAGGGAACCCGGACTGCTCAGCGATCCAGAGGTAGAGGTCGGAGAGCTGCTGTTGGGCTCGGGCCGAGTAGACGATGGCTCTTGTCACGCGGCGCTTTCCGAGGTGTGTTGCTTATGCAGCGCGGCGAGGTGGGCGCGCATATCCTCGGCGCTGATCGCCCTGGAGGAGTCGGCGCGCAACTCGTCGTAGGCAGCAACCACCTCGGTGCGCAGCCATCGCTCGACGGCGTCTTCCTGCGAGAACAGTGCCCTCAGTCCGGTCAAGTCCCGGGTGGTGGTGTAACGGTTGGTCCTTCGTGGTGATGGGGTCAGGCGCTGAGCTCGAGAACGGTATC